>JBGCGD010000005.1:0-118620 GCA_045110515.1 Granulosicoccus sp. | reverse complement strand
GCCGTTAAGGCCATCGCCTCACGTATATGCTGATCACTTGCCATGAACGCTATTTGCGCTAACTTGGGTAGTTCACCGGTATCGTATTGCTCCTTCGCATAACGCAGTGGAGGTGGAGGGTTATTATGATCCTCGTAGCGCACGGATAAATCGAAGTCATCCGGGTTATACATATCCCAGTACTTACCCGGAGGATTGAACGGATGATGAGGATCGGGAAACGAGACAAACGAGAAAAACGGTTCGTCGTGATTTTGAGCAGCTCGTAAATATTCTTTAGCCCTCTCCTTGATAAATGCCGTTGGGTAGCTGTCTTCAGGGATGGGAGTTCTAAAGGCTTGCGGACACGAATAATTATGCGGAAGCTGATTGTCCCGATCTAAAAGCTCTTGCCAGTTATCATGACGTTCGCGAAACCACTGCTGGTAATGACCGCCGGCGCGGTCTCCATGCCCCGTTACCATGTCGATGTGTTGATAGCCATAGTATGGTTCGGGGAATTTATAACGCCCATCGGAATCAAATTGAGCAGGCTGTTCGTTATCGTATAGAGCATCGTCTTCTTTCCAAGCTTCTTTTATCGGGCCTGTAGCGAACTCCTCTGCAGAAAATGGAGCGATGTCGGTCATGGGCTGTAAATGACTTTTGCCAATGCTCGCTGTTCGGTATCCGCTTTTTCCAAGAACATCTACGAATGTATTCGCACGCTCTGATAACAAACAGCCGTTGTACCTTAAGCCATGGGTACTCGGATAGCGCCCGGTCATAAAGCTCGCACGGTTAGGCATGCACACGGGAGTTGCCACAAAAAATTGCTCGAAACGGGTTCCAGACTGAGCGAGAGCATCAATATTAGGGGTGCGCACTACAGGGTGGTGATAACAACCCAAACCATCAGACCGATGTTGATCCGTCATAAAGTACAAAAAATTAGGTCGATCACTCATGTGTTTGTCTCTCTATATATCAAGTACGAGTTCGTTCTGCGGTGAATAGACGACTGGGCCTAGCTCTCTCAGCCGCTCATAAACGGGAAACGGGTCTTTAATGACCTCATCGCTATAGAAATCGATATCCCATGTAGGGGTAGAGCTGTTATCCATATCATGATTGTGCCACGTCGGACCAATCTAAGTGAAGCCACTCAAGCACGCCAGAATTACGTACCATGCCGGTATGGATCGATTCAATGTACCCAACTCGCAACAACGTTTTGAGCTTGAAATAAAGCGTAGCCGCTTCATCACCACGGTGGTACCCGTGACGAGTAAAAGTGACGCTTTGGCAGCCATCGAAGCCATCCGTACAGAATTTCCAGATGCCAATCATCATTGTTGGGCCATGGTGGCCGAATCACCCAATAATGTGTACCACCAGGATCAAAGTGATGATGGAGAACCCAAAGGTACCGCCGGCAAACCGATGCTAAATGTCCTCCTTCATTCTGATCTGGGTAATATCGTCGTCGTGGTCACGCGATTTTTCGGTGGTGTGAAACTCGGTGCGGGTGGACTGGTTCGCGCGTACACCCAATGTGTAAGTTCTGCCTTGCAAAATTTGGAAACGCGCACCCGGTTCATCCTAGTTGAACACTCGGTTGTCCTTCCCTATTCCCAGTTGAGCTCACTGGAACACTGGCTCCGCTCGACAGATATTGAGGTACGGGATAAGAAATTTACAGATCAAGTCACTTTACAACTAGCGGTACCAAAATCAGCCCTTGAAACGCTAACCAAGAGAATTTTAGAACTGGGCGGGAATGTCACGCCGAATAAAGAGCAGGCCAAATAAACATCGGATACACTTGAACATTACATTAACGAGAAAACTCTTCTATGAAATTGCTAGTCCGAAACCTTGCCCGCGATCTCACTGAAGAAAACGTCCGAGAACTCTTTGAAACACACGGTAGCGTTCAATCTTGCACAGTCGTCATGGACGGCAAAACCGGTATATCCAAAGGGTTTGGCTTTGTAGAAATGCCTAAGCCTGGTGAGGCTAAAGCAGCCATGAAAACTCTCAACGGCACGGACGTTTCAGGCTCGAAAATTCGGGTCAAGAAAGCGGAGTAAGTTTCTCCGTTGCAGAACCTGGCTAACTGTGTCGGCTCGTATTCATATTGCTGGCTACTTGCTTTTTGCCATGCTCTTGGTACGAGTATTCGGTAGCACACAAAAATTAATTCCCACGATCGCTCTGGATGCAGCTGCTGGTGGCCTCGCAGTATCAGCAGCCCTACTGCTTTTTTCCACACTGCGTTTCAGTGCCAAAATCCAGGTAAGCATTTTATTTTCTATTGGTGCGTCGCTACTGATATACGCGTACGCTAAAGGCGGATCTTTCAGCCTCATCGAAACGTTTTCACGAAACACATTTCTATTGAGCATGATCATGTCAGTAGGCTTCTTGAAGCTGATACTCGACCTAGAGCTCACCCAAGGCAAACTACCCACCGGCGCGAAGCCCTACTTAAAAACACTAATCGGGTTAGGCCTATTCGGATCAGTCATCAATATCTCTGCGCCCATCATGATGTGCGATCGAATAGACAAGGAACAACCGATAGATTTATTTACAGCACGCTCTATGACAAGAGTATTCTGCGCATGTTCCAGTTGGTCGCCTTATTTTGGCGCAACCGCATTGGTACTCACCCTTGTCGACAATGTCAGTTTGATCGCAGTCATGCTAACAGGACTACCACTGATGGTACTCACTATCATCAGCATGTATTTCATTGCTATCATCCGGCACCCTGACAGAGTGAGCCGATTTACAGGCTATCCTCTTTCAGCCTCCAAATTATGGTTACCGATAGCCCTGACTGTCACTGTAGTAGTAACTCAGGCGCTCGTCCCTGCGCTGCCCATCTTAGTTGTTATATCTTTTTCAGCCTTGCTGCTAACTGCAGCTGTCATGATTTACAGACTGGGATTGGGCAAAGGTTCGCTACGCTTGAAAAAACACGTTGTATCGGGACTTCCAGGCAGTGCTAATGAACTACTTCTTTTTATATCTGCCGGCGTGCTCGCGACTGGGCTTACCGCATTTTTATCGATCAGCAATTTTCAAATATCGTTGACCGAATACACACTAAGCACAGCTTGCCTAACCCTTGCCGCAATGATTTTAATCGCAGGTATTGGAATTCATCCGGTGATACAAATATCCGTACTCACACCGTTACTGTTGCCTATCAACCCAGACCCTGAATTGCTGGCAATGACTTACCTTTTCTCATGGGGGCTGGGAAACGCATCAAGCCCCTTGTCAGGTACCAATCTGATATTCCAAGGTCGATATGGAATCTCAGCCTGGCAAGGGGCTATTCACAATTGGCCTTATGTTATCCCGATGTACTTCGTAGCCATCGCATTGATGGCACTACTTGACACTCTAAGTTAAAGGCCTAATGAATTCAGTGAAATTCCATTTGGACACGTCGATTCAGCCTGCGACCACTCACGAGTGGAGTTAGGCGCAACAACACTGGCTCTTCGCTTTGACAATTTGTCGTTATACCGAGTAGTTCCGGTTTCATCAGTATGAGCCGTAATGGCTAGTTTCAGATTGTCGCAACTCTTCATTCTTTGAGCTACCGAACTCAGCAGTTGCCTATCTTCATCACTCATAACCACTGAGTTGGTGTTAAAGTACAGATTGCCTTCTCTAGACGCCTCCATTGTGCACGCACTAAGCTCTTGAGAGACAGCAATAGCTGCTTGAAGCAAAGGCTCTGAAGTATTGTTAGTGGGCGAGTCGGAGCCCGACTCCACAACTACACCGCCACGCTGACGCATAGGTGATCCCATTCGATAGACGATAGCCAACTGAGCATATTGCGCATCATCTTCATACGACACTACGTCAGCCCGAAAACCAAATCCCACTGGTGTCATATATTCCAAACCTGCTCCAATGAGAAAATGGTTTGATTCTTCCTGTCTATACGGGATTTTTCCAGCAGCACTGCTTTCCATGACGCCATACCCTACACGACCGTAACCGGTAAAGCCTGCTCGCTTATAGTTGTGTCGGTTTTTACCTGCGTATATAAGTGCATTTGCTCCATGCATGTTGTAGTTAATACCGCCCTCTGGTGACAAGCCGGCAGCGCCTAAATCAGCAGAATGCAACTCCAGTGAGAGCTGTCGAGAAACATCGACGCCCAATGTCAATTGCTGACCACCATTATTTCTATCATTAACGGCAAATGTCGTCACTGTCTTGTTCTGGCGTGAATGGTCTAACGCAGTTCTCAGCGCCTCCTTCTCGAGCAATGAGGTCTCTAGCAAAGCGTTTTGGTTTCATACCCAATTGCTTCACGATAAGCGCGGTATCTCTTATTAGCCACTCATCGAAGATAACGTTATCTTTAACAGCGCAGTCGGCGATAGCACGCGCCCGGTATTTCTTGCCAGTGGCTTTTCCAAAATATCCATGGCCGGAATGCGTGCCCGTTGTCATATTGTCGGTCGGGGAATTCTGCCAATGTAGCAAGTGTGCCGGCTATGACCGACTGATTTCCAACCATTAAACCCGATGGAAATCTCATGGGAATATCTTGGGCGTAATACTGATTAAGGGTTGCAATACCCTTATCTTCCCAGATCTCTTTGGTGATGCCGATGATGTAGTCAGGCAGGCTTGCCCACTTCTTTGAAGCGTTATCCGTCCGGCTAGTCACTACTACGTCAGTCTTTCACCGGTTGTTTTATCAAACAAGTGACAAATTGCCGGTGGAATAGAAGCATGAATAGTATCGCCAATATCAGCCATGTAGTCTTTATCAGCTTTTACAGAGACGATGGCACCACCCGCTCTGACTGTGACCATAGATGCTTCACCCAAGAGCTCCATAGAATAAACCGCAGCATTCATTTGCGCTGCACTATCACTCAGGGAGGCATCTTCAGCACGGAAACCAAGTGTTACCACTCCATTGGTTTCAGTACTTAATCCTGCGATCTCAATGTTGTCGGCTTTGAACACGCCATTGTTGAGTTCGCCATCGATAAGGTTCATTGCCGGTGTTCCCATAAACCCTGCGACAAACGTGTTTGCCGGCATGTCATAAATTTCACGGGGCGTTGCTACTTGCTGAACAATACCTTGATTCATAACCACTACTCTATCAGCCAATGTCATGGCTTCAATTTGATCGTGCGTTACATAAATGGTGGTTGTCTGCAGTTCGTGCTGCAAATTTTTTATTTGAGCCCGAGTAGAGACTCTTAACTTTGCATCCAAATTTGATAGAGGCTCATCCATTAAGAATACGGTAGGCTCTCGAACGATAGCTCTGGCTAGAGCAACACGTTGACGTTGTCCACCAGACAACGCTGCAGGCCGCCTATGCACAAAGTCGTGCAGTTCAACCATGTCGACGGCCCTCTGAACTCTCTCTTGGTGAGTGGCAGGATCGACATTGCGAATTTTTAGTGGAAAACGTATGTTTTCCCAGACAGTCATGTTTGGATATAAACCATACGATTGGAAGACCATGGCGATGTCGCGGTCTTTGGGCTCAAGGTTATTCACCTTTCTGCCACCGATAAAAATTTCACCCTCGGTAACATCCTCTAAGCCTGCGATCATTCGCATCGTGGTTGTTTTTCCACAACCAGACGGCCCTAGTAGTACCAAAAACTCTTTGTCAGCGATCTCTAAATCGAAATCTTTAACGCCGACGAAAGATCCCCAACGCTTGTTTACATTTTTCAGTGTGATACTGGCCATTGAACCTATCCTTTCACCGCGCCTGCAGTTAATCCACTTACTATCTGGCGTTGGAAAAACATCACCAGTACGAAAAGCGGTGCAGTCACTGAAACCACTGACGCAACCGCAAACATGACATTACCCTTAGTCTGAGTTGTTCCTAAAAAGCTCGCTATCTTCGGAACCATTGTTTGATTCTCTTTAGACAAAATCATGGCTGTCACCGCGAAATCGTTGTAGGCCAACAACAAAGAGAAAAGCCCGGTTGTAATAACTCCCGGCCACATCACGGGGATGATGACGTGACGAAAAGCCTGGAAGTGAGTACACCCATCTACCATGGCACTTTCATCTAGGTCTTTAGGGATGTTTTTGAAAAAAGAAGTCAGCATCCATAGTGTGAAAGGTTGATTGATAGCCACAAGCACAATAATAGCCGTGGGCAATTTCCCCCATAAATTCCATTCATAAAATGGCAATAGATAACCGGACACCAATGTAATCTGAGGTAGAGCTCTAAACATCAAAGCAATGATGAGCAACCAGAAAGCATAGTTGTAGCTTGAGCGACTGAGCGCATATCCGCCTAGGGTGCCAATGGTGAGCGAAATACCAACAACGCACACGACGACAATAAGCGTGTTGAGCGCAGCTCGCCAAAACTCTTCTTGTATCCACGCCCCGTGATATCCGTCGCCAGTAAACGCCCCGCCCGTTTCTGCTTGCGTTAAGTGGCCGAATATGGCCCACGTCCAGTCGGCTTTAGAGAAAAAGTCCCCTTCAACTTTAAACGACCCCCAAAACGTCCAGAAGAATGGAAAAGCGGCAAGCACAAGCCATGAGATGAGAAATGACCAGGCAAAAAATTTGAGTAAAGGGGATCGGCGCTCAGCTACAGATGAACTCATTTTTTCGTCCTCCCAAATTCTCGCCATGTCCGGACAAGTACTGGCGCAAGCAGCACCGAGATTCCTACTATGGTCAAAACTGAGGTTGCTGCGGCAGAGGACAATAGACGCGTCTCACCGCCAAGATCATCGTAAATAAAGGAGGATAACGATTGCGCATGAGCCGAGGCATTGAAGCCCACAATAGGCTCAAACACCCTAAAGTTATCCATCAGCTGCATAAGCGCTATAAATGTTGTCAACGGCACAAGGTGAGGCAAGATGACGTAGCGCACTTGCTGCCAACGCGATGCTCCATCAATCATTGCAGATTCTAAGGTGTCTTTAGGAACACTTTGCAGCCCGGCGTAGTAGACGACAAAGGCGAAAGGCGCCGCATGCCACACACCGTAAAACATGAGTGTGGCCCACGTTAACGGTGTTGAAGCCTTCAACGATAAATTAGGATCACCTGCTAAATGTTGCAGAAGTGTACCGATGATGCCTCGGGAATCTATCATCCAGAACAGAATCAACGATCCAATCAACGGTGTGATAATCATGGGAAGCAACGATAGGAAAATCGTTGGTCCTCGCAAAACACTGGGAATGCTGTTAACCGCCACAGCGATTATGAAACCCAGTATTAGAACAAGCGGTGTAACGACAAACGTAAAGGTCAGTGTAAAAGCCAGCGCGCGATAAAACGGCAGGTTCATTATTTCGGCAAAGAGCTCCCCCACTGACGAGGAATTCTGCCAGGCAATACCCACCTCTGTAGTCGCAAGATGATTCCGATTCGTGTAGATATCGGTCCCCACAAAGCGACCCAGCGGCTCAGCTTCGCGAAGCTCACGGGTTGCATCCTGGTCGACCATGGTCGATTTCTTACAACCAAAGATGTCGCAGTTTTCTACTTCAATAATAACCTGCTCGTGAGGTGCATAGACAGACTGCATAACCACCGAAATTATCGGTAGAGCAATAAAGAGCAGCATTGCCAATGATGTTGGCAGGACGAACCAAAAAAATGTCTTGTGTTTCATGGAAGACCGGTTAATCCAAATAAAAAACCTCCAGCACAGGTAAATATTTCAATTAGCTGTGACTGGAGGTTTCGGGTACTGGATAATTACGTTATCCAACCAATGACTTTACTTACAGAAAGCCCTTTTCTGTTGCAGCGGTTGTGTAGGCTGCTTCGATGTCAGCCAATGTAGTGGCTGCGTCTTCTTTGCCAGTTAGGAAATCAGCAATTTCGTTGCCCAGCGCAGTGTGCATCAGGCCGTGGTATGGCAGCATTGGATACGCTGTTGATCCGGCAGCAATTGACGCGAAAACACCTTGGTTAACTGGCGCTGGCTCGTAACCATCGATCATCCATACAGCTTGACCCATAGTCTCTTCGTTAAGAATGGACGGGCTAATGCCGTTTTTCATTGCCAGGAATGTCGCGACTGCATCGGCATCAGAGATGTTTTTAGCAACAGTCCATCCGTCCCACCATAGTGTAGTTGCAGGAGTGCCTGAATCAGCGACCATTAGAGGACCACCAACTTCGATGTTTGAAGCGATTTCCGGTGGCGCACCTTCGTCGTCTTGTAATTTACCAATACGAGAACCCCACATGTTCATCATGATGACGTTACCGGCTTCCATCTCAGCACCCGTGCCGTTGGAATCATGAGTCAGGTAATCAGGGTTCATGTATGCACTAAGGCTTTTCATCATTTCGAGTGCAGCAACGCCCTGCTCGTTGTTGATAGCAGGTACTGCAGACCCTGGCTGGTAGAACTCACCACCGTGGCCGATATACATGTTGACGAATTCCTGAGCCAGGTTCCAACCAGCTTTGTAGGCACCGCCCAGTGGGTACTCAGAAGCACCGGCTGCACGAACTTTCTCAGCTGCATCGAGCATTTCTTCGTAGCTTTTAGGAGGCTCGATACCTAAATCGGCCAGTACGTCTTTGCGATAGGCCAGATGCTGGGCATTCGCCATGAACGCAACCGCCATGACTTTACCGTTGATAGTGATCAGCTGGTTCTTCGGGATATCTTGACCGTGCTCTGCGATTAAGTCGTCGAGTGGACGGATTACGTCTTCGTTCATCAAAGCAACGATGGATGAATTCGCGATAATGGCCGATGTGTATTCAGCCGGGTTGCCCTGCATACCAGCAACGTTGATTTTCTGGTGATCAGCTGTCAGGTTGGCAGTCGCTTCTACGCCGTCGCCTGCACAGGCCACAGCACCGGCTGCAACCGTCTGGATAGCTGGGAATTCATTGCCCACGATGCTGATACGGCCTTCTTCGATGCCACAACCAGCGTATACAGCGGATGAACCGCTGATCATCATGGCACCGAGTAGAGTGCCTTTAACTAAGGTTTTCATTATTCCTTCCTCAAAATGTCTTAAAAGACGGGTGACCTGACTATACAATTACAAATTTTGAATACGAATGCAATGCCTGGTTTCGAGATGCCGTAAACGGCCTCAAACGGCTTCCCCAGCCGCTAGCGCGTTATCAGCTCCAAGGTTTTCAAAAAGAACGGACTCTCCGGATCGCTCAGCACATTCAGCTCGTCAAAATGATCAACATCGGGGACGACATACATCTCTACCGGCCGCTCGGCTGTGTTGAACGCGTCACAGTACATTTGAGTTTGACGATGAAACTCGGCAGTCTCTGCCCCTCCGACGACGACCATTTGCGGGGCGTTTGTCATTGGGGGGTGGTGTTTCATGGGACTTTGAAGCTCAGCCTCCTCCGCATCCATCCTGATGCCCGAATTGAGCCCCTGAGTGAGCCTGACCGGCTCAAGATAGCTTAGCGGTGACACCGGGATACCGGACTTTATGAGCGTCTCTGGCAGATCGCTACCCATCTCCGGCCAATTCGTTCCCATCATCATCTCTGTGATGTGTCCGCCGGCGGAGTGGCCCATTACAGAGATTTTTTCCGCATGAATGCCCAGGTCTTTGGCATGTCTGAATATATATGCCATGGCTTCACGAGCTTCGGCGCATATACGCGTAATGGTTATCGCAGGGCACAAATCATAGCCCACAACGATAACGTTAACCCCGGCATCAACAAACGGTTTTGCCAGAAAGCTGTAAATCGATTTATCTCCCCGTTGCCAGTAGCCTCCGTGGAAATAAACCAGAGTTGCGGCATCGGCAGATGCGGTTGTAAATAGGTCCAGACGCTGCTTGTCACCGTCACCGTAGCGAATATCCAGTTGGCAAGGGATTGTCTCTCTGGCAGTTTCACTGCGTGTTAACCAATCAGGAATGACAGAAACTTCGTAGTCTGGACGCCCGGTTCGTAAGTTGTATTGAGTTTCAAACTCTTCCGGCGAGAATTTTTCGTGGAATGTAAAAACATCGCTCATACTTAATCACCTTCACTGGCGCACGCAATTTCTAACGCCTGCCATTCTTCAGGGTTGGTACCAAAAAAACGCATCACATGCGCTTGATAGGCTGGTCTATGTGTCAGTCTCTCATACCAAGCTTCAACATTCGGCAATGAGGGTCTTACTACATCGACATTAAAATATCGATACGCCACTGCACCCAACGGTATATCACCCATCGTAAAGCTATCACCAGCAACATAATGTTGTGTTGATAGATGAGCATCGAGTATTGATAGCACGCGACTGGCTTCTTCAACATGCGCCATGACTGCTTTCATATCGCGTTGCTCAGGTGCCGTACGAACAGTACCGAAAAACATTTGAATGACAGGAGTGAATGCACGGGTACCACACCACTCCATCCACTGATCGGCGACCGCTCTTTGCCGAACATCTTTTGGACATAAGCTACCTTCACCATAACTGTGGCTTAGGTAGCGGACAATTGCATGAGATTCCCACAAGCAGAAGTCACCGTCTCGAATGGCTGGAATCATGCGGTTGGGGTTCATCTTGCCGAACTCAGCCGTATCAAGTTGACCAAAACTTCCACCCGCCAACTTCAACTTGTAATTAAGCCCTAATTCGGCAGCCGTCCAGATAACGGGAATGACATTAGATGAATAGGGTCGCCCCCAAATTTCAAGCATGAATTAAATCTCTTTTAGACCTTGCGGCGCCAAGTCGCCTATGGAATGAAAATCTGTGGAATCGGAATGATAGTTAGCGGTTGAAATCGGCACTTCAGTGTCATGAAAGTAAGCCGAGTCATGCTGTTGTATTCGCCAAGTTTGAGTCATTTCCAGCCAGGCTTCACGCAGTGTTCTTGGTCGCGGCATGTCATCGCGAACAAGGTTATGAAGTTTTTTAAGGTTATAACACGGCACGCCAGCAAACATATGATGCTCGGTGTGCCAGTTCATACGCCAATACAAAAATTCAAGTACGGGATTCAATACAATGGAGCGTGTGCTTTTGCGAAAGTCTGTATCGTTTTCCTTAAGCCCGCAATGCTGAGTCATTCCGGCTAAATGCGAAAAGATTTTGGCCGTGAATGAAGATGTTGAAATGATGAATACGAAAATCCATTGGCCTGACAGTAGAGAACCAAAAAATACAGCGCCATGAAACACCAATAACAGTCGCGACCAAACCACCGACTTTTCAAACTGTACCGGCTGATCCTGATGAATGGCATTTAACCATTCATTGCTTGGAATGCGTGCCGGCCCAGTTTTTCTCATGGCTGACAGCACGGTGACATAAATGGTGGACAACAGACCACCCTTTCCAAACGTACGGCCTTTCTCCCCAAACACGTTTATCGTGAGCAACTGCAGTACCGTAAAGGGACTGACAATAGGCGATAGCGGCAGCAAGTTTTCCCGATCAGCTTTCGGATGCAGTGTAAATCGATGATGGTAGGTGTGGCTGCTCGCGTAGTCGAAAGGGTCCCACCAACTGATAAAGCTAAACAGGTATAGAAAAAACGAGTTTAGCCATGGAGTTTTAAACACGGTGCCATGACCGAGCTCGTGTGGTGCGGTTCCACTGAAAAAACTCGACACGACACCATGTATAAAAAGTGCGAGTAGCAACCAGAGCCAGGCCGAGTTTATCCAGGCTATGTACGCAAGGCTGCCTGTGACAATCCACAATGCAAGGTGCCCCCCTGCCTGTTTAAAACCCTCTAGATCACTGCGTTGTAGCAGCTGGCGTAGATCCCGTGGCTCAATGGGGCACCGATACCAACTGACACGAAGTGACTTTCGAACCTCTGATAATGGAGGGTATCCCACGGCGTCGCACTCATTGAAAGCAAACGATACCGCTGGATTCTACCCCTCATTAATCCCTAATGAAAAGCGCAGACTAAATGGCCAGACTATGACTGGC
This sequence comes from Granulosicoccus sp., assembly GCA_045110515.1. GTDB lineage: Bacteria > Pseudomonadota > Gammaproteobacteria > Granulosicoccales > Granulosicoccaceae > Granulosicoccus. The sequence goes on along the minus strand of JBGCGD010000005.1, from coordinate 106,688 downwards.
CACATTAGCGCTAAACGGTGGCGGCATCTCCCCATATAGCTTTTAGACGTCGATCTCTGCCACAACTGTAGCGATAGGCTTTGTAGCGAATCGGGCTCTTTTTATAAAAATCCTGATGGTAGCTTTCAGCACCGGTAATTGGGTAAAACGTCATCAGCGGCAGAATGGGTGTTACAACCGTTTGTTCGGGAAACTGATCAACAACAGCCTGCCTTGTTTTTTCAGCAAGCATTCTCTGCTCTTCAGTTTCAACGAAAATTGCGCTCAAGTAGCTAGGCCCTTTATCGCAAAATTGTCCTCTTGCATCGAACGGATCTATGTTGACCCAAAAATGATCCAGTAAATCCTGATAGCTCAAGACAGCCGGGTCATAGGTAATTTCCACGGCTTCATAGTGCCCAGTATGGTCGCCTTTATAGGTTGGGTTTTTAGCCGTACCTCCGGTAAAACCTGAAACGACGTCTGTCACACCATTAAGAGATTCAAAGTCCTTTTCCATACACCAAAAACAACCACCTGCAAAAACAACTTTATCTGCTTGAGCTGATGTGGATACAAATAAACCCAAGGTTAGAAATAGGCTAAATATCGCTGTCTTCATTGCTGTAAAACCGTTTATCAATAAGAATTACTGACTACGAACGCTGTATAGAAAGTAAGTTCCATGAATGCGAATGGAATATGGAACACAGTTCAAACCCTGCCGTTTTAAGCTCACGCACTGACGCTTATGTCTACTATTCGTTACCCACAGAAATAGTCTTGCCGGTTTTGGCTGAATTTTCGATGGCTTCAATTACGCGCAAGGTGCGCAGCCCCTCCTCTCCGGATACCAGCGGCGATTCAGCTCCTTGAACAACACGGCCAAAATGTTCCATCTGATTGACCAACGGGTCGGAGGATTCACGAGGCATTGAGGTTGCATTGATAGGCGCCCACCAATCATTTTTACCGTTTTGATTCCAAAGTGTCAGATCAGGAAGTGACAGCGAACCTTCAGAACCACCAATGTGGTAGCAACTCTGATCGGTTACCGGATAAATTGGATATTCTCTGGACGTGAGTTCCCAGCTCCACGGGGACACAACGCCATCGGATACCGTAATTGTCCCAATTGCTCCATTTGCAAACGTCAGTACTGCAGCAGCCACTTCCTCATTTTCAAATCCACGCGACGAGGCCGAAGATTGAGCAGATACCGTAATAACTTCACCGCATAAATATCGCAATAAATCTACATCGTGAACCAGATTGACAGAGATGGGCCCAGCCCCGTGCTTTGTGCGCCAAGGTGCTTCCGCAAAATAATGATCGGGTTTATAAAACCAGCATTGTGCATGCACCGCTCTAATGTCGCCTATACGACGCTCGTTAATCAATTGCCAGGCATGTTTGATTAAAGGGTTATGCCGACGATGATGTCCCACAAGGATAGGAACATCATGATGACTCGCATGCGTCACCAGTACTTCAGCCGCGCTAGCAGATGTGGCCAGGGGCTTTTCAATCAGCACAGGAACACGATGATCAACACTGAGCGTGGCCTGTTCGACATGCAAGGGAGTCGGTGTGGATAAAACAATACCATCGGGCTTTTCACGCACCAGTAGCTCATCCAATGAAGCAAAGTGGGCAACACCTTGGGATTGTGCAATTTGCTGAGACTCTTCAGAGACATCAACTACTGCCATTAATGCAACCCCTGGGACCTGCTCGATAGCCGTAATGTGTCGTTTGCCGACAAGCCCAGCACCAACCACAGCAAGTCGGATGTCCTTACTCATTGCGAAAACCTATATAAATCTGAAGCTTATAACTTTACCAGATTATTTTTCCCTAAAGGTGGATGCTGACTAAGTCACAGAAAGCACCGCTCCAGGCAACACGGCATCTAACTAGCGCGTCGCAAACTGACACCGAAACCCGTCATTTGCATTCAAGCGAACACCGTCAGCGGACCGATACCCACTATAAGGAATATCCGACGAAATTCGAAGATTGATTGCCCGCTACGAAAAAATCGTGCTCGCTATCACAATGACATCCTGGAAGACGGGTGGATTTCGTTTATCGAATACTTACGACAATTAGCAACAGGAGTTGCACATGAAAGGCAATCACGACCAGGATGTTTTCGTAACAGACGGTGATGCCTCCCTGCCTGCGGCAGACCTGCTTGGTGCGATGACCAACCCGGTAGCACTGTTCAATTCAGACGGTTCTGTCCACGCATTCTCACAAGCATGCAAGGATATATTCCCTTCTGACAGTGATGAAGATTGTCGAGAGAAATTGCAGCGCTTTTTTACACGCTCAAATGACCAGAGCTCATCGAATTGGAGCCTCAATGTGTCAGAGCTTCCAGACGCAGATTTTCAGTCAGTTGGACAATCCGACTTTACATTGGCCACCTTCATACCGTGCGATCCGATAACCAAACTACTGACACGCCCTCGTCTCGTTAAGTTAATAAACTCAAGCTTGAAGCACTGTGAAAAATCCTCTTTGAAGGTTGTGCTCATAAAGCTTCATGCACTCAATGAGTTCAAAGCAGAAGCCGGAGAATCAGCCAGCAATCGATTGCTTCAGAAAGTGGCAAAAAGGTTGTCTGACGTCATGCCCAAAGAATGGCTAATCGCTAGCGATGGAGCATCATCATTTTCCATTCTTGCCACAGATATAAATGATGATGCAGTTACCGATAGGTTCGAAAAAACTATCAACAAGGCAAAAGATATGCTCGGGCGGCCGTATTTGATTGACCAAGAAGTCGCCGAACTGAAAGCTCACATCGGATGGACAAGCTGTACTGATGAACACAGTACCTTGGAACTATTGCGCCGAGCTGAATTGTCTCTGGCTGTAAACATGCATTCATTGAGCGGAATAGACAGACCCTACTCCGCGGATATGGATGAGAAACGCCGGGAAGAACGAAAACTAGAGTTTGATCTGCGCAAAGCTATCCTACTAAACGAATTTGAATTGCATTACCAAATGCAATTGGACTACACGAACCGAAAAATCCCGGGATTCGAGGCACTGATAGGATGGAGACATCCGGAACTCGGGTTGATCTTCCCAGATGTGTTTATTCCGTTAGCCGAAAAGTCTGGTTTGATTGTCGCTATTGGCGAATAGGTAATTAAAACTGCCTGCCATCAGGCACTAAGCTGGCCTGAAGATATTCGAGTTGCAGTCAACGTATCACCGGTACAGTTGCAGAGCGAAAACTTAATTAGCGTAGTACAGGCATCCTTTAGCAATAGCGGACTCTCACCGGATCGCTTGGAAATAGAAATTACGGAATCAACAGCCATACAGGATGAGACATCGAGCCGCAACTGCTTACTTGCGCTAAAAGACTTAGGTGTCGCCATTGCGCTGGATGATTTCGGCACCGGGTATGCCTCACTTAGCTACTTGCGCAGTTTTCCATTCGATAAGCTGAAAATCGATCAGTCCTTCGTCAGATCCGAGGAAAACAGAGTTCAGAATGATTTAGTGTTACAGAGCATGTTTACGCTAGGTAAATGCTTCGGCATGACAACATTGGCTGAAGGCATAGAAACCGAAGAGCATCAGGAAAAAATACTGGGTTTAGGCTGTGACAAAGCTCAGGGATATTTGTATAGCCGACCTATTCCGTTTGAAGATACGTTTTCACTAATTGAAGAATTTAATCGTGTCTGCTTTACAACACCAAGCACTGCAGCCGTGTACGAGCGCCACGAGACTATAGTTACAAGCACAGAAGGAGCGTTATTCCAAATAGCCTACATTAGCGACAATGCGAGCGATTCTTCGCCAGAGCAATTGTCTCTCATGATGGAAGATATTCAGCTGGCCTCCAAACGCAACAATACTGAAGATAATATTAGCGGTGCGTTAATGTTTAACCAGCAGTGTTTCGCTCAAATTCTTGAAGGTGAAAGTGAGGTTATCGAAGCAACGTTTGAACGCATTCAAAGTGACCCACGTCATCACAACGTCCAGGTGCTCGAATTCGGCCCTATCGAACAAAGAAGCTTCCCCGAATGGGCTATGGCATTCGTCGGCGAGACCCAGGAGAACTCCAGTGAGTTTAACCAGCTGTCTTTAATTCACGCTAAAAGCTCTGAGGATAATCAAGGCTTAAAACTACAGAGACTCCTGTTGCAACTTGTTGAAAATAGTACATCAACGCTTAAAGCCGCTTGATAGCTAACCAATCGCTTTCACCGTTAAGTGATACCGGCACAACACAGTCCGTATTCACATCGGCTCATCAAAAATCTGTTGCCTCGCCAGTGATTGAGCATCGCAGCTGTTGAATGAACGCAATTGAGATACGATTACGGTAACTTTACATTCAGTGTCCTACGCTTGGAACTGTAACTATGTTGCCAGTACTCGATATCTCTGACTACCTGAAGGACCCCGCTTCACCCGAGGCCGCCGATTTCGTCACCCGATTAATCGAGACCTGTCACGGACCCGGTTTCTTCTACCTGATCGGTCACGGCGTGGACACGGAGCTCTGTAAAAAAACTCAAGCAGTCGCGAATGAGTTTTTCGCGCTTCCCTTAGAGGAGCGAAAAACTATCAGCGTGGAAAATTCAGCCCATTTCCGCGGATATACCTTACTGTCCAACGAACGAACAAACGGCAAGATAGATTGGCGAGATCAAATTGATGTAGGACCGGAAGAACCTGCCCTCGCACTAAGGCCTGAGGATCCACCCTGGCTCCGTTTGAGAGGACCCAATCAATGGCCGGATAGCCTTCCTCACATGCCTACAACCGTGATGACTTGGATGGACCAAATGCACCCAGTGGGTATGGCGTTGATGCAAGCAATTGCCACCGGTATAGGACAAAAACCTACCTACTTCGATGATCGGATGACGCCCGACCCTTACATCCGCGTAAAAATTATTCGCTATCCGGCCCAACCCGAACACGGTGGAAGCGGCCAAGGCCTCGGGCTTCACAACGACTCAGGCATCATCACTTTTATCATGCAAGATGAAATTCCCGGCTTACAAGTATTGAGTGAAGGGCAACTGTTGGATGTAGCTTCCATGCCCGGTGCCTTTGTGGTTAATCTGGGAGAAATGATGCAATCTGCAACCAACGGATTTCTGCGCGCCACCAAACATCAAGTGGTAAGCCCACCACCGGGCAAGCAGCGGATCTCGGTTGCCTATTTCTTAAACCCTCGCTTAGACGCAAGCTTTGAGCCTGTGGATTTGCCGCCGGCTCTAGCTGCGAAAGCCGTTGGAACACAAGACACCAATCCTAACAACAAAGTGTTTTCCACCTTTGGCGTTAACACGCTAAAAACACGATTGCGTTCGCATCCAGACGTCACGTCGGCATTCTATTCAGACGTTGATTTATCTGAACTTCAGTAGGCGTTTTTTACCGAATGATGGTTGTCAGCCCGCTAACGTCGAGAGCCTCATTAAACCCTAAAAGATCGCTAATGTGCACGGCTCTGGTAGGCAGCCCGATTAGGGACATCACAAAAACCGATGCGTTCTATATCCCGGATATAAATATTGCGAAGCTCAGGCTGATTTGCCTTCTCCGCTGCGTGCACAAGCAAGTGATAGAACACATCGCGTTGCGCATGGCTTCCTCCTATCAGGCTTAGGTTGTGCCGTAAGCCACCCAGTGTTTTCAAAACAGTGTCGTAGTCTTTGCCTCTATAGGCAATTAATGCTTCACAAACCGGAATGCCAACAGCATTGTAAGCTAATGCCACATCACTTTGCCTATCGGCATATTCGCTTTTCATGCTACGCATAAATTCATCGGCCTTTTCATGTTGGCCGGTGGCGGTCAGCACCATCATGTCGTGTATGTTGCCAAAGGCATTTCCATGATTGTTAACGCGAGCGGCACAGATGTTGGCAAGCGTAAGCCACTGCTCAGATACGTCTAATCCGTATAACTCTAAGCGTAACAACAAGGATGCATAATTTTGGATATCAATGGGTGCCGCGGGAGATGCTTTAACCAGAGCAGATTCAGGATTTCTTATTTCCGCGGATAATAAATGCAGGATCTTTTCATGCTCACCCGTTTCAAGCAAAAATAAACACATATGCCACCACAGATGATGGCGCATTTGATTGGCGTGCCCCCAGTTGGCACTCAGCTCTTGAAGTGATTCGATACCTGTGTGCATTTTGCCTTTCATCAGTAGCGTGTGAGCTAAGGCGTGTGTGCCCCAAATATCGGTTGGATCGATTTCTAAGGCCATACGAGAATAGCGTTCTGCCTCATCATAAAAACCGGCCTCCTCATTCGCAAAGGCCCGATACGACAGAAACGTGCCGTAGTCTTTTGAGCCGACCTGCCAGTGCGGTGCAGCTTGTTCGGTAATCGCACACATCCAATCAGATTTACCCAACCAGAATATTTCGTCTTGAACAATTTTATGTAAGTACAAATCTGTCGGAGCGTTGAGCAGCATCGCCTCTAAAGCGGTGGCACTCTCACAGCTTTTACCGGCTTTGGATAGTTTCAATGCCGCTAACAACTGAGTGTCGTAGCTCTGCGTTGACGGTAAACGCTCTTCTACCTCTCTTATAAGCGCGTCAACAGCATCCGCCACCGTATTTTCTCGGCCACCGTGAAGCATCCAGGCTTTCACAAGTCGGGCTCTGATCTCGCTTTCATCCAGCTCGATGGCCTGGTCAATGTAGTCCATTGCATCATAATGACAACGAACGCTTCGACCGATACCAATGGCACACTGTTGGGAAAGTTCGTTACGCTCACTCGTTTCGGTATTTTGCATGACTTATTTTCTCAAAGATCGATGGAGCAATCGCCACCCTAAAATACTACCGCAATCTAGCCTTCGTAAAAACTCATGTTTTTAACGACCAGCCGGCTGTGTAGAATCGCGTGAGCCGTTGCCTATCGTGCAAGTTTGGCCAAAACAACCGTTGGAACTTCGTGCCATGACAAAACTGAGTAATCGTCGCCCTTCCATGGTGACCCTAATTTCTCAAGCTCTTCATTCCTTAGAACCTGAAACTGGTGCGGTAGTCCCGTCCATTCAGCCAGCAGCCACCTACGCTCGTGACGAAAACTACGAAATAAGGAAGCCCTACTGGTACCGTCGAGACGGTAGCCAAACAACCGCACAAGCTGAAGCCATAATCGCCACTTTAGAGGAAGCCGAGCAATCCCTACTGTTTTCCTCTGGCATGTCCGCGTGCACTGCGGTCATTGAAAGCCTGCCTACAGGCACGCATGTCGTCGCGCCGAAAGTGATGTATCACGGAGTATTGCAGCAGTTCCAAAACTATGAGGCAAACGGTCGTTTGTCTGTCACCTACTACGATGCCGGTGATCTTGAATCTTTGGCCTCAGCAGTCGAATCACAAGAAACAGCGCTTGTTTGGGTGGAAACGCCAAACAACCCTAATTGGGAAGTGACTGATATTTCGAAAGCTGCAGAGATTGCTCACAAGGCAGGTGCCAAATTGCTAACCGACTGTACCGGCACTCCTCCGTGTATGACTCGTGCGTTAGAACTGGGTGCGGATATTTCATTTCACTCAGCCACTAAATACTTGAACGGGCATTCCGATGTCACTGCCGGCGTATTGTCCGTCAACCACGTAGATAAACACTGGGAAGATATCGAAAATATCCGCAAGCTACAGGGCACGGTTTTGCATTCATTCGATGCCTGGCTACTGATACGCGGTATGAGAACTCTCTTTTTGCGGGTTGAAAAATCCTCCAGCAATGCCATGGCCGTTGCAGCGCATTTTGAAAATCACAGACATATAGAGCTTGTCATGTATCCCGGGCTAGCGTCGCACTCTGGACACGAGATCGCTAAACGCCAGACGAACGGTCAATTCGGGGGCATGCTTTCCATCATTGTCAAAGGCACAGAGCAGACGGCTATAGATGTAGCCCGCTACTGCCAACTGTTCTATCCTGCCACCTCTCTGGGAGGTGTTGAGAGCCTGGTGGAACATCGCAAAACCGTGTCTGGCGATGGATTTCCAGTACATCCCCGGCTACTGAGGCTCTCTATTGGAATTGAAGATGCAGACGATCTCATTGACGATCTGGAGCAGGCCCTAGCCAAAGCAATAGATGAATAATCCGTATCTGGAAACTCAGCGATTGACTGATTCGATAGTTATCTGACGCATTCAGGATAATTACAGACAAATGTTGCTTATTTTGGCTTGTTGCCACACATTCCACATCGGGCTTTGAGACAATAGCCAAAATCATTGTACGCGCAACAAACTCGACAGCTAGCGCACCGAAACATAGGTAAAAATTTATATGAATACTAAGCAGTTTTACATTAACGGCGCGTGGGTTGATCCAATTGACGGTACTGATCTTGACGTTATCAACCCGTCAACAGAAGGTGTAAGCGCAACGATCTCTTTGGGCGGCCAGGCCGACACAGACGCAGCGGTTGCCGCAGCCAAAGAAGCCTTCAAAACATGGTCTTTATCCAGTAAAGAAGAACGACTGGATTTAATGAAACGCATTTTAGACGTATACAACCGTCGTTCAGACGAGATGGCTCACGCCATCAGCGATGAGATGGGCGCACCTATCGATATGTCAAAAGCGGCGCAGTCTGGCACCGGCACCTATCACATTTCGTCGTTTATCAAAACTTTAGAGTCTTTCGAATTCGATCGAGAATTACGTCCCAACACACCCAACGATAGAATCCTGTACGAGCCCATTGGCGTTTGCGGTCTGATTACTCCCTGGAATTGGCCAATGAACCAAATTGCGTTAAAGGTAATGCCCGCGATAGCAACAGGATGCACCATGGTCCTTAAGCCGTCTGAGCTCTCTCCCATATCCGGCATGCTGTTCGCAGACATTCTGCACGAAGCAGGGGTGCCCGCTGGTGTATTTAATCTGGTTAATGGCGATGGCCCAGGTGTAGGAACTCGCTTATCCGGTCACCCTGATGTTGCCATGATTTCCTTCACCGGATCATCCAGAGCGGGAATTGCAATCTCTAAAAACGCTGCGGACACACTTAAGCGGGTGTCACTGGAACTAGGTGGTAAAGGTGCCAACATTGTATTTGCAGACGCACCAGCTGATGCAGTAGCCAAGGGTGTTGCTCGTTGCTTTAACAACACCGGACAATCGTGCAACGCCCCTACTCGTATGCTGGTAGAACGATCACGCTATGAGGAAGCTGTTGAGCAAGCAAAGACTCAAGCTGAGAATACCGCTGTAAATCTTGCGTCTGAAAGTGGTGCGCACATTGGCCCATTGGTCAGCCAAATGCAGTTCGACAAAGTACAAGGACTGATCAAAAAAGGTATTGAAGTGGACAAAGCACGGCTTGTCACTGGCGGACTTGGCCGACCAGACGGTATGGATAGAGGCTATTTCGTGAAACCCACTATTTTCGCCGACTGTCACAACGACATGATTATTATGCGCGAAGAGATTTTTGGACCGGTACTTTCAATGATGCCTTTCGATACTGAAGAGGAAGCCATAGAAATCGCCAACGACACCGACTACGGGCTAACCAACTATGTCCAAACTGGAGACGGTGCAAAGGCTAATCGTGTTGCTAGACAGCTACGTTCCGGCATGGTTGATATGAACGGCCAAGCTCGTTCTTCAGCATCACCTTTTGGCGGATACAAGCAATCTGGAAACGGTCGAGAAGGCGGCAACTGGGGAATGGATGAGTTCCTCGAAGTCAAAGCGGTCGGCGGCTGGAATAGTGACGCGTAGCTCGCCTTCAACATTGCCATCAATCTAATCAACCTTTAGCTATCGGATACCTGGAATGAACCCTACGATCGATCTGCTTAAATCACACCGATCCATTAGAAAGTTTACGGACCAAGCGGTGAGCGATGAACTGCTCAGAGAGATCGTATCGGCAGGTCAAGCTGCAGCCACCTCAAGCAATGTACAAGCTGTCACCGTCATTCAAGTTAACAATCCTGATACGCGTGACAGCATGGCGGAGCTTGCTGGTGGACAAACCTGGGTGAAAGAGGCAGGTGCATTTACTGTCTGGTGTGCCGACCTACGGCGCAGTGGTGCTGCATGTGCAAGTGCGGGTGGGCAATTCGAGGAAGGCATGACAGAGCATTTCCTCATAGCAACTGTAGATGTCGGGCTGGCAGCTCAAAACGCAGTAATTGCCGCAGAATCTATGGGACTGGGCATTTGCTACATTGGCGGTCTTCGCAATAATCCGGCTAAGGTATCTGAACTATTGGCACTGCCCGATCAAGTCTACCCGGTGTTCGGGCTTTGCCTAGGCTACCCTGCGCAAGATCCTGATATAAAACCGCGTTTATCTGTTGATGCGGTCCTCATGCAGGATACCTACTCGGAAAACCAGTTTGACAAACACTTCGATGATTACAACGAGCGACTCGCACATTACTATCAAACCCGAACCGGCGGAACCAAAGTCAGCCAATGGACTGACGAGATGAAAAAACTGGTTGGAAAAGAATCGCGCCCACACATGCGCAACTTCTTAGCCGATAAGGGTTTTAAAATGCGTTAGCGGCCGCTCCGCCTTTGACTACCCACTGGGACACATGGCCTTGTGTATCACTTCATTCGGCACCCCATCCGCCTCCGCCAGGTGTAAGCATCTCGAAACTATCACCGGTTGATAAATCATACTCATCATTCCCATTGAGTACCTGGCGAGTTCCGTCCTTGAGAATAACCGTATTCACACCAACTGCGCCATCCCCTGCGCCAAACCTGCCAGAGGTTGTCACAACACGATGAGAGGATAATGTCGTTACGGTAACAGGTTCCAAAAATTGAATTCTTCGCTCAATGCCGTTTCCTCCACTCCATTGACCTTGGCCACCGGAGTTTGCTCGTATTCCAAATTTCTCAACCCTGACTGGAAACCGTTTCTCCAACACTTCAGGGTCAGTCATTCGCGTATTGGTCATATGTGAGTGAACAGCACTTGCTCCGTTGAACCCCGGCCCTGCTCCAGTTCCACCCGCGATTGTTTCGTAATTTTGAAAACGCTCATTTCCCCAGACGAAATTGTTCATCGTACCCTGCGAGCCAGCAACAACCTCTAGTGCACCGTATAAACAATCTGCAATAGCCTGACTGACTTCAGTGTTCCCTGATATAACTGCTGCTGGATACTCAGGATTTATCATTGTTCCAGCAGGCGCTATGATGTTTAAAGGCTTTAAGCAGCCTTCATTCAATGGTATGTCACTACCAACCAAGGTTCGGAATACATACAGAACGACCGCGTGGCAAATTGAAAGCGGCGCATTGTAATTACCGCGAACCTGCCTAGATGTTCCGGTAAAGTCGATAGTGGCTTCACATTTCTCTGTATCGACCAATATTTTTACCTGTATCTGCGAACCATCGTCGAGAGAGTAAACGCACTGTCCGTTTTTCAGATTTCCTATGACGCGACGAACAGAGGCCTCAGCATTAGCTTGGACATGTTTCATATACGCCTGAACCACATCCAGCCCAAAAGTGTCGATCATCCGATTAACTTCGCTGATACCCGTAGAGTTTGCCGCAATCTGAGCTTCAAGATCTGCCATGTTCTCATCAATATTTCGACAAGGATAACGACCCGAACCGAGTAATAACCGAGTTTCGCTTTCACACAAGACCCCCTCTTTCACCAACTTGAAGTTGTCGATGACGACACCTTCATCCTCGATATGTTGACTGTCTGGTGGTGCCGAACCGGGAGTTCGCCCTCCAATATCGGCATGATGTCCTCTTGAACCCACATAAAAAATTACATTTTCTCCTTGCGAATCGAACACAGGAGTTATCACCGTCACATCAGGCAAGTGTGTGCCGCCGTTAAACGGGGCGTTTAGCATGAAGCTGTCGCCTGGCTTCATTGTGTGTTGATTCGAACGCGCAACTGTACGAACGCTTTCACTCATGGAGCCAAGATGTACCGGTACATGAGGCGCATTTGCAACTAAGTTGCCAGCAGCATCAAACAGGGCACAAGAAAAATCCAATCTCTCTTTTATATTAACCGAGTATGCTGTATTGGCTAGCGTTGTACCCATCTGTTCAGCGATGGACATAAACAAATTATTGAACACTTCTAGCATAACTGGATCGACTTCCGTGCCGATAGCAGTCTCTCTAATTTTCTTCTCGTATCGATTAAGTATGAGATTACCCAGAGGGTCTATCGTGCCTTGCCAACCTGCTTCAATAACGTTTGTGCCCGTTCTCTCCGTGATAACGGCTGGGCCTTTGATGACAACACCACTGAACAGACCCTCTCTTTCGTAGAGTCTTACCTTTAGCCATGTACCCTGTGAATAGAGATCTATATGGTCCTTTGGAACAGCAGGCTTGGTACTAAAATTTGTTGTTGGTTTGGATGGGCTATCATCCTCTCCTATGGCTTCTGCACTGAGCATGTCAAACACTAAATCGCGCCCTGCTGAAACAAATCCGAACTGTGCTTGGTGGGAAGCATCGAATCGAGATCGCAGTTCCGCCGCTGAGCCAAATGTCACTTCTATGGCTTGATGAGAGCCTTTGTATTTCAAATAGGCACGTTTAATCACCGAAACACGCAGTGGATCCACACCTTGGTCTATCACTGACTTACGACTATCTTTAGTTAAACGCTCCATGACGTCAACCGCTTCGTGCAGTTCAGTCAATGGGAATTCAAACTGCTCTTCACGCATGCAACGTATGTCAGCTAGTCCCATTCCGAAAGCAGATAGAACACCGGCATGCGGGTGTAGGAATACACGCTCCATTCCCAGCGCATCAGCCACAAGACAGGCATGCTGACCACCAGCACCACCGAAGCAGTTGAGTGTATATCGAGTGACATCGTGGCCTCGCTGAACAGATATTTTCTTTATGGCGTTTGCCATATTTTCAACCGCTATGCGCAAAAAACCTTCTGCGGTTTCTTCTGCCGTGAGCACTTTGGTACCAGTTTGTTTCGCAATGCTCTGCGCCAAGCTATTAAATTTTCGCTTAACAACCTCTATGTCCAGTGGTTCGTTAGCATTTGGGCCGAATACAGCTGGAAAGTGTGCAGGATTCAATTTTCCGAGAAGGACGTTACAGTCGGTAACCGTTAGAGGGCCGTTTCGTCGATAGCAAGCCGGCCCAGGATTAGCACCGGCGCTGTCAGGACCCACTTGATATCGGCCATCACAAAAACTTAGGATCGACCCACCCCCGGCAGCGACGGTATTTATATTCATCATTGGCGCACGCATTCGCACACCTGCAACTTCGGTATCAAAGGTTCGTTCAAGTTCCCCAGCATAGTGACACACATCCGTTGAAGTGCCCCCCATGTCAAACCCAATCAAGTCAGTGAACCCAGCATCACCAGCAGTTTTGACCATGCCGACAACGCCGCCCGCTGGTCCGGACAATATCGAATCGCGCCCCTGAAACAGTTTGGAATCGGTTAGGCCGCCATTAGATTGCATAAAGAAAAGTCGCTTACAAGCACCGCTAGTTACATCCAACGCGCTACTAACCTGTTCAACGTACCGTCGAAGGATCGGCGATAAGTAAGCATCCACGACGGTGGTATCACCGCGACCAACCAACTTAATCAGTTTGGATGTTTCATGGCTCATTGACACTTGAGTAAAACCGACACCGTGTGCCAAGTTGGCTACTGCAATTTCGTGCAATGGATTCAAGTACCCATGCATAAACGCTATCGCAACACTGCGAATACCATTGTTGTATGCGGCTTCTAAAGACTTAAGCGCAGAAGCAAAATCCAAGTCTTTTATGACTGTGCCATCTGCATCCATACGTTGAGAAACGGTGGCGACCTCTTTATAAAGCAGCTCAGGCAGTACGATATTCAAGTCGAACAAAGCTGGTCGGTTTTGATAGCCAATGCGAAGCAAATCGGAAAAGCCCTCGGTAATAAGAAGAAGCGTTGGATCTCCTTTACGCTCCAAGAGTGCGTTGGTCGCAACTGTCGTTCCCATTTTGACTGCATTGATGCTACCTGGAGGAATAGGCTCTGAAGCATTCAACCCCATTAGCTTCCGAATTCCGTGCACAGCAGCATCAACATATTGTTCAGGATTTTCCGACAACAGTTTTAGCGAATGTACGGTACCCACTGGGCTTCCCGCGACGATATCGGTGAAAGTACCTCCACGGTCAATCCAGAAATCCCATTTACTCATAACTCACCTGATCCAAGCATTATTCAAATTTTCGAGGCGATGATGTTTACATTTTGTTTATATTATGTCAACGTTATATCCACATTTGGCAGATAATATTCCAAATGCAATCAAACTAATCACCAGGAGTAAAGGAATGAAGCACATTTTCTCAATAGCTTGCGCTGCGGTTATGGCAAGCAGTGCTGTTGTGGCAGATGAGTGGGATATGCCAACGCCCTATGGCGACAAGACTTTTCACACTGCAAACATCATCGAGTTTGCGAAAGAAGTCAGTGAGGCCAGCGCAGGTGAACTTAATATCACCGTTCACTCTGCAGGCTCACTGATAAAGCATGCTGAAATAAAAAATGCAGTGCGTGGCCAGCAAGTTCAAATAGGCGAGTTTTTTCTATCCCGCCTCTCCAATGAAAACGCCGCTTATGGAGTTGACTCGCAACCTTTCGTCGCAACCAGCTATGACGATGCTGAAAAATTGTGGGCAGCTCAAAAGCCGGTTATCGAAAAATTGCTGGCAAAACAAAAACTGTTACCGCTATTTTCGGTGCCATGGCCACCACAAGGGCTTTACACTGACAAAGAGATCAAAACAGTAAGCGACCTTAAAGGGTTAAAGTTCCGAGCCTACAACGCAGCACTTGAGCAGTTTGCTGCACTTGCAGGTGCAGCCCCTACGCAGGTTGAGGCAGCCGATATACCTCAAGCTTTTTCCACGGGGCAGGTAGAAGCAATGATTACGTCTCCGTCAACGGGTGCGAATACTAAGGCGTGGGATTTTGTATCGCATTACTCACCGATCAACGCGTGGGTTCCTAAAAATATCGTTGTCGTGAATAAAGCAGCATTCGATGCACTGAATGATAACGTTAAAGACATTGTGCTAAAAGCGGCAGCTACAGCTGAGGCGCGCGGATGGGAAATGAGCAAGCAGGAAACATCCGTTAAAACAGCCGAACTAACGGAAAACGGGATGATTGTCGTTGAGCCGAGCGATGAACTACTAAACGGACTTAAAGCTATTGGTCTCGATATGCAAGCTGCATGGCAGGAGTCTGCTTCGAATGATGCAAAAGCGATTATCGATTCATTTAATCAGTAACCGATAAAGCTGCGCACCATCTAGCAAATTTCCCGCTCTCAGCATCTGAAATAAAGAAAGAGAAGAGTAGTAATGATAAGAAAAGCTCTCGATAAGTTGTACATCAGTAGTGGCGCAATTGCGTCGCTACTGATTGCGGGCATCTGTTTACTGGTGTGTACCCAAGTGTTCTTTAACTTAATCACACGATTCGGTGGACAATCAGTAAATCTATCTATCCCCTCCTATGGAGATTTCGCTGGCTATATGTTGGCCGCCTCGTCATTCCTTGCACTCGCCTACACGCTGACACAAGGCGGACACATCAGGGTCAATCTGGTTCTAACCCGGCTTCCTGTAGGCGCTAGGTGGTACGCAGAAATTCTTTCAACTAGCGTTTGCGCAATTGTGTCTGGTTATGTGACGTTTTACATGGGAAAGCTCTGCCGGGAGTCGTATGAATTCGGTGACCTATCACCTGGCATTGTTGCAGTACCAATCTGGATCCCCCAGAGCTTTGTACTGGTGGGGATGATTATTCTAACGGTGGCATTGTTTGATTGCCTGCTACGCATACTGATTTCGAGGGTCCCTGTGTTTAGCGCAGCGGAGTTAAAAAAGGAAGACGCAGAATGACTGAGATAGCGATAACTGCTTTTATACTGTTATCAATGATTGCGATGTTGGCAGCAGGAGTCTGGGTTGCTTTTGCTTTATTGATCACCGGAATTGCAGCCATGATGCTGCTGTCAAACGCGCCGATAGGACCTATCCTGGCAACAACTATCTGGGGGCACAGTCATTCTTGGGCACTAGCTGCACTTCCCATGTTCATTTTAATGGGAGAGATACTACTCCGATCAAGACTCTCTGATGATATGTTCAGAGGCTTAACCCCCTGGGTAGGGAGACTGCCTGGAAAACTACTGCATGTGAACATTTTCGGCTGCGCAATATTCGCTGCTGTATCAGGATCATCAGCCGCGACTGCAGCCACTATTGGCAAAATGTCAACGCCGGAACTTACGAACAGAGGTTATCCGGAAAGTTTAATCATCGGTACGCTAGCAGGATCCGCAACGTTGGGTTTGCTGATTCCACCATCCATTATCCTGATAGTTTATGGGGTAGCAACAGAGCAATCTATTGCTCGCTTGTTCATTGCTGGTGTCATTCCGGGTGCGATGCTGGTCTTGCTCTTTGCGGCTTATGTGGCAATTGTCTCCATTTCCCGACCCAAGTTAATACCGCAAGAAACAGAACACTTCACGTTTAGTCAAAAACTAAGGGCATCGAGCCGCCTTATTCCAATTTTCTTGTTAATAGGCGGCGTAATTGGTTCTATCTACTTGGGTGTGGCGTCTCCGACAGACGCAGCTGCCGTAGGCGTAGTTTTTTCTGTCGTGCTCGCATGGTGGAACAAATCACTCTCTGTTGCTATGTTAAAAGAGAGCCTATTGGGAGCTACCATTACCTCCTGCATGATCGCCTTTATACTTGCAGGAGCGGCGTTTCTTTCAGTATCAATGGGATTTACTGGTATTCCCAGAGATTTGGCAACCTGGATCGGGTCATTCGATCTATCAAGCGTTGCATTGCTAGCAGCTCTGACGGTTTTCTTTATTATTCTCGGCTGCTTTCTTGATGGAATCTCGGTTGTTGTGTTAACAACATCGATTATCATGCCCATGGTTGAGCAAAGCGGAATAGACCCGCTTTGGTTTGGAATCTACCTGGTTATCGTGGTAGAAATGTCACAGATTACGCCGCCAGTGGGCTTTAACTTGTTTGTAATACAAGGATTGACCGGTATCGACATACTGAAAGTGGCGAAATACGCGCTGCCATTCTTCCTGTTACTTTTGCTAGCCGTGATCGCGATTGTCATGTTTCCGGAGATCGTTACCTTTCTACCAGATCTAATGACTAGAAACTAAACACGCTGTTACAACGCTTCTTCAATAAAGGGACGCTAAAGCGAGCTAGCTGCACGCGATGCCTGATCGTACAGACCAGATAAAGAACGAAGAGAGGTGGCTATTTCGCTAAGCTCGTCATAACTCATATCCATATGCTTAAGGCTATCCAACAAACATTGCTCACGCACTTCACGATACTTGTCGCACAACTCAACACCTTTTTTAGTTGTTTTATAGAATAGTTCCTTACCGCGTTTCTCACCTTCTATCAGCCCATACCCTACAAGCTTTTTCAAAGCGTAGTTGACCGTATGAGTATCTTCTATGTTCAAAAGAAACGTCACGTCAGAGAGTCGCTTTTGTTTTTCACGGTGATTCACGTGATGAACGATTAAAATCTCAAGAGAACTCAGTTCTGAATTCCCAGCCGCCGCCATGCATTTACTCATCCAACGACCAAAGCCATGGAACGCGATGATCATTCCAAACTCGAATTCGGATAATTGCCAACCTTCGGAATTGGCAAGGTGCCGAGAGGAGACGATTTTTCTTTTTACAGTACTACTCTTTTTACCCGCCATAGAATGCCCTAAACATCATTATCTCTTCTGGCACATGTTGACATATTGCCGGTAAATTGGCGATGAATTTCGATCTAAATCACTTAGTTCGCTTGTACCCTCATGAACAATGAACCGAATACGACGTTCACGACACTGCCACAAACAACGTTCTTTAGAATCGAGCGTTAAATTCCTGAGGCAATTAGAGGCGACATTCTCACCTAGCAGTCTAATTACTGAAAGCACGCAAGGTGTTTTCGCCGAAAGTTGAAGTGGCCTAGAAAAAATACGACAACTCTACCTGCAGATTATCTTCGTCCGCGAAGCCTGCAAACGCCGGGTCATTTTCGACGCCTTCAAATACCGTCATCTGCAAACTGCCTTTTAAACTACTACCAAAGCGTCGACTCGCCTCAAGCGTGATGAGCTGACCACCCTCGTCTAAATCAGTAATAATGCCCAGCAAACCTTCCAACGACTGTTCATCGTTCAACGCAAGTCTGAGCCCGATTAATAAATCGTTTTGAAATGCATCGGTAGAATCTTCACCACGTTCGTCGTACATCCACTCTGCGACAATTCCCAAGTCCACACCAGACTCTTTGATATCGTAAAAGCTGTATTCGAAACCACTAACGATGGAACTATGATCATCAATCTCATCACCCGAACTGTAAGTGAGCTCCGCTTTCAATAACCAGCTTTCCAGTGTCGCCTGAATATCGAAGCCCAGTTGCGTGTATTGATAATAAAACGGTACAACAGAATTACTGGCAGAATTAATTCGGAACAAAGGATCTCTGGCAGTTCCATGAAATAAATGCGCACCAACATCCCATTCGTCGAATACCATGCCGATGCGCCCAGCAAAATCGACGTGTTTTTCGCGCTCTGACGATTCAAACTGAGCATTGTTAGTGTCAACGACAACCCCTGGTCTGGGCCTACCGCTGATGCCAGGAAAAGTACGCTCTCGAAACCCCGGCAGAATATATAAATCGATATCACCCCAGTCTCTGATTAAGAGCAGGTTTGCCATCGGCTGGCCCAACTTCGCTGATGATCCATCGTTCTCAACCAGGTCATTCTGATTGATGACATCAACGATATTGCTGGATTCGGCGACACCCCAGAACACTTTCCCTACACCAACGTTGAGCTCCCAATCATCCCCATAGTGAGAATAAATGAACTCACGCATATCGATTCGACTGCGTTCATTGTCATTTTCGTCAATACGTATAAATGGGGTCGCTGTTAACGAGCCGTTCTCACCCACCGGAGCATAGATTTCTATCTCTGAAGAGAGCGAGAAGTTACTATCCTGGGTTGCCTCCTCGTGCGCTGAGTCGTTGGGAAACGCTTGCAGCTGCAAGCTCACGTTTCCACGTGTCTCGACCTCAGCCTGAGCACCCACCGATGACAAGGTGAGCGCCAGCAACGAAATTGTAGCGCCAAGCTTTCGCATAGTTACCGAATCCGCTTCAGTGCCTTACTGTCAAAATCTTTATCGGTAAGCCCTGTCTTAAATTTGTAATCGGACCATTCCAAAATGGTACTTTTGCCTGTTTGCTCGTTTTGCATATGCATACTACCGGCACGCCAGAACTGATCCAGGTAACGTTGATAGTCACTAATCGTTAACGTTTTCAAAAGAGAGTTCTTACGGTCGAAGTACTCAACCTTTAACGCAACAAGTTTATCCTGATCAATCCAATTTACCAGACGGGTGTAACCGGAATGCTTATAAGCTGGTATGGCTTCTACCTTATACACAGCAACACCATCGAGTTCGTCGTCACCTAAGTACTTATAGCTGTACTTATCCACTTCTTGAGAACTGATGTCTTCAAACGCAAATTCACTGCCCATGAATGGGCCAGATTTATTTTTAGATGAAATTCGCTTTACCCGTTTCAACGCAGGTAAATACAACCATTGTTCATCTGCTTCAGTTGCGTGAGAGTGAGTCAGACTAGCAGTGCCTTTGACATCTGCAGGCTCGTCAAAAATCGACATGCTTTTGTCGCCATCGCCCTGGACTTCTAACACACGCGATCTCATTCGGCGCGTACTCTTCTTGCCCGAGCGATTGATCAGCGTCATTGTCATAGACGATTCAGAATCAGTAAAACCATCATCCTGCGCCTGAACCATCGTTGCAATCTCAAGACCACGCTCTTCCGGCGTTTGCGCAACAGACACACTTGCAAATAAAAGTCCTGCAAAAACAAACGATAAGTTGCGGGTATGTTTTAAGGCTCGAACACTCATAGGTATCTCCCTTATAGAATTAACTGTTTGACCGATTGGGTCAATGTGATTAGGCAGTTTGCGGAGTTGATACAACTGGATCTGGTTGCGTTTTTTGGTTTTTATCACCGTCAACAAGCAACAGCAACGCAGGCAGAAACAAGAAATCAACAATTAGTGCTATGGCGATGGTGATGGCTGTCAGCAATCCCATTTGCGAATTCACTTGAAAATTAGACTGCGCAATGACCATAAAACCTGCAACCAAAACAATGGTGGTAACAGTCAGGGCAACACCCACAGTATTAAATGCATATCGGATGGCATCCTCAGCATTCATTCCTCTTTCACGTCTGGCTCTTAAGTACTTACTTAGAAAGTGGATGGTGTCATCCACAACAATTCCCAGTGTCATAGCAACCACAACAGACACAGCCAGCCCCACCTCTCCAACCAGCATTCCCCAAACACCGAAAGCCATTAGGGCCGGAGCGATGTTGGGTATCAAACTCACCGCACCAAATTTAACTGATCGCAAGGCAAAGACCAGGATGAGCGAGATGAGCACAAGTGCAATACCTGTACCTGAGAGCATACTGATGATGTTCCTCATACCGATGTGAGAGAACATGATGGTCGGACCGGAGGGTACAGTGGAAATGTTGGGTGTATTTTCCTGCATCCAAGCAATGGATTCACTCTCAATTCTGAGCATCTCTTGAGTAGAAACAGTATCGAGTGTGGCGGAGATTCTGGTCGTAGATTTATCAAAGTTAATCTGATTATTTAAGTCCAGACCATAGGGCAATGACATTTCATATAGCAAGAGGTACTGAGCCGAGAGCTCGCGATTCTCAGGAAGTTTGTAGTACGCCTGATCGTCGCCGTGCATACTTCGGTTCAAGCGGCGCATGGTTTCAGTAATGGCGCTGACATGTTGCACTTCTGGCAAACTGCTTAAGTAGTTTTCAAACTTCTCGACGTCCGCCAGGAAGTCAGGATTACTCACTCCCCCCTCCTCTTTTGAGTCTACGGAGAAATCAACGATATATAAGCCCGAGAGCTTTTCCGTAATTTCGTCCACCTCGGCACGGAATGGAACAGACTCGTCGAAATAATGTACGAAGACATCATTGAGTTCATTTCTTGGCGCAATGACAGCTAGAGCAACCATAATTGCTCCCATACCCCAGAACAATGGTCGTCTGAAGCCAATGACGAAGTTCGCTAAGCCATCCATGAACGTAGCCTTTTTCACATCACGTACTTTGCCTCTAGCAGGCATGACAGCCGAAAATGCCGGTAGAAACGTTACCGCGAAAATAAAGGCAAACATGACACCCATGGCGGTTATGTTCCCAAGATCTCTGAAAGGAGGAGCATCACTGGCATTCAGGCTTAAAAAACCAACTGCCGTAGTCACCGACGTTAAAAAGATGGGCGAAAAATTAATTCGTAAGCTCTCTATAACAGCCGCTTTGCGTTCCATAC
Source organism: Granulosicoccus sp. (assembly GCA_045110515.1). Taxonomy (GTDB): domain Bacteria; phylum Pseudomonadota; class Gammaproteobacteria; order Granulosicoccales; family Granulosicoccaceae; genus Granulosicoccus. The sequence goes on along the minus strand of JBGCGD010000005.1, from coordinate 85,183 downwards.
CCCTGCGCAAATTTTGATAGAAGGTGACCAGATAATGAACGCAGTCGGCCACCGCTAGAGTCAATATCAATGTTGGCGCTGATGCCGAGGGCGGTGTTAGCTTAAACCCTAACCATCCTGCTGTACCCATGGCCGCCATTATTGACATGAGTACCACCAACACTGTTGCTATCATGGCTATCGGGCTAGCGATAAGCACCAACACACCGACAATGATGACGCCGAATGCCAACGGGATAATAGTAGACATATCGGTAATGCTGGCCTCAGAAAAAGCCTGATTCAGCAGGACTAACCCTGAACTTGTAAATTTGATGTCAGGATATTCTTTCTCCATGTCCGCAACCATCGCCCGGACATGCGTAACCGCCTCTTGTAGCGCTACCATCGGGTCTGTCGACGTTCTCTCTGAAGCCGGTAACGCACGCTCCTCATCAGTGAGCTCCGCCGGCATCTCCATAGTGACGTTAATACCCGTTACTTGAGAATTTGTTGCTAATAGCTTTTTAACAATGGTGGGCTGCGCCAAGGCGATTTCGCGAATTCGCTCAAGCTCGTCTGCGGACAAAGCATCAATGTCCTCGACTAAATCCGCTACGATCAAATCGTCTTCTTCTGCATCCATATGCTGATAATTCGTTAATGAATCAACGCGAATAGAAAACGGTATTTGCCAGGCCCTATCTGTTAAATCAGCAACGGCCGCGAGTGTCTCTGCACTGAAAACGTCGCCGTCTTTCGGTTCTAGCATGATCAAGACGTTGTCTGACTTGGTATACGCCTCTTGAAGCTCCTCAAACGCCAACAACTGAGGGTTTTCTTTACTGAAAAACACTCTGTAGTCATTGGTAAAAGCCAGGTTCTTACCACCAGCAGCAAGAGCCATGGTTGCAATGACAGTCAGTACCATGACGAGCCAGCGATACCTGACTATCCATTCAGCGTAGCGTTCAATCATAGAGTTATCCTCGGGACGAAGTAGAACAGCAGCCCTCACGCAAATGCGCTATAGCTTCGGTAAAGTATTCGGTTTCCAGATGCAGCAACAGTGCATCGGTTTGTTCTGGTGTACTGGCAGGTGTCCATCTCAATCCATCTAAGGTGGACTGTAAGAGTGATGTGAGTGTTCGACCTGGATTGCTCACACCCATCTCTGCCAACGGTGTTTCGTAAGATCGGAGCAATTGACCTCCGTAACACATGGACCAGACGCCATAAACAAGTTCTGCAGCGTTTAGTTCACCCTTCGGTAAATCTCCGCAGTCCATTGCATCCTGGAAAATACTGGCGCACAGAGAAATAATCTTGGCTTCCATTTGTCGAAACTCCGCAAGACTGGACTCCGCAACTTTGCTCAGGACACCGTCTAAGTTGACGTACTGCAGCATGTATAAATCACGCGGCTCAACGGCAAGCCACAACTCATGCGCGATTTGAAAAGCAATTAGACGCTGACGATGAGTTCCCGGAAAAGTAACCGCCCTCTCACCCAAATACGACAAGCCTTGCATACATTGAATGCAAAGCTGAATCAGCATCTCTTCCTTGCAATGGAAGTGCTGATAGAGGGTTCCCTTTGAGTATTCAGCCTGCTCTGCCACTTGATCCATACTGAGTTGATGGAAGCCGTTTTGGTGCAAAAGCTCCCTGCCCACCTCCAGAAAAAGGCTGTGCCGTTGAGCAATTTCGCGTTGTTTTCGCGTTTGTGCGGGCATGAAAGAACTTCTCACTAGAGAAATACGAGGGATGAATAGATGTTTCAGACCGGATGAACCAGGGTCAACTCACCGAGCTTTCGACAGAACTATAAATAAACATCCGCTCAAAAACAACCCTTTCGTCAAAAAATGACACGCTGTATAAATTTTGACTATTTACTCAACTAGACCGCGTAAAACCTAGACTATGGTTTAGCTAATTAAAAATTTTGTGAACTGATTCACATTTTTATGTGTAGCTCATAGCTCGAAAAGTCGGGCGAGATATCAACCAAACACGCAGAATCTCGCTCACGCAGACAGACAGGCGCACGCAGGCACGCAGGCTACACTAACCCCACTGGAACAAGTGTGGTCGGTTTAAGGTAGGAGTGGGAGGCAGTAGAGAAAGGAACCAACCACAACACCGTGCAGTTGGTTCATTGACTGACAATTCCTAGTCGAATGCTTTTTGAGAGCCTTCGCGGTATTTGTTGTGAGGCACGAAACCCGTTCGTTCGGCTTCTCTCTTCTGAGGTACCCACAACACTCGATCGGGATGCATACCTGCGCCATAGACTGCAGATACAGCAGACATACGCATTCGATTTAACAATCGGGTATCCACATCTCCACACAGCGGATGCATTCCACCATTATCTGCAACGACCTTCTCCCATGCCGCACGTCGCGCCGACAGGGTAGCTTCATCATCTAATGCGGGGCTGCTTAACTCATTCGTGTTGAGATCGACAATGATTTCATCACCATCTTCTAAAAATGCAATGGGACCACCCAGCGCAGCTTCAGGTCCGACATGACCAATAACGAGGCCAACTGAACCGCCAGAAAAGCGCGCATCTGTCATCAAGCCAACCACGATATCTTTCTCTCTGCACAGTGTGGTTATTCGCGATGTAGAGTCCAGCATCTCAGGCATACCCGGCGCACCACTGGGTCCTTCATAACGCACAATAACCATATCGTGATTCTGAAAATCATCCGGAGCTGATTCAAGCGCGTCCAGTAAGTTCTGCTCACCATTAAAGATTCTTGCGCGGCCGACAAAGCGATTATCTTCCAACCCACCTTCAACGCCAGCAAGCTTCAGTACGGCACTGAATTCCGGTGACAGGTTTCCACCCAACACTCGTAACCCACCGGTAGGCTTATAAGGTTTCTCAACAGGATAAACGACCACGCCATCCGGTTCTGCAGTATTAAGACGAGCAACTTGCTCAGCTAGAGTCTCACCGGTACACGTCAGTGTGTCGCCATAGAGCAAACCGGCATCAAGAAGCGCTTTGACGATAACCTGAACACCGCCTTTGTCATCGATGTCTACCATTGAATACAAACCGTATGGTCGAGCATCAGTTAATACGGGCACCACGTTCTGCGACAGATGATTAAATTCTTCTGGAGACATGATGTCTTTTGCAAAATTTGCAAAACCTGCAGCTCGCGCGATTTCTGGAGCATGTAGCAAGACATTGGTAGAACCACCCACCGCCATGGAGACGATGACAGCATTTCGAATAGCATCGCGGCTGACGATATCTCGAGGTGTATGCCCTCTTTCGATCATGCCTTGTAAGTAGGACACCAGCTGCTCTGGAAATTCGGATAGTCTGCGCGGATCGTCTGATGGAGGTGCAACCATATGCAAAGGTTGCATGCCAACCACACCGATAAACGTTTGCATGGTGTTGTAGGTAAACATGCCGCCACAACTTCCGTAACCGGGACAAGCTTCTTTAGCGATGCGCTTCTTGAATTCTGCATCGGTGCTGCCAGCAACCTGAAAAGCCGAGACAATATCAATCGGTTGTTCGGTAACAGAGTCTCGGCCAGGGCGAATCGGGCCGTCTGACATAATGATCGCCGGTCGGTTGTGTTCGAGTAAGCCCGCCAGGGTTCCAACTGGCGGCTTATCACAAGCTACAACAGCAATGGTGCCCTCAAGGCCGCTGGCACTGAGATGTTCGCAAACCGTGTCGTGTGTGACCTCTCTGCCGATGAGTGAGTAGCGCATTTCACGGGTGCCGTTGCGCATTCCATCTGATGTGGCAACCGTATATTCAGGTTGAACCAAACGCATAGGCATCTGACCTTCATTTCGTCCCAGGCGCGAGCGTAAACGATCGTGAATGGCTTCTACTTTGCGTTGAACACCCAGATAGCACTGGCTGTCACCTTTCGTCCCGACAACCCCGACCGATGGCTCATGAATGAGTTCCATGTCGGCATTTAGCTCACGTGCAACGCCATAGGTTTGAGCATTGCGGCCTGGGTTGTTGTCAAAAACGACAGATTTAGACTTCTTGGACATTGAGGTTCACTTAACTCTATTGCTTACCGTCAATTTTGCCAGATTGCGAGACGCGGTAACATCGAATCACGAAATGAATTACCAGAATCCAGCCCAATCAGGCTAAATTTATATTATCAAACGCCCAAAACCAAAAAACCTGGCCGCAGATTTATCCGGGGCCAGGTTTTCGGCTAAGCGCTATATTTTGGATTAATCAACTCGCATTCTGCGACGGCTCACTACCATCAGCGTCAGCGCCCGACTCATCCGAATTCACAGAGTCCGTAACAGGCTTAGGTAACCATGGGTCTTGAAAGAGAGGAACCTCTTCACCGTTTTCAACGGCTCGTGAGGCAGCCTGATAGGTATGCTTGAGCAGATCGTGACGGGGCGTCATATTCCATTGAAAGTATGGGTCTGGGGTCTGCCAGTTTTCGCCAAGGGTCAGGTAGCATCATGTAAGCCAGCATTGAATTTAGGCTGGCTACTCAGCAAACCCTATTGCCGAAAAGGGTCAACTGTTCTTCGAACTAAGCCTACAGCCCCCTTCAAATAATGAACAAGCCGCAAATGTGGGCATAAACATCAGTCAGTAATATTCATGTTACATGGCCGCGCTTAGAACGCCCTTACACCCCACTTGGACAACTGTTATTCCCTATCTTGAGCTGAGTTATTCAGCTCTAGCTTAGTCTTCAATACGATTAGTATCACCGTGAATAGCATCAATTTGTACGGAGAGTTCCTTCTGCGCTATTGCGCCCAACTCTCGCACTTTATCTTGATAGATCTTGTTCTCCACCGGAGGAATATCGGAGTCGCGATGCTGGGCTAGCTCCCTAATAAGCCGTCTATCGGTAGCCTCGAAGGCGTCGGCGATTTTTTGAGCGGGCTCTTTAGCAATACCCAAGGCTTCGAACGTGGTTCGCCCCATACGAATAGAACTATCGTAAGTTTCGCGGATAATTTCGCGGCAACCCACTTCCCAAAGTAGATACACGTGTTCCCTATCGACAGCCCGCGCTACCACTGTGACATGAGGGTGGTGCTGAATCACATGTTTAACCATATCGGTTATTTGCTGTTTTCCATCAATGGCGACAACCAACACCTTAGCTTCGTCTATGCCCGCTGAATGAAGTATGTCCGGACGAGTGGCATCACCGAAGTACGCATGCATACCAAACTTACTAATCATATCCAGCTGCTTGGAACTAAAATCAATAACCGTCGCCGAGTACCCTGCTGAGGTGAGCATACGATTCACCAGCCCACCCACACGTCCATGACCAGCAACGATGACATGATTACGCTCTGTGATCTCATCGCTTTCACGCGATTGCCCTTCTGAGAATTTCGGGGCAATGACCCGATCATAAAATATAAACAATGCGGGCGTTAGAATCATGGACAGAGCCACGACCAAGAGAAGTTGATCAGCCAACGGCTCGGGAATAACAGAATTTGCAACCGTAAACGACAATAAAACAAATCCGAATTCACCGGCTTGAGCCAGCCCCAAGCAAAATAGCCAGCGATCGGACCCTTCAACTTTAAAGAGATAACTCAACGCTAAAATGACGATAGCTTTCAACGCCATGAGCCCGACCGTAAGCGCAACGATGGTCAGTAAATGTTCTCCTAGTAGGCCAAAATTAATACTGGCCCCTACGGTCATAAAAAATAAGCCGAGCAATAGTCCTTTGAACGGATCGATATCGGATTCCAACTCGTGCCGATAGTCGCTATTGGCCAAGACGACCCCGGCTAGAAACGTACCCAGCGCCGGAGATAGGCCGACCAGCGTCATTAGTAATGCAATACCCACCACCATCATTAGTGCGGTGGCCGTGAATAGTTCTCGCAAACGCGCCTGTGAAATAAAGCGAAACACTGGCCCGGTTAAATAGTTACCGCAAAATACAACTGCCGCAACAGCACCGATAGTCATCGCAGCTCTTTGCCAGCCGGACAGCCCATTGACTAAACTCATGTCGCTACCATGACCACCCGACTCGGCGTGAGCCGCATCTGCAGCGGACGCTACAGTTGTCGCACTGTCCATGAATTCAGGTACAGCCAGCAATGGAATCAATGCGAGCATAGGGATAACAGCAATATCCTGAAAAAGCAGCACAGAAAAGCTTGATTGCCCTCCGTCACTTTTCATCAATCCCTTCTCATTCAAGGTTTGCAATACGATTGCGGTGGAGGAAAGCGCGAAAACCAAACCTATGGCCAGAGCCACTGTCCACGGCTGACCTAACAACATTGCGACGCCGGTAACAGCCAGAATAGTCAAGCCAACCTGCCCACCACCTAAACCGAGTAGTCTTGAACGCATCGCCCATAGCATCTTGGGCTCCAGCTCTAGCCCAACGAGAAACAGCATCATGACAACGCCAAACTCGGCAAAGTGCTGAATAGAAACTACATCGACTTCCAGAATGCCAAGCATTGGGCTAATAATGATGCCCGCGATGAGATAGCCCAGCACAGAGCCCAAGCCGAGCCGAGACGCAATAGGAACGGCAATAACGCCTGCGATAAGAAACAAGAAAGTCAGGAAAAGTACGTCTGTCATAGCTTGGGATAAACGCTCGTGCTGTGGATCGATAATAACTTAAAAATGCTTACCACCAAGACACTCCTGTACAGAGGGTCACAAGCGACAGTGAGCAAGACAACTGGGAATCAAACGCGACCCTTAGCTTCGATCGATTCAGCTTCTTAGAACCACCCTTAATGCGACTGAAAAACCGTAGTTCTACTTTTGGAAAATCCAGTAGCCGCCATTAATATACTCCAGCCCGTCGGTGCTAATATTTAGTATTCAAAATGCCGGGCTAGCAATGAACAATATCAATGTAGCGGTCATTGGTATCGACCACAGACACATTTTTGGCCAACTTCAGCGCATGCTGTCCACAGGCTGTACCTGCAAAGGTTGGTGGACAGAAGGCCAGCCAGATCTGTGTGAGGATTTTATCAAGCGATTCCCTGATATACCCCGAGTTGAAAATCGGGAAGAACTACTTAGAGACCCCGACATACACCTCATACTCATTGCCGACGTTCCCGCTAAGCGAGCCGAACGAGCTATTGAAGCAATGCAGTCTGCCAAAGATGTCATGACCGATAAACCTGGCTGCACCACGCTTGATCAACTGAACGCCATAAAAAATGTCGTTGCAGAAACCGAGCGAATTTGGTCTATAGATTTTTCAGAACGCTTTGAAGTACCCGCCGTGACACGCGCAGCAAAACTGGTCAAAGAGGGGGCGATAGGCACCGTTGTCCAAACAGTTGGACTCGGACCTCACCGGTTAAATAGGCATACCCGACCGGATTGGTTTTTCGAAGAACATCAATACGGCGGAATCCTGTGTGATCCGGCAGTTTGAAAAAGCCTTCATAACCTACATCTGAGCAAACAGTCTTAAACTTCTCATAGGGAAATTTCAATGAATCGATTCGACAATAAAGTAGCCGTTGTTACAGGTGGTAGTGGCGGTATTGGTTCTGCGATTTGCAGGAGACTTTCCAGTGAGGGTGCACACGTCGTTATCTGCGATCTGAACGAGAGTGCATCACAAGCATTAGCTAAAGACATTGGCAATGCAAGTGTGGAAACAGTAGATATCTCAAAGAGTGAAGATGCTCGCAACATGATAGAACGCGTTGTTGAGCAACAGGGTCAACTGGATGTACTTTGCAACAACGCGGGGATCAACAGACGCGGCGCATTAATGGAACTGAGTGAAGACGATTGGGACGCAACATTTGCCATCAATATCACGTCCATGTTCCACCTTTGTCAGGCTGCCATTCCGCATATGATTTCAGCAGGCGGTGGCGCTATCGTTAATACGGCATCGCAATGGGGCCTGCACCCCGCCCCTGCTCATATTGCGTACAACACATCCAAAGCTGCGGTCGCCGCGTTTACACAAAACTTAGCCCGTGACTATGCGCCCGATAAAATTCGCGTTAATGCAGTTTGTCCCGGTGAAGTTCGAACAGACATGTTGGCCGCAGGACTTAAACGCACAGGTCGCACATTTGAAGACCTGGACAAACTTATTCCCTATGGCCGAATTGGGAAACCTGAAGAGATTGCCGCACTTGTGGCTTTTCTAGCCAGTGAAGAGGCAGCATTTATGTGCGGCTCTCTCGTGGAAATTACCGGTGCTCAACCTGTAGCTTAGCTAGCGCTCTCCCGGCAAAGTGCTTGAGCCAGACAATGAACGCCACCGCCGCCTAAAGTGAACATGGACATATCGGGATCGTATACGTCGTAACCCAGCGCCCTCATTTTCGCATTGAGTTCTGTTGCACCTGACATGGAAAGCACTTTGCCATTACCTAGAGCCACCAGATTTACGCCCAGATTTTTTGCCTCACGATAAGGTACATCGACAAAGTCAAAACCCCAGTCGCGCAACTGCTGAACAACCCACGGTTCTAGAGCATCAAGACAAGCGACTAGCAGCTTTTCATCTAGCGGTACAACCAGACCGTCCATGTGCACAAATTCACGGCTAATGGGTGCAGTGACAGCTTCCCAACCTTCCGCCCTGACGAACTCAGCAACCTGTTCAGAGCCAGCTTTTTCTGAACGTTCACCGCAGTAGCCGATGAGTACTTTACCCGGTTCGACGATAACGAAATCACCCCCTTCGAAGTGTCCGGCTGTGGCGAACTTCCAAATCGGGATGTCGTTATCCTGATAGAACTTAATAGCCGTAACGTAATCCGCCCGACGAACTTTCAATTGCATATGACAAATAAGAGCACCCCATGGCGTCATGGCAGAACTGTCCCGCGCAAAAAAGTTTCTATGTAAGACCGGATCGGAATCCAGGTAGTGGCACCGGACCCCGTTTTCTTCATAGATTCGCACCATTTCAGCGTGTTGCGACATGGCTAGCTGCAAGTCGAACTTCGCACCGGTTTTATGAGCATTCTGAAGTGTGCGCCCAATGAGCGGGCCTGCCTCGACCCATTGAAAATACTCAGGCACGCCTAACAACACATCTTTTAATGGAGCAAAGTCGTTGTCTATTCCCCAGTTTTTAGATGTTGCACATATACTCATTGTTTCAACCCCGACGACAGTGGCATTTTGTCTTAATGCCGATTTTTAAGTTAATAAGATATTGTACTTCTGTTGAATTTGCGCATCGATAGCAGGATCGATATACACAGGCTTATGCTCGCGCAGAATTTGCCTGACTTTTACATTAGCCCGCTGCCACATGTCTTTGGCACCATCCTCCTCCCACACCGCCGGAGCTTGTCTATCGGTCAGGGTACTCGGCCAAAAATAGTCTCGCTGCATGGCATCTATTGTGTGCTGCCCACCGAGGAAATGCCCTGCCCCGTAAACAGCCTCCTTGATGGCATCAAACCCTAATGTCTCTTCTGTGACTTCAACACCGCGCAGTATTCTATAGGCCTGAGACAACATCTCATCGTCGATTAACATGGACTCAAACGAGGCACCCAGCAAGCTTGCTGTCATTCCCACAGATTCGTAAACCATATTGCAACCTGACAAGCCGACACCTAGCGACGACATCGCTTTTTCTAAGCCCATTTGCGCATCAACGGCTTTGGAGTCACTCATACTTGAAGCAGCGCCCGAAGGTAGTCCCAACCAGTTAGATAGCTGTGCGGACCCGGCATTAAGTAATGTTATTTCACCACCGCTTCCGCAAAATGACCCGGTTCTTAAATCAATAACAAAAGGCCAATTTGAAAATATCATGGGATAACCGGGTGCAAAAACATTCACCATCACTAACGCAGCCAGTGTTTCCGCTAATGTGGAAGACAGCATGCCGGCTATAGTCGCAGGTGCAGTAGCACCCGATTGAGCCGCGATAATATTGTTGAGTGGCATTCCTCTGTTGATACACGCTAACGCAACCTCAAAGGCATCTTCACCATAGCGTAGCGGCGATATCACCGGACTAATATGCGCTTTGCAAAACGGTCGTTTACGAAACGCATCGTTTCCACCCAGTGCCATATCAAACATATCCACAATGGGATCAACGGTTTGTGCAATTGTAAAACTCGTACCAATGGGCTTGCTAGTCCCTTTAATTAAGGCATAAGCGGTGTTGATGTCTAAATCTGTCAGGTCAGGTACATCGGTTGCGACGCAGCAGCGGGTAAACCAACTGACGTTGGTGAGATGATCGGCGAGACGCGTGAAATCGGCTAAATCTGCCAGTGTCGCTGCTCTGTAGGTATGAGAATCTAAGTCCAAGGTTTGCACTGCAGCACCGCCCGTGCCGTAGTGAACACTACTGCCCCCTATTTCAAAATCGTGTTTAGAGTCCCGCCCATAGAAAACGAACTCTCGGCAGGCCCCGGCGATGATGTCCTCAACCATACTCGTCGGATAACACAAACGCCCTGCATCATTCAGGTTTGCCCCGCACTGTAAGGCTTTCTCTTGTAACGCATCCGGCACATCACCCATACCGATCTCAGACAGTATGCGCAGCGCATTGGCGTATATCTGCTGCATATCAGATTCCGACAATGGCTTGTACTGACCACCTGTGGCCCCTGGCGGCGCCGGGTTAATTTCCGGGGCTAAAGCACGCTTTGCGTGCATAGCCTCGCGCGCTGTTAATTTCGAGCGGCGTCTTCTTTTAGCTGCCATGATTAAGACCTGACTAGCTGGTGGGGTTCATCATATAAACACATGGGACAAACAGTGGCGCTGTAGCGAGAACCCAGAAGCTCCACATCGAACGTTGTTCCCTGCTCCGAATGCTCAGGCTCAACAAATGCAAAGGCGACATTTTTTTCAACTCTGTGTCCATAGCCCCCGGAGGTGACACTGCCGATGATTTTGTCTCCGACATAAACGGAGTCGCCGGCATGAGCAGATGCAATCGTGCAATCGATAGTCATGGCCACCAGCTTTTTCAAAGGCCCCCGCTCTATCAGGTTCAACAAGGCCTCTTTTCCAACGAACTCAGGCTTCTCTAAATCAACAAAACGATCAAGACCTGTCTCTATTGGGTCACGCTCATAGATAAGATCGGCTTTCCAGTGCAAATAGCCTTTTTCCATGCGCATTGATTCGGTAGCGTATAGCCCGAACTTGGATAGCTGATAGTTCTTGCCGGCTTCCTGTAACAGTTGCCACGTTAAATACAGCTGCTCGTTAGGTACGTGTAACTCATACGCTAATTCGCCGGAGAAACTGACGCTCATAGCTTTGACCATTGCATGACCGATTGCCATGTCTCGTACGCTCATCCAAGGGAACGCTTCCTTGGACCAGTCACCTCGAGGTGATAAAGACTGCAATAGCGCTCTCGACTTAGGACCAGCTACAACTAATATGGTCTGTGTTGAAGCCATTTCCGTTAGAGAGACACTTGCAGGCTTATAGTGGTTTAGCCAATCCCTGTCGTGCCACTCAGCCGCAGCCGCAGACCCATACCAGAAATGTTCTTCGCCCAACTTGGCTATAGTTGCCTCACCCAAAACATGACCGTGCTCGTTCAGCAAATAGCACAATCGAACCTTGCCTATTTTCGCAGGTAATTTCCCGCAAATCATTTTATCCAGGAATGCCTCAGCTCCCTCGCCGCGTATTTCGTAACGATTGAAACCCGATACTTCCATAACACCAACATTGTTAACCAGCGATTCAATTTCGCGCGCCACAATTTCTTTGGTGGGAGTAAATCGAAAGCTGTGTTCATCAACAAAATCGGGTTGGTCTTCCGGTTTGAAAAACAGTGCACGTTCCCAACCGTTAACAACACCCCAAGCGGCACCGCAGCTATCGAGCACCGAATACAGTGGCGTAGTGCGAGAGAGCCGAGCCGCAGGTCGATGTTCGTGCGGCATGTGATAATGAAATTCGTTTTGATAGTCCTCAATTGCTTTCAGACACGTGTGTTCAACGTTTGCATACTGTGTAAAACGTCTTGGATCAAGACTCCAGGCATCCCATTCACATTCTCCATGGACTATCAGCTCAGCGAGGATTTTTCCGTGGCCGCCTCCTTCACCAATTCCGGCACGAAGACCAATGATGCTGTAAGCGTTTTCAACACCCGGAATGGGCCCTACCAATGGAAGCCCATCGATGGTGTAAGTTATGGGACCGTTTACAACGGTATGTATACCGGCAGTTTGTAGAGCGGGTAGACGCTCAAAGATGTGTTCCATGTTATCTAGACAACGGTCTAGATCGGATGGACACAAGTCCTTTGTGAAATTCGGATCGATACCATCCATGCCGAATGTTTTGCAACCTTGTTCGTAGACACCGACCAGCAGACCTTTCTTTTCCTGCCGACTATAGAAGTCATCTCCAGGGTCTCTGATAACGGGTACTTGAAAATCTATAGCCTCAAGTTCAGGCATCGTATCCGTTAGAAAATACATATGCTCCATTGAGGTTACCGGATGCACGATACCCAGCATATTGCCAACCTCATTGACACGATAGCCCGTCGCGTTGACGACTTTTTCGCACGTGATATCACCGTTCTTGGTGTGAACGATAAATTCACCGTTGGCTTTCTTGGTGATGTTCTCTACCGGGTTGAAACGATAAACCTCTGCACCTGCTTGCCGCGCTTTGCGAGCTAAGGCGAATGTAATACCAGATGGATCAATGTAGCCGTCTAGAGGATCCCACCAGGCGCCTAACATGCCCTCAGTATCCATTAAGGGGTGACGCCTACCCGCTTCAGCGGCATCGATAACTTCCATTTCCACACCCATGCCTTTGGCCAGACCCACGTGGTAGTGGTAGGTATCCATTTGCTCTTGCGTATAACCAGTGCGCATACCGCCCGTAATGTGATACGAGACCGGATGTTCAGGATCGGCGCACAGCTCTTTGTAAAGCTTGATACTGTGTTGTTTAAGCGCAATCATGGTTTGATTGCCACCAAACTGCGTGACCTGCGCTGCGGCGTGCCACGTTGACCCGGACGTTAATTCATCCCGCTCAACCAGCACAACATCGGACCATCCTTCCTGAGTTAAGTGATACAAAGTGGAGCAACCGGCAATACCGCCACCAATAACCACTACACGCGCATGACTTTTCATTATTTCCCTCAATAATTGTCCAACATTTATACCCTAAATTTGAGCAAATTTATGGATGAATCAAAAGCATCGTAATTGCGACACTATTCAGGACAAAGTCGCGTCAATTTCAAAATATTTGTACCCTACAAACACCCAATAGCGACCTCTGTTAGCCCTTATGAGCAAACTCACTTCTGCTGAAATAGTGGACGGCGGAAAAGGCGTTCGCCTTATCTGGAATGATGAATCCACCTCTCGCTTTCACGCAATTTGGTTGCGAGACAATTCTTTTGATGAGCAAACCCGTTCTAGCAGCAACGGCCAACGTCTAATAACGCTGAGCGACATTCCTGCCGATACAACTCTGTCTGAGGCGACGCTTGCGGAAGGTGCGCTTCGTGTTCGGTTTTCTCCCGATCAGACACAATGCCATTTTCCTGCAAGCTGGCTGAAGCAACATTGCTATGATTCCCGCAAGGTACCTCCACCGGGTTGGACATCCGACGAGCTGACACTATGGGATAGCACGCAAAGCCTGCAGGCGGTAAGTTTTGACCATGCACAAGTTCTTGCGGACAATGCGTCTCGCAGAGATTGGCTCGCAGCCGTTCAACGCTACGGTTTTGCAAAACTCAATCAGGGTCCATGCATTGACGGCGCATTGATGGAGCTAGCCGAATGCTTTGGCTATGTTCGGGAAACCAACTACGGACGATGGTTCGAGGTCCGCACAGAAATTAACCCGAGCAATCTGGCGTACACGGGTTTGGGCTTGCAGGCACATACTGATAACCCGTACCGCGACCCCGTCCCTACGCTACAGATACTTTATTGTTTGGAAAATTCTGCTCAAGGTGGGGAGAATCAGCTGGTAGATGGATTCCATGCAGCCCAAAGGCTTAGGGATCTAACCCCAACAGGCTTTGAGTTGCTCACACAACACTGCGCACGATTCGATTACAACGGGTCTGCCGATGTCCACTTACAATCCAAGCGCCCCATGATAGAACTTGCTCCTGACGGAGAACTCATCGGAATACGCTTTAACAATAGAAGCGCAGCACCCATCACCGATGTACCTTTTGAAAAAATGGAAGCCTTCTATACTGCCTATCGTCAATTCGGAGAAATTATCAACCATCCGAACCTGGCAATAGAGTTCAAGCTTGACCCAGGTGACTCGTTCATTGTCGACAACACGCGCGTACTGCACGGCCGTGCGGGTTATGCAGCTGATCAAGGATCTCGTTGGTTGCAAGGCTGCTATGCCGATAAGGACAGTTTGCTGTCTCACCTTTCAGTGTTAAACCAGCAAAGCGCCTAGTGTCTATGAACAAACACGCTGAACTAAGCTCAAATAATATCGTTGAATTTATCGCCGATATATTCCATAGACGGGGGCACGAGGAATACTTAGGAGAACCTGTGACCATGGCAGAGCACATGCTGCAAGGAGCACATTTCGCTGCTAATCAGGGCGAAAGCAATGAAATTATTGTTGCTACACTTTTGCACGACATCGGCCATTTCACTAGCGAGTTTGGCATGTTCTCGATGGAAGACACAGAGGATCGCTGGCATGAAAACGCAGGTGCAGAAGTCCTGGAAGCATTCTTCCCTTCTCTGATAAGCGACTGCGTTAGATATCACGTAGCAGCAAAACGATATCTTTGTGCCACCAGCCCTGAATATTATGACCAACTCAGTGAAGCTTCAGTTCATTCATTGAACCTTCAAGGTGGCCCCATGAATAACACCGAGGTTGCAGCTTTCGAACAGAATCCGAACCTGGACGCCATCATTAAAGTCAGAAAATTTGATGACCGCGGAAAAATAGCAGGGTTAAAAACAGCACCCTTTACTCATTACATTCCCATGATTCAATCGATCGTGGATGCTCATTCGGCGGGTCAATAAAACCATGCAAAAAGCTATTCTGATTATCGTCGACGGTGTGGGCTACGACACCATGTTGTCTCAGTGTGGCTATTTGGAAGCCAGTGTCGAAGCGGGTATGGCGCATCGTTGGAAGATGCAAGCCTGCCTACCCAGTTTGTCCGGTCCGTTGTACGAAACACTGCATACCGGACTCACCCCGCTAGAGCACGGCATACTATCGAACGAAGCAATGCGAGCGTCTTCAGTGCCTAATATTTTCCAGCTACTTCATGGGCAGGGTCGAGTAACTGCAGCTGTTGCTCATAGTTTCTTCTTTGAACTCTATTGCGGTCGCACTTACAAGATGCTGGAGGACATAGAAATCGATGACGAGAGCATGGCTATTCAACATGGTCGTTACTATTCTATGGAAGCGTATTCACGTGCCAACCCTGTACAACCAGCAGATATAGACTTATGTGCGCAGGCCAATAACCTTGTCAGAAAATTTACCCCAGACTATATGCTGATACATATGTGCGCCGGAGATACACTAGGACACTTATATACCTCAGACTCTGCGGAGTATCGAAAACAAGCCTGGCATACCGATAACGCGCTAGCTCGCATCATGCCCGAGTGGTTGCAGCAGGGATACCAAGTATTCGTTACGTCAGATCATGGCATGAACACCGATGGCCACCACGGAGGCAATGAAGACTTAACCCGCGACGTTGCTTTTTATTATTTTGGCCAGCAAAAGAATCTGCCTGCCGCTGATGAGGTCTTAGACCAATGCCGGGCGGCGCCCTCTATTCTTCAGGCTACCGGGATGGACCCCTCAGTGTTCCCGTTACCGGGAATATTTTCATAACACGATAAAGTTTGAAATAGCTCGATACGCCATTCATTGTTTTTGTCAAACTTAATTCTCTAAGCGGTGGCTGATCAGGAAAGTACCTATGTGCAACGTTCTGACAACTGAGCGATTAATTCTTCGCCAATGGAAAGACCACGACAGAGATGCTTTCGCAGCTTTAAATAACGACCCGACAGTGATGCGATATTTCCCCCGGTACTTCTCTCGTACTGAGTCTGATTCGTTTGTCGACGCTAATATCGAACACATAGACGAACACGGCTGGGGATCGTGGGCCGTCGAGCGAAAAGATACTCAAGAATTTATTGGATTCGTGGGTTTTTCTGAACCCGCATCCTGGCATCCATGCGCCGGCAGAATAGAAATAGGTTGGCGATTGGCAAAGGCGCACTGGGGTCTGGGCCATGCAAGCGAGGCAGCCAAGTGTGCGTTATCACTTGGTTTCAGTCGATTCAACTTCCCTGAAATTATTTCGTTTACCTCACTTTGCAATTTACCGTCTATTGCCGTGATGAAAAAGATCGGTATGAAAGCAACATCGGTAATTTTCGAACATCCGCGAATTGCACAAGACCATGAGTTGTGTAAACACGTGGTATACCGTATCGACCAAACCGAAGCAGCCACAAATTGAAGCACACACAGCCCAAACTAACACCATTATCTTAAGGAATATCTATGTCTGATCCTCATTTGAATTCAATGATGGAAAATCTTTACTGGTGGGGTATCCCAACCATGTTTAGATGTCCCAACGAGTCTGCTGAAGGTGCGGACATTTCGTTAGTCGGCGTACCTCACTCCGCTGGCAATGGCACCACAGAGCGCGACCAACATCTGGGGCCCAGAGCGTTACGAAACGTATCCAGCGTTCAAAGACGGATGCACCAAGACTTCGAACTGGATCCGTGGAATGCGGCAAAAATCGTAGACGTTGGTGACGTACCTTTTCCACGCGCTAATGATAATGAAGACTGTATTCAACAAATTACCGACTTCTATACTGCAATTGACCGCCATGGTGCCCGCCCCGTTTCCATTGGCGGAGACCACTCAATAACAGGTGGCATTGTGCAAGCTTTAGGAAACGGCAATATCAGCGGTGGAGAGCCTGTCTGCTTTTTACATTTAGATGCACACACGGATGTATTCACAAAAGTTGATCACTTTTTGGGCGCAAAAAAATCTGCCGCCCACTGGGGAGCATACCTGGCAGACGCAGGATTGGTTGATCCGAAACACTCAATGCAAATTGGGCTTCGGGGTCACGCTCGCACCCTTGACTGGTTAGAGCCCTCTTATGAGTATGGATACAACGTGGTCACCATGAAGGATTATCGCAAGCGTGGTGCGCTCGATGTTGTTAATCAAATCAAAGAGGTCATGGCCGGCAAGCCTGTGTACATTACTTTTGATCTAGACTGCCTCGACCCAACCATAGCACCCGGTGTATCCAACTTAGAGGCAGGCGCAAAAGGCTTTGATATTGATCAAGCCATTGAATTGCTGCATGCCGTTAGAGGTATGAACATCATTGGCGGCGATGTCGTATGCATGATGCCGACAAAAGACAGCCCCAATCAGATAACGGCATTAACAGCCGCAGCGGTCATGTTTGAGATGATTTCAATGATGGCAGAGAATGTAGCCACCAAATCGTAAGCCAAGTGAGTCGCTAGCACTGCTAGTTTGCAATAGAAAGCCCGCAGAGTAATAAATACTCCGCGGGCTTAAAACGATTATTGCCCTTCTACTTTACGGCGATACATACCTTGCGCAATTCGGTCTATAACCATGGCGCATAACAGTATGGCTAGCCCGCCCAGTAGGCCTTGCCCTTTGGCCGCGTATTGCAATGCTTCAAGTATCAGTGCACCCAAACCTTCTGCACCGATTAGAGAGGCAATAACCACCATGCTCAAAGACATAAGAATAGTCTGGTTGACGCCAGTCATGATGGACGGGAGCGCTAAGGGGAGTTCAACGTTTTTTAGCAATTGCCATTTGGAACAACCAAAGGCAACTGCAGCCTCTTTGGTCGACTCTGGAACACCTTTCATTCCCAACGCGGTCAGTCGTATGACAGGGGGCATTGCGAAGATCAATGTGGCCAGAACACCGGGTGGCTTTCCTGTACCGAAAAACGCGATGATAGGTATGAGGTAGACAAACGCAGGCATCGTCTGCATAAAATCGAGGACAGGCTCAGCGATGGCGTAAGCCCGTCGCGATTTACCAAACCAGATTCCCAATGGTATACCGATGATAATACACAGGAATGCGCCCGCACCGATAAGAGCAACTGTGATCATGGACATTTCCCATAATCCCATAAATGCCAAATAAAGCAGTGATGCAGCCGTAAATATCGCAACTCTCGGGCCCGCTAGGCGAAAAGCCATGACGACGATGACGATCATGACTACCGGCCACGGTGTATCGATCAGCACGATTTCCAAACCATCTAGTACTGAGCGTATTCCAGCCGTAATACCATCAAACACATCACTGAAGTGCAAAGCCAGCCAATCGAAGCCCGCATCTCCACTCTTCGCAAACTTGGCTAGGTATTCGCGCCCAATGGGAAATTCGGTTAATGGAATCTTGTCGCCAAGAAAACCATTGGTTAAAGATGCAAGTTTTCCATCAGGGTCGGAGACAGTGAACCTAAAAAGCGTTAACGGCCAAATGGCCACCAACATCAGACCGCCAAACCAAAGACCAGCCCTGCTTGTTCCTGAAGAGACACTGGCAGGTTTCGCTCGCCACGTCAGATACTGTTTTTCATAGGCTATGTTGGCGTATAAACCTTCCAACAATTTCACAGCAATCAGTAAAACTAAACCGGTCAATAAAATAGAGGTCGCTTCTGCTCCTGCCGCCTCTGCTTGCTCTTGTGCAGACTGAGCAACACGCGACAAGTTGTCCGCTATTTTTTGTTTAGCAGCGGCTCCAGCTGCATCACCTGCTGCCAGTAGTTCCTTTGCCTGAGCTTCTCGTTTGGCAATATTCTCTGAGAGTTTTTCAAAGCGCGCTAATTGATCCGCGCCTAGTTCGCCCCATAAACCCCGGCCTATTTGAACAAATGCAAATAACTCCAGTACGAGAAACGTCCAGAAGAAACCCCAAACACCGCGGAATGCAGCCCATATGGGGCCCAGCGCTGCGGCAGCCATGTTCCACGTGAACGCAAAAGTTGTTGCATCCTGAATTTTCGTAAATGCTGCTGTGTAGTAAGGCGTGTTCTCTTTTGTGAATTCACCTATTGAGGCATCCAGAGAACGCGGTCCTAGCTCTAAACCCGTATCGGTACTCATGCTTTGCCTCCCTTAATGCCTTTTAACAACGTTGCTCGGGTAACAACACCAATATCTTTCTCGTCATCATCGGTGATAACGATGGGCTGCTCGGATGTTGTCGATACATCGATGAGGGTATCTAAATCGGTACCGTGGTGGGCTCGCGGACTCATCGACAAATCATCAGTGCTACGCGGTTCGAAATCGGCAATGGGCTCCATAATCGAATGCGCAAACACCAATTTGAGTTTTGAAATCCCCTCTACAAAATCGGCAACATATTGATCTGCTGGCTGAGTCACGATTTCTTCCGGTGTACCTATTTGTACAATGCGGCCGTCCTTCATAATGGCGATGCGATCCCCAATGCGAATCGCTTCGTCTAAATCATGCGTAATAAATACGGTGGTCTTATTCATCTCGGCAGAAAGCGCCATGAATTGATCTTGCAACTGACGACGAATTAATGGATCAAGCGCGGAGAAAGGTTCGTCCATCAAAAGGACTTCCGGGTCAGAGGCTAACGCACGTGCAAGCCCCACCCGTTGTTGCATCCCCCCGGAGAGTTCGCTAGGGAATCGATCTTCGTAGCCGTCCAGGTTTACCCGGTTGAGACACTGTTGAGACACTTCCCAACGACGCGATTTCGGTTCGCCTCGAACCTGTAGTGGGAAACCGACGTTGTCACGAACGGTGCGGTGCGGTAACAAGGCCATGTGTTGGAAAACCATTCCAATATGACGTGCACGCAACTCGCGCAACTCGGAAGCGCCCATGGCAAGTACATCTTTTCCGAGCATGTGGATAGAGCCTGCTGTGGGTTCTATCAGGCGATTAAGGTGTCGGACCATCGTAGATTTACCGGATCCAGACAGCCCCATTACACAAAAAATCTCTCCACGTTTTACTTCAAATGAGCAATCGGCTATTCCGACAACGCAGGCAAACTCTTCTAACACTTCAGGCTTACCCAACCCTCGTGTTTTGATTGCATGAAGCGCTTCATCGGCACGCTCCCCAAAAATTTTCCAAACGTTTTCCAATACGATAACGTTATCAGTCATAGGAGATGCACTTCCTTAAGCTGGCGTGGTGTTAAGAGTTTTAGCGACGCAGCCTCTAAATGGAGGCTGCGCGCAACGGACTTAATCTAACAGAGGGTTTTACTGTAACCAGCTATCAACAGTTTCAGCGTTGTCTTCAACCCACTTAGCAGCAAACTCAGCTGGATCTTGCTTGTCGACAACCAATGCATAAGTCATTGCAGATACAACATCAGTGTCTAGAGACACTTTAGAGAGCATCGCAGCGGCTTCTGGCTGATCAGTTTCCAGTGATGCAGCATAGTGAATGTGCAAGTACGCAGTGCTCCACGCAACACCGGCTTCTGACTTACTCAGCCACTCAGGATCGTCTGTAGGCTGGATAACATTCCAAGCTGCTGCGTCATGCGCAGGCTCTTTAAGAATTACCAGCTCGTGCAGTGCAAACATGTGATGCGGTGTGTAGCAGAAGAAAGCGATGTTCTCGTCTTTAGCAACAGCGGCATCAACTTCTGCAAGTGCTAGAGTCTCGTCCATTTCTTTCAATGTCATAGTGGCATCGTAGCCATATGATTTGGCGCGAACTTTTTCTACATTCGTTGACGCCCAGCCTGCTGCACCAATCCAGATTTCACCCATGCCATCGCCATCAGTATCGAAGTTCTTGGCCATTTCAGGGTCGGTTAGATCGCTAAGGTTTTCAATACCGGTTCTTTCAGCTGTACCCGCAGTAACACACATTGCTTGATCACCTGCAACGCCATTAGGGTTCATGCGTACAGTTTTCTTTTCACCAACGTAGGTGTTGTTCAAGTTAGTTTGATTAGGCAACCAGACTTCAGGATGCACATGCATAGAACCTGAATCCATCGCTTCGAATACAACGGGGTTTGTGCCGTTCTGTAGTTCAACTTCTAAACCCAGGTTGTTTTCCATGGCAACTTTAAGCACGTGGGCTGTTACCAAAACAGAAGGCCAGTTAGGCACACCGATGACAACATCGGCAGCTTGAGCGACCGCACCGTATGCCGACATGGCAGTAGCGCAGCTTATCGCTAGTAGTTTTTTCGAACGCATTTTATTCTCCAGTAGTACAACTTTAAAGTGTAAAAAAGAGGCTCTGATTCGAGCTCAGACTTTCTAACCTCCCCACGATCCTACTGTCTCACAGGCTAAACATCCAGCCTCAAGTGCGATTATGAGATTTCCAACGACGCAGATGCAAAATAAAGTGACAACTCAGCAAGTAAAGACAGAAGTTTGACAACGAATGCAAACTCTATGAACTTTCACGGAGCATATCGCTCCATGACGATGCCTTTTACTGTTGTGCGTGCTTTGCCTCACTTAATACGCAAAGCAGTTCAAACAAAAGATTTGCACCTGCCAACGATGTGTTTCCAGCAGCATCAAACGCGGGGGATACTTCGACTAAGTCCGCACCTACACAGTGCAAGCCCCGGCAACCCCTGATTAGCATCTGCGCTTCTAGACTCGTAAGCCCGCCAATTTCAGGCGTACCGGTACCCGGTGCAAAAGCGGGGTCTAAACTGTCGATATCAAAACTGATATAGGTTGGCCCATCGCCAACTACTCGCCGGGCTTCTGCAATAACAGCATCGATACCGAGCCGATAGAACTCTTCCATGTAGATAACTCGCATGCCACTGTCATGACTGAATTTCCATAAGTTACGATCGTTTATTGATCCGCGAATACCTATCTGGACTGTTCGCTTTGGATCAAGCAGCCCCTCTTCTACTGCACGACTAAACGGTGCGCCATGATGAAAGCGTGAGCCCATGTAGTCATCACCAGTATCACAGTGTGCATCGATATGAATCATGCCGACGGGCTGCTCAGCCGCGACTGCTCGTAAAATCGGCAGGCTAATCGAATGATCCCCCCCCACTGCTAACGGCATAATGTTGCGGGCACAGACTCGCTCGAAAAAATCTTGAATACTCTTGTGGCTGCCCGTGAGTTCAAACGGCGACGGCACCCAGGCATCACCGACATCGGCTACTTTGCAAAGCTGATGCGGCGCGACACCTGTGGCCTGATTAATCATACGAACCATGGTAGATAAATTGCGGACCTCTCTGGGTCCGTGCCGTGCACCGGGCCGGCTTGTTACGCCACCGTCGAATGGAACCCCGATGATTCCGATATCAACATCTTCCAGGTTCTCTTTGAGCGGAGCCCGGAAAAACGTCGGAACGCCAACATACCTCGGGCGCATCATTGGGTCGTCTTGATCTGATGGAGTTGTGTTAGTCATATTTTTTTTAGCTATGCGAATTGTATACTGTGCAGAGCGCAATCGATTAAAGGCAAACTTTCGATGTCAGCGAATGAATCAATCTACGCGACTTCAAACAAACCGGCAGCGCCCATACCGCCGCCAACACACATTGAAACAACGACGTACTTTACACCACGTCGCTTACCTTCGATAAGCGCATGACCTACCTGCCGTGCCCCCGTCATTCCGTACGGATGTCCAATTGATATTGCACCACCATTCACATTGTAGATGTCCGGGTCTATATCCAAGTGATCACGACAATATAAAACCTGACAGGCAAACGCTTCATTTAGCTCCCAAAGGCCAATATCATTAATGGACAAACCATGGTTTTTTAATAGCTTAGGTATGGCTAGGATGGGCCCAATTCCCATTTCATCAGGCGCATTTCCCGCTACAGCCATACCACGATATATTCCTAGCGGGCTAAGTCCACGTTTAGAAGCAAGCTGCGCTTCCATTAAAACGCAAGCCGATGCTCCATCTGATAGCTGACTTGCATTACCGGCCGTCACCATTCCACCCTCAATAACCGGTTTCAATCCTGCGAGTGTCTCTAATGTGGTTGAAGGACGGTTACCTTCATCTTTAGTTAGTGTGATCTCTTCTAAGGATGTTTCACCGGTCTCTTTATTTTTAATGACTTTCGTTGCGCTAATCGGAACGATTTCATCATCAAACGCACCTCTGGCTTGTGCTTCTGCAGTACGAGATTGCGACACGACGGCATATTCGTCTTGTGCCTCACGGCTAATGGCATAGCGACTGACCACTGTCTCCGCTGTCTGCAACATAGGCATATAAGCGTGTTCCTGATATGCAAGTACGTTGGGGTCTCGTTCATCGGAGGCCCACTGCATATAGTTACTCTGAACCGCTGAAATATTTTCCTGGCCACCGGCAACGACCACGTCTTGTCCGTCAATCATTATTTGCTTGGCCGCCGTGGCTATCGCCATTAATCCTGACGAGCATTGCCTGTCTATAGTTTGCGCGGATACGCTAACCGGCAGTCCGGCAGCCAAACTCGACAATCGCGCGATATTCATTCCAGCAGTACCGGCCGTCAGCACTGAACCTAAGACCACATCTTCAATTTCTGCATGATCAACACCCGCTCGACTCACTGCATGGGATATGGCATGAGCCGCCATCGTGGGGGACTTAATGTAATTCAATGCACCCCTATAGGCCATACCGATAGGTGTACGAGCGGTCGATACAATTACTGCCTCTTTCATGGCTTCTCTACAGATGTGTGAGCTTGAACTCATTGTACCGGCAAGCCCTTCAACTTCAATGGCTAGCAAAATTTACTTACAGCACGCACGAGCATTCTATGCCGTTGTGTCTGGTACCATTTCGGCAAATACCGACGAAATTCACTAACACCCGTCAGGTCTAAGCCAAACTTGTAAGGAACTCGCTCAATGCTCAAAAACGATCAGCTCAGCCAATGGGATCAGGATAATTTTTTCCATGCGTCAACGCATCTGGGCCAGTTTGCTCGCGGAGAAATCGGTAGTCGAATTATTACAGGTGGCGAAGGTGTTTACATTCGCGACCGAGATGAAAAAGCGTTTCTTGACGCATTCGCTGGTTTATATTGTGTAAACGCAGGCTATGGCAGGCAAGAAATATCAGATGCGATTGCTGAGCAGGCAAAGGAATTAAGCTACTACCACTCGTATGTCGGGCACGGTACCGAAGCCTCGATTACCTTGTCTAAGATGATTATCGACCGTGCCCCAGACTCTATGAGCCGTGTGTACTTCGGGTTGTCGGGTTCAGACGCCAACGAGACCAATATTAAACTTGTTTGGTACTACAACAACGTATTAAACAGACCCGAAAAAAAGAAGATCATTTCCCGCTGGAGGGGTTACCACGGCTCTGGTCTGATGACCGGTTCGCTAACAGGCTTGGAACTTTTCCATAAAAAGTTCGATCTGCCGTTTTCGCAGGTTTTACATACCGAAGCTCCCTACTACTATCATCGTCAAGATAGATCAATGAGCGAAGAGGCGTTCTCTGCTTTCTGCGCACAGCAACTGGAAGATCTCATACAGCGCGAAGGTGCGGATACCATTGCCGCATTCATTGGTGAACCTGTTTTGGGTACGGGTGGAATCGTACCCCCGCCCAAAGGTTATTGGAAAGCGATTCAAGCAGTACTTAACAAACACGACATACTGCTTATCGCAGATGAAGTAGTTACCGGGTTTGGCCGACTAGGCAGCATGTTTGGCTCTACACACTATGACATGGAACCTGATTTAATAACTATCGCTAAAGGCCTCACATCAGCCTACGCTCCACTATCAGGATCAATTGTGTCTGAAAAAATGTGGAAGGTCCTTGTGGAAGGAACCGATATGTACGGCCCCATCGGGCATGGCTGGACATATTCTGCGCATCCTATCTGCGCAGCGGCAGGCGTTGCAAATTTGCAACTTATCGATTCACTAAATTTAGTAAATAACGCTGGAGAAACTGGAAAATACCTTAATGATGCCATGCGCTCTGCTTTAAACGACCACCCCAATGTTGGAGACGTTAGAGGCGAAGGTATGTTGTGCGCGGTAGAACTAGTAAAGGACAAAGAGAATCTGACCTTTTTTGATGTCAGTCAGAAGATAGGCCCATCAGTCGTTGCGGCAATGCTTAACAAAGGTGTCATTGCCCGAGCAATGCCGCAAGGTGACATCCTGGGGTTTGCGCCTCCTTTTTGCCTCAGCAAAAGCGAAGCGGATATCATCGTTGACGCAACCGCAAAATCCATCAATAAGGTTTTGGGATAGTGCTTAGTTACATGTTTATAGGACGCTCATACTGGTGGTAACAGCACCGGGCCTTTAGCTCTAAACGTTAAGCAGATGTGATCTCCAGCAGAGCGGTCGGTATCCGCATCAGAGACAACGAAAATTTGGCCGGCAGCTGTATCAACTTGATATTCCATGTGACTTCCGGCATACGATGCTTTTAATACAACACCGGCCAAACTGTTGGGTGCTCCGGAATCATGTAGGCTTATGGCTTGTGGGCGCACCGCCAAGCGAGCATTCCCCTGGGTGTTTCCATTAGCATCCATATCAAGCAGCATGCCGCCAATGTCGACCTTTGCCGTAGAACCATCTACCTCTAAAATTTTCGCATCAAATAAATTTGCTTCACCGATAAAGTCTGCGACAAACTCATTGACAGGCTGGGCATACAGTTCTCGCGGCGCACCAATTTGTGCAATGACAGCATTGTTCATAACAATGATTCGATCAGACACGGCTAATGCCTCTTCTTGATCATGTGTCACATACACGACGGTTAACCCCAATTTAGTTTGAATCTCTCGGATATCCTCTCTGACTTGTCTGCGCAGCTTTGCATCAAGATTGGAGAGTGGTTCATCAAAGAGTAGAACCTGCGGCTCCAGCACTAGTGCTCTAGCGACAGCGACACGTTGCTGCTGCCCACCTGATAGTTCGCTGGGTAACCTGGCCCCATAGCCAGCCAACCCTACCAACTCGAGACCAGACTGCGCACGATCTACAATCTCCGATTTCTTCATTTTAGAAATTCGCAGCCCGTACGAGACGTTCTCCAAAACCGTCATGTGCGGAAACAGTGCATAAGACTGGAAAACCATAGATACGTCGCGATCGGTTGCAGGCACATTGGTAACATCCGTATCACCGATTTTGATGGTTCCACTACTAGCCATCTCCAAACCAGCGATCATTCGAAGTGTTGTTGTCTTTCCGCACCCCGAAGGTCCTAACAAGGTGACAAGTTCACCAGCATCTACCTGTAGCGATACATCGTCCACCGCGGTGACAGTTTTGCCATAAATTTTATTGACATGCTGAAACTCAACCGATGCAGCCTTACTTCCGAATTGGGTTTGACTCATAGCGTTTCCGGGATTAACCGTTTGATCCAGACTGGGAAAGTCTGCGGCGAGTATTCGCCCGCCCCACTAATAGCTGCATGAGTGCAACCACAGTGAGCATGACAACTATAAGGACGGAGGAATATGCGATTGCGATGCCGTAGTCATTGTTCTCAACCCGTCCAATAATGTAGCTCGTGGCCATGTTGTACTCCGCACTCACCAAGAAGATAACGGCACTGATCGCTGTCATAGCCCGAACAAAACTGAACACCAGCGCTGCCAAAATAGCTGGCCGCATTAAAGGTAAGATTATTCTCGTGAACGTTCTCCAAGTATTCGCCCCCAAGGTCAACGATGCTTCATCAAGGCTTTTATCTATTTGAGACATTGAGGCGATCCCTGCCCTAACCCCAACAGGCATGTTGCGAAAGATAAAACTGATAACGAGAATAGCGCCTGTACCCGTCAACTCTATGGGAGGCACATTAAACGCGAGAATATAACTCACACCGATAACCGTGCCCGGGATAGCAAAACTCAGCATGGTGCCAAACTCAAATGCCTGTTTGCCTGCGAAGTTTTGCCGGACTAACAACCAGGCCGTTAATAATCCGACAATGGCAGTTAACGGTGCAGCCGTCGCTGCAATTTTGAGCGTCGTCCAGAAAGAGTCCCATGCAGCGCCCTTGAAGTGAAGGCCAAAGTCATTAAACCCAATACCGAAGGCGGTTATGTAGTGTTTAAACGTAAGGGTGTTGTTCAGCCCCCAAGTCTCAACAAACCCGCCGTAAAGGATCATTCCATAGACAGTGATCGTAAACGTACCCCAAGTCAGGACGATGAAGTAACAAGGCATCAATATCCTTTTGGGTAACAGAACATGCATACCACCATCACCCTTACCCGTTTTGGTTGTGTAAGACTTATTACCCAACCAGCGTCGTTGGGCATAAAACGCCGTTAACGTGAATATCAACAAGGCAATTGCTAGAACTGCAGCTTTTCCTTGATCGTTCTGCGCACCCACAATGGCAAAGAATATTTCGGTGGACAAGACATCATAGTTGCCCCCTAACACCAGAGGGTTACCAAAGTCAGCCATGCTTTCGATAAATCCTAACAAAAACGCATTAGCCAAACCCGGCCTCATAAGCGGCAGAGAAACTGTGCGAAACGTCTGCCACTTGGACGCCCTTAACGTTTGTGCCGCCTCTTCCATAGAGGGACTGACACCCTCAACAACGCCAATGAGCACGAGGAAGGCGATGGGCGTAAAAGACAGCATCTGGGCGATATAGATACCCGGCAAGCCATAAATCCAACGCGTTGGCTGCAAATCGAAAAGATCAGCGACAAACTGCGTGATACTCCCTGAGAGTCCGAACAACAAAATGATGGCCAGACCAATAACAAAAGGCGGGGTAATGATGGGCAGTACCGTTAGTGCCCGCAGCATTTTGCCGTATCTGAAACCGGAACGAGTTGCCACCAAGGCAAACGCCAACCCTAACGCCGTAGTCGAGAATCCAACAAGAATAGCTAAAAACAGGGAATTCCAAGCCACTCCACAGCGCGTACCACCCTGAATACAACTCAACCCCCATATTTTATTATCAAAAAATTTGGAAGCAAATATACCCAAAGAGTAGACACCATCGTTGTCACGCAAAGCACTAGACAACATTTGAACGATGGGGAAGAAAATGAAGACGGTGACCATGGCTATGATCAGCCCGATCGCGCCAACCACAAAAATATCGCCGTTTACCGCACCGCGACCGGCAATACCCGTGGTCAGAAGAAATAAGAAAGATGCGGCGACTAGCAATGCCCCGGACCCCATGCCGAATTGGCGATCGTCAAGGGGGCCGAACAACGCCGTTAAGGCTTCGTAGTTCCAACCTCGCAATCCGATAGAGTAGCCTTGGATCGCTAACCATGACAGGCCCAATAGCCCTGTGAGCAACAACACATTGGCCGCGTACCGATCGGAGCGACCGGAGAAACCCAGCGTAACGATTGGCAGCAGTAGCCACACAGTAATGGGTGCAAGCCAGAGCTTTTCCCCTTGCAATATAAGGAACAGTCCCGGTGCATAATCGGGATCGAATGGATAGCCATCGACTAGCCATTCGAATCCCCAAAAACCGTCTTCTTGCACATACCAAGGCAGTATGCAGAATCCGATTAGGCCTAGAACAAGCCACCACCACGTGCTCTTGTTCATGTATCAGCCTTGTTTATTAAGTATGGAAATAATATTTAATTATTGAGGTAGAACTGAAACTTCATCGTCCCACTTTTTCAGTAGACGCTTGCGCTCTGCTGAAGATCCATATTTTTTAAAGTCGTAGTCAATCAACTTAATAGACGCAAGGTCAGGCGCCATTGGCGAACTGGTTGCATTCTTGTTTGACATCACCTGAAACGCTTTCACTTCCAGCGCACGGGTTTGCACCTCCGCACTGAGCGCCCAATCAAAAAACTTCTTAGCATTTTCTGGGTTGCGGCTGTCCTTAATTAAACTCATGCCACCAATCTCATAGCCAGTACCTTCACACGGAGCCACAACTTTAATGGGGAATCCGGATGCAGCCTGCTTCACAGCATCGTGCATGAACACGATACCAATCGTGTTTTCTCCACGTGCGGCTGCCTTGATAGGTGCTGACCCTGATTTGGTGTACTGATTGATATTCTTATGTAGCCCTTTCATGAACTCGAAACCTTCATCTTCACCAAAAAGCTGCACGATGGTAGCCAGAGTGGTGTAAGCCGTGCCCGATGAGTTTGGATTAGCCATCTGCACATGGCCTTTGTATTCAGGCTTGAGAAGGTCGGCCCAACATGCAGGAATCGGTAGATTATTAGCTTTTAGGACGTCTTCGTTATAGCCATAACCCAAGGCACCCGAGTAGATTCCCATGGTCTTAAAATCTGCGGAGGCAGCCTGCTTAATAGCCCAATCATTTTGCTCCCCATTCAACGGCGATTCATAGGCATCAGTTAAACCCTCTTCGGCTGCTTGCAGGTGAGGATCGCCAGTACCGCCCCACCAGATATCCCCTTTAGGATTACTGGACTCGGCCTTAATTTGAGCAAGCGTTTCACCAGAACTCTTTCTGGTCATGCTTACTTTAATACCAGTGGCCTCTTCGAATCCCGTTGCCATTATCTGGCACCAGTCCTCTTGAGCACTGCAGTAATAAGTTAATTTTTCGGCAGCGTGTAACGGTGAACTAACACTACCGGCGACTACAAAGGGTGCCAAAAACAGTAGACGAGACTTCTTCATATAACTCACTCCGTGGTGTGGTGAACGGTGAATTCTAATTATTCTTCCTTCGAGAATGCCTGCATTTCAAACGCAAATCAAGCCATTCCCTGACTCTTGTCAAACGCCTTTCTAATCAGTGCCAGCAAGGCTTAAGGGTGTCCGATGCCCACATATAACGTCCACAGGTTAACTGCGAGGCGGAAATGGCCCCGAAACAGCAAGGTAATAATCATCCTTAATGTACGGTTTTGGTTTCCTATACACGTGTGAATCGGCACATCGAAGTTAGGGGCTAGAACCAATCTTAAAATTGTTATCGCTCAAATTCACGAGATGTCAGGCACATGAATCGCAATATTGTTGCTGCAATCATTTTCCCTTTGGTATTGAGTGCGTGTGGCTCCGGCTCCACCTCAATCGTTTCGACGGGTGCTCTGGAGGATGAACAAACGACAACTCTTACGAAATACGATGGGACGTATCAAACATTTTGTGGCGTCTCCGTTTTCGCACCTATCTCTAATACCTCAGTAACCGTCACAACTATTGACGGTAACCAGGGCAAAATTACAACCTTTAACTATACAGATAAGGGTTGTACTGTACCGGCAGTGCCATCGCAAACAGTCATGGAAGTCTCTCTGGAATTTCCCGGCGGCACAGTGGATACCAGTCGTGGCGAAGCAGATTTTATCGACATCACTGTTAACAAAGTAACACTCGATACACAGGTCCCCACCCTTGCGCAACAGCAACAGTTAGCAGCAGTTAGTGTGCTGAGCACCCGTTACGATATTATCGTGCTACAAGACAGCGCTCTCTACACTGGGGAAAGCACAGGTGTTATGGATGGAAAGTCTCCCGACACACGTCCAACAGACCTAAGCACACAACCCGCAATCTCTCAATAGAGATCGTTAGGAGTGTGTGCGAAAGACAAGCTTCACGCACGCTCCCCCTAAATTTTTGCTTCTGTCTAAATGGATTTCAATATCGTGGCATAGGGCAATTCTATGCACGATGGCCAGCCCCATGCCATGGCTCTGAACCGGCAAGCTGGCAGCTCTTGGATCACTTTTAGCAAATGGCTTCAGCCATTGCATCGGCGCATCTCCCTCAAACCCCGGACCGTCATCCTCAACCTGCAAATGCACAGAACCTCTACGGTGTTCGATACTGATATGAATTTGCGTTTGTGCAAACTTTAGGGCATTACTTAGAATGTTGTTCAGCATCATTTGGATATAGCGCGACTCCCCTATAACGTTAGGTATAGTCACAGAAACGTTTAATAGAAACTGATGCTGACCATGCACTTGGTGAGTTTCAATGCATTCGGCTGCAAGCTCTTGCAAGGAGACTTCTCCTAATGGGATATCTGACAGGCGCTGATCTAATTTCGCAAATTCCAAAAGCACATCGACTAACTCTTCCATCTGAGTCAAATCGTCACTGATCCGTTCAAGATAGCTTGTCTGTTTCGGCTCACTTATTTGCTCAGACAAAGAATCTATCCCGAAGCGCAGTCTGGCTAAGGGAGTTTTAAGATCGTGAGAAACTGCGCTACTGAGTAGCTTGTTGTCGCCGACTAAATCCTGGATGCGTTGAGCCATCTTGTTAAACTCAGACTCGATATCATACAACTGGCTTCTTTTATGGGTAGATATGCGCTGATCAAGCTCTCCCTCTCCGAAGCGACCCGCAGCTCTCGCCAATCGATGCAGACGACGAACTAGTGGGTAAAGCCAAAGCAATAAGAGAAACGCAATAGCGGCATAAAACAATAGAGTCAGCAATAAACGCAGTTGTGTATTGGCAACTTTAGGTATGGCGATACTGAGAATCTTCTGTGTTTCGGGCAACAAAAAATATAGCGCTATATTTTGTTCTGACTCAAGCGTTAGTCGCTCACCAGACTCTAAAAGCACATTCAATGCATCCGGTAAAACTATCTCGTCTTTTTCTGAAAGTACAAATTCGTAGCCAAGCGTGTTCTCATTCAAGCTTGTGGGAGTGGCTAGAATATCTGCCTTGTCAAGTTGATTCGCCAACTGCTTGCCTATAACCGCAGCTGTTTCCAGTGTTTGATCTGGAGCGTCAAGGGTAATAAACAGCTTATCAATTGCCCACCCAGCAACAATGATAGAGATAAGAACAGCGACCAGCAGTGATATTCCCAGACGCCTCATGAAATTAGACTACCAGGCATCTGAGGCTAAAAGGTATCCAACACCACGCAGTGTTTTTATCCGTCGAGGGAGCTGAGCATCATCTTTGAGTTTGCGCCTTAACCTGGACACGCAAATATCAACAGAGCGGTCAAACCCATCGTATTCGATACCCCTTATGCGCTCTATGAGCGCCTCACGACTGAGCGGTTTACCCACATTGCTGGCTAGCAAGTGCAACACATCAAATTCATGAGACGATAAGGCAACAACCTCATCATTTAGAAGCACTGTTCGGGAATCTGAGTCGATACTTAGCCCACCTATGAGAATACGCGAATCACCAAGCACTTTTTCACTTCTTCTCAGCAATGCGCGTAAACGCGCTAATAAAATACTGGGCTTTATCGGCTTTGTCAGGTAATCATCGGCACCTGTATCCAACCCAGTTACTTCATCGGAATCGGTATCGCGCGCAGTGAGCATGACAATAGGCTTATCGTAAAAATCGCGTACTTGTCGACACACTTCCAAGCCATCTAACATGGGAAGATTTAAATCGAGTACAACGGCATTGGGCCTATCAGATTTTATCATGTCAACGGCGATATCTCCCTGATTCGCCACTGTCACCGTAAAATCATGCATTTCTAGGTAATCGGCCATCCAACGCGCCAGTGAGGCATCATCCTCGACTACCATTATGTGCTGTTGATCTTCCATTGAGTCTGACATCAGTTAGAACAACCTCCAGCCACTTGAGCTTCGACGCCCTGTTCGGTAAACCCAGGCTGTATTGATTTTTACCGTAGACAGAGTAATTCCAGAGTCTGCTTCCAACAAAGAAAACGTCTGAAACGATTCAGAGGCATACTTATGAATATAAGAATTTTTCGCCGACCGAGAACAATACAAAGCTGTCTCAATACCATTTTGATATAAGCAGTAGGAATTAGACGAATCCGATTCCCAGGTGAATCGGATTTCTTGAAAGCACATCTGCCCCCGGTGAAGCGCAACACATGAGGTCGGTTTAGCGAGCAAGGTTAAAGCTTTCAATTTTTCGTCTGCGTTCGACGCGCTTGCCACAAGCAACAAAGCCAGTGCGCACGATTTCAAGAACACGGAAAACAATCTAAGCATCTCTGCGAATCAAGACCTAGAAAACGTAGTGGATAGCAGTCGTTAAGATGACGTCACCGCCATCTATAACCAGAGGACTATCGGTAACCGAACCCGGATAGTGACGAAACCTAAGCCTTGATGAATACACCCAGTTTTCTTTTAACGGTAAGCTTGCACCGAGTTCTACTTCGGATATCCAGGCATGCTTAGTCGTAAATTCTGGAAACCGCTCAGATGCTTCTTCTGATGTAATTCCATATAAATAGTTATTAAATTGGCTAGAGTTATAACGCATTCCTGCCACAGCTTGAATATTCCAGTTCCCCAGCTGCCAGTTACGGCCCACCCTTGCACTGCCTAATAAGCCATTGTCGTCGTACCAATCCGACACAAGCCTAAACTGAATAAGCGTATTGCCAAAATAGCCTGATAGTCGTCCACCGGCAGCGACGTAAAAGCTATCGCGCTCAATGATGGCTCGATTCCGCTCGGCCTCGGTTGTTGGAGGGGGCGGCTCGTCACTTTCCACAGTCAAATTGCCTGCAACATTGGCCAAGAGCGCATCAAACCTCCAGCGATCGTTTTCCCACAAGACAACGCCCATATTCAAGCCATCAAAACCACTCTCACTGGCTTCAAAAAAAAGTCTGTCGTATCGATACCCAGCACTCAATGACAGGCGGACCGCAAGACTCAAGTCGCCATCCTGGTCTGGATTTAGGCTCCGCTGGATCCTCTCTTCAATAGCCGCCGCAATTCCGATTTCTAAAAATCCACCGCGCTTGTTTAGCGTTGTGGGCTCAGTAGAGCGAACATCGCTTGAAATATCGCCTGCCCATAGAGGGGCTGAAAGTATCCACAGAGGCAGGAGTAATATCCTCCCCACCCAGTTATAGTTAATATTCATTTGCTCGATCCGCTCGAAAACAGCACTCAGCGTAAGATATACAGCTGCTGACAGTTTATCTGTAACGGTGAGTAACTAACCCGGTTCGTCTCACATGGATACCTCTGCTCGGACACGTACGGTTTGTGAAAGGGTTGACGGCTTGCGAATTAAGCGCGACTTCGGATTACGGTTTGAAGGGTCGACGATCTGTTGAAATCGACGCGCACATTAAGGAGCCGCAAGCTGCGATGCGATTATTTCGACTGATGCCTCGACTAGCGTTTTTGGCACAGACCTGCCGCCCAATGGAGCCTATTCAAAATCCACTTTTTTGAAATCGTGCACGATTTAGAGGAAACTAGGCAAAATATACCCCTTTCCCTCATTTTATACCTAACAAGATTGGTAGTAATCGCCGATAGTTAGGTGTGGAAAGCCTACCCAATTATTACGAGCTATTGCACGTCCAGTCGGACGCTCCTGAGCCTGTTATCAAAGCAAGCTATCGGGCTATGATGCAAAAAATGCGACTCCACCCTGACTTAGGTGGAGACGTGTCCACCGCAAAATTACTCAACGAAGCCATCAGCACGCTGTGCAATCCAGAGGCCCGTGCTGCCTACGATCAAGAACTGTTGATTGAAAAAACACCGGCACCTGGTGGCAAACCTGACTGGAATAGTCACTCAAACTCGCCGGGGGAGACACATCGTGAACCCTCTGAAGCTCCCAATGAACAGAAATCTGATTCGGCCGAAAAATATAGAAAGGCACCTTCGTCGGGAACATCTCGTGAAAACTTCACTCACTCGATTCTGCCCAAACGGAACCAATGCCCATTCTGTCGGGCAACTCACCCGAACTTCCGCGCAACCGGCATCGGTTACGCTTCGCAAAAACGTTGCGCTCAGTGTAAAGCTGCCTCCACACCGATAGAGCAATTCGACACACATTCAGCCGACGACGTTAGAAAAATATACCGTTACGATCACCAAGTCAGTGCCACTCTCTGGACTGAATGGCCAGTGCTATCTCCCGTCAAAGCCACCATGACAGACATGTCCATCGCTGGATGCGCGATCGACTGCGTCAAATCTATGGCAATAGGCAGTATTCTCGTTCTGGATACTCACCTGTTAAATGGGATATGCATTGTTCGTTATTGCAAGCAAAACTCCCACGCAGGCACATTTGCCATCGGTATGGAATTCCTAACGTTGGATATCACATCAGGCTCAGGCGCTGTATTCAGCGCCACCGCATAACACAGGCGCTTAAAGCGGGACCCAGCCGAGCTGGCGGTTTGAGGTGTTACCCAGAGGGCCGTGCTTGTCACCGGATAAATTTACCATTCCCCACAGACCAAAGCGGTTACAGACACAAGCATCAATGACCTGCAGCGTCGCATTCACGGCAGTCTCTCGCAACTGTTCACCACTTGGTGTGCGATAAACCACACCATCCCAATTGGCAACGAGCTTTGTCATAGCATTCATAACCAGAAACGAATATGGCTTGTAGCTCATTCCCTCATCATGAGCGAGCCATTCTAGTGACTCAGGCACAGTGGTGGATCTTCCCGGGGCTTTGTCATCCGAGGCATCGCTTAACTCATCTAGGTAGACGCGCTCGTTGGGATCGACTTGGTAATGAATGGAATCATCATTTGAATGCCTAAACTCATACACAGCTGCACGATATTCACGCTCACCTTCAAAACCGGTGAGTTGCCCGACAGCACGGCGCGGCTGCACATGGCGAGCATCAAGCTGAACGGGTGTGAAAGGTAAGGTACTGGAAAGTTGTATTTTCATGTTTTTGTCAGCGAACCTTCATGAGTGAGCCTTTATTTAACGTCATCTGAGGCCGCGAATTTTTATTAGAAACTGGTTGAATTCTGATCAATTATGGTTGGGCACATCTAGTTGCCGATCGGTGTAACCAATCGTGACGATCAGTCACGAAATTGAGTGTCATACTTTACCGCTACGGCGTCGTTCTGGCACCGCCCGCATTCACCGACTGGTCGTCAGCTGTACCGTCTGAAGGTTGGCCAGACCCGTTAAACTATAGACCACTAATTTTGAGTTTCACGAGGCCAGAGCGAATAACTGCGATCGAACTGGCGCGGTACTTGCCAAAACACTCCCTAC
Source organism: Granulosicoccus sp. (assembly GCA_045110515.1). Taxonomy (GTDB): domain Bacteria; phylum Pseudomonadota; class Gammaproteobacteria; order Granulosicoccales; family Granulosicoccaceae; genus Granulosicoccus. Next base: position 49,179 of record JBGCGD010000005.1, on the reverse strand, counting down.
GCGCATCGTTTAAGCCTTGCGCACCCGCTGTTTTCCCGAACACAGACCTCTAACAATGAACGAAACAGTCACACTAACAGTGGAAATGGCCATCGTGCTATTCCTGCTCGCTGTGACTGTGTATATGTTCGCCTTTTCAAAGGTGCGGGTTGACGTCGTCGCCATGATTGTCATGGTTACGCTCGGCTTAGTTTCCAGCGTACCTGGAATTGACCCCATCCTGAGTCTAAACGAGCTTTTTTCGGGATTTTCCAGTAACGCTGTGATTGCCATCATTGGCGTAATGATCATCGGGCGCGGCCTGGACAAAACCGGCCTAATGGGTCGCCTTGCTCAACTCATATTACGCATCGGTGGAAAGAGCGAGGCGCGCGTGAGCCCAGTCATGTCAGCCATCGCGGCTTTGGCCTCAAGCTTCATGCAAAACATCGGTGTGGCTGCGTTGTTCTTGCCGGTTGTTAGCCGGGTCTCGGCCCGCACAGGTATCCCGATGAGCAGACTGCTCATGCCGGTCGGGTTCTGCATCATTCTGGGCGGCACGGCTACCATGATTGGGTCGAGTCCGCTGATCTTACTCAACGACCTTATCATCTCCTCAAACGCTCAATTGCCCGAGAGTTTGCACATGGAGAGCTTCGGCCTGTTCGCAGTATTGCCCATCGGTGCGGCTTTGAGTTTTTCCGGACTTCTATATTTCATGCTCGTCGGGAGGTTCATGCTTCCCAAACAAGACCCTGATTCCAATCGCACCTCCCGAACAGATGATTACTTCCAGAGCCTTTACGGCATCAGCGGTGAGCTGCTGGAAGCTCAAATCACTGTTGAGAGTCCAATGGTCGGTATGAGCATTCATCAAATTGAAGAAACCTACCCCAACATGCCTTTCATTCTGGCGCTCTACAGTGGTGACGTCGTCAAGATCCCACCCGACCGGGAAGAGACTGTTTGGGTAAACACGCGCCTGGGTCTACTGGGCAATCAAGACGAGGTGGAAGCCTTCTGTGAAGAGTACCACTGGAAACTGAGAGGTGAACCGGACCGCTTTTCAAAAGTACTTAACCCGCAATACAGTGGAATCGGTGAAATCGTTATCCCGCCCGCTTCTTCGTTGGTAGGTAAAGCTATTGGAGATATCAAACCAAGACGAAACTTCGGCACGAATATTATGCAGATTTACCGTGCCGATCAGGTAATAAAAACCGGATTTCGCGATACGGTGCTGCACTCCGGTGACACGCTTGTAGTTCACTCAAGCTGGAAAGACCTCAACAAACTCAAAGCCAACCGCGACGTTGTTGTCGCCACCGATGTAAAATACGAAGACTTAAGAGACGACAAATTAAAACCCGCCTTATTGTTTTTCTTTTTGTCCCTTGTGCTCTTTATGCTGACGGACACGCTGTCCATCTCTCTTCTCGCCGGTGCACTAGGCATGATTCTGACTGGTGTTCTCACGATTGACGAGGCCTATAACTCCGTCAGCCTGCAAACGGTATTTCTACTGGCGTGCCTGATCCCCCTGGGCATCGCTGTTGATCAATCCGGTGCAGCACTGTGGATAGCCGGACATTTACTGGTTCTTATTGGCGATGTCCCTATTTGGGTCATGCAAACCGTCATTGCAGGCTTGGCCACATTTTTCACGCTGGTTATGTCCAACATTGGTGCCACTGTCTTATTAGTGCCTTTAGCAGTGAATATCGCGGTGTCTATTGGTGCAGACCCCGCCATGTTTGCCCTAACAGTAGCCATCTCAACCTCAAATGCCTTCCTTATCCCGACAAATCAGGTCAATGCACTCATTATGGGCCCCGGCGGATATAGCGTGGCCGACTTTATGCGCGTCGGTGGCGTGATGACAATCTTGTACTTAGTCGTCACCTTACTGGTTATGAATTTCTTCATGTAACTTGAAGTCGTTAGCTCGCCAAATTGCCGCCGTCCCCCATGGTCAGGCGATATTCCGAAGATTGTGACCCAGCGCCATATCGCAATATGGTAGTGTCTGACAAAGGATGATTTGCAAACGGGGTTGCTTCCGAATGCTCTAGGCGGGATATACTGGTCGCCTAGGCGCTTGACAGCCAACTCCCATATTTTGGATAACCCTGTGCCCGCCTTCCATCATCTTGTCGTTAAAAACTACTGCAGTGACACGTTATGAGCTCAGCAAGCAACGCAAATTCTTCGTCTGGTATTCGAGGCGCAGCGGTTCGTTTTGAACACGTTCAAAAAAGCTACGACGGCGAAGTTTTAGTTGTAAAAGACCTCAATCTAAATATTGCACCAGGCGAATTTGTCACGATGCTCGGGCCTTCGGGTTCTGGCAAAACCACTTGCCTTATGATGCTCGCTGGCTTTGAACCTGCCACCCACGGGGAAATATTTTTAAACGATAAGCCTATTAATAATGTACCGCCTAGAAAACGCGGAATCGGCATGGTGTTTCAAAACTACGCACTCTTTCCGCATATGAGTGTGGCGGAAAATCTGGCGTTTCCACTTGAAATACGCAAGATGGGCAAGAGTGAACGAGACGCCAAAGTCAAACGCGCCTTGGACATGGTTGAGTTAGGTGCCTTTGGCAATCGCCGTCCGGCGCAGTTATCTGGCGGTCAGCAGCAACGTGTTGCGGTTGCACGTGCCTTGGTCTTTGATCCAGACTTAGTGCTGATGGACGAACCGCTAGGTGCACTTGACAAGCAGCTGCGTGAGCAAATGCAATACGAGATTAAACACATTCACGAAAGCCTTGGCGTCAGTGTTGTCTACGTCACCCACGACCAGACTGAAGCACTCACCATGTCCGATCGTGTCGCAGTATTCCAGGATGGTGTCATTCAGCAGCTGTCCTCACCCGACGCCCTTTACGAAAGCCCGCAAAATTCATTTGTTGCGCAATTCATTGGCGAGAACAACAAACTGTCTGGGGAAGTGACCGATATCAACAACGACATTTGCTCCATGACGCTAGATGACGGCACTAAGGTGCGATCACAAGCGGTTAATATCGGCGATGTCGGGTCCCGCTCTACCCTTTCTTTGCGCCCTGAGCGGATCGAACTTGAACCCACCGAGCAACGTGACAATATGGTTCAAGGAGTGGTTAAAGAGGTTCTTTATCTGGGTGATCACTTACGAATCGTTATGGCCGTGGCCGGCAACGACGAGTTCATCGTCAAGGTGCCTAATGGAGGCCGCTCTACTATTCCGGTAGAAGGCAACACTTACAACCTCGGCTGGAGTGCTGAAGACGCTAAAGCACTCGATCCGGTAACCTAAAAACTTAGGTTTACTTTCTTTAACGAATTGATCGCAAACGATATGTTCCTGTCGTAAACGGCCCATTGCTCGTCAAAAGGGCAAACAAGTGTGAAATGAGCCGCCCATATCCCCGTATTAGTGCGGCTTTGGCACTGGACTCATGCTGAGCTTATGTTACGATTTACACGGACCAACAGAGGAGATCCTTAATGAAATTTACTGCCGGACTGGCTAGTGCATTCGCACTTAGCGCAGTTGCTATGGTTGCAACAGCAGCCGATGAACTACCCGCCTGTGAAGATTGCGCGGACCAGATGACCATCGTCTCTTGGGGCGGCGCTTACTCAAACTCGCAGCTTCAGGCATATCACAACCCGTACAGCGAAATGACTGGCGTTGAAATTGTCAACGACGAGTCTTCAGCTGAAGCCGTTGCTAAGTTGCGTGCCATGAACGAAGCTAACAACGTCACTTGGGACGTCGTAGATGTTGTTGCTGCTGATGCCATGCGTCTTTGTGACGAAGGCTTAGCGATGGAAATCGATGCTGACACTCAGCTAGCTGCTGCGCCAGACGGCACTCCTGCGTCAGAAGATTTCGGCGACCTGCTCGTCTCTGATTGCTTCATTCCACAAATCGTTTACTCAACAACACTGGGCTATCGCACAGACGTAGCCGAGTGGAATGGTGCTGTACCTTCTGACGTATGTGCAGTTTTCGATACAGAAACTTTCCCTGGTAAGCGCTCTTTGGAAAAGCGTCCTATCAACAACGTTGAATGGGCCCTGCTTTGTGACGGCGTTGCAAAGGAAGACGTATACGACGTACTAAGCACTGACGAAGGTGTTGCTCAGGCTCTGGCCAAACTCGACACAATCCGTGACGACGTTATCTGGTGGTCAGCAGGTGCAGAAACTCCTCAGCTGCTAGCCGATTCTGAAGCTCTGTTAGGTTCTACCTACAACGGTCGTTTCTTCTCACTCATCGAAGAGCAGAAGCAACCAGTCGCTATGTTGTGGGACGCACAGGTATTCGATCTTGACGGTTGGATCATCCCTACTGGCCTTGACGAAGCTCGTACAGCTCGTGCACTGCACTACGTAAAATTTGCTACAGACACTCAGCGCCTAGCTGACCAGTCTAAGTACATCTCTTACGGTCCTGCTCGTGCATCTTCAGCGCCATTGGTTGGTAAGCACGCAGAGCTCGGTATCGATATGGCTCCACACATGCCTACCGATCCTAACAACGCTAAGAACACTTTCTTGTACAACTACGAGTGGTGGGCTGACAACCGTGACGATCTAGACGCGAAATTCCAAACTTGGCTTGCTCAGTAAGTTTTCGCAATAAATCACTTTGATATCGACGAGGTATTAACGATATTGAAGCAGTAATACCTGCCGGAGCACTTTTGTGCTCCGGTTTGCGTTAAAGGCTGGTAATCTTCTACCGTCAGATTTTTATTTTCGATGTCCACGTTTTGGTTTCAGGGGAAGTTAGCTACCTTTGCAACTTGATTGTTAGGCATGTTATCCGGAGCACTAAGTGACCGTATCCACTGCACTAGATTCAAATTCCTCCGAGCTTGCCCAAGGCGCACCGTTAACCACCAAAGACGGGCAGCCTCTCAAACGTAGTTTGGGTAGAGCGCTAAGGCGCGAAAAAATCAGGGCCCTCTTCCTCATCCTGCCGTTGTTGGCCTTCGTCCTTATTACGTTCATTTTCCCGATTGGCGATATGCTGTTTCGCTCTGTCGAAAACTCCATTGTGGAAAAGACGCTGCCAGGTACGGTAGTCGCGTTGCAAGATTGGGATTCTGAGTCGGCTGAAGTTCCTAGTGAACGCGTTTTTAGCGCACTGGCCGATGACATGATGCTAGCGCAAGAACTAAAGATTCATACGCGGATTGGTACTCGTATCAATTACGACCAACCGGGCATATCCAGCGTCTTTCGTAAATCCGGCCGAAAAATAAAGAAACTAGACAGCGATGCTTCCAAGGAGGCGTTTATTGCTCTCAATGCGGCCTGGGGCACCCCTGACGCATGGGCGACCCTCACAAGCTCTGCGCAATGGCCGGAAAGTTTTCCACAAACAGTCATCGCATTTGATAATTGGAAAGCGTGGCTGGCATCAGAGGAAGGCGACGATATAGACCCTTCCACTCAAGTGCCTTATGGATTTACTTACGCCAATTTATTTCATGATCTTTCAGGCATGGAAAACGGCGCGCTTAATAATCTGGCTAACAGCTCTGATTCATCGATTGCGAGTTTATTCGCAGGTGTACCTGATGCGATCAATGACTTTCCAACGGATGACTTTAAAAGCCAATTCGCCGACCTTGAAAAAGGTTGGATGAAAATTGAGAACTGGCAAGCCATCAAACGCCTGTCCCCGGCCTTTACTGACAGCTACTTTTTAGCGGCTGTTGATTCAGAAAGAACCGAAGCCGGTGTACAACAAAAACCCGCAAACGAACGATTCTACGTCACGCTGTTTGTACGCACCATTGTTCTGAGTATCGTCATTACACTGGCTTGTATTCTATTGGGCTACCCCATCGCCTATTTGTTGGCAACACTTTCAGTACGCTCATCCAACTTGATTCTTATATTAGTTTTGCTTCCCTTCTGGACATCGCTACTCGTGCGAACCAGCTCTTGGAAGGTACTGTTACAACAGCAAGGGGTCATCAACGATCTACTGGTCTGGATAGGTTTTGTCTCCGATGATGGCCGACTAGTGATGATCAACAACATGACCGGCACCATCATTGCGATGACTCATATACTCTTGCCGTTTATGATTTTGCCGCTTTACTCGGTCATGAAGACAATCTCTCCGAGCTACATGAGAGCCGCAAAATCCATGGGCGCTAGCGATTCTCTCGCCTTCTGGAGAATATACTTTCCAAACACTATTGCCGGTATTGGGGCGGGTTCCATTTTGGTCTTTATCCTGGCTATCGGTTACTACATTACTCCAGCATTGGTCGGTGGCACCAAGGGCGTATTTATCTCTAATCAGATTGCCTATCACATCAGTTCGTCATTGAACTGGGGATTAGCCGCAGCACTTGGCACCATATTGTTAGCCTTAGTATTGGCGCTGTACTGGACCTACGATCGCATTGTCGGCATCGACAACGTCAAGCTGGGATAACAATCTAATGCAACTCAATATAATCGCGAACGCTCAACCTCTTCTAATGATTATTCAGGATGGTTTGTCATGAGTGCACTACCTCCGTATGCAACTACTGGTCAGCGGATTTGGTTCTATACCTTCCGGTATGTCATTTGTGCAGGCATATTGTTTTTTCTCATAGCCCCAATTCTCATCATCATCCCTCTGTCATTTAATGCACAGGATTTCTTTACGTTTACACCTGAGATGCTGGCGCTGAGTCCAGATGGCTACTCTCTTAAACACTACAACGATTTCTTTACAAACTCTGATTGGCAGAAGGCGTTAAAGAACTCATTTATCATTGCGCCTGCAGCAACACTTATTGCAACATCATTGGGCACTTTGGCAGCCATTGGCTTATCTCAAAGCCACGTGCCTTTTCGCCGAACCATCATGGCTATTCTTATTTCGCCCATGATCGTTCCATTGATCATTTCCGCTGCCGGCATGTTCTTTTTCTACAGCCGTATTGGTCTTCAAGGTGAGTACATAGGAATTATTCTGGCTCATGCTGCCTTGGGTACGCCATTTGTCATTATCACAGTCACAGCCACACTGGTCGGCTTCGATCGTTCTTTAACGCGAGCAGCTGCAAGCCTTGGAGCAGACCCGGTTACGACGTTTTTCAAAGTCCAAATGCCTTTGATTATTCCCGGTGTTGTATCCGGTGCACTGTTTGCTTTTATTACCTCGTTCGATGAAGTGGTTGTTGTTCTGTTTATGGGGTCCGCTAGGCAGAAGACCCTCCCTTGGCAAATGTTTACCGGCCTGCGTGAACAAATTTCACCTACCATACTGGCGGTTGCAACGATCATGGTCGCCATCTCTATTATTTTGCTGACTGTCTTAGAACTGCTTCGACGACGTTCAGAACGACTACGCGGACTCTCACCCAGCTAGAACTCCAGCCAGAGGACTTCCATGAACTTTTCTTTAGAAGAATATGCGAGTCGCTTAGCCAATACTCGCCATTCGATGCAGGAGAAAGGTATAGACCTTCTCCTCGTATCCGACCCGTCGAATATGGCGTGGTTAACCGGATACGACGGCTGGTCCTTTTATACGCACCAGTGCGTCATCGTCAGCAGCGATGGAGAGCCTGTTTGGTGGGGCCGTGGCATGGATGCACTGGGTGCTCTGCGTACGGTCATCATGGCCGATGAAAACGTTGTCGGCTACGAAGACAGTTACGTTCAAAATCCAGATAAGCACCCAATGGAGACCTTAGCAGCACTCATAAAACAGCGCGGCTGGCGAGCATCCAACGTGGGTGTGGAAATGGATAACTACTACTATTCAGCCGCTGCACATGCCAGCCTAAGCTCTCACTTACCAGACAGTCAATTTGCCGATGCGACTGGCCTCGTTAACTGGCAGCGTGCCGTCAAAAGCCCTGCTGAAATTAACTATATGCGCAAAGCTGCGAGCATTGTCGAACATATGCACCGCACCATTTTGGAACGCGCAGAGCCGGGCTTAAGAAAAAATGAATTGGTCGCCGCTATTTATTCAGCGGGCATCGAGGGAGTCGGAGATGCCTGGGGCGACTACCCTGCAATTGTTCCTTTGACGCCTTCTGGCATGGATGCGACAGCACCACATCTCACCTGGGATGACAGCCCAATGAAGTCCGGTGAATGTACATTTTTTGAAATAGCCGGAGTTCATAAGCGATACCACTGCCCTCAATCGCGCACATTGTTTTTAGGTGAACCACCCGATAAATATAAACGAGCAGAAGCTGCAGTACTAGAAGCCGTTGAGGCAGGACTAGCACAAGCCAAGCCTGGAAATCGTTGTGCTGATATTGCAAACGCGTTTAACTCAACACTCAATAAGCTAGGTTTCGAAAAAGACAGCCGCTGCGGTTACTCTATCGGGCTTTCTTATCCGCCTGATTGGGGTGAGAGAACCATGTCATTCCGCAGCAACGATCAAACCGTATTACAGGCAGGTATGACGTTTCACTTCATGCCAGCACTGTGGCTCGACGACGGTGGCTTAGAAGTAACCGAACCTGTCTTAATTACTGAGACAGGTGTTGAGTGTTTATGCAATACACCTAGAAAATTAGCAGTCAAATAGATAGACACTCTAGGTGCATTGCTAGCGCTGTGCTTAGCGAACCGGGTTATCAGCCGTGTTGCCGATATCCCAGAAATCTCTTGCTGCCAACTGCTCAACCGTTGCACGCAATAATATGTCCGCTACAAAACGCCCTACCTCTATAGGTTGAACTAGTTTGCCTTCAGCATCTAGGGTTTTAAATATGACAGATGTGGGTGAGTCACTTGCAGAATCCAGTACGGCTTCCACCAGTGCAGTTCTAACCCCACCCGGGAACACACGGACAATTTCAGCGGGCGCGAGTTCGACCTTAGCGGCCTTGGCAGCCATTTGAGCGGCTGCCTTTACAATAGAGTAGCCGCACCAACCGACTCTAAGCTCACTTGCCGAAAACGAATCGATATAAACAATTCGCGCTCGTTCAAGCTGATTTGAAAATCGATTATTCAATGCCATGGGCGCTGCCACATGAACAGCCATATCGTGCACTAAATTCTCAGGATTAACCGATGCGTAGTCTCCCAAAGGTATAGATGAACCAGCAGAATGAACGATGCCTTTCAGGGATTGACCAGATGCCGCACGATAAATGCGCTCGATGCCGTCCTGACGACTCACATCAGCCTGGACACCGATAAGCTTGTGGCTATGGTTTTCTAGTGCGGTAAACGCATCCTCACGCCTGGCAACAGCCAGTACCACTTCACCGCGTGTGAGTAGCTCCAGCGCAATACCCTGCCCAATACCTGAGGAGGCCCCTGTAACGATGTACATAGCTTTTTCTTCCTAAGCAGGGATGACAATTCTCCGAATACCCGTAAGCGTGTACGCGTATTTCAACAGTAACAATAATAACCCAATACCACTGATACCCCCTCCTACGGATTCCGACGAACCCGTCGAAGGCTCATCTGCCAACTGACCAGAATCGGGGCTCGCCACTTGAATCCATTCGAGCATTTTATTCATGGTATCTGCCGTCAGCGCAGCGCTCTCAGGAGACCCTGATAAACACAGTTCTTCAGCGATGCATAAGTCCAATGCATGCTCACCTTCGGTGATCAGATGCAGCTCACTCCCGTCACTTCCACAGCTAACGACATGCCTCAATTCATTAGTTGACTCGATCAGATTTGACGCCGGACCACTATCCGGATTTCCTGCTAACGCATTGCACAGTCGTACCGACTGGCTGACGGGCAACACAGTATCTTTAACTCCATGCAGAATAAAAAACGGTGGAGCTAGACCTTCACGATTGACCACACGAGGAGATAAGGAGTTGCGTTGTATCAGCGGCGACTGCACATCCAGAGTGTCCAGAGTTTGTCCAACCACAGTCTCCAGAATGTCCTGCCCCGTCTCTGTTTCGATTTCACCCTCGACAATCAGACGTGCAAACTCTGCAAAATCTGAAGGTGCATAAAACAGAACAGCGCTGGCAACTTCCTCGGGGCGTTCTACCCCTAGCACCGCAGCTAAATGACCACCCGCTGATTGCCCGAATAATACAGGCTTAGCGCTAACGCCATACTCCGCTCCGTTCTGTTGTACCCAGCTAAGCGCTTCATGAGCATCGTCCAACACTTGATCTAAGGTTGCGTTGTTGCACGCTTCATTACCTTCCGCCATACCTATCAGGCGATAAAAAGGCGCAAATACAACGAAGCCCTCGTTAACAAACTGGGCGGCAAGTGCCTCTATCCCCAGCGCACCCGAAGAACGTCGCTGCCAGCTCCCGCCGTGAAACGCTATGAGCGCTCTCTGCGGCGTGCTAAAAGTAGTACTTTGAGAAGTGGGGTGTGCAGAATGGATGCGCATTTCTAACTGACATTCACCCATATCAGTAGTGACGGTCCGATAGTTTATTCGCTGCGTAAAAGGCTGTAACTTCCCCGCCAACGACAAAGCACCGATATCAAAGCGTGTTCCGGGCGATAAGCTCCATCGATTAAGTTGTTCAGGAAATGAAGCGGCATTGCCTAATCGCTCGGCGTCCAACACCTGTGTGCAGTAGTCCACGGTATCCGTTGCGAAATAATTGATAGCGCTGAGGCACTGCGCATCGGAATAAATAGTATTGAAATCACCCGTTACCTGCTGATTAGGAATTTGTATAGCCTGACACCCAGCGTTGTTCAACTCAAACACAGGAGTATGCAACATAGGAGTTTGCAGAAAACTTGCAGCCTGACACTGCACGGCATTGCTGGTTACTCGACTGATGCCAGACGTATCTCCCAACACAAGTGCTGCTAAGAGTTCAACCCGATGGGTACGCAGGTAGCCAAGCGAGAGCGAGAAATCACCTTCAGGCGTTAGCAATTTATACAGAGCGGTAATTTGGTCATCAGTGGGTGTGGGCAGTTCGAGCACAACGGCACCCTGCGTTAAGTTTTCTTCCAGCGATTTAATAAGAGCGCTTTCCAACTCACCAATGCTTTGCACAACTCGCGAATCCGTTAACGCGTCATCAATTTCGTCTTCCAAGAAGTCTTCTAAGATGCTTTGAAGTAATGAATCATCTACATCGACGTTGAAATTCTGTTTGTCTAATTGTCCGTTGAGAGAAACACTGGGACGAAGCGTAAGCGTTTGTGCATCTGTGTTAACAGTCGGGTTCATACTCAACGTCAGCTGCAATATCAGTTTTGCAGTGCCACTGGCAGAAAAATCAAAGTTATCGTTGGCTAACTCCTGACAACTTCCTAAACGAAAACCGATTATTTGCTTCGCGCGCCCTGCTACAGAGATTCTTGTATCCAACTCAATCGTTAAGTGAATGGGTTGATACATATTTTCAAGGCTCAGTGATAGCGCGGACCCCGACTCCAGCACTATCGTTGTATCCAGGGAACGGATTTGCGTTCGATTACAGCCAGAATCGACATCGAGATCGGTTTGAGTATCCCGGTAGAGAATCTCACCATTCCCAAGAGTCAGGTTGGCCTCATTTAGTGATTGTTGGATACGCTTAAGAGCAAGTGTTGCCAACGCATCCGATCGGTACTCCATATCGTAAATAGCATTGTCAAGTTCGGCTATCGAGACACTGATTACCTCCGCCTTCGCAGTATTGAACAATGCGAAAAAAAGGGCAGTTACTAGAAAGCCACTGTGCCTTAGCCTACGAAACTCGAACACAGTTTTTGTAGTTTTAATCATAAACAACAGTCTACGGACTTCACGGCCACAGGCAATTTACAAAGAGGCAAATTGGTACTTTTTCACCATTATCTACATTGAGGCGGGAGATTCCGGTGCTTTTTTTTAAACTACAGCATGCAACCGGCACCAATAGGCGTCATTGTTGTCCCACAGACGACTACGTAAAAAATGTGCAAGTTCATTCCTCACTATTGCGCTTTTGCCCAACGAAAGCGTACTCTCGTATCGCTAACCATTTCATAAAAGCTATCAATTATGTGGAAGCTTACTAGCCTGGGTATCGTAGTAGCGCTTGCGGCTGTTCTTTGGTTTCGGATAAATGGCACCCCGCAAGACATTAGTTCCACGCCGCCAGCACCTTCACAAGGTAATACCGACATTTCAGTTGCGCAACGCCCGCAGGCGGACAATCAACCTGATACCCCACGCAGCGGTAGGCCTGCAGAAGGAAACGAACGTTCATCGCAGGGAGCACCTGAGGGTGAACAAGGCCGCCAGAACGCGCAAGGTGGAAGACCCGATCAAGCTTCAGAGGGTGGCAGACCGAATCAAGCCGGCGGAGGCGGAAGACCCAACCAAGCTGGTGAAGGTGGTGGACGACCGGCTCAAGCGGGCAACAGTGGCCGCCCAGCCCAAGGCAGTGGAAGACGCGGTGGAGGCAGGCCGCCCCCATTGGTCGTCACACGCCCCGTCACGATGGCGTTAATTAACGACCGGTTAAAGGCTGTCGGCAGCGGAACCGCTTTGGCCTCAGTCAGCGTTGTGCCTTTATCTAGCGGCATGCTGACAGAGGTACTGGTCGAGTCAGGGCAACGCGTCCAAAGTGGCTATGTACTTGCAAAAATCGATAACGAATCTGAGCTCATTGCTAGAGACCGCGCTGCACGTACCGTGGCTGATGCGGCAAACGATGCTAACAGGATCGCTAAGTTGGTTCGGTCCAATACGGCAACCAGTGTGGAGCTGGACAGAGCCAGAGCAACATTGGCCGATGCAGAACTTGCATTGCGTGAAGCCGAATTAAAACTGTCAAGACGAACTATCACTGCGCCTATTTCAGGGATCGTCGGAATCGTACCTGTCGATAAAGGTAACTACGTGACCACGCAAACTGAACTCTCTACCATCGATGACCGCTCCACTATCATCGTAGAGTTCTGGGTTCCGGAGAGTTTCGCCAATCAAGTGTCGATAAAGCAGCCTGTCGAAGCAGTCGCACTAGCTGACCCGAGTAAAACTTACGATGGCTTTATTAGTGGCATTGGCAGCCGAATTGAAACAGATAGCCGCACGCTGCCGGTGCAAGCAACGTTAAACAACGATTCTGACTCTCTACGACCCGGCATGTCATTTGAACTGCAATTGCGCTTTGCCGGCCAAGAATACCCGGCCGTTAATCCTTTGTCGATTCAATGGGACTCCAACGGATCGTACATTTGGAAAATCGTGGAAAATAAAGCATCGCGCGTGCCTGTGACAGTTATTCAGCGTAACCCTGAGTCTGTACTCGTCGATGCAGAACTGGAACCTGAAGATGCAATCGCTATTGAAGGGTTACTCTCTTTAAGGCCTGGTGCCACGGTTCGCATTCAAGGCGCTAGAAGACCATGAGTGGTTCTCAGGAGAACCCACTGAACGACAGAATCGCACAATCTGCAGGTGAAGGAATCACCGCCATATTCGTGCGCCGCCCTGTTCTGGCATTGGTACTGAGCTTACTCATTATTGTTGCAGGCATTGCAGCTATAACGGGTATAGAGATACGTGAACTGCCTGCCGTAGACAGCCCGATTATCACCGTCACAACAACCTACAGTGGTGCATCACCTGAAACCATTGACAGGGAAGTCACAGCCATCATTGAATCGGCTGCCGGACGCGTCCCGGGCGTAAAATCTATTTCTTCCTCATCGTCTTTTGGACGAAGCCGCGTCACCGTAGATTTTCGTGAATCCGTCAATTTAGATTTCGCAGCCTCAGACATGCGAGATGCTATCGCTAGAGTATCAAGAGACCTGCCCGATGATGTTGATGATCCGCGCATCGTAAAGGCCGATAGCGATGCGCAGCCAGTACTAAGGTTGGCAATTACATCTGCAACCCTAAGCGCAGAGGAAATGACGCTCATCGTTGAAAATCAGGTGCTTGATAATTTCACCGCTATTAACGGTGTTGCAGATGTGCAGGTATACGGTGATAGAGAGCAAGTGTTTCGCATCGATGTCGATCAGACAAAGCTTGCCAGCCGAGGCTTAAGTGTTGCAGATTTAACCCGCGCGCTTTCCAATGCAGCTTTTGATACTCCCGCAGGTTCACTATCGAGCGATACTCAAAATTTATCTGTCAGAGCCAGTGCCACTGTGGCATCTGCCAGTGAGTTTAAAGAACTATTCATCAATGAGCGAACACGCATCGGTGACGTTGCATCGGTCACCTTGGGCGCTGATACGGGCGCCACAGCGCTAAGAGCCAACGGTCGCACGGGGATTGGTCTTGGCATTTTGAAACAAGCAGGCTCCAACACGCTCGACATTTCCAAAGCCGTACACAAAGCCGCCGATGAATTGCGACCTACTCTGCCGCCTGGAATGGATATTCAAGTTACCAGTGATGATGCTGTCTTTATAAATGGATCAATAAAGGAAGTCCTTTTTTCGCTGGGCTTGGCTATCACCATCGTTATTTCCATTATCTTTATCTTCCTGTTGAACTGGCGAGCCACACTGATACCGGCCATCACTATGCCAGTTGCTTTAATTGGCACGGTTGCAGGAGTTTGGCTGGCGGGTTTTTCCATCAACATACTGACCCTATTGGCATTGCTACTAGCCACCGGCATGGTCGTTGATGATGCCATTGTAGTTTTGGAGAACATTGTCAACCGACGCAATGCGGGAATGGGTTCTAGGGCGGCTGCCGTTATTGGTACTCGTCAAGTTTTTTTCGCGGTCATTACGACAACTGCGGTTTTAGCTGCTGTCTTTATCCCGCTGTCTTTTCTACCTGGCAAAGCTGGCGGCTTATTCAGAGAGTTTGGATTCGTATTAGCCATCGCAGTCACTATCTCATCCATAGTGGCCTTGTCGCTCTGCCCCATGCTTGCCTCAAAGATCCTGTCAAATTCATCCAGTGTCGTAGCAGCCCATGAAGCCAAAGGCATAGCCGGCGTTGTCAGACGGTTTGGGCATCGATTTGCATCGCTTTACAAACGGTTGCTGCGTGTTTGTTTAAACGTTCCAATACTGATTGTTATGATTGCGCTTGCCACCGGAGCATTAGCCTGGAAAACACTATCTGCGGTTCCAGAAGAACTCCTACCTAGAGAAGACCGCTCAGTAGCTCTGCTGAGAGTCTCTGCACCTCAGGGTGTCAGTTTGGACTACACCACCTCGCAATTACAAAAAATCGAAGAGCTGGTTCAACCGTTCATGGACAACGGTGAAGCAAAAAATGTTTTCTCAATCTCTGGTCGCGGTGGAAGTACCAATGGCGGATTCATGGTACTCACATTAAAGCCCTGGGATGAACGAGAAAGAAGCCAAGGTGAAATTGTCCGCGAATTGAATCGTGGACTTTCCAGCATACCGGGAGTCCGTGCGTTTGCTATTCAACCCAATAGCTTGGGCATTCGCGGTGCAGGCAACGGTCTGCGCGTGGCCATTGCCGGTAACAGCTATGAGGAGTTGGCTAAACGCGGCGATCAACTCGTTGAGGCCTTGGAGCAGGATTCCCGCTTCGGCCGGGTAAACCTTAGTTACGAGACTAGTCAGGCCCAGCTCAGTATCAACATTAACCGCGAACGGGCTGCCGACCTTGGTATCGAAATCGATGGACTAGCCGCAGCGATGCAATCAGTTCTCGATGGAAGAACGCTGGGCGATGTATTCATTGACGACCGAGCAGTGGCGGTAAAACTGGTGTCAACCACGCAGCCTATCAACGACCCTACCGACCTCGCCAACCTGTTCTTAAAAACTCAAGATGGCAGGATAGTCCCAATGTCATCTATAGCGACTTTGAATGAGACATCCATAGCCCCATCACTTCCTCGCGAGGAACGTTTTCGCGCAGTCACAGTGACCGCTAGCCTGTCCGATGAAATGTCGCTCAGAGAAGGTATGAACGAAATTGAACGGCTAGCGGCTCCATTGCTCAATGCCGATATGCGTTTAATTCCGTTAGCTGAGGCGGCAACCTTAAATGAAACTTCCAGCGGGCTTGCACTGACGTTTGGCTTTGCCGTCATCATTGTGTTTTTAGTATTAGCAGCACAATTTGAGAGCTTCTTAAGCAGCCTGATTATTATGTTTACGGTCCCCTTCGGATTGGCAAGCGCTGTATTCGCACTGTATTTTTCAGGTACAAGCCTAAACATCTACAGCCAAATAGGATTGGTGTTGCTGGTGGGCATCATGGCAAAGAACGGCATACTAATCGTTGAGTTTGCCAATCAGCTTCGCGACGAGGGAATGAGCGTAAAAGAGGCAGCTCTGGAAGCCGCTACCCGGCGGGTACGACCGGTAACGATGACCATGTTCTCCACGGTTCTGGGCGGGGTACCACTAGTGCTCGCATCAGGTGCCGGGGCGGAAGCGCGAATCGCACTCGGTTGGGTTATCGTCGGTGGGTTGGGCATCGCAACGTTCTTTACGTTGTTTCTTACCCCAGTAGCGTATCGTTTACTCGCTGGGTTTTCCGCACCTAAAGCCGTCAGCGACAAACGACTAAACGACGAATTACAACAAGCCACTACTCAGTAAGGAGACACCCCCGCACTATGGATTCTGTTTCTCAGGTGGTACTGGGGGCATCGGTCGCCCATTTGACGCTAGGGTCACGTTTGGGTCGCGCAGCTTTGCTCGTTGGAGCTGCATTAGGCACGCTTCCCGATCTTGATGTGCTTATCCCCTACGACGGTGCTATCGAGAATTTCACCTATCACCGTGGGTTTAGTCATTCACTGTTTGTGCTAACGCTTGTCAGCTTCCCAATTTCTTGGCTTTTCCATCAAGTCATGCGATCTAAACAAGTGCCGTTGTTTAACTGGTGGCTCGGTTGTTGGCTTGTGCTCATTACTCACCCACTACTAGATGGATTTACCATATACGGCACCCAGCTACTGTGGCCATTGACGGTGCCTCCCATAGCATGGGGGTCGGTTTTTATTATAGATCCGTTGTACACCCTGCCACTTATTGTGGGTGTTGCTATGGCCTATCGGCGAGACTACATTCGAGCAAAGCCGTATGTCATTGGAGGATTAGCCTTAAGCACCGCCTACCTGCTTTGGACACTCGTTGCACAAAATACCGCTCGGCAGCGCGTTGATTCGTTGGTAAGCGCTGAGGGTTTAAAACCCGAGCGCGTTGTGTTGGCGCCGTTTCCGTTTTCATTGTTGTGGCGTGTGGTCATTGTGACTGACTCTCAATATAAGGAAGGGTTTACCTCACTGCTCGATGAGGATACTTCTTTAGTTCTCGATAGCTATAGTAATGGCAAACGAGAATGCAAAACCTGGCTCAGCCATTGGCCTATTGAACGACTGAACTGGTTTACAGAAGCCGCATTCGCACTAAGCGTCCAAGATAATCAGCTAATCGCATCAGACCTGCGCATGGGGATTGAAGACGACTATGTCTTCGAGTTTGAAATTGCGGAATGGAGCGATGGCGACTGGCAAGCCATAAAGACTCGCCAACGCGCCATCAATATCGATGGCCCTAGGATGAGCTTACTGTTTCACCGAATGTACGATCAACAGGTTGATCTCTCTCCGGTCTCAACCCTTGCCAGGCAAGTACCATTAAATTGCCAACCACCACCCTCTTAATGTTTACGCCGCTAATCGCATCTTACGGCGAAATCCCAAGAGCGACATCAGCAGCACTAATGACCATCCGCTAGCAGCTCCGCCGTTCGCAGCCGCAGTCCCGGCCTCCTGCGCTTCAATAATGATCGTGCTGTTGACAGCCTCACCACTTAAGTTTGAAGCGTCCGCTGAAACACTGATCGAATACATGCCAGCCGCTGATGGGGTGATCCCTAGGCTCAAATTTTCGTTACCGTCCAACATCACGAGTGGAAGACTACACTCAAGCTCATTAACACCCGTACAGGTGTCCGGCTTCGTGGTGACAGCGAGCCCAGCAGGAATACTGACACTTAAGACAACGCCTTGAGCATCTGCAGGCCCTGCGTTGGCTATCGTGGCTGCGACTGTTGTTTCCATCTCCGCTTCCCACGTTAGTGCTTGATCGTTCAACGATAGTGACAACTGCGCCAACGTATCAGGGTCATCGACAACGACACTTACGTCGGCAGAGTCGTTACCTTGCGTGCCGTCCACGCTATCTGTGCTTACTGCAATGGGAATAGCTACCTCACCTGCCTGCAAAGGCTCAAGCGTGAATTCAAATTCTTTTTCTCCTTCCGGGCCCGATGGAGAAACGTAGCCAATGGCGCACACGATATCAGCACCGCTCACTTCACAACCCTCTGCGACTTCGGTTGCATTCCACGCAGTGCCAATATTCGCACCCAGCGTTAAGGCAACATTAGTGGCAGCATCGTAGCCGTCATCGTTACGAACGACAACTGACACTACCACCGAACCATCAATACCAATTCCAGTAGCGCTCACCGAAGACGTCACTTCCATATCAACGACGTCATCTGCATTTTCCAAGCTGCCGGCAACACAGGTGATATCGTCGGCACCGCTTGGACTACAAATACGCGTGTTGTCGGTTAAATCTTTGATCAACATAATCTTGTCAGCTTCAAAGCCATCTTCTCTGGCGCTGATCATAAAGCGGTGCTCGCCAGGCTCTTCAACAGTCACCCAGATCGTCTTCTTAGCACCGCAAGGACCAACACCCCCTGCATCACGCTGGCGACCTGACCACTGCCAACCTTGGCCAGCCGTACAAAATTGCATGCGTGCGCCGCTTTGGGGCCAGCTGTCGTTGAGTCCAACGTGAATACCATTGTCTTCGGTACCAGTGGAATACGCTCTTATGTGAACGTAGTAGCGCCCGGCCTCAGGAAACGTCATTGGATAGACAGCTTGGGGTCCTGTTCCTGGAGTATCCCAATACGCTGTTGGCGGGCCGAATTCATCATCGTGCGTAACACGCATATCCGGAAGCAGTTCGATGTATGCGCCACCGGCGGCACCGTCAGAATGATTGCCATCCGGATCGTTCTCTTGAGTACCGGTTTCAGAATTCGTCAGCACCCATCGCTCACCACGTGACTCATCGTTCTCAGCTTCGACAACCAGTGCTATGTAATCATCGGTAATCCGGGTATCGGCGAATACGTTCGATATGAGCGCCATTTGAACAAGTACAACCCATGCAACTAGAGATTTAAACCTCGACACCAGCAGGATCATTAACTGCTACTCCACAGTAAATTAGAAAGAAAACGCCTTTGTATCCTACGGTTATCGGCAGAATTTCTAAATTGGGGAGTCGACCGGTTCTAGTTTCGCAAACAGTAGCGCGTTGATCTTTAGAGCCATCTGCGAGGACTAAATCACATAACACGGTATCTCTGAAACCGGGGAGTTCATCGCCAACAGAGGAACTGTTCCAGGGCTATCTGGCATAACGAGTGGTGAGTAATACGGCAAAAATAAGCCGTATCCTGAAACGAAAGCTTGATCTGGCCACACCAGAGGTCATCAGATAACCCAGGCTTTTAAAACGCGGTTGACTGAAATCGAGATAATTCACAAACAGATTAATACTGTGCATTTGCTCATCTGACAATGCTGGGTAGTAACCCGGGTTGGCTAACACTTCTTTCAATACCTGCATTCGGGAATCTTCTTTAAACGGTAGTTTAAAATCCCGAGCCAGAAGCTTTCGCCAATGGATGTTCCCTAAACAGGCAAGTAAACCACGACTCATAGACTCTGCCGTGTTGCTTGCATTACTTTCGTGAAGGCGATAGTTCACCAAAGGTTTATCAACCATCGCTCGGTAGCCGAACAACTCGGCCATTAGTGCAATCCAGTAGTCATGCACATGCAAACTCTCAGGAAACGGTAAACAGAGTTCTGCCAGTGCCCTATTCATCAACACCGTATTTCCCATTACACCGTTCTCACCAAGAATGATGTTCAAGCATCGGCGGGAGGTAATGCGGTACTTACGATAAGCTAAGAACGAAGGATGCGACTGCTCTGCGTTTGTATTAATAAGCCTTAAATCGGAGTGAACCAACAAAGGAACATCATGACCATGAAGGCTCTCTAGGTCCGACATGGCCTGCATACCGGTAGCAATTCTCTGCTCATCCCAGATATCGTCCTGATCAGACAATGCAACGTATTCTGCTTGCGCCTCAACTACGCGTTTCAGCCCCTGTTCGAAGTTGCGGACAAAACCTATGTTATTGGGATTGACGTGTAACGTATCGATTCCAGATCTAAGCTTGTTGGAAACTTTCGCGACGGTCTCATCATTGGACACATCATCAGAAACATGAATTGAGACCTCATGTGACTGAGCCAACAACGACTCTGTCTGCGACTCAATATACTGCGATCCGTTGTACGTACAGACAACGATAGCCACCGCAGAAGACTGAGAGAAAGATGAGTGGGTAATTGGCATTTAATGGTTTCAGCAATTAGAAGGCCAGCGCAGCGAGTCGAAAAACGTGGCCCACTCCTTGCACCAAGTAACCCCATCAAGGCAATCCCAACCCTGTGTTGAACCTCATGATCAGACCAACGGTCGAGAGTCGCACGTTATATAAAAACACGAAGGAATTCTAGCGGGTAATTATGCGCACTCAACGGCTAAATACTGCTCTTAGTACGATTGCTGGAAAATCTGTGCCTTCCAAGCGCGATTGGCTACGCGGCTGGGTTAAACAAATTGCCAGAGAATCAAAAGCTTCCACAACAAACAACGAAAAAATACTTGCCACTTTTCCACAGCAAAACGCCTGGCAAACCCCGGCGGACCACGCCAACAGCATCCGATATTTTGCAAACCCGGGCCCGGGCTTCGAGGAACGATGCACACCCTCAACGCCCCCCACATCAACCTCTGCCAAGACCGTGGCCTTCTACTTGCCACAATTTTATGCATTCGAACAAAACGATGCCTGGTGGGGAGACGGGTTTACAGAATGGCGAAACGTATCGCGAGGAACTCCGCGCTACCAAGGACACTATCAACCTCGAATTCCCCGCGATCTAGGCTTCTACAACTTAACCCATGTTGAAACAATAAAGGCCCAGTCTGCTCTCGCCCGTGCTGCGGGAATCAGTGCATTTTGTTTTTACTATTACTGGTTTAACGGACAACGGCTCATGGACAAGCCGCTGGACTTATTTGCAGAAACAGAAATTGATCAAGAGTTCTGCATCATGTGGGCGAATGAAAACTGGACCCGCCGGTGGGATGGACGAGAGAATGATGTTCTCATCGCGCAGGACTATGATGTCGACGACGAAGACTATTTTCTAAAGGATACGGCCAGGTACATGGGCCATCCCCGATATATGACCGTTGACGGCAGGCCCTTGTTTGTCCTCTACCGTGCCTCACTCATACCCGATACTAAAAATACCCTCGTTAGATGGCGTAAGAAATGGACCGCGATGCTCGGTATTGAACCATTAATATTTATGGTTCAAAGTTATAACGACAGAGACCCGGTGAGTTACGGTTGCGATGGGGCGCTGGAGTTTCCTCCCCACAAAGTCTCTAAGGATATAAAGCGCCGCAATAAAGAACATGAGATTTTCGACCCAAACTTTAACGGACAGATTCGGGCATATAATGATGTCGTTGCGAAATCCTTAACAGAGGCAGCACCTAACTACCCTCTGATCAAAACTGTTTCGCCCTCATGGGACAATGACGCCAGACGTGAAGGTAGCGGTGTCACCTTTCAGGGTTCAACGCCTGCAGCCTATGGTCAATGGCTCTCTGGCGCTATTGACTTTGCAAGACAAAACCCGGTAGGTTCCGAACCGCTCGTCTTCATAAACGCATGGAATGAGTGGGCAGAAGCCGCTTATTTAGAACCCGATGTTCACTACGGGCATGCCTACCTGAATACCACCTATAGAGTCCTAACTGACTCGGCTAATGCATGCAACAATTCAGCAAACGCTGATCTGCTGCTGGTGGGTCACGATGCCCACGCAAACGGTGCGCAAATGCTTCTGTTGGCGTTAGCAACACATTTTGTCAACGACCTACAAATGAGAGTCACCATTCTGCTGAAGTCTGGAGGCGCTCTACTGGAAGACTATCGCGAAATCGCCCCGACAACTCTGCTGGAAGACATCGCGCCAGAACAGTTGACTCCATGGTGCTCTGGTACGGGAGCGAATCGCGCCATTTTTAATACTAGTGTTACCGGCGATATCATGTGGGCAGCAAAGGATGCAGGCATACAATGTTTGTCGCTGGTTCATGAGCTACCGGAACTGATCAACGAATTTGGCCTGCGCCCCCACATTAGTGCAATAGCGAATCAGGCAGATCACATTGTGTTTCCTTCCACGCACGTCAAAACAGGTTTTCAATCGTTCCAAGCAACGACAAAACATAAAACGTCGCTGTACCCTCAGGGTCTGTACAAGAGCATTGTCATGAATGCATCGGACCGTCAGGCCGTTCGAGACCAGCTCGGTTTAGAAACAACAGATTCATTGATTCTCAATGTCGGTTATGCAGACCGGCGCAAAGGTTTCGATACGTTTGTGGAAAGTGCGCTTCGCAATCATAAGAAGAACCCGCGTTTACACTATTGCTGGGTAGGTAAACGTTCCAAAGAGATGACTCGATGGTTAAAAACCCACGCTGGGCGAAAGCTTAAAAACAGATTACATCTAATAGACTTTACCCCTAACATCTCACCATGGTACGCAGCCTCAGACTGCCTATATTTAAGCTCCAGAGAAGACCCCTTTCCTAGCGTGGCTCTTGAAGCCATGAGCTTAGGCATCCCTGTGGTTGTCCATCAAGGGGCTACCGGATATAACGATGAGTTGCTTGGATTTATGGAAGTCGCGGAGCTGAAAAACGCCGACGATATAGATTCAGCGATTATGCGTGCATTGCAAACTGATTCAGCCGATAGACGCCTCCAACGGTCGTTGTTTATCGAACAGCACTATCAAATCAAGGAATACGCAAAACGCCTGCTTGGGTGTCTGGAAACTTGTTCTTCACCATCCACTTTAAAAATTTCCGATGACTTTATTGTCGGTGACTCCCAGATACAAGCTGACATTTGCTTATGAGTCTGTACACTAAACCGTTCTGCAAAGAACAGTTTGGACGAGATGGCTCATCGCACGATATTGATAACAGGTTGTTCCTCAGGTATAGGGCTGGATGCCGCTCGCACACTTTCAGAACGAGGCTGGCGCGTGCTCGCAACTTGCCGTCGTGAAGAGGACTGTAAGCAACTACGCTCAGAAGGCTTGGAGTCATTTGTACTCGATTACAATTGTTCTGATAGTGTTAAAAACGGTGCAAAAGAAGCACTGCATCTTAGCGACGGCAAAATCGATGCGTTGTTTAACAACGGGGCCTACGCTATACCTAGTCTTGTAGAAGACTTACCCCGGGGAGCCTTACAGGCCATATTCAACACGAACCTTTTCGGCCAATTTGAACTAATAAACTGCTTGCTACCCGCAATGCGAGCGCAGGGGCAAGGTCGCATCGTTAACTGCTCCTCCGTGCTGGGGTTTGCAGCACAACCCTTCCGGGGTGCTTACAACGCCACTAAATTCGCTATGGAAGGATTAAGCGACACGATGCGTTTGGAATTAGCTGATTCACCTGTAGACATAATACTCATTGAACCGGGCCCAATCGGAACGATGATAAGGGAAAAGGCCATCCCCCACTTTGAACAATGGATAAACTGGGAAGCATCTGCACAACGACAAAAATATGAAACTGGCTTGATACCTCGTTTGTATAAACCGGCTGAAAAGAAAGACCGATTTGAACTACCACCCAGTGCGGTAACGGACAAACTCATTCACGCCATTGAAAGCCCCCGCCCTAAACCGCGCTATTACGTGACAACGCCTACTCATGTGGCCGGCGTTCTTAAACGAGTTCTGAGTACACGATGGCTGGATAAAGTACTAACGATGTAATTGATGACGGCTACTTGCCTTCTTCGATCAGCTAACGACCTCAAACCGCTAATTGGCTCTGCGCATTTGATAAAGTACTCTTGCACTTGCCAGAGAAGAGCGAGTGTAAGACACTATTACCGTTCTTCGTCTTCACAAAATTGATATGTTTTCGAAAAAGACCGTCAAATTTTTAAAGGATCTGGAAAAAAACAATAATCGTGATTGGTTCAATACCAATAAGCATCGATACGAAGATGATGTAAGAAGTCCGGCGTTGGAATTTATTGAAGCCATGGGCCCGGCTTTACACAGGGTGTCACCCTCCTTCGATGCTAACGCAAAAAAAGTTGGCGGCTCGTTAATGCGGGTGTATCGAGACACCCGATTCGGAAATGACAAAACGCCATACAAGACCAATATCGGAATTCATTTCAGACACGTACGCGCAAAAGATGTTCATGCACCCGGATTCTATGTGCACATAGAACCAAAGGACGTTTTCTTCGGAGCCGGAATATGGCGCCCGGAAAGCAGCTCACTAAAAGCCATTAGAACACTCATAGACGAACATCCGAAAGAATGGATGAGCATCAAAAAGAAACTGACTGCGCGCAGTGATTTCGAACTTCAAGGCGATTCATTAAAACGAGCGCCCAAAGGATTTCCAATAGACCACCCTCTTATTGAAGAATTAAAGCGTAAGGACTTCATCGCGGTTCACCCGCTTTCGGTGTCGACAATCTCTGAAGCTGACTTTCCAAAACAAATTGCGAAACTCATGAAAGCATCTGCGCCACTCATGCAGTTTCTTTGCACAGCTGACGACCTTTCATTTTGAGTATGCAGTAGCCTGTCGCCATGAGCCTACACCCAAGACTAGAAGCCGATACCCTCACTATTTGTGAAACCCACTTTGCCTACGCGCGCTTGATGAACGACAGTCGCTGGCCTTGGGTAATTCTGATTCCTAAACAAAACGATGTGGCAGAACTGCACGACCTGACACACACACAGCGTGAAGGTTTTATGGCAGATGTGAACCAGGTTAGCCGGGTGGTGCACGTGACCACTCAGTGCCAGAGCGTCAATGTGGCGATGCTCGGCAACGTTGTCTCGCAGCTTCACTGTCATGTCGTTGCCAGAAACCCGGGAGACCCGAATTGGCCTGCTCCCATCTGGGGTTTTGAATCACCAGTCAGCTATGACAACAACCTGACTTCTGTACAAATTTTGTTCAATTCAATCCAAAAATCGTTTTCTTGACGCGCGTCACAGAAAATCTGACATCAGTGTCTATCTTCTATTCAACGAATACAGTGAAAGCGGTGTTTTTACCCGATCACGGCCAACACCGTCACACAGAGCTGGCCGTCACTACCCTTAAACCTTAGTAAACTGTAAGCTAACAGATACCCGATTTGCTGTAACCCAACCTATGAGCGCACCGAAAATTGACGTCCAACTAGCCACCCGGTTACTTGACGTAATTGCCGAAGACATCCTCCCACTGACTGAAGAGTCGGTGGGTTTAGGCAATAAAATATTCGGCGCTGCACTGCTCAAAAAATCTGATTTCAGCACCTACCTGGCTGAAACTAACAACGAAATCGAAAGCCCGCTGCATCACGGCGAAATGCACTTGTTAAAGCGCTATTTTGAGCAGGATGCCGCCACGCGCTTGCCGCCCTCCGACTTGTTGTTTTTAACCACACATGAGCCGTGTAGCCTTTGTCTGTCAGCGATCACCTGGAGCGGTTTTGATAATTTCTATTATTTCTTCAGCCACGAGGATTCCAGGGACGAGTTTGAGATCCCCCACGACCTAAAAATACTGAAGGAAGTGTTCGATGTAGACCCAGGACAATACCGGCGCGCTAACGCATTTTGGGATTCTCACGGCATTCAGGATTGGTTCCAGGGTTGTAAGCATTCACTGCAGAGCCATACTCAAGAGGAGCTGCAAACGAAAATTCTGGCAATAAAAAGCCGCTATGTACTTGCATCCGATCATTACCAGTCTGGCAAGGCTGACAATCAAATTCCATTAAATTGACCCAATATCGTGTATCCATCAACCTCTCACATAGGCCCAGAATCTCCCGCAGCCAATCGCTGTGCGGTAACCGCTGAGCTGTGCGAGCGAATCAGGGTTCGAGTGTCATGTTTAAAGTGAAGCCATTCATGCGCTATCTATCGCTAACCGCAGGCTTCTGCTTAATGTCCGGCTTGGCTGCAGCGAGCGAGCCTCGCATTACCGTGACAGATGCTCCGCTTGATGCCGCATTTTATGCTGACGGTTCTTGCTTGCTGACTGTCGATGCCTTGGTCCAATCCGGAAAGACCATAATCGACGCCAATGTCGATGATGCCGGTTCTCGCATGCTGATTCATTGCGATACAGACGCTGGTCGACGATTGACATTGCTAGCACGGGGTGACGCACTAAATGTCGCTCAGCGGGTGCCGCTCCTGACTCGTGAGCAAATAAAGGAAGGCGAATTCGGCATGATTGCGTGGCTGACGCACAGCGGTGTGAACTATGTCGACGACAATGCTCCTAGACGTTATGTCGTTGCAGGTAATGTCCTGCTGCGTAAATCGCCTCCAGTCGACGTAGCAGGTTACGCACTACACACTGAAAGGCAATCCTTTGCTCAGCTTACGGGCCTTCTAGAGCCCATCATGAAACCGAACAGTCTGATGCGAGTCGTGCCATATCCATCCGACTCTGACTCAGACCATTCAAACTCGCCGAAGTCTTCGCCTACTGCCCTTCCCGCAGCTAAGAAAAAGTAATAAACCTGCCATACGTTAGTTAGTACGGCACATCGCCGTGGTCAGTTTCGAACAGCACCGCCGCCATGAAGCAGTCCGTTGATTCTTGCTCGCGTTTCCGGTGTCTTCGCTAATCGGATAAAGGCATCTCTCTCACGTTTGTACAGGTCTTGCTCGGTGGCATCTTGTTCCACCCCATCATCACTGCACATGATGGAGGCAATTTGCATGGCAACGGTTTTGTCATGTGGGAAGAAATCTCCCTTTGCCACACCCTCATCCATAAAGGCTGCCATACGTTCCAGAATATCGCCGCCTGCCAGCATAAATTCAGGCTTATTCTTAGGCGTGTAATTTTCTGCAAGCGCTGAAAGCTCCTGAACCGAACGCTTGTATAAACGATCTCGATTCATGACTTCAACGTCATGACCCGGCTTGAAATAGTACATACGCTCAGCTGTTTTAGGAGACGATGCAGTAGCACCATAACCCAGCTTCATCCAAGCCTTCCATGCTGCAGTACTCCAATCACCTGTTGCCTCATAGTAGCGAAGGTAGGTCTCTTTAACACCACCACCTGCAGGTACAACACCGACAGCGCTTTCAACCAGTCCAACAACAGAATTGCTATGCATGACCAACCGGTCACAGTGCAACAGGACTTCAAAACCACCCCCTAAAGACAAACCTGAAGGCGCGCCGACAACTGGGACATTCGTGTACTTCAATGCGGCAACAGCTTCTTGAAATCGAGCTAGGAACTGATCAATGCCATCCCAGTCTTGAGTATCAATGAGCGCTAAAAACGCATTGAGATCCACACCGGCCGAATAGTGTTGAGAATCGTTGTGCACCAGAATTCCCTTACCCGGATCTTTCGCCGCTTTGAGAACCATCTGCATAGATTCATCGGTTAAGGCGTTGGCTTTGGAGTGAAATTCAATTAATCGAAGATCGTCTTCGATGGCAAACACACTGGCGGCGCGATTACTGTATAGAGGCTTCAATATTTGACGCGTTAAGTGAAAGCGAACAACGCCTTCTGGCAGGTTAACCGGCTGATAGCTACCATCTGAATGCTGCACTTGAAGATCAGTTCCAAAAACTGAATAAAAGCGCTGGTTGCGTGTCAAAGCGTCAGGCACATCGGCTCCTGTTGACGCTAAAAGCGTCGCCACCGTGTCGGCCCCTAATGCATCAATCATTTCGAAGGGGCCACGAAGCCAATTAAATCCCAGTTTCATCGCATCATCGATGTCTTGAGCAGATTCGGTTACTTCACCCAACAGGCTCGCGGCATATCCAAGCACCCGCCCCAACACGTTTTGACAAAAACGGGCTTCCAGATCGTCACCTTTAACAAGTTCAGTTAACGGTTCTTGCTGATCCGCTGTACGTTGCGCCGCAACAAGCGCTCTTTCAGGCAGAGCCTCATTAGCTTTTGTATATTCACCACTGTTAAGTTGACGGGCGAGACGTTTTCCCTCCGCACCTTCTAGGTAGAAACCGCCCTTTCCTTTGTTACCGGTATAGCCTGCTTCAACCATACCGTTGATCATGTCGCTTTCAGCTCCCACAGCATGGAACGCATCGCCTGCAGGTAAGATGCTGCGAAGAGATCTCACAACATCTGACATTAAATCGATACCAATGAGATCGTACAAACCGAACACACCCGTTTTAGGAATGCCCATAGGTCGCCCCATTAACGCATCAGCCACTTCAATAGGTAGATTCAACTTTAAGGCTTCGTCGATACCTACTTGCAAAGCAAACACACCTACCCTGTTTCCAAGGAAGCCCGGTGTATCGTTGCAACTTACCACGCCTTTACCGAGTTCCCGATCGTTAAAATCTGCCAGGCGTGTCATGACATCTGCGCGTGTATCTTGACCGCGCACAAGTTCCAACAATCGCATGTAGCGAACGGGATTAAAGTAATGAGTGATTGCAAACCGCTGGCGAAAACTCATCGGCATCGTTTCGACCAACAAGCTGATAGGAATGGTCGAGGTATTCGATGTGACAATGCACTCATCAGGAATGACGTCGTTTAAACGCTGATATAAATCGCGTTTTATATCCAAGCGCTCAACGATGGCCTCAACAATCCAATCGGCATCGGCAAGCTTTTCAAAATCGTCTTCGATGTTGCCGACGGTAATGAGTTCTGCACCGCTTTTGTGCATCAGAGCAGGAGGATCTGAACGCAGAAGACGATCAACCGCAGCTTCCGTCACTTCATTGGGCGTATTTTTTCCCGGTAGGTCGAGTAGTAGAACCGGATGACCTGCGTTGGCAATTTGCCCGGCGATGCCCGCGCCCATAGTGCCAGAGCCGATAACAGCGATACGCTTGAACATGTTGCAACTACCTACTTGGAGTAAACAGTGATTATACCTGTGCTTTGAGGCCCAGCTGCTCAAAGTCAAAAGGTACTGACGTTATAGCCGCTGTCACGGTGCTACCGTCAGCCAGTAGCACTTCGCACGCGGCCTCAGAGGCCAAGGGCTCTTCGAGTACAGCGGTGGCTATTTGCGCTTTGTATCGCGGCGACCAACACTGTGAGCCGAGGCAATGCCCCAAATCGTTATGCTGAGGAATGGCCTCAGTCAGCTCTGTCGCAAAAGGCTGTTCTGCCAGCGGCATGGGTGAATCTGATTTAGGTAGCACCAACCCGACTAGACGGCGGGAAAGGCCTTCGGCTGCCTGTGCGCGTAAAGCGGCATGAGACAAAGAATCGACATCATTATCTAAGGAGATGAAAGCGCCTAGCCCAGACTCCAAAACAGAATGCCGGCCATCCATATCATTACCGTAGGAAAGCAAACCACTTTCTATTCGTTCAATAAGATTGGGACAGCCAGGCCGAACGTTTAAATCGTGCCCCTTTTCAAAAAGTTCGTCGTACAAGGCCTGGCCTTTTTCGATATTGTCTACGTAGACTTCAAAGCCGCCTTGTTTACTCCACCCCGAACGCGCAACAATAAAAGGATGTCCTTTGTACGCAAGCCGCTTGTAGCGAAAAAAACGTATATCCGATACTGCATCACCAAAAACACGCGCCATTAGCGTTTGGGCATCCGGGCCTTGAATAGCCAATGGCCATACATCGGGTTCGTCAACAACGACATTCAGATTAGCGCCCCGTGCCAAACCCTTCGCCCACAAAATCACATCGGAGTCAGCAACGGACAACCACCAGTGATTCTCGGCGATTTTTATACCCACTGGGTCGTTTATGAGTTTGCCATTTTCGTCAGCGAGCGGTAAGTAGACACAACGGTCATCGGCAACTCCCTGTATAGATCGAGGTGTCATCCATTGCACCAGTTTGCAGGCATCAGGGCCCTTGATGCTAACCTGACGCTCGACACCAACATCCCACACCTGTACCGCTTCACACAGGTGCCAGTAGTCATATTCGAGAGATTCGAATTCCGTAGCCAGCAACATGTGGTTATAAACGGTGAACGCCTTAGCACCCCGAGCCATCGCTCGCGAGGTAAAAGGAGATTTTCTTAGACGCCGGGAAATGGCTATGCGGGGGGCATTCGACATGATCGTGCGAGGTCAAAATTTAAACGTTCGCGATGGTAGCCCAAACGCTTAGGACCCCACTGTTCTGAAAACGTCAGCCTGTCGCTTTTTCGATGTTTACATCCAATTGTGGAAAAGGAATCTCAATTCCGGCTTCATCGAATCTCGTTTTTATCTGCTCGTGCAAATCGAAGTGCAGAGGCCAATAATTTGCAGAAGCCACCCACGGCCGAACAGCTATGTTGATCGATGAATCTGCCAGTGCCAACACTCCGATCTGGACCGGCTTATGCGATTCGAGCACTCGCTCGTCTGACTCCACTATTTCTCGAAGCAACGTCTTAACCTCAGTCAAGTCGCTTGAATAGCCAACACTAATAACAAGATCTAAACGGCGAGAGGAAGACGTTGAGTAGTTGATGATAGGGCCACCCATAATGATCGAATTGGGAACCGTGATGGTTCGACGATCTGGCGTGATTAGCGTAGTACTGAACACCGTGATTTTGTCCACGCTACCTGAGACGCCACCTGCTTCTATGTAATCCCCCACTTTGCAAGGTCGAAAGGATACTAACAACACGCCGGAGGCGAAGTTCGAGAGTGACCCTTGCAGCGCCAGGCCAATAGCGAGACCCGCCGCACCAATAACCGCTATAAACTGTGCAGTCGGGATTCCGAGTTGAGCGAGAGCTGCAATGCTGACAAGCAGCAATAGCAACATATAAAGAATGTTGGAAACAAAACCACCGACCGTGGGATCGATCGAACGTCGCGCCATAAGCGTCGCTAAAAAATTGACCAGACGCCTTGCGATCCATTTTCCAACGAAGAAAATGGCGATGGCAGTGACAAACTTCAGTCCGTACTCGATCGCCAGCGTTGGCCAATTTTCAACGTAGTCCAGCCAGTTCACAGGCACACTCCAATCAGTACGGTGGTTAGTCTACGACCGTACTCATTGCCACAAACGTCGATGAATGGGCAACATACGGCAAGGCCGATAGTTTCTCCCCTAATACTAGTCGAAATGAATTGATATCTGCTGTTCTCACCTTCACCAGATAATCGAACGGCCCGGCAATCAGATGCATTTGTTCAATTTCCGGAATTTCTCTTGCGGCTTCACTAAACGCCTCTAATGCGCTGAGTTTGGTATCGGTGAGTTTCATCTCAACAAAGGCAACGTGACCCAAACCCAGTTTTTCGCTATCGACAATGGCGCGATAACCAAGAATGTAGCCATCGGTTTCGAGTCGCTTGACACGGGCGGCACAAGGAGTTTTCGTAAGCCCCACCCGAGAGGCCAACTCTGTTAGCGTGATTCGTCCTTCAGTTTTCAGAATCGATATGATTGAGCGGTCAAACTGATCGAGCATGAGGCGACTCCTGAATTACAACCCTCCTAGCATACCTGTCTGAGGGTAAACTGTCGGACAAACTAGCCACAACTGGACTAATGGATGAAGAATCCAGCTCCAATCAGCCAAAAATGCTTGCTGATCATCGGCGCTGTTCACGTTGATGACATTGCAAGACCAGATACTGAACTCGTACCAAAAGCTTCCAATCCTGTCACCTGGACGCGATACATCGGAGGGGTCGCTGCAAATGCGGCCTGTTCTGCAGCACGAACCTTGAACAAGCCCGACCAACTTTCCGTCGAATTTCTGGCCGCAGTAGGCGACGACGCCACTGCCCAGCAACTTGTACAGTCGTTGGGCAAATTAAATATACACACTCGATTTAAGCAATTCGACAACACAAACACTGGACGATATAGCGCCGTTATGAATCACGACGGTGAGCTATACATTGGTTTATCCGATGTCTCACTTGCCGAGAGATTAAACGAATCGATGATTACTGAGTTGAGCGACTGGACTGGTGTCGCAGCTGTAGTATTAGATGCAAACCTTTCACAACCGTGTTTGAACGATTTAGCCAAGAAAGCTGCTGAACATAAAATTCCAGTAGCCGCCATGAGCGTCTCACCCGTGAAAACACAACGCCTCCTAGCATTGGCCCAGCAAATAGACTTGCTCATCTGCAATAGACGTGAAGCGGTTGCCATGCTGGAAAAAGAATGCGTCTCTACGGACCTGGACATTATGGCAGAGGGTCTTATCAAACTTGGATTTAGTCAAATAGTTTTGACCGATGGTCACGAACCCATTTTGATTAAACAAGGGACTAAAGCGACACGCATAAGCGTCGATCATGTTGACTGCACGCATCATGTCAATGGGGCCGGAGACGCGCTTGCGGGCGCTACATTCGCGGCATGGGCAAGCGGCTTGAGTCTTATTGATGCAGTAGCAAAATTTGGCATAGCAGCATCTGCCGAAATTGTTACTGGTCGTTATACGCCCCCGCTCCTGGACAATCCGGAGGGTGTCAATCAAGTGTAGAATTACTTGCACGCGCCACAGATAAACATCAATGAAAAACCCGGCTATACGAATCAGCGAAGAAGTCCAACAGGCTCTGAATGAAGGGCGTGGTGTTGTGGCTCTTGAGAGCACCATTATTACGCATGGTATGCCCTACCCACAAAATCGTGACACCGCTTTGCAAGTTGAAAAAGCCGTACGTGATTCCGGAGCTATCCCTGCAACTATCGCCATACTTAACGGTGAAATCACGATAGGTTTAACTCAATCGCAGCTGGAAACGTTGGCGACAACAAACGGCGCGATGAAACTTTCGCGCGCTGATCTGGCTATAGCGGTGTCTCGCGGTGCAATGGGATCAACCACGGTCGCGGCAACAATGATTGCCGCTGATCTTGCAGGTATCAACGTTTTTGCCACAGGTGGGATTGGTGGCGTTCATCAAGGCGCCGAGCTCAGTTTCGATGTCTCTGCCGATTTAACAGAGCTTTCGCGAACAAATGTCACTGTGATATGTGCAGGCGCAAAAGCCATTCTTGATATACCGAAAACTCTGGAAGTATTGGAGACATTAGGCGTTCCGGTGCTAACGTATCAGCAGAATGAAATACCCGCATTTTGGTCGCGCGAGAGCGGCCTGACTTCCCCATTAAGAGTCGACACTATCAACGAAATTGTTGATTTCATGCAAGCCAGAGACTCGTTGAACATCGAAGGTGGAGTCTTGATCGCTAATCCGGTGCCCTCCGAGAGTGAAATTCCAAGGCCCGAAATGTCTAAATTTATCGATCAAGCCGTCAGAGAATCGCAAGAACAAGGTATTCATGGAAAAGCTGTGACACCCTGGTTGTTAGGTCGCATTGTAGAACTCAGTAACGGCAAGAGCCTCAAAACCAATCAGGCGTTAATTACGAACAACGCCCGTTTGGCCGGTGAGCTTGCTTGCGCACTAAGCTAATGCGCTATTAAATCGTTTAAGAGCTGAACCGCTGTCTAAAGCCTCTT
Source organism: Granulosicoccus sp. (assembly GCA_045110515.1). Lineage (GTDB taxonomy): Bacteria > Pseudomonadota > Gammaproteobacteria > Granulosicoccales > Granulosicoccaceae > Granulosicoccus. Next base: position 15,639 of record JBGCGD010000005.1, on the reverse strand, counting down.
TCACCAAATTGGCTCCAGACACTAAAGAGTCTGCTTTACCTCTTGCGTAAAGAATAACGGCCCCCGAATACACTAGGGAATCGCGTGCGTATCCTTGCTCACCGGACAATGCAGCAATACCCAAAGTAACTGCATGCGCTGCCAACTTAGAAGCAAAAGGGTTTTCAGGCGCTTTTACGGAACGCACATCATTATTTTGTAAAGCATCAGGCAATGGTGTAGCTCTTTCACTGCGTTCTATATTCAGCGTGGTAGGTTCAATGTCTATTTGAGTCAGATTCTCACCGTCTTCGCTGCAAAAAAATCTAGCGGCTTGCGTGAGCGATGGCACCACCCCACCCTCAACACCTCGCACCATAAGGGAACTGTCAAAACCGCCAGCCTTTGCCAATGCTGCATAAACTGGCGGGTATGGCTTATGAACAAAGCCTGTCACAAGGTGATTGCCTTTTAGGGGGCGCAGTGCATTCACGGCAACTTCAATGGTCGTTAAACAGGGACGCTTAACGATTCGGGTGCGAAGATTCAGTAGCTTAGCTAAGCTGGGAGCCAATATATTTTGAGAGGCATAACACCAACCAATGTTATCGTTCTCAAGTCGCGCGGCAACGTCTTCAGTGCTGCCGGGTAAGCCATACCCAGCAGCCGTCAGCGCACACTCATGCGTAGCACCAAACTTCGGCCCCACAGATGCCATGCCATGCGTGACAACTCGTTCGCCACAAGCCGCTAGAACGGGTGGTAGAAACGGTGCAGCCGGAGTGCCTCTCAGATACCCGTCGTACGGGTCTACAATCGTCAGTAAATGATCAACGTTGACAGGCTTAGGCGCAAGGCTTGAATTTATTGCGTCAAGAATACCGGCTAGCTCATCATCGGTTTCTCGCTTCATGCGCAAAGCGATGAGAAAAATACCTGCCTGCACCTCGTCAGCTTTTCCATCCAGGATAATCTGCATGGCACGTGCGGCATCACCGTAACTCAGATCTTTACTTAGTGTGGGACCCGTGGCAATGCGCTGAAGCACATCGCGCATAAATTCTTCGTCTGTCATAAGCTATCGTTGTCAGGGCGAAAGTTTGCTCTTGGTTCATTCTCTATGGTAACGGAACCTAGATGATTTCCGAACAAAAGCAGTCACACAGAAAACGCAGTCACGATTTTCCGGCTTTTCTCGACCTTAACGGGAAATCAGTCATTTTGTTGGGCGGCGGTGCTAGAGCTGCCAGCAAATATCGTCGCCTTGCGGCCTGCGGCGCATCAGTCACCATCATTGCAGAACAGTTGTCGGATGAACTAGCTCAAAAAACCGTTAGAGAACGGATTGTTCACAAGAATAGGCCCCACCGTAAAGATGACTTCCAAGCAGGCTCGTTAGCCATTATTGCTACGGAAAGCTCAGCTGACAACACGGCTATTGCTCAAACAGCGCACGAGGCAGGAGTTTGGGTAAACGTGGCCAATCAGCCGGAGCTTAGCAATTTTCTAATTCCCTCGCTTGTAGATCGTTCTCCACTGCTGGTCGCTATTTCCAGTGGTGGTGTATCACCGGTTTTAGCCCGTCTATTAACATCACGAATCGATGCCTTCCTACCGCATACCTATTCCGACTTAGGGCGACTGGCAGAAAACTATAGAGACAAAATAAAACAACACGTCGGCGATTGGCGTCAGCGCCGACGCTTTTGGGAACGTTTGCTCAATGGCCGCATTGGAGAATTGATTCTGCAAGGTCGATTCAAGTCAGCGGAGCAAGCTATGGATGCAGCACTGACCGAACACAGCGAAAACCCGCACAGTGGTGAAGTCTATTTGGTGGGCGCAGGTCCTGGTGATCCTGATCTCTTAAGTTTCCGCGCACTGCGGTTAATGCAGCAATGCGACGTTGTACTGTTTGATCGCCTTGTTTCTGAACCCATTATGCAGCTCGTTAATTCCGAAGCCGAGCGAGTCTATGTTGGCAAACGAAGAAACGATCACGCGGTACCTCAAGAATCTATTAATGCCCTGCTCGTAAAATACGCAAAACTGGGTAAACGGGTCCTAAGGCTTAAAGGTGGAGACCCCTTCATTTTCGGACGAGGCGGAGAGGAAATTGAAACATTAGCAGAGGAAGGCGTTTCTTTTCAGGTAGTACCAGGCGTTACCGCTGCAGCTGGTTGCGCAAGCTATGCCGGTATCCCGCTCACTCATCGTGATCATGCTCAAGCTTGTATTTTTGTAACCGGGCATTTAAAAGATGGTACCGTCAACCTTGATTGGCCAGCTCTTGCAAGAGTTCATCAAACAGTTGTCATCTATATGGGTTTGTTAGGGCTTCCCGTTATCTGCGAGCAACTCATTAAACACGGCCTGCCGTCAGACCACCCAATTGCTTTGGTGGCAGAAGGCACACGACAAAACCAAAAAGTTCTAACGGGCACTCTATCAACACTACCAGACACTATTAAGTCTCAAGCAATTAAGCCCCCAACCTTAATTATTGTGGGGAATGTCGTTTCACTGCGTGAAAAACTCGCCTGGTTTGAATCCAGAGAATAGTCATTAAATTATTGCTATGCCGAGCTTCAGCATTACAGATATTGCCTAACACACTCATGCAAACTCATAAAATCACCCAGTTCGATACACTAGATAACGGCATTCCAAAACGCTTTGAGATAGAGGGGCAAGGCATACTCCTTTGTCGAGTGGACGATTCTGTACACGTTGTACAGGATATGTGTACGCATGAAGACGTCTCGTTATCATTGGGCGTATTGTGTGAACATCGACTACGGTGCCCACTGCATGGAAGTGAATTTGATATACGCACAGGCCAGGTATTGGACGAGCCAGCGGATGAAAACCTAAAAACCTTCCCAGCGCAAATTGATAATAATTGGGTGTATGTGGACTTTTAGTTTGAGAAAAAACCTGTCAATCCTCTGCTTGAACTAGCCCAACTAAACGACTACATATACCTCTTCGAATAATGCTCTGCTAAGTTCGCCCAGAGACATAAGGCAAAAAGGCCCACTTGAGTCAAGCAGGCCTTTCGAAAACTTACACAGTTATGACAACCTTACCCGTGGCTTTTCCGCTGACCAAGTGATCATAGGCCTGCCCTGCCTCGCTGAAGCTAAACTGATTCTCATCCTGATACCTATTTAACCCGGTTTCGGTGTTTCAATATTTACGACAATAAGGGCTGGCCCTCTCTCGGGCACAGCGCACTAGATATGGAACAAAACGAAAACGTTTCAGTGCCACGGAAAAGTATTGAAAGCCGAACCTTAGTGCTCTACTGAAAACACAGCAAATACGAACCGGCAACTTACCTAAATTACTTACCAGGGAAATAACGATGTCAAAAACGATTTTAATCACCGGCGCTACCGATGGGATTGGGCTGGAAACCGCAAAAATGCTAGTCGGCCAAGGACACCACTTGTTGATTCATGGCCGTAGCGAAAAAAAGTTGACGGATACAATAGCGCAACTCGCCAATGTAAATGAAGAAGGGAAAGTACAGGCATATAAAGCAGATTTATCTGATATGTCGCAAGTTCAAAGCTTGTGTTCTTCAATATCCGAAGAACATGAAAAATTAGATGCCATTATTAACAATGCTGGCGTATTCAACGTGCCAAACGCGGAAACCCAATACGGCCTTGACCTGCGCTTTGTCGTAAATCTACTGGCTCCCTATATCATCACAAACAAATTAAAGTCTCTTCTGCCCCCCATTGGTCGAGTGGTAAATCTCTCATCGGCTGCGCAAGCAGCGGTTAACTTTGATGCCTTGGCCGGACGTGTAAACCTTGATAGCAACCAAGCCTATGCGCAGAGTAAACTGGCGCTAACGATGTGGTCACTCTATCTCGCAAAATCGCTAGAAGACACAGGCCCGTCGATCATCGCTGTTAACCCTTCCTCTTTTTTAGGCAGTAAGATGGTTAAGTAGGCATACGGAGTTGAGGGTAAAGATCTTAAAGTCGGTGCCGACATCCTAGTGCGCGCGGCTACGAGCAGCGAGTTCGACAATGCAAATGGACGTTACTACGACAATGACAATGGCCAATTCCAACCACCTCACCCTGACGCATTGAATTCAGAAAAGAATCAACGCCTCGTTGACGCTATTGAAGACATCTTGTCACGCATTCTGAGCTAATAAACGCCGAACCGAAACCCACGACGATGAAGCAAACACCCTCGCTCATTACTCAGCGGTGCTTTCAGGCGCAAGCCTCTTTTCAGGTACACGCTTAAATACGCCCGTTGCTGTGGCTATCAACTTACCGTTTTGATCACGGAGTTCACCTTCAAGGAATTTAGTGGACATACCACCTCCCACAACCCGGCCGATAGCCGTCAGCACATCGCCTTTTTTCGCAGGCGCTAAATAATGTGTGTTCAGCGAGATCGTTAAAAAGGGTCGGCGACCTGTTTTATCGACAGTAAGGCTCGCTGTTGCGCCCATTGCGTTATCGAGGACGGCTGACGAAATGCCACCATGCAAGGAGGCATGACGGTTCAAATGTTCATCGGTTATTTCAATCAAACAACGAGCCTTTCGATCTTCATGACCGACATCAAGCACATACCCGAGTAGCGTTTGAGCCCCCGTCTCGTTTTTTATGATTCCGTTTGAAGTGTCTTCAGTCATATTTAAGCAACCGCCAATTCAATCTATCGTTCTAGAATTAGAACCAAATACTTATGAATTTAAACTACTAAAGTTTCTTCCCTGCTCAACCAGTTTTTTCAACAACGGTGCAGGTTGCCAAAAGAAATCATCTTGCTCAGCGAAGAGTTCGATGTCTTTAAGGACTTTGTCTAGTCCTACTTGGTCCGCCGTGTGCAAGGGCCCTCCTCGCCATCGGGGGAAACCATAACCGTACAGAAATACAACGTCTATATCTAATGGGCGCGATGCAATTCCTTCTTCCAACACTCTAGCCGCTTCGTTAATCATGGCAGCCATGTATCGGCGCACAATTTCCTCATCGCTGAATGTGACCGGCTTGATACCCGCTTCAACGCGGGCTTGCGATACGATAGTTTCTACAGCAGGATCTTCAACCCCGACACGCGATCCATCTGGGTACAGATAGTACCCCATGCCTGTTTTCTGACCTAAGCGTCCCAGACTATAAAGCTCATCTGCATAAATCGGATAACGCTCTCTTGGGTGTGCAATGGGAGCGCGTCTTTGTCGCGTAGCATACCCAATATCAAGACCGGCTAAATCAGACACTGCATAAGGACCCATAGCAAATCCATAGTCAGTCAGTGCTTTGTCAACCTGATAGGGACTAGCGCCATCTAACACCATGTGGTCTGCTGCAGTTCGGTAGTGCATAAGAATACGATTGCCGATGAACCCATCGCACACACCGGCTTTGACGGCGGTTTTTCCTAAACGCTTTGCAAACCAGAACGCTGTAGCGACTAACGCTGGAGAGGTTTTATCTGCAACAACAACCTCCAGCAGCTTCATAACATGTGCCGGCGAAAAGAAATGCAAACCTATGACAGACTCAGGACGTTTAGTGACTGAAGCAATTTCATTGACATCTAAATAGGATGTGTTGGTGGCAAGAATGGCGCTAGGTTTTGCAACGGCATCTAACGCTTCAAACACCATTTTTTTCACATCCATGCTTTCAAACACAGCCTCAATAATTAGATCGGCATCTGACAGGCAATTATAATTAGTCTGTGTAACAAGCTGCGTTCCTAATAGCCTGTTGTGCTCTTGCTGCGTAATTTTTCCACGCTTTAACGCACCATCAAGATTTCGCTCTATAGTACAACCCGCATTTTCTAAAGATTTTTGATCACGCTCAATAAGCGTGACATGAAACCCGCCTAGCAAAGCAGCAGTGGCAATGCCCGATCCCATTGTTCCACCGCCAATAATACCCAGGCTTGCAACAGGCAGTGCTTCAACACCCTCAAGCTCAGGTAAACGCGATACTTTGCGTTCTGAGAAAAACGCATGAATAAGACCAGATCGTTGTGGCGTGTTCATAAGCTCCATGAACAAACGCCTTTCTTCCTGAACACCTTGGTGAAAATCGACTGTCGAGCTCAGCGCAACCGCCTCAAGCGCTTTGATAGCAGCAACCTCACCGCGAGCACTCGCTGTCAGTTTTTCATGCCAAGCTTGCCGAGTGGATTCCTCCATAGACGGCGCGGGTCTTTCCGAAGTGCGCCTAACCAATGAGGCTTGCTGATAGTCATCGCTATAGTCGCCCGATAATACTTCGGCAGCATACTCGAGCGCACCTGCATAGACATCCGATCCAGTAACCACTTTATCGATCAATCCCATGGAGACGGCATTTTCTGCCAGTACCGGTTGCCCGGTCGTCATCATGGATAAGGCGTTATCGATACCTATCAGCCTGGGTATTCTCTGTGTGCCTGTCGCACCGGGAATAAGGCCCAGTTTAACTTCCGGCAGGCCAAGCTTTGTACCCGGGGCAGCAACACGATAATGAGCGCCTAACGCAACCTCGAGTCCACCGCCTAACGCTGTGCCGTGAATGGCAGCCACCACAGGTTTTTCACATGCTTCGATTCGATTGATAACTTCGGGCAAACTAGGTGGTAAAGGCGGCTTACCGAACTCAGCGATATCAGCGCCCCCTAGAAATAAACGCCCTTTGCCGATAACAATGGCGATACGTGCAGAGTCATCCTTATCAAAACGCTCCATACAATCCAGTAGGGCCTGTCGCACTGCTTGAGACAACGCGTTAACGGGCGGGTTATCGATGGCAATCAGCGCTATGTCGTTCTGGCACTCGTAAGTTACCGAATTACTCAAGAAAGTTACTCCTTCGTATCAAGCGGTTTCAGACAATTCGCTCACTTTAGCAGACTGTGAAAGGCAGTCCTTACAGGTGAGACCGGGACTAACCCCCTGCCAAGTTCACATCCCAAAAGCTGGCTTCAATTTTATGCCCATCGGGGTCTATGATGAAGCAGCCATAGTATGGCTCTCCATAAATAGGCCGAGGACCTGGCGCACCATCATCGCGGCCACCGGCTGCGATACAAGCCTCGTGAAACGCGTGTACTTGAGCCTTGGAATTAGCAATAAAGCCGATGTGGACCCCATTGCCAACCGTTGCTACCTCATCGTTGTGAGGCACGGCAATCCAGAACTCTGGATACATTTTCCCATAGGCGACGGCAAAGTTTTCTATAGTCTCTACACGTTTTATACCCAAAGCTGCTAATGCCTTGTCATAGAATGTGCTGGCAGTATCAAGGTCATTAGTACCCAGAGAGACATGTGACAAAATACTCGGGTTATCGTCTGGCATACGCTGCTCCACGTAGAAAGAAAATCACTTATGGTGCGCTCTAATTTTCCTGCATGCCTGTAAAAGGTAGACGACAAGAATTGAGACACGTGTTCAGGATATTTTATTCAGCATCTTAATAGCAAATGCTTGCTCAAGCGCTACATCAGACAAACTGGCATAGCGCCCGGTCTCTCCAAAGTGTCCTGAATGCATATTGGTTTTCAATAGCAAAGTTTTATCGTCGTCTCGCAGATGTCTGTGCTTAGCTACCCACTTTGCGGGCTCCCAGTAAGTGACTCGAGGATCGGAGATACCCGCAGTTACCAGCATGGGCGGGTATTCGCGCGCCTGCACGTTATCGTAGGGCGAATAGTACAGAATATCCAAAAAGGCTTGTTTGTCATCTATTGGATTGCCCCACTGAGACCACTCACCCGGTGTTAACGGCAATGAGTCATCCAACATGGTGTTCAACACATCGACGAAAGGAACGTCTGCAATGGCAGCACCCCACAAATCGCAATCGCGATTCAATGCAGCACCGACCAACAGACCACCTGCAGAACCACCCACAATGATAATGCTGCCTCTAGACGTAAACTCACGTTCAACCAGATAACTACCCACGGCGATAAGATCATCAATGCTCTTGGGTTTACCACCAAAACGCGATGACTCATACCATGCGCGCCCTTTCTCTTGCCCACCACGAACATGCGCAATTACATATATGAAGCCACGATCAACCAGTGAAAGGCGGTTACTCCCAAAATCTGCAGGCATAGAAGAACCATACGCTCCATACCCGGTCAGCCAGCACGGCGCCGAGCCATCAACAACGGTGTCTTTGTGATGCAAAACAGTTAACGGCACCGACTCACCGTCTGCCGACCAAGCGTAGCGTCTTAGCACCACATAGTCATCCGGGTTATGGCCACTAGGAATCAAATCTTCTTTGAGCAGCACGCGCTCACCACTGGTCATGGAAAAACTATAGGTACGCGAGGGCGTTGACGGTGACTCATAACCATAGTGGAAAACCTGTTCGTCAAACTCAAGCAGCGGCTCTAAACTCAGTGCGTACGCCTCTTCCGCAAAATCGATTCGTTGTTTTTCATCGGAATCATTTCGTTGAAAGCAGATTCGCGGTAACGCGTTTTCGCGTTCCATCCACATTACCCAATCTTTATACGCATAATGGTCAAGCACCATTCGGCCTGACTGATGTGGCAACCAATCAACCCAATTATTTCGGGAAGGGTGATCACAATCGACTTCCACTATTTTGAAGTCATTGGCGTTGTCAGCATTTGTACGAATTAAAAATCTATTACCCTGATGTTCAACACTGTACTCAATGCCATCGGCACGAGGCTCAATGATATCTGGAGTGCCGGTTAGATTGTCTGTTGAGAGCATCCAGACTTCGCTCTGGTCGTTCATGTCAGATGAAATAAAAATATATTTTCCCGACAAACTGGCCCACACAGAGCAGTAGAACCGCACATCCTTTTCTTCGTAAACTAGAACGTCTTCAGTGGCGTCGGTACCTAGCTTGTGCCGAAAGACTTTGCTCGGTCGGTGATCTTCATTCAAGCGTGTATAGAACAGGTAGATACCGTCGCCCCAGGCAATGGATTCAACGTCTGATATCACATCATCGTCCTTACCCGTCGCTATGTCTCTAATGAACACCGTATAGCGTTCTGCTCCTGTGATATCAGCACTCCACGCTAAATGCGTATGCGTAGGGCTGTACTCGACATCTCCGGGATCAAAGTAAGAACGCCCTTCGGCCTCGATGTTAAAGTCGATTAGTTTTTCAGCGATGGATTCACTAAATACAGCCCCTCTTGCATAGCGCCAATAACTTGAGTGCTCATCGTCACCCTGATAGCGTTCAACGTAACTCCAGGAACCTTCTTCATCCGGAAGTGATACATCGTCAGCTTGAATTCGACCCTTCATCTCGTCGAGTAATTGCCGTTGCAGTGACTGGGTGTCAGCCATTGCCGAAACACACCACTCATTCTCAGCGTCCAAATACGATTTGATATCGGGCGGTAAAAGTGATGGGTCGTCCACACAGTCAGACCAGTTATCAGCCTTTAACCAACTGTAGTCATCAGTGAGTGGAATACCATGTACATGGCGGTGTGTAGGAATTCGTTTTGCAACAGGTGGCTTCATGTGAGAACCAGTGCGTCGCCAACCAGATGATGCAAACTGGTGACGCGCACGTCAGCAAGATTATGGTGAGGCAAAACAGAGCTTAATTGTGTTTTGCATATTGCACAGATAGCAACCAAATGTGTCACTTGGTCTGAACTAATAACCGTCTGCAAAGCTTGAGCACGAGGTAAGGAACCCTTTATGCGGATATCCATTAAATCATCCGTCAGCACCCCCCCGCCACCGCCACAACAGAATGTTGTCTGTCCAACGGTGTCTTTGCTCATTTCAACAAAATCTGGGACGCACGCTTTAAGAAGTTCGCGGGGAATGGTTAGCTGACCATTGGGCACACTTCCCATGCCAGAGCCTCTCGCAACATTGCAGGAGTCGTGATACGTTACAACAACACCTTGGTTACGCGACGGGTCTAATTGAATGACGCCTTCCTGAAGCAATTGATAAGTGACTTCGCAAATATGCTCCGCACGCGGATGCTCTTTAGATAAAAACTGCAGGGAGCCGACCAACGTATCCAGAAAACTATAAGCGACTCGCCACGCATGCCCGCATTCGCCAATCACAATTCTATTGACCCCTAACCCCATTGCGGCATGACGAATGCGAAGCGCAATTTCACGCATGTGATCGTGCTGCCCCGTAAACAAACCGAAGTTCGCAGCCTCGGATGCTTCTGAGCTAAACGTCCAACGTATACCAGCTTGATGAAGTACCTTTGCATATCCAATGAGTCCGTCAACATGAGGTTCTGCAAAGAAATCTGCCGACGGTGTTACCACCAGCATGTCGGCCCCTTCATCATCTAAGGGCAGTCGAACAGGTATTCCGGTTTCATCCAAGATATCTTCTTCAAGATTCTCCAAGACATCAGCAAGTGCCCGGGGCTTCATTCCAAGGTTATTACCCACGCTATTAACCTTAGATATTATTTCCTGCGAATACTGTTGCCCCAAACCAACACTTGCCAATACCTCTCTACCCGCCATGGTCACTTCGGAAGTATCAATACCCTTTGGGCAAAACACCGTGCAACGACGACACTCAGAGCATTGATGAAAATACGTGTACCACTGCTGTAGTAATTTTTTATCGAGCTTGCGCGCACCTACCAACCACGGAAACCAACGGCCAGCCCAGGTAAAATAGCGACGGTATACCGATCGAATGAGATCCTGGCGGGCAACCGGCATATTGTCGGGATCGTGCGTGCCTAAAAAATAGTGGCATTTGTCAGTACACGCTCCGCACTTAGTACAGGTATCCATGAAAATCCTAAGGCCGCGACGCTCTTTCAGTAGCTGCCCCAAGCGCTCAACAGCCTTATCATGCCAGTCATCAACCAGTGTTCCCGGAAGCCCTAAGGATTCCTGCACGTCGGGCTGAGCCACGGCTGAGTCATAGGATTTTCCAGCTCCCTCTTGAATTAAGGGTATAACTTTATATCGGCCTACTACCTGTGCTGTATCGGCAACTACTCGAACATCCGGTGTGTTCACAATGAGCGCTCACGTTTTTCAGTCCCTTTGCTTCCCGCAACGTTCTCGCGTTGATTAAGTGTTGGGGTGAACACGATCCCTACACCATGAAGTAGCTTGCTAATAGGGAATACGAAGAACAACAACAATACGAAAACAAGATGTACTACGAGTACAACACCTTCGGGTAACAGTTGCCATTGAAAGCTTAAAGCACCCCGTAGGAATTCACCCACAGCGCTGGTATTAACTGGCCAGTGACGCTTTAAAGCATATCCGGATAGAACAATGCAAAATAGCAGCACTAGATGCAAATAATCGCTGGGCGACGAGATGTAGCGGACGCGATCTACTATGATTCGTCGCAATAACAGAATACATAGGCCCACAACGGCAGCAGCAACGGCCCAACCACTCCAAACAACAAACGGTATAAGCCAACCCGGAAGGTAGACAAAGAAAAACCGAATATGCATTATGAGGATGAACAGCAAACCGTAGTGAAAAAGAACACTGGCTATCCAAGTGACTTTGTTCGCTCGAGCGAGCGCCCGAAACAAAAAAACTTCTAAACAGAGTCGCCCCACAACACCCACTCGACTCCGAGGCGCCGGTGTTAAGGGGATAGGTAACGGGGACGGCGTACGCACCCAAGTGAGGATACGATAAAGCGTGCCCAGCACTGCCCACATAACAAGCAGAGTAAAACTGACTCCCAGCAGCGTATCAAACACAACCAGTGGGTTTGGGTAGTCCTGCATATCGGCAGGCCTGCTTAGCGGGTCCCTTCGGGAACAATTCGTACAAGTACTTACTGTTACCTTTTTCCTGCCCGTATCGCTTGCCTATCTGCTTGGTCAGAATGCGAATTGCCGGGGCTATCTCATAGTTCTCATAATACTCTTGCAGAAAAGAGATAACTTCCCAATGCGCGTCGCTCAAGTCGATACCATCTGCGCCGGCCAGCTCATTAGCCAACTCACGCGTCCAATCAGAGCGATTTTTCAAATACCCTTCATGGTCGGTTTCCAGAGACTCGATTAATGTACTCATGTGCGACTTTGTCGTTAAACGGCTAACTTTAACAGTACATCGACAAGCTCGTCGGAGGTGCCCAGGTAATCTGTAATCTGGATATCCATGTCCGGGTATTCAGATTGTTTAATGGCTACCTGCTCGGGAATATCGTCAGCCACATGCGTACCTCTCGCAAGAAAGTAAGGCACGACACTAACGCTAGTAGCCCCGCGTTGAATGCACTTCTCAATACCATCTGGAATGAGCGGCTCGCACAATTCCAAAAATGCATGCTCAACAATCTGAACATCATCGGAGGCCTTAGCAGCCAAACGATCACTTAGTTGTGCAATTTCCTGATTAGACTCAGCGCGTCTGCTTCCGTGTGCTACGAGTAAAATTGACTTCATTATTGATTACCTTTTTTGTCCAGAGCCATAGCCTGACCACGCAGTTCAGACACCGCGTTAGCATGGCCATCAAACCCTTCATACGTAGCAAAACGATGTGTGTGCGGGGCCATTTCGGTATAAGCCTTCGCCGTCATGTGACCCACCGAGCAGGTTTTCATAAAATCGTGCACACCCAACGGCGAATGAGTCCGCGCAGCCGCCGAGGTAGGCAGCACACAGTTAGGTCCCATCATATAATTGGCGATAGAGCCGGCCGCGTGCTCACCTAACAATATTTCGCTGGCGTTTCTGATGTGCGACAAATGCTCGTAGGGCACCTTTGATAAGACCTGGCAATGCTCTGGCGCATAGTCATTGATAAATGCATAGGCCGCCTCTGGACTATCAGCAAGCACCACTCCGCCCCGCTTACCACTAAGGACGCTTGAAGAGTAGCCTGCCAGTGTCTCGTTTTGCTCATCCCAATAGTCCGGAATGGCCAGCCTGACCTCTTCTGCAATGTCACGGCTCCACGTGACCAGAAACGCACTGCTATCAGAACCATGCTCAGATTCAATGGTCATATCCAGTGCAGCAACAAACGGATTAGCCGTCTCATCTGCCAATATGATGGTTTCACTGGGCCCTGCCGGTAAACCTGGATCAATACGCCCCACCAGCCGTCGTTTAGCAGCTACCAACCACGGGCTTCCAGGCCCCACGATCTTGAAACAGCGAGGAACACTCTGTGTACCGAACGCCACCGCAGCAACTGCCTGAGCTCCTCCCGCTTTAAACACTCTCTCTACACCTGCCAGTCGAGCAGCTACTAAGGTTGCTGGATCGACGTTACCGTCAGGGCCCGGCGGCGTCAGTATGATGGGCTCTGGAACACCTGCCACGGATGCCGGTATCGCTGTCATTAAGGTGACCGAAGGAAACGAGCCTTTTCCTCGCGGCGAATAGCAAGCAACAGAATCGATTGGCGTCGCCCGCTCCCCCACCAGAACACCAGGCCGAATCTCCTTCATCCACATTTCAGGTGGCAACTGAGCCTCGTGAAAACGACGGATGTTGTCAGCGGAATACTCCAGCGTTTCAACCATCGCTTTATCGATTTTATCAAAAGCGCTATCGATATCGGCTTTGGTGGCGGCGATTGAACCAGCCGTTAAAGAACTTGCTCCGTCGAATTCTCTGCCAAATCGGGCCAGCGCTTCGTCACCCTCTTCGCGGACCGCTTCAATGATGGGGTCGACACCTGTAAGAAAACTGTCAAGGTCGTCTTCTGCACGGCTCAGCAGGCTTTCGTACTCATGAGATGAAAGCTTCGCGAGTTCGTGAAGAGCAACCTCGGGATATTGACGAATCGACATAATGGGCCATTGGATGATGAAAACTGGTGGCTGTTTAAATCCAGCCTAGATACCCGCTGTGCAAAACCTGTCACGCAGTCGGACCCCGCGCACAAGTATACCTTTTAAGGCACTGGCCCCAAAGAGACACCCCACATCGTTCAAACAAAGCTCTGAAGACACAAATTCACAGCAAATCAGCGTGCTAACATCCAATCAAATTGATGCTAAATCCACGGCGTTATCCGCCAGCGGCTTTAACCAACGTTCTCAGGTCACGCGTGCAAAACACTTCACAATCAGCCGCCTCAACGGGCACTTCCATACAACACACCGAAAGCTACTACGCCGCGTCAGCCAACCCGCCTCCCGAGCGAGAATCTCTTCACGGTGCCATCGACGCTGATGTATGCATTATTGGAGGTGGCTTCAGCGGTCTGTCAGCTGCTTTGCACCTCACCGCTCAAGGCCGACACGTCACACTACTGGAAGGTGCCCGCGTCGGATGGGGAGCGTCAGGTCGTAACGGTGGCCAGCTCATCCACGGTTTGAACGCAAGCCTTGAGACTGTCGGAAAACGATACGGCCAGGAAACCGCCAACTTTATCGGTGGCTTAGTACAGGAAGGCGCTGGCGTCATTCGTCAATTTGTCCAGGAACACGATATTTCCTGTGACTTAAAGCAGCGCAGTATTTTCGCAGCCTTTAACGCTCGTCAAATGAAGGAACTGGAAGCCAAGCAAACCTTGTGGCGAAAGCACGGTATGGACGACCACGAAATGCTGGATAAAAACAGCATTCGAGATCACATTGGAACGGATGCGTATCTGGGCGGCATGCTCGATCATTCTGGTGGCCATATCCACCCTTTGAATCTTGCGCTAGGTGAAGCGGCTGCACTGGAAAAGCAAGGTGGCAAAATTTACGAGCAATCCAGAGTCACCCATGTCGATTCCATTGAATCAAAGCCTGTTGTTATTACCGAACACGGAGAGGTTCGTTGCAAGACGCTGGTTGTTTGTGGGAACGCCTATTTAGGAAAAAGCATTCCCATTCTCGAACCACGGGTTATGCCTGTTTCCACGCAGGTCATGGCAACCGAACCTTTGTCCGATGAACAGGCACAAGCACTTTTACCCAGTGATAGTTCTGTTGAAGATGTCCGCTACATTCTTGACTACTACCGCCTGTCTGCCGATAAACGCCTGCTATGGGGTGGCGGCACAGTGTACGGCGGCAGCGAGCCGTCGGACATCATTGCCAAATTACGTCCGAACATGGAAAAAATATTTCCAGAGCTTGCGGGTGTAAAAATATCTCACGCCTGGAGCGGCAACTTCGCACTGACATTTACCCGCGTACCTCTGCTCGGCAAACTGGGTCCAGACACTTACTACGCAATGGGCTACAGTGGGCATGGGGTCACCGGCACCCACTTGTTCGGTAAATTATTGGCAGAAGCCATCGGTGGAGACCCATCTCGCTTTGACAAATTTGCAGCGTTACCCTGGTATCCGTTTCCTGGCGGCCAGAGGTTTCGCGCCCCTTACTCTACCGTCGGCTCTTGGTGGTATGGCATGAGAGATAAACTGGGTATCTAGAGCGCTATGAATACAACTGCGGATAAAAACAAACCAAAAGTTCGCCTCGGCGTACTTCAAGCGGGCCGAGTGCCACCAGAAATGGCCAACGAGCATGTGGATTACAACCAATTGTTCGTGCGTTTGCTGGGTGAAAATTCTTTTGAATACCACCACTGGGCTGTGCTCGATGGATCTATGCCAGACAGTGTTAACGATGCAGACGCCTGGCTTATCACCGGCTCTCGTTTCGGCGCCTATGAAGACTTGCCGTGGATACCCCCGCTAGAAGATTTCATCAGAGAAGTTTATGCCAGCGAAAA
>JBGCGD010000004.1:0-183944 GCA_045110515.1 Granulosicoccus sp. | reverse complement strand
CTGGTGAGCTGCGTATATAGCCATGTGTGCTTCTCAATTCCGCCAAGAATGAAGGTCGTACCATGACTATCGTAGCTCACCTTCATTGCCCGGTGGGTTAAGTTGCACTTAGCTGTTGAATCCAAGTTATCTAAAGTGTCAGTACAAGAAAATTAGAGAAAGGGCTTCAAAGAAACTGAACGGCAAGATATCGAAATGCCATATCGAGGAAACGAACAGGATCTTCTCACCGTTGGTAAAGCAGGTAGAATTCACTATTGTTTATAAAGCACATATTTAGGTGCTTCTCATAAAGAGAGGCTGCAACTAGTCTGACCGAGGTGGGTCCCTAGTTCGAATCTAGGTGTAGCCACCATTTTTCAGTATCCAATTAAGGCCGCCACAAGCGGCTTTTTTTGTGCCTGGATTTTGGTCTGGCTGATTCCTTAGGTAACGCGGCAAAGGGATTATCCATACTTGCTGCCAGAGTCTAATTTAGGGTCGTAATTACTCCGCGGAGTAATGCAGACAGAAGTCGGCTCTATTGACAATGCCATCCCACCCGCAAAATGACTGCCGGTGTCCGCCTTTAATTGTTGTAGGAAATACGTCTGCAATAAGTAACACTTTCGTCGATAAACTTAAAATCTGAGAATTGTTAAATGCATCTTTATGATTATTAAATGCGTCGATCGTACCGTTGACGATAGACTCAACTACGCCAGAGTGGAATCGATAATTTTCGATTTCTAAAACAAGTATTTGTTGAATTGCGGTAGTGCCTTGTTTGGTGTTTTTTGTTGCTGCTGTTGCTGCTGTTGCGATTGCATGGTTCAAGGCACTTTCAGCATATTTTGAAAACGTCATCTTGCAACTCCGTTTTACTTAACGTTATCGGAAGATGATGAATGCATTGGACTAACCCGCACAATAATTGTTAACCACTACTTCGCAAACTGTACTTAGCAAGTTGAGCATCAGCCTCTAAAGTCGCATCAAACCGAGCTTGTAACCGTTTGTTGTAATCCCAACTGTTTGTGACTTAAAACAAGGGTGCTATTTGCTGTTAAGCATCAGCTCCGGTTCTCCCAGCACGTCTAAATCCGGAGTGACGCCATGCCCCGGTGCATCACTGACGTGAATCGTACCGTTCTTTCGGGTTGGGGCTTTAGCATCTAGGCGAGGGGATACGTAGCCGGACAAGTCGCACACGTTTAATAGTGCTCTCGGCGATGTCGCTGTGGCTAAATGAAGTGCAGTGCTCGTTGTGATGTCCGAGCCCCAGGTATCTTCAATGCACATCTTCACACCCAGGTGCTCGCACAAGTCTCGTGCACGCCGCATACGACTCAGTCCACCGAACTTAGAGAGTTTCAGAGCGACAGCATCCATGCACTGTAATTGACTTGCTTGCAAAAGCGAGTTGGTATCGAAAGCATTTTCATCAATCTTCATGGGGAGGTTTGCGGCCAACTTTACGTTGGCGCATTCCTTTAAAGTGGCGCAGGGTTGTTCCAACATAATGTCCAGATGTGATACCGCGCGTGCTACGCGTATGGCATCTAACTGACTGGCACCGCAATTCCAGTCGCCGTAGACTAGCGGCCCACTGCCGACAGCCTCACGCACTTTTACCAAGCGCTCTACATCGGTTTGCCAATGGTTATCAGCCCCTAACTTCACCTGAAATTGCTGGATTCCTTGTTGTTGCGCCTCCGTTGCCATCTTGGCCATAGCGTCAGGCGCTATGCACGTAATCGAGTGATACAGCGGCAAGTCTGTGTTTTGCCTACCGCCTAAGAGTCTATACAGGGGAAGGTTTGCAGCTTTTGCCGTTAAATCCCATAAGGCCGTATCGATTGCGGATTTAGCGTAGTCATGGCCCGGCAGGTAATTGTTCAGCTTTTTCATTAAAGCTTCAGGCCCTACAGGATCCGCCCCAATCAACAGTGTTTTTAGTTCTTCTATTGCAGGCTGGACCCCATCTGCATACGCCGGTAAATAATGTGGAATAGGGCAGACTTCTCCCCAGCCCGAAAGATCATTATCGGTATCTATTTTTAATACAACTGTGGTCACGGTATCGCATTGCTTGCCATCGGACATGTAATACGTCTCATGACTGCTTAGCGGTACTTTCCAAAGTGTTAGTGCTGTAATTTTCAACCAGATGAATCCTATAAATTAACTTAATGTGGGTTGCGTATACGGTGTGAATAGAGCCGGTCGTAGTGGGGCTTCATGCGTCTGTGTACTTGCTTTACGCGTTCGGGTAAGTCATCCAGTTCGACATAGCGACGTTTCTGCGCTTTAAGACCTGTAGAGCTTTTCAGGTTCTGATGAAATGATCCGCCGTCCCACCAACTGTAGTCGTCGGTTTTAGCGCCTGGTTCCCAACTCAACGCACTGGGGATAAACGGTATATCAACGCTTTCACAAAACGCTTTAACCATGGTCGGCGGGTCTTCTAACAGATCACCGCTATCGAAAACGGGTGGGGGTGATCCGTTAAGGGCGCTTAATAAATCAAATAATGCGCGTTGCTCTGGAAAGCCCACTTCACCCTCATCGAAATCGGGCCACTTATCGAACATAGAGCTAATGGTGAGCGCAGGGTCTCGTATCAGAAATGCATGTGTGAATTGGGAGAGAAATTCTTCGTCCCATAGGTGATTAATGTAGTGTGGGAAGTCTTTGATAAACACCGGCTGTTTTTCAGCGCGTGCTTTTATATCCTCCCAAACACTTTCAAGGCTTAGCCCGGGTGTTGTTTTTTCGTTGGGTGTCCAGCGCTGCCAGAAGGGTTCTTCACCTTGATACCAGGCCTCTCCAAAGGGTTCATGTAAACAGTCGAGATCACCACGTTGACGCATCATCCATTCAAATGCGGTGGACGTTGATCGTGGCACTGCCCACAAGGCAATTATTTTATGCATCACAAAGTCCTTAGCAATTGTCCGCAGTCGCGAGTGGGTGTTAGTGAAAGAGATTTGAATATTCGCCAGTAGAGTGCCGTATCGTGTGCGATGACGGGTTTACCCAACAGGTTCTCCAGCTCAACCGTTTGGTGCAGCATGCGCATGGGTTGCCCATCAGGCCCTGTACGAAAATTACACATACCGTTTGCAAGGTATACGTCAGCCTGGGGTGCTTTATCTGCCACATATTCAAAGCTCTTACGCACCAAATCAGCCTCGAAAATCCATCGACAGGCGTTGACCTCTTCTTGCGATTTAAACCAACCCTGATCGACAAAGTTGCCTGCCCACACGACGTCGAAGCCCGCCTCTTTTAGAAACCCAACGGTGCCTTGCCACCAATCCGGCCAGTGATACACCGCATTCAACGCTACTTTTTCAACATTCATGGCACGCAGTGCTTCCACTAACGCATAACCTGCCATGTGTAGAGCGACACCGTATTTATCTTCCATCTGCTGACAGAAGCTGGAGATGCCTTCGACGCCTAGGCCGCTAGCATGGACCCAGTTAGACCCGACTTGCCCGCAGACATCGGCACCATTGTTTGCCATGCACTGGACGAAGTCCTCTAACAGCTCAAAATTCTGTTTCCTCTGGGTAATCTGATGTCGATAGTCAGGAACATGCAGCATCCAACCATGCACTCCAACGCTGTCAGGGGCGATTTTAGAAAAGTCGCTTGGCGCGGCATCCCAATCATGTGGTGGGCAGGTGAACCCCACTTGATGAGGAAATAGCTTTTGCTCCTTAGACCATTGCTTGGGCATGGACAGCTGATCGGTCATAAAAATACTTCCGCTTTGGTTGGTCGGGACTCTTACCTGTATCTGGAACCGTTTTGGCCGCTCCTTAAACGCTGTAATACAAGTGGCTAAATTACGGTTTGAATGTATGTAAACATATGTACCAATGTCAACCAAAAATAGAGATTTTGTACCATTCGGGGCGTGTCTAGAATGAAATAGGGGAATAACCGGCGATTGGTACTCAGCAAGCCGTACATTTCTTACGCACCTTGGAAGACCAGCTCGAATCCGTGGTAATTTTAAGTGGATAGCGTTTGCTCTTTCGGTGCTCAAGCAGTGCCACAGGCATACGGGTCGTCACCAAAATTTTTAAGGCTAAACAAAATGATTAAAACGGTTGTGTGGGGTGAGAACGTCCATGAGCAAACGAATAAAACCGTTGCGGAAATTTATCCAAACGGTATGCATGGATGTATCGCCGAGTCTCTTAACAACGACCCCGAGATACAGGCCACAACTGCCACTTTGCAGGAGCCGGAGCATGGGCTTTCTGAGGCACGCCTAGCTGATACCGATGTTCTTATTTGGTGGGGACACGCTGCTCACGGTGAAGTCTCCGATGAGGTTGCCGAACGTGTTGTGCGACACGTGTGGTCGGGGATGGGTCTTTTGCTTTTGCACTCTGCCCACTTTGCCAAGGTGTTTAAGTTACTCATGGGTACTGCCTGCAACTTAACCTGGCGTGAAGCAGGCGAGAGGGAGCGCTTATGGGTAACCAGTCGGAATCATCCAATCGTTCGTGGTTTACCCGATTACTTTGAATTGGAGAACGAGGAGATGTACGGAGAGCCGTTCTCAGTCCCTGAGCCTTTGGAGACGGTACTAATTAGTTGGTTTCAAGGTGGAGAGGTGTTTCGCTCTGGGCTGACGTATAAGCGCGGCGCAGGCAACGTGTTCTACTTCCGTCCGGGGCATGAAACTTACCCGACTTACCACGATGCCAATGTGCAGAGAGTGTTGAAAAATGCTGTGCATTGGGCGCATAACTCAGCAGCTCGAGTGCAACAAGGGACCGATGCCCCTAATAGGCCGGTTGAACAATCCATTGAGCCATTAATTGAAAGAGGTGCGAAATTACACGAAGCAGGCGAGGATGGATTTAAATAAATGCCTATAAGAGTCGCAATTGTTGGTACCGGTTCTATGGCTGCCAACCATGCCAAGGGGTATGCGTGTCAGGAAGGCGTAGAGGTTGTAGCCGGTGTTGACACTGACCTCAACCGGGCCGAGACGTTTTGTAAAGAACACGGTATTGATCGAGCGTTCACATCAATTCAAGAGCTACTGGATTGGAATGAATTCGACGCTGTATCGAATGCAACGCCTGATGGCGTTCATCACGCAACGAGCCTACCGTTTATTGCTGCGGGCAAACATATTATGTGTGAGAAGCCGCTGGCATCTAATTACCCTGATGCATTGGAGATGGCTGAAAAAGCGTCAGCGGCTGGAATCGTCAATTGTGTCAATTTAAGTTACAGAGAAGTGCCAGCATTGCAATATGCAAAAAACCTGGTCGGCGACGGCGCTATCGGTTCTATCCGGCATTTCGAAGCCTCCTATCTGCAGAGTTGGTTAACTCAGCCGGCCTGGGGAGACTGGAAAACAGAAGAGCAGTGGTTGTGGAGGTTATCGTCCCAGCATGGTTCCAATGGTGTGTTGGGTGATGTTGGGGTGCACATACTCGACTTCGCGACGTTTGTAGCCGGTAGCTTGCCTAAAACATCAAGAAGCCTTGTAAAAACATTCGATAAAGCCTCTGGGGGGAAAATTCAAGATTATGTACTGGATGCTAACGATAGTTTTGTAATGCACACAGAGCTTGAGAATGGCGCGATAGGTACAATTTCGGCAACCCGGTTTGCCAGTGGACATCTCAACGATTTAAGGCTGCGCATATACGGAACACTGGGCGGTCTAGAAGTACTTTTCGAAAACAAGGTAAGTACCCTGAATATTTGTCTGGGAGAAAATCTACAAACTGCCAATTGGCAAACCGTAGAAACTGCGCCTGTACCGACTAACTACCAGCGCTTTATAGATGCTATCAAAAACTCGTCCGCAGCAGAGCCGGATTTTGCACTCGGCGCAAAGCTCCAGAAGTTGATCGACTTCTCATTACAAGGTGACCAATCAGCGTAAAAAATAAGTAACGATGTTTTTGTAATGATGCTGATAAGCTCTCCGGAGAAGGCGCTGTAAAGCGTTTTTCGTGATTCGTGATAGCTCAACGAACGGTATGTGACCACCAGATTTGTGCTTGTTTACCATTTGTAAAAACAAAATAGTGGGTCTGTTCACAAGATAAGACGGTGTAGCTCCACCGAATTCTTAGGGCGTCGTAATACGGTTACATGATTATGAATTCGAGTGGAATAAAAGTGGCCTTACTAGCTAAGCATCGTAGAGTATCGGTTTGTGTTGGCGTAGCGCTCAATGCATTATTGCTAAGCAGTTGTGGCGATGGTGTCGTTGTTGGCAACGCGCAATCGGTGGCAGATCCATTAGATACTCAGCTCCGCCAGCGGATCTCTCCGGCTGGCATCACAGGTGATGTTGAAGACGGCAGAACGCTGCCGGCAATCACCGACCCTGTTGCGCAGCTAGGTAAGGATCTATTCTTTACCACAAGCTTAGGAGGCAACTTTGAGGTTGCATGCGTAACTTGCCATCATCCGAATATGGGGGGCGGTGATGACCTCTCGCTCTCAGTGGGCGTAGGAGCATTAAACCCAGCACTCATGGGGCCGGGCAGGATACATTCAGAATCCGGTCATCCCAACGTGCCAAGAAATGCCCCTTCAGTTTTCAATATGGGGTTGTGGGACAGCGTTTTGTTTTGGGACGGTCGTGTGGAAAACCTTGATGCCAACCCGGCTGATAACGGCGCAGGCGCGACCATAAGAACTCCTGACACAGCATTTAATGTTGCAGACCCAGAAGCCGGAGAAAACTTAACGGTAGCGCAGGCTCATTTCCCAGTCACATCAGCAGCTGAAATGAAAACCGGCGCGTTCTTAACTGGTGCGGACAACGAAACTATTCGATCTCGCCTTGCCCAGCGAATTGGTGACTACGGTGATGGTGCTGGTGAGATGGGTGAAAACACCTGGCTGGGCCGATTCCGAGCAGCCTTCGATCAACCAGCAGGATCAGCTGACGAGCTTATCAACTACAACAACATAGCCTTTGCATTAGCTGAATACGAACGATCGATGGTATTCACTAACAACTCATTTAATCGATGGGTGAACGGCGATAGCAATGCTTTGACTGCAGCCGAGAAGCGAGGAGCCCTTTTGTTTTTTACGCCGGTTGAAGAGGGCGGTGCCGGCTGTTCTAACTGCCACTCCGGGGATTTCTTTACCGACGAAGCGATGCATAACGTAGCCGTTATTCAACTGGGTGAGGGTAAAGGCAATGGAAATGCCGATGACTTCGGCCGTGAGCGCGAGACCGGTAACCCGATGGATCGTTATAAATTTCGCACACCGACCTTACTTAACGTTTCTGCAACAGCCCCCTACGGTCATGCCGGCGCCTACGATACGTTAGAGCAAGTGGTTGAGCATTACAGTGATCCTGAACAGGCGGTCATCGATTGGTTTAATCGAGGTGGAGTCTGTGGTGTAGAACAGTTCAGCACGATGGCTGACTGCGCGACTCTTTATCCTGAAGCCAGAGCGAATAGTGCACTAGCATTGCAAGAGCTGGAAAACGATAGGAACACAGGCGACGATCAGTTCGTCAATGCGAATCTCACTGCCGTTGAACAAGAAGAGCTGGTGCTGTTTCTGGAAGCGCTTACAGACCCATGTGTTGAGGATCCTATGTGTATGCGACCTTGGGTAGCGGATCCACAGAGCACGGGTCCAGATGGCCGGCAGCTGAACGGGATAGATCGTAATGGAGCTCCGCTAGGTCAATAAACACGACAAGGTTTTAAATTTAAATACGGATCCTGCGTTTGCGGGATCCTTTTTTTTCAAACGATTTTGATGTGGGCAAATCTGTTGTGTCGTTGAGGATGCAATTGAGTCGCGTGGGTCCACTAAAATCCGGGCTGTTGATCCAAATGATGGCGCTAATGGTTGGGTTATTCGTGCTAACAGACAAGTCAGAAAATAGCACCGCACGCTCAATTTAAACTTTCAGGCAGAAAATAATTCCTCTATTTCTTGTATTTCAAACTATTAGTCAAATGCCATGCACAGGCTAGGGAGCATAGTGCTGTGACTTCTTCAATGTAATTTCTAAGAGTAATGCTAGTCTCCTTTCCAATTCTAAAGTTAGCTGTAGAAATGCTGCGTGTATACTAAACTCAACGCGACCAGCATATAAAATAATGCAAGTGTGGACACATTTCGTTTTGGCGAATAAACTTCACCTGGGTTTTTAGTACGCAATGAGGTGTACGCATGGTCGTAGTTTGTATGGCTAAGTTATGGACGAGTCACTTAATCACTGTGAGGTAGTCTGAATGTCCATTGCTGGAACACCAACGTTTGAAAATGACTTGCTCCCGTCAAGTGAGAATTCTTGTCAGGTATTACTGATATCCAACTGCCTAACAGATGCGGAGTATGTGTCCAACCTATTGAATCGAAGTGGCCATCGGTGCGCTTGGGTGCCTTTTGTGCAATTGTTGTCTCAGGACTCAGTCGCCTGCGAACAGCTGCTGAGTCAGTCTACTGCCACCGTGTTGTGCCATAGAAAATCTGAAAACTACAACTTTGGCCCTTTGGATCAGTTGCTTCGGGGTCAACGCATCATTGTCTTATCCGATTGCGAGGCCGAGCATACCGTTGTGACGCTGCTAAACAGCGGCGCACATTACTTTTTTAACCTGCGAGAAAACGAATCTTTGCTGCAAGCCCGATTGGAGGCTTCGCTACGATTTAACGAAGCATCCACTAACAAATCATTCGTCGTGGGCGATATTGACTTTGACGCTTCTAAACGAAAAATTACGCGCTGGGGCAAGGCAATTGATTTAAGCCCTAAGGAATACGAGCTGGCTTATTACTTGTTTTCCAATCGGGACCGAGTTGTTTGTAATAGCGAATTAATGACGTTAATCTGGTCCCTGCCTGCCACTAATGACACCCGACGCATCGATACTGCAGTGTCCCAACTAAGAAAAAAGCTGTTACTAAATACTGAAAATGGTTGGCAGCTGAAACGGCTACGCAACATCGGGTATCGGCTAATCCCCGTTGCTCAGAAGCTCATGGGTGATCAAGAGATAGGCGAGCCGCGATTAGCGGCAATTGCTTAATGCATTTCTACGAGCAACTGATTTTTTCCAAGTTCTGTTTACCCACGCCGAGCCGACCACAATTCACTGCATTACGTCGAATGGCAGTGGTGGGGGCTAACATAAATAAATCTCCGTTTTTACCGGTCAGTTGTTTGCTGATACCGCAAGCTTTAGCAAGCGCACTTTGTGCTGTCATATGCGATTGTTCTCCATGAACCGGAATTAGAACACGAGGTTTAACCCAATCATAGAGGCTGCGTAGTTCTTCTGCTCCGGGATGTCCGGACGCATGTATCGGTAATTCAGATTCCTCCGGAGTTATTACTTTGATGCTACGGGCGCTGAGTCGGGCAATTAGGTTTTGAATAGATATTTCGTTTCCCGGTATTGCGCGAGCACTGAATATCACTGTGTCGCCTTCCTCTAAGGACAGATCTCGGAAACTGTCATGGCTAAGGCGGTTCAATGCTGTTCGGGGCTCTCCCTGGCTACCTGTTGCAACAAGTAGTAGGGTCTCTCTGGGCAGATAGGCTAAATGTTCGGATTGAACCAGGCTGGCCTCGCTTGGCCATAGCCCTGTGGTTCTTGCTGCTGAGGCGGTGGTAATTAGAGAACGGCCGAGTAGCCCCAAGTGCCGATTGGTTGCTGAGGCCACTTTGGCCAAGGTATGAAGTCTCGCGATATTGCTGCCGAAACAAGCCACTATGACTCTGCCGCTTGCACTATTAATGTGTTTGTAGAGCCCTTCATACAATTCGCCTTCAGACAGTGAATGCCCCGGCTGATCCGCACACGTGGAATCGCACACCATCGCTTGTACGCCAGATTCACCGATAGCTCGGTAGGTTGGTTCGCTGAAGCCGTGCCCCACCTGAGGATGTTTGTCTAGTTTCCAATCGGCTGTGTGAAAGACACTGCCAGCAGATGTGCGTATCACCACACCACATGGGCTAGGTATTGAGTGTGTGTTGGGAATCCATTCGATGTCAAAAACACCTATTTGAATCCGATCTCCGGCATCGATGAGATGCATCGGAACTTTGTCTTGCAGTCCATGCTCAACCAGTTTACGTCTGAGCATCTCGGCAGTAAATGCCGTGGCATAGACCGGGCAGCGAAGCCGTTTCCATAGATGTGCAACAGCACCAATATGATCTTCATGGGCGTGAGTGAGTAGCAGTGCCTGCAGTTGCTCAGATCTTTGGCTAATAAACTCGGGGTCAGGCATCTGGATATCGTATCCACTGGAGTTACTGCCATCAGCATCGCGAAAGGTGACCCCACAGTCGACCATCAACCACTGCTCATCGTGGCCGTATAAATTCATGTTCATGCCGATTTCCCCGCAGCCGCCCAGAGGCAGAAACCAGAAGTCGTGATTGTCAGGGGTCATCTTTGCGGCTTTTTCTCGGTCAGTAGGGAGACACATCAGGTAAAATCAACACTTAGGCTATTGCGCAAGTGTCGACGGACTCAGAGCTTCATGTATACATTGTTAATCGTGTTCCTGTTTGTCTCAATCATTTTTTCTTTCTTATGTTCTATTTGGGAAGCTGTGTTGCTGAGCATCACGCCTTCATTCACTCAAATGAAAATTCAGAACGGGGAAGAGCTTGGAACATCACTAAAAGAGTTTAAAGACAATATAGACCGACCGCTGGCGGCCATTCTGACGCTTAACACCATTGCACACACTGTAGGCGCTATAGGTGTCGGAGCACAGGCTACCAAAATCTGGGGCGCCTCGTTCATGTCGACTGCGGTCGTGCCTGTGGTGATGACACTCGCCATACTACTGCTCTCGGAAATCATCCCGAAAACCATTGGTGCAAACTACTGGCGTGAGCTGGCAGGGTTTACGGTTAGGTGCTTAAAGTTTGTCATGTGGGTATTGGCACCGCTGGTTTTTGTGAGTCAGATAATCACCAAAGCCTTGAAAAAGGATAAGGAAGCGTCCGTGCTCAGTCGTGCTGATTTCGGTGCTATGGCTGAACTGGGAACTCAGCAGGGTGTCTTTGACGAGGGAGAATCCAATATCCTGAGAAATTTACTGCGATTCAACACCATATTTGCCAAGAACGTTATGACGCCACGGACCGTTATGGTGGCGGCCGATCAAACTACTACTATCAGAGACTTTCACGAGACTCACCCGAACTTACGGTTTTCCCGCATACCTGTTTTTGATACGTCCCAAGACCATGTGACCGGATACATTCTCAAGGACCAGATGTTAAAACAGTTGGTTGATGGCAACGGTGATAATTCCTTGGAAACCATACGACGGGATATTCTTGCTGTTGAAGAATCTTTCCCTATTCCTGATTTATTCAGTCACTTTACGGCAAAGCGCGAGCACATTGCCATGGTGGTTGACGAGTTCGGTGGCACAGCGGGGCTGGTCACCATGGAAGACGTTATCGAAACGCTTTTGGGGCTGGAAATTGTCGATGAACAGGACAATGCGGCTGACATGCAAGTACTGGCCAGAAAGCAGTGGGAGCAACGCGCACGCAGTATTGGGTTGTTGGAGTCTGACAACGGGTCAACAAATGAGGCTAGTGCGCCCCGTTAGGCATTAAGTCGGCTGTAATTATTATTGCACTGATTAAACCGACACGTTTAGTGCGCAGCTACCCCACGCATTTTCTGTACGACTGTGTACACGAGTAAAGCTAGAATTCCAGCAGCCACACCCACAGTGGTGTTAAGTAAGGTGGCGGTTAATTGTTCGGCGACAGAACCCACTCCTTTGATGTCGGCGAAAACGGGCAAGGCTGATACGCCAAATGCTGCTTTTTCGATGAGCTCGGCAAGCCAGTGCATACCGTGAGTCAAAATGCCTCCACCAACGATAAACATGGCTGCTGTGCCAACGACAGACAAGAATTTCATAAGCAAGGGTGCGAACCAGAGAATGCCTTTACCAATGGCTGTGCTGATAGCACCCGGTTTTCGCTCTGCAGTGACATGGCTGAGGTACACGCCGGCATCATCGAGTTTCACAATACCTGCGACGAGGCTGTAAACGCCAATGGTCATGATGGCTGATATCGCGATGAGAGTTGCTACCTGAACGCTGAATGCAGCTGCGCTTACCGTACCGAGTGCTATAACTATGATTTCTGCAGACAATACAAAATCGGTGCGGATAGCGCCCTTTATTTTGTTTTTCTCCATCTCAACCATGTCGACGTTCTCATTGGTTATGGCATCGATTAAGTCTTTACGCTCTGCCTCCGCTTCTTTAGGATGCAAAAATTTGTGAGACAGTTTCTCTACACCCTCAAAGCATAAATACAGCCCGCCAATCATCAGCAATGGCGTTATAAGCCACGGAGCCACAACGCTGATTATTAAAGCAACCGGCACCAGTATGACTTTATTAAATGCCGAGCCTTTCGCGACAGCCCAAACAACAGGAATTTCTCTGTCTGCTTTCACACCGGATACTTGTTCAGCGTTGAGCGCAAGATCGTCACCCAGTACACCCGCTGTTTTGCGAGTCGCAATCTTAGTCATTGCTGCGACATCGTCCAGGATGTAAGCAATATCATCAAGTAGCGTTAAAAGGCTGGTGGCCATGGTTTCAGTTCTCGAAATTGATCTCTATCTACAAATGCTAGCCTGAAAACGGGCTTAAAGGCCACTTCGCAGAACTTTTTGTATCGTTAGTGTCCGAGAATTACACACTTAAGGGAGACAGCCACTTTGTACCTTCTTCGAAAAGCACTGTTTTTACTCTTTTTCACGTATCCAACTTTCGCGTTGGCAGAAGTTACGGAAGTGGATAACACCTCCTTGCAAGCACTGCAGGAGCAAGGAGTCGCCATTATTGACGTACGGCGCGAAGACGAATGGTTAAAAACCGGAGTGTTGGAGGGCAGTCATGGCATAACCTTCTTCGATGCTAAGGGGCGATATGATGTTAACGCCTGGCTTGATGAGCTTTCCAAGCATGTTTCGCCAGATCAACCCTTTGTTCTAATATGTGCACGCGGGGTGCGCTCATCAAAAATTGCGGACCTTTTGGATAAACGGCTGGGGTACGAAGCGGTCCACAACGTCACCAAAGGTATCTACGAGTGGATTAAAAGAGAAAAGCCTGTAATTAAGTGGGAACAATCAAACGGTTAGCTACAACGAAAAAAGCCTGCCGGTGAGGGCAGGCTTTTGAGCGTTTTGAGTCTAGACCGCCTCCCGCAATTTGCGTAAGCGCCAAACTTGAGGTTAGCTTAAGACTTCGGCACGAACGCACTGCAATAAGCTTCCGCATGGACCGTGCTGCCAGGGAACAATGGGCAAGAACCACCTACCGTACCGTCGACCCCAGTGAATAGCGCGCAGGTGATGCACATTTTGTCGTCAGTTGCGATGTCGTATTGAAGTGCCTTTGCCTGAGCTGATTCCGGATTGACCATAGGGTCAGCAGCGTGGCTTGGCAAACTTGTTATAAGAGCGCTCAATGGAACTACAGCGGCGCTGGCACTAAACAAGGTAACAAACTTGCGTCGTTTGATATCAGTCATTCTATTTTCCTTTTTCCGTCAATTGCTTCTGGTCACTTAACGCTATACGACAATCGTGCCGTTTAAACGTTCAAACTTCTAAAAATGTTGGTAGCGTGAGTGTTTTCGACAAAGGTGATGAGAATGATTATCAATTAGGCGTGAGCTATTGGACTGTTTACTGAAACTAGTTGATCGTACTGTTTTTGAAAGTGGGCGATGAGTTGCAAATGGCGCTTTATGACTTCAGCGCTGCAGTTTGCTTTGACCGCCGGAAGCGTTTTGATGAGTTCACGCAAGTTGCGTGTAACGCTGTGTAAATTGTTACCCATGGTGCCTCTCCTGACGAAATTAATGTCTAAAAGGTTTATAGGACGTTTCCCGACAAATACAACATGTTCAGGGTATTCCGGCTCTCAAGGTACGTCTAAACCTTACCTCTAGAACACTTGGGAGGCGCGTCAAGAAATGTTAAGTCTTTCCGGGGTTGGGGGTTAACCGGCTTGAATCGGCGGCATCAGTGACAAATCATCCGTATCACTAAGTTGTGTGGATTCGTAAAAATCCGCCGCGATGACAGACCCGTTTAGGATCACTAACAGGCGCTGTTCCTCCGGAATTCCCAGCTCATTCAGCAGTGACGTCAGTGTCATTCCTTCTACCTTGTCTACTGAGGCGGTGTTGCCGACACACTCTTGGGGTTTGTACCGGACAAGTGGCCCACCAAATTTGATATTAAGAGGCACGGTACTCGCCAAGTTTCAAGCGTTCCAAGGTTTCCGGTGTAGGTTGACCATTATTATTCCAACCGCGCAAACTGTAGTACTCCGGAAGCATGATATCGAGCTCGGCAACACGACCTTTGGCAACCCCTGCTGGCGCGGGTGTCTCTAACAATCTGGGGGGCAGCGTATCGTCGGCCTTAGTGATTCCTGCACGCAGGTTAAACAGTCGCTCTAGATTCCAGATGCGCTCACCAGTTTCTAATAAGCGCTCCTGGGTCCAATCATTTCCGCAAGCAGCACTGACTTGTTGTTGCAGTTCGTCAACATCCCAGGCACCCAGTGTAAAAATACAAATACCCATGGAATCAACCATGGCTATTTTATCTTGGGAATATTTGCATGGCTGAGCTTTACCGTTGCCGCTTTGATCTTGCATATCTTCGGCAAACACATCGTGTTTCAAATGACATGCACCGCGATTGCTGGTTGCATAGCCCAGACCCATACCTTGCTGTGCACGAGAATCATAGCCTGCGAACTCCTGGCCTTTAACGACCATAGCGAGTTCGGGTCGCCCGTAATGCTCGCATAGTCGCTTAGCACCCAAGCCCAACATTTTTCCAAAGCCCTGGTGAAGCCCTGTTTTTTCGGCCATAACAGTGAGCGCTTCGGCGTTGCCAAAATTCAGTGCAATGCCGTCTGTCTCTTCTTGAGTAATGATGCCAAGTTCGTAAAGCTCCATGGCTGCAGCGAGCGTAACACCGAAGGAAATGGGGTCCATTCCGTGTTCGTTCATCAGATATCCGGCAAACGTCAGTGCATCGATGTCATCAACACCGACAACCGGACCGAATGCAAAAGCTGTCTCGTATTCGAGTCCACCTGACGCATGGTGGTATTCAGGTCGTTCTCTTATTGCCCAATGATTTTTATCGATGTGTGCAATGCGGCCACAACCAATTGTGCAGCCAAAACAGGCTTTGTTTGTGATGAGGTTTTTATGGCCGTTCTCGTTAACATCGACCATGGCGCTTGGATTTATCTTGTCCGTGCCGTCGAACGTGACATCTTGAAAGTTTCGAGTAGGGAGGCCACCGAATGCGTTCATTGTGTCGATCATGGCGTTAGTGCCAAACTCAGTTAAGTCTTTACGCCCGGCGTTCTCTTCAAGGAGGTTGTGGGTGTGATTAACCACCTTCATAAACTGCTTGGGGTCATCGACTTTGACACCGCGGGTGCCTCGCACGGCGATAGCCTTCAGGTGCTTGGACCCCATAACTGCACCGACACCGGAGCGACCTGCCGCTCTGTGCAGATCGTTTACAACACAGGCGTAGCGAACACCCACTTCACCAGCGACCCCAATGGATGCCACTTTAATTTGCGGGTCTTGTAGGGTAGTTTTTATGGTTTCTTCAGTGTGCCAAACGGTGGTGCCCCAATATTCGGTCGCCGGTTCTATGCTGACTTTGTCATCTTGAATAAGCAGGTATACCGGCGTTTCGGAGCGCCCTTCTAAAATGAGTAAATCGTAGCCAGCAAGTTTCAGCTCGGCGCCGAACTTTCCCCCTGAATTTGAGCAGGCGATGGCGTTGGTTAGTGGACCCTTAGTGACAACTGCATACCTTCCACCGGTGGAGGCCATGGTGCCGGTTAAAGGCCCGGTCGCGAAAATCAGAACGTTTTCCGGGGACATGGCATCCGCTGCCGGATCCATCATTTCCATTAAATATTTTGTGGCAAGTCCGCGTGAACCGAGATAATCATCGCGCCATTGCGTGTTGAGCGCTTCGGTACGTGTCGAACCTTGTGTCAGGTTGACTATGAGTACTCTGTTGTGCCAGCTCATGAATTCACTCCGGCAGGAACGGCGTAGATAATGGCACCCGTAGGGCAGGCTTCAGCACACTTTGGATCGCCATCGCAAAGATTGCATTTCGTGACTTTACCGCTGCGGGTGTTGTAGTTGATTGTTCCGTACGGGCAGGCCATTGTGCAAACTTTACAGCCCACACATAAGGATTCATCAACGACTTTTGTTCCGAGTTCTTGATTAATGCTGATGGCATCTGTTGGGCAGGCTTTCATACACCAGGCTTCTGAACACTGCGTGCAGGTGTAGGGTATGTTGCGTTTGCCGTGTTCAAACTCGAACACTTTTATACGGGAGAAAGCCGGCGCGAACAAACCTTCGTGTTCAAGAGAGCAAGCCAGTTCACACTGAACACAGCTTGTGCACTTGTTGGCGTCCAAGATTAACTCTTTCAACATATTGCCCGTTCCTTTATGTGTCAATGTACCTTAGCGCAACATCGTTCGTGCTGCTAAGCCAAGAACGTCATCCCAAATAGATCCATCCCTGTCGCTGTCCAGTAGTGAGGTCAGCAGGCCGCCATTTTCAGATCGGCTGCGTGGAAGGCTGCTTCCACGTGTGCGTGCGCCACCGCCAAGGACTTTTTTACTTAACGCGCCCATGACGAGTGAGGCAACAACCGGTAACATTTTTTTCAGTAAGGTGCTGCTTAAGCCTGACTTTTTGGATACGCGGTTTGCAACTTCTCGACTGACTTTTTTATCGCCGAAAATATGTCCGAGGATGTCGTTACCATCTTTGGTGGTTTCAGGAGTTCCTAAGGTGCCGGGTTTATCCATGTATTTGTCATGGCTACCGGTACGCAAAGCCTCTAGTAAATCGTCCATACCGGGCGCATCTTTCGTGTTTTTCTGCAGGCCACGTGACAACGCCGGAATGAGTTCTTCAACGGCTACGCGGGTCTCTTGTTCAGTGAGGTTAAAGTTATTCTGGACCTCATCTAACACGCCTTGGTTTTCGTCTGCAAAGAGTGTTTCAAGGATATTACTCATGATCTAACCTGATTGATGCGAACGCTAAGGGTATCACCCTAAACAATAACTGCGTCTTGGCCGGGTATCACATCAGCAGCTGAGCGAGTTTTTTTCTGGCAGCTTTAGAGGTAGTCGTCTTCGCCTAATGGATCATCCAATTGATCATCTAGAATAAATGCTTCCCAGTCCTCCAACACTTCTCGAAAATGTTTTAAGCCCACTTCATAGGTTTCTTCAGAAGGGGGGAGTTCCTGACCAATCTCGTCAGGTGGTTCAGCCGGTTCGTTAGGCACTATAACGACGCCTTCAGGTTTTATTGTTATGCGGTGGGCATTCCCGATGAACTCTCTGGAGTCATCAGATTCATCCTCGATGGCAGTGAGATCATCCATAAGGTCCCGGCAGATATGATCGCTACCCTGAACGTCTTGCTCCAGGAAACTCATCAGCGTTTTTTCAGCTGCAGGGCCGCGCGCGCAGGGCGTACCGTCTTTATCGAAATAAAAATTGTGATTTCGGGCCATCGCCTATCAGAGCCGCTCATCTTGTACAAACTTGATCCTTATCGTACCCAAAAAACGACAAATTACCAGTCCTACTTATCAATCTACGTCCGTGTCAGCTAGATGGCCCCATATCTTTGTTAAATCTGTGCCCAATGGGTTTGAAGCAGAAACGGTGATCCCATGCGGTTTGTCTGAATGCTGGCGATGAAAATGGTGCGTTTTAACTGTTTAAATGGCTAGTCGAGCCCTAGCGGCGCACGATACACTTAGCCGTTGATCCAACGGAGTTTTTTATGAGTGATCTGATTGCTGACGCGGTCGATATGACATTTACCACGCCTAATGGGGATGTTGTACGCGCGCTCAAAAACGTCAGTTTTACGCTGAAGGAGGGAGAGCTTCTCTCCGTTCTCGGCCCGTCTGGCTGCGGAAAAACGACTTTACTCAATCTCATTGCAGGTTTCTTACGACCTACCGGTGGGCAGCTGACGCTCGGTAGCTCGGAAATCGATGGCCCAGGCGTTGAGCGAGGCATGGTGTTCCAGCAGGGAGCCCTATTTGAATGGCTCACCGTGGCGGAAAACGTAGATTTTGGCCTACGCATGAAAAAAGCGGATAAAAAAGAGACAGCTCGCAAGGTAGAAGAATGGCTTGAGATTGTGGGCTTGCAAGGTTTCGGCGATACGCCGACTTATCAGTTATCCGGAGGTATGCAACAACGGGTGGCTCTAGCAAGATGTCTCATTAATGACCCAGACCTCATATTGATGGATGAACCTCTTGGAGCGCTCGACGCTCTCACGCGTGAAAAAATGCAGTCACTTGTATTGAAGATTTGGAAAGAGACGGGCAAGACCATCATGATTATTACCCACTCAGTTGAAGAAGCATTGCTTCTGGGTGAGCGCTTGTTTGTTATGGCGCCAAGACCAGGACGTCTGCACAAAGAATATTCTCTGCCGTTCGCAGAATGGGGATTAACCCAGGACCCAAGGGAAATCAAAAACCATCCTGAATTTACTCAAACGCGTGAGGAAATTCTGTCCATGATCTGGAATATGGAAGAAGAAATCATGGGGACTGCATCATCATGAGTGCTGCTGGTTTAAGAGGTTTTATCATCGGAGCTCTGTTTATTGGGCTAATTTTGGCGTTGATAAGCTGCTGGGTGTACGGCCGCAAGCTTATCAAGACGGAAAAAACCGATGCAGTATTCGGCAACCCTGTAAAAGCATTGGGTGGCTGGCACTGGATTGTGTCAGGGGTCTCTACCATTCTACTGGTATGGCTCTATTTCTCATGGGACGCTGCGAGGGCGTTTTTTCCTCACGCCGCCAACGAACTCTGCCAGGTGGCCAAGGTGAATACGGCACTTCACCCCATGCGTTCATCGTTCCCATTTGACGAGCGCTTGCCAAAGGGTACAGTCATACTCGATCGTGAAAACGCTCAGCTTCAACGAATTACGAATGTCCTAGGTGGAGCGGACTTTTCGGACGAAGACAGATCCCAGCTGCAACCTTATCTGGACAGAGCTCAGGGCATTCTGAAGTCAATGGCCTCAGAGGAAAGCGTCGATGATGCTACGTTGCAGGCCATCGATGGTGTTGCTCAACGCATAACAGACTTAACGGCCATTCTGGAAGCGGGCGAGTTACCGGAAGGCGCAGATGCTGCGATCATTCAGGCGCGCGAGAATCAGCCCGGTTGGGGTGATAGTTCGCAAGAAGTTCCTGTCAAACCCACCTCAGAACGGGGCGCCTTGTTTGATTCTGTGGCCAAGCCCATGGCTGAAGTGTCCAAAGATTTCAGCAAAATCCGTAACACGAACGAGCAGTTCCTCGCAGACGTTGAGACACTCGATAAAGAGCTCAAAGATCTATCAGCCGCCAGCGACTCTGACGCTGTAAAGAACTTTGCACGCGATATGGGCAAGCTGCTCAAGCGTGTGGACAATGGGGCGGTTTTCCCTCCTGGCGCGTTGGATCCTATCGAAATTGCCTTAGCCAATTTTCATGAAGTGCAGCATGAAAAGCAGGGGGCGTTAAAGCTGATTGACAGCTGGGCAATGCCATCGGGAACCATCCTTGCCGGTAACACGGCGTGTAGTGAGCAAGGTTCTGGGCGTTGGTTGCCAAAACCTTCGGACACCTTTGCAACGTTGGTAAGATTGTCTGACCCGGACGTAGGTTATAAAGGGTTCCCTTTGCTTTGGTACAAGCAAAAGCCATTGTCAGAAATGGTGGGATTCCTTGTTCCTGATTTTGTTGCAGACCTCATCCCGGGCGAATATCCTCGGCACGGTGCAGATGGCACGGTCCAGGCCAATTTCAAATCGAAAGTGCTGGCAGTTGCTACCGGAAACTTCGATTCTCCAAGTGTTCCCGTGCCGACAGGTCATGTTTGGGATTCCATCATGCGTGTCATAGCTGGCTTGTTTCTGGGAATATTGTTGGGTGTGCCCTTGGGGCTGTTTATGGGATTGTCCCGATTCGCGAAAGGGTTCTTCGATCCTATGATTGAGCTCTATCGGCCGGTACCACCACTGGCGTGGGCGCCGCTAATTCTGACCATTTTCGGTATACAGGATGACGGTAAGATATTCCTGCTGTTTATGGTGGCATTTGCCATCATGGTTATCTCGGCAAGAACCGGTGCAACGGGTACTCAGCTGTCCAAAATACACGCGGCTCATTCATTGGGTGCGACGCGTTGGCAGATTGTTCGCTCTGTTATCTTGCCCAACTCGTTACCTGAAATCTTGACGGGTATTCGCATCTCGATCGGTGTCTGTTGGGGCACCTTGGTGGCCGCGGAAATGCTTGCGGGTACTACCGGTATTGGCTTCGTTGAGAATGTTGCTAGAAAGCAGTCCGACTACGAAATAATCTGGGTCACCATTATTCTCCTGGGTCTGCTGGGTCTCATCTTCGACCTGATCATGCGTTTTGTCATTCACAAGACAATCCCATGGCGCGGTAAGGGCTAGTAGCGATTGAGCAGTCTTAATGCACGGGAGCTATACTGGTCTCCCGTGCATTACAAAAGAAAAGAATCGTGCGATTGTTAGTCGTCGAAGACGATCCGGAGCTGGTTGCTTACGTCCGAAGTGATCTGGTCAAAGCAGGCTTCGCAGTAGATGTTGCTGATAACGGCGTTGATGCCGAGCATTTGGGTGATACTGAGCCCTACGACGCGGTTGTCCTCGACCTGGGCTTACCGCAAAAACCGGGTATGGATGTATTGCACGCTTGGCGCGGTCGAGGCAATCGGGTTCCGGTAATCGTTTTAACCGCTCGGGATGCTTGGTACGAACGAGTCGATGGATTCAAAGCCGGTGCCGATGACTATCTCGGCAAACCCTTCCACATTGAGGAACTCATCGCGCGTATTCGTGCGCTAATCTACCGGCGTCACGGTCGGACATCGCATCGCATAGAAACTCCTACTCTGAAGCTAGATGAAGACGTCCAGCAGGTTGAGGTCAACAATCAAACTCACCAACTGACCGGCACAGAATTCAGACTGCTCCGCTACATGATGCTAAACAGTGGCCGCATTTTGTCCAAAACGCATTTGTCAGAGCACGTATACGATCAGGACTCTGAGCGTGACAGTAATTTAATCGAAGTGTACATACGGCGATTGCGTGAAAAAATAGGCAATCAAATGATTCTGACCAAGCGGGGTCAGGGTTATATATTTAATGATCCGACCACTTGAATTCTCTTGAGCGCAGTCTTCAGGTAGGTCTTGTCAGCAGTCTCATTGCGCTGATGTTTGTCTTTTGGTGGACCACTACCTTAGGGAGTCGGTTACTCATCGAAAGCTTCGTTTATCGAACGTTAGAGGCAGAGGCAAAAAGTGTGGTTTCAACGCTTGAGCTTTCGGCAGGCGGCTTACGTCTGGGTCAATACAAACTCAATCCTGCCTACGAATCGCCAGCCTCGGGTGATTATTATGTGGTGCAGCAAGGCCCACAGCAGTTGCTGTCTCGTTCAGCATGGGATCAATTTTTCACCCTGCCTGAAATGGTGCCTGGTCAGCAACACAAAAGCCGCCTGCAGGGGGTTGCGGGTGAGCCACTGTTGGTTTGGTCCGGAGGGTTCAATCGTGATGGTCACGAATTTACGATCTCTGTTGCGAAGAATATTGCTCCCATAGAGTATCGTCTTCGTGTATTTCAAGGGTTTGCAGCCATCATAGCAGCGCTCTTGCTAGCCGCCTCATTAGGCGTGCAACGCTGGATTGTCAGAGGCTCAGTTCAAAAGCTTGATGCCATACGGCAGGACATGCTCAAACTTGAACACGGAAAAGCGGTGTCGTTGTCTGAAGATGTGCCGTCTGAGATTGCACCGTTGGTCATGGAGTTCAACCGATTGCTCAGGCGATTTGATCAGCGCCTTAGGCAATCTCGCAATGCGGTAGGCAACCTTGCACACTCTCTGAAAGGCCCGCTGAATCTGCTACTCAGATCGGCAGAATCAGAGGAAATCGGGCCGCATGAGCGTACGAGTATTACGCAGAATACGGAAGCGATTCGCCGTCTCATTGATAGCGAACTTAAAAGAGCACGTCTTGCGGGTCGCGGCACCGTGGGGCAACGCTTCGATATCGAATCGGAAATTTCCGCATTGATTGGACTGCTAGAGCAGGTTTACTCAGAGAAGGCGGTGGATATTCGCTATAACGTCGGACCGGAGGTCGAGCTCGTTCATGATCGTCAGGATATGCTGGAGTTGATAGGGAATTTACTGGACAACGCGGTTAAATGGAGCCGCTCGGTTGTGCTTGTGAATATCCGGCAAGCCAATGGAATATTAATTGAAGTAGAGGACGATGGTCCGGGTTGTTCGCCCGAAGAGCTCGGCCGGTTAACCGGGCGCGGGGTCCGGCTTGATGAAAACGTTGCCGGGCACGGTCTAGGTTTGTCAATTGTCAAAGACATTATTGAGACGTACGAGGGGCGTTTAGACCTAGCCGCTTCAACCCGGTTGTCCGGGTTGAAAGCAACGGTCTATTTGCCTGCTAAATCCGGGCATCAACGCTCTCTCTAACGCTTGGCGAGTGAAAGCTCGATAACCGGTTTTTTCTCGTTACGTCGAAACAAGGTTGCAGTGTGTCCGATCTGTTGAACGCACTCAGCTCGTACAGATTCACATAACGCCGTCAGCTGCTCAAGACGAGCCTCTTTTTCTGACTCGCTGAGTTTGACTTTGACGAGCTCGTGATGACTTAAAGCACCGTCGAGTTCTTTGATGACAGCATCTGTGAGGCCATTCTGGCCAAGGCGGACAACCGGTTTCAGCGCATGGGCGAGTGAACGAAGGTACTTAATAGCCGCCTTGTCCAGAACTCGGGATTTTTTCATAAGGATCTTTGAGTGAAATTACTAAATGGAGCGAAAAATGCGCTGGCAGTTGGGTTTAAACACCCTACAATCGACATCGGTGGAACGCACACGCAGTTGCGTTTGTGTTCGTGATTCTAAAGGTTGAACGGTTGTGGGTCGAGCAGGTTCTAAAAGTAGTAACCGATGGTTGCAGGAGCATGCCAGCGATCAGTATGTAAAACAGGCCGCTATTGATGGGTATCGGTCGCGAGCCGTCTATAAATTGATAGAACTCGATCAGAAAGACAATCTCATCAAGCCGAATTCTGTCATTTTGGAATTGGGTGCTGCTCCGGGTGGTTGGACACAATATTTGTCACGCCAAGCTGGAAACAAAGCGGTGATTATCGCCTCAGATATCTTGCCGATGGACGCACTGCCCGATGTACAATTTGTGTTGGGAGATTTCACAGAGCAGGCAACTGCTGACAAAATCACTCAAATTATGGGAAATCGTCGCGCAGACCTTGTTTTGTCTGACATGGCGCCCAACTTAAGCGGTGTGGGGTCCTCTGACCAGGCGCGTGCGATGGCTTTGGTCGAGCTGGCACTGGAGTCTGCCAGTGAGTTTCTGACTGAGAACGGGGCTTTTGCTGTAAAAGTTTTTCAAGGCGAAGGCTTCGACGCCTACATGAAAGAAGTACGAAATCGTTTCAAAAACGTAAAAGTGCGGAAACCTGCTGCTTCCAGGCCTCGTAGTCGCGAAGTCTATGTAGTGGCAAGGAACTTGATATGATGAGAGCAGCACTGCTCATCAAACGGATAACGGACCAGCCAGAAATGTCTGGCATTGTGAGGTAAGTCTTTGAGTGATCTACTAAAAAACGTCCTATTATGGGTTGTTATTGCAGTCATACTAATGACTGTTTTCAACAACTTAGGTGGACAAAGACAGGCAAGCAACACGATTGCCTACTCTGATTTTTTACAGAGTGTCGATTCAGGGCAGGTCGATCAGCTCAAATTTGACGGAGTCGAGATTACAGGTGTTCGTAATGGCAGTACGCCGTTTACAACGTACAGCCCGGAAACCGACAACAGCTCGCTTATCGGCGAGTTGAACCGTGCAGGTGTAAATTTTGAGCGAGTGCCGCCAGAAAATCCAAGTGTGCTGCTGAGCATTTTCATCAGCTGGTTCCCGTTCATCTTACTCATCGGACTCTGGGTTTTCTTCATGCGTCAGATGCAAGGCGGTGGCGGTGGCCGTGGCGCTATGTCGTTTGGCAAGAGTAAGGCTCGGATGCTCAATGAGGACCAGGTTAAAGTTACTTTTGCTGATGTCGCCGGTGTTGAAGAGGCGAAGTCAGAAGTATCGGAACTCGTTGAGTTCTTGCGTGACCCGGGCAAGTTCCAAAAGTTAGGCGGCAAAATTCCTCGCGGCGTACTCATGGTGGGTTCACCGGGTACCGGTAAAACGTTGCTGGCCAAGGCAATAGCGGGTGAAGCTAAGGTGCCGTTTTTTACTATCTCAGGCTCTGACTTCGTTGAGATGTTCGTCGGCGTTGGCGCTAGTCGTGTTCGAGATATGTTCGAACAAGCGAAAAAGCATTCTCCTTGCATCATCTTTATCGACGAGATCGATGCTGTCGGTCGTCACCGTGGCGCAGGCCTTGGTGGCGGTCATGATGAACGTGAGCAAACACTCAATCAGCTGCTGGTTGAAATGGATGGTTTTGAAGGCAACGAGGGCGTTATCGTGATCGCCGCGACCAACCGTCCGGATGTTCTCGATCCGGCGCTACTTCGTCCCGGTCGTTTCGATCGGCAGGTTGTCGTGCCTCTGCCTGATGTGCGTGGGCGAGAGCAGATCCTAAAGGTTCACATGGCCAAAGTTCCTGTTGCAGACGATGTGCGGCCCGAGCTCATTGCTCGTGGAACCCCCGGTTTTTCTGGCGCAGACCTAGCCAACCTTGTTAACGAAGCGGCCTTGTTCGCGGCACGGGCTAATGAACGCCAAGTAGATATGGGCGATTTCGAGCGTGCCAAAGACAAAATCATGATGGGCGCAGAACGTAAGTCCATGGTGATGAGCGATCAAGAGAAAAAGCTGACGGCTTACCACGAGGCAGGACATGCCATCGTAGGTCGTTTAGTGCCAGAACACGATCCCGTCTACAAGGTCAGCATCATTCCCCGGGGCCGTGCATTGGGTATAACCATGTTCTTGCCTGAAGAAGATAGATACAGCCATAGCAAGCGTAAGTTGGAAAGCCAGATAGCTACGCTGTATGGCGGCCGTATCGCCGAAGAGCTTATCTTTGGTGAAGACATGGTGACCACTGGCGCATCAAACGATATCGAAAGAGCTACCGAAATAGCTAGGAACATGGTCACTCGCTGGGGTCTGTCGGACAAATTGGGGCCGTTGGCTTACAAACAGGAAGAGGGTGAAGTTTTCTTAGGTAAAACATCGTCTAAGCAGAACCCAATGTCAGGTGAGACGGTTCAGAGCATTGACCTCGAGATTCGCAAGCTCATCGATGAAAACTACGAGGCAGCTGAAAAGATTCTGAAAGACAATATGGATATCCTGCACTCGATGTCGGATGCGCTGCTCAAGTACGAAACCATTGATCTAGGTCAAATTGATCGTTTGATGGATCGTCGTGAGCCGGGACCTCCGGCGGATTGGGGTGGCGATGACTCAAGTGGTAAGTCGGCCAGCTCTACCCCCGACAACAAGCCAAAAGAAGAAGATCAGTCAGACGATGATGCCGCTGATCCGGCAGACCCATCTCCGAGTTTGCATTAACAACAGTGCGCTCAAAAGAACGTGTCTGATATCAGGTCAGTCATTGGTCACAAAAAGAGCCGCTCTCGCGGCTCTTTTTGTTTGGAGTAACCCAGTATGGAATCCTCGCCAAAAACCTTGCAGTGCGGAACGAAAGCTCTGGATTTATCGCGTCCAAGGATCATGGGAATCCTCAATGTAACCCCCGATTCTTTCTCAGACGGTGGCCGGTTTCTAGCGCTAGATAAAGCGCTTGAGCACGCTGAAACTATGTTGGCCGCAGGTGCGGACATATTAGATGTAGGGGGGGAATCAACCCGGCCAGGTGCGGCTGACGTGTCGGAACAGCAGGAGCTTGATCGCATTGTGCCGGTCATTGAAGCGATTAACACGCGTTTTGACACAATCGTCTCTTTGGATACCAGTAAAGCTGCCGTTATTCGTGAAGGCGCGGTTGCAGGTGCCGGGCTTATCAACGATGTGCGAGCTTTGCGAGAGCCGGATGCACTGGCAGCAGTAGTGAAAGCACAACTTCCGGTATGCCTGATGCATATGCAAGGACAGCCCAGAAGTATGCAGCAAGCACCTGAATATTCAGATGTCTTGGCGGAGGTAACACAGTTTTTAACGGATCGGCGTCAAGTTTGTATCGATGCTGGTATTCCGGCGTCACAAATTGTGATTGATCCGGGATTTGGATTTGGTAAGTCTTTGGAACATAACCTGACATTGTTGAAAGGATTGGAAACGCTCTGTGGCAATGCCCCGGTGCTGATCGGGCTATCCCGAAAGCGTATGTTCGCTAGCATTCTTAACAATGATTCGGTGAGTAGGGTGGTGGCATCTGTAACTGCGGCGATGCTTTGCGTGCAAAGAGGCGCATCGATTGTGCGGGTACATGATGTTGAAGAAACAGCGCATGCGCTGGCTGTGTTTCGCGCAGTTGATGAACTATAGATAAGTCAGTAGGACAAGAACAGGATCAGCGTAATGGCTAGAGAGTTTTTCGGAACAGATGGAATCCGGGGTCGCGTAGGCGAGTATCCCATGACCGCTCAAGTAGTGATGAAGCTAGGCTGGGCCGCGGGTAAAGTTCTCGCATCAAAAGGTAACCGAGAGGTCTTGATTGGGAAAGACACCCGTGTATCAGGCTATCTTTTTGAGTCTGCTTTAGAGGCTGGTTTGGCTTCAGCGGGTATTAACAGTCGTATGCTGGGCCCAATGCCAACGCCTGCGGTTGCTTACTTGACTAGTACCTTTCGTGCGGCGGCGGGCATTGTCATCAGTGCCTCGCACAATCCGTTTTATGATAATGGTCTGAAATTTTTCTCAACGGAAGGCAGTAAATTACCGGACGACATCGAGCTAGAAATCGAAGCCATGATGCGGGAGGAGATGACCACTGTCGATTCTAAAGATCTCGGTAGAGCGCGTCGCGTTGATGATGCTGCCGGTCGCTATATTGAATTTTGTAAAAGTACATTCCCGTCTTCATTGCGGTTGGATGGCATGAAGATCGTTGTTGATTCTGCTAACGGTGCGGCGTATCAGGTTGCTCGTCAGGTGTTTGATGAGTTGGGTGCTCACGTTGTTTCTGTTGGCGCTGATCCCAACGGTATGAATATCAATAAAGATTGCGGTGCCACAGCACCTGACAATCTTCGTGCTCACGTGCTGTTGGAAAGAGCAGATGTGGGTATCGCACTAGATGGCGACGGCGATCGAATAATCATGGTTGATCATCGTGGCGAAATCGTTGATGGTGACGAAATTCTCTATGTTCTGGCAAAAGCAAGGCATGCCGAAGGCACACTGAAGGGTGGCGTCGTTGGAACACTAATGTCTAACTTGGCACTTGAGCACGCCATGAATGATCTTAATATTCCATTTGAGCGTGCATCGGTAGGCGATCGTTACGTCATGGAGTTGCTAAGAGCGAAAGGATGGGAGCTTGGCGGCGAGAATTCTGGCCATGTCATCTGCTTAGATAGGGTGACAACCGGCGATGCCATCGTTGCCGCGCTGGCTGTACTAGCGGTCATGCGCTCAACCGGAGACTCATTGTCTCGATTGCGAGCTGACATGCAGCTCTATCCGCAGGTGCTGGTCAACGTGCCTTCCGCCAAGAAGGTTGATTTGGAGTCCAACGATCAAATTCAACAAGCGGTTAAGAACGCGGAGTCTGAGTTGGGTGACAGCGGTCGTATCCTGCTACGTCCCTCGGGCACAGAGCCTCTCGTCAGGGTTATGGTTGAAGGTAAAGTTGCCAACGAGGTTGAACAAATTTGTCACTCTGTGGCAAAGGTGGTTGGTGAGGCTCTCGGTTAAATTCGTAACCCGCATTGTGTTTTGACGCTGGACTAAATTGAGCAATCGAGGTATGCTTCCGCGGCTAAATCCTTGGAGTATTCCGTCTTGGCACAACGCCAACCTCTCATAGCAGGAAACTGGAAACTTAACGGTTCCAGGCAATCCGTCGTCGATCTTGCCACAGCTATTTCTGCGGGCTGCGGGCAGCTCTCTTGCGAAGTGCTTGTTTGCCCTACGTCTTTGCACATTTGCGATGTTCTAGGGGTGGTGGGCAATACGGCGCTGCATCTTGGTGCGCAGAATTGCGCTGAGGTAGCTTCCGGTGCCTACACGGGTGAAGTTTCGGCCACAATGCTGGCTGAGTACGGTTGTGAGTACATCATTCTGGGGCATTCCGAAAGACGGGCGATGTATCACGAGTCCAGTGATATCGTGGCAGCAAAATGCAAAGCTGTGCAAGAGGCCGGGCTGACCCCCATCTTATGTGTTGGAGAGACGCTGGAG
Organism: Granulosicoccus sp.; assembly: GCA_045110515.1. Lineage (GTDB taxonomy): Bacteria > Pseudomonadota > Gammaproteobacteria > Granulosicoccales > Granulosicoccaceae > Granulosicoccus. Next base: position 155,395 of record JBGCGD010000004.1, on the reverse strand, counting down.
GAGCGCGAAGCCGGCCAAGTTGAATCGGTTATCGCTGAGCAGCTCGATGCTGTGCTCAACGGGGCAGGTGTGCGAGCATTTGAAAACATGGTGGTTGCCTACGAGCCGGTTTGGGCCATTGGTACTGGCAAAACGGCAAGCCCCGAACAAGCGCAAGACGTCCATGCCATGATTCGCGCTAGAATCGCGTCCCATGACAATGCAACGGCGCAGGCTTTACGCATTCTCTATGGCGGCAGTGTCAAACCCGACAATGCAGCTACTCTTTTTTCTCAGGTCGATATTGACGGCGGCCTGATCGGCGGTGCGGCTCTCGATGCTGAATCGTTTCTAGCTATCTGTGAAGCGGCAGGCTAAAGTCTGCGGTCAAAGGAAAATACTGAAAAACCATGCAATCCCTAGCGTTAATTATTCATGTTGTTCTGGCTGCTGCAGTCATCGGTCTCGTGCTTATTCAGCATGGCAAAGGAGCTGATGCAGGTGCGGCATTTGGTAGTGGAGCATCCGCTACTGTTTTTGGCGCGGGCGGTGCTGCTTCGTTTCTGACGCGTGCAACTACGGGGTTGGCTGCTGCATTTTTTGCCACCAGTATTTTCTTGTTTTATTTGGCGGCTAATCGCGAAGGTGGTATCAGCTCGGTCACTGATGTGCCTGGTCTTATTGAAGAGGCGCCGGCGGTCACGAACGATTTGCCAGGCGGCGTTATCGAGGGTGAGGGTGACGCGGCATCTGATTTGCCAAAACCTGTCAACTAGCTCCCACACCGCCGAGAATTTAATATATCATTCTCGGCTGGCCGTTATGGCCCATCCCTTATGCCGACATGGTGGAATTGGTAGACACGCTATCTTGAGGGGGTAGTGGCGCAAGCTGTCCCGGTTCGAGTCCGGGTGTCGGCACCATATTTAGTTAAGATGTTCCCGGTGCTCAGGCCATATTTGCCTGAGCGCGAATTTTGATGCGTCGATAGTGACAGCCAGAGCAAAAATTCTGCGATAATTGTGAGAGCTGTTCACCAGGGTCGTGACGTAATTTGGTAAATGACCGCGATTCCTGACTCAGTAATCCGCTTGATCCAAACAAAGCGTACACATTGCGTGCGCCCATTTAAATTCGGTTCCGGAGTATCAGTTGCTAGCTACATACTTTCCCGTTCTCCTGTTTATCGTCATCGGTCTAGGCTTGGGTGTAGCGCTTCTCACGGTCGGGCGTCTAGCTGGACCATCTAATCCCGGTAAGGACAAAAATTCTCCCTACGAATGCGGTTTTGAAGCATTCGAGGATGCGCGAATGAAGTTTGACGTTCGCTACTATCTAGTTGCCATTCTATTTATCATTTTTGATCTCGAAATCGCGTTCCTCATTCCGTGGGCGGTCACGCTGGATTCCATTTCCGGTACTGCCTTCGCTGCTATGGGGGTCTTCCTGTTTATCCTGGTAATAGGGTTTATTTACGAATGGAAGAAAGGTGCGCTCGAGTGGGAATAAAGTCATGGGTATAGAGGGAGTTCTGGAGGAAGGGTTTGTAACGACTTCCGCAGACAAGCTAATCAACTGGGCTCGCACAGGGTCTATGTGGCCAATGACATTTGGCCTTGCCTGTTGCGCGGTCGAAATGATGCATGCGGGTGCTGCTCGATACGATCTGGATCGTTTCGGAATTATCTTCAGGCCGAGTCCCCGGCAATCAGACGTCATGATTGTCGCCGGTACTCTCGTGAACAAAATGGCGCCGGCTTTGCGCAAGGTTTACGACCAAATGCCCGACCCTAAGTGGGTCATCTCAATGGGGAGTTGCGCCAATGGCGGCGGTTATTATCACTACTCCTATGCGGTGGTCAGAGGATGCGATCGCATAGTTCCCGTCGATGTCTATGTGCCGGGCTGCCCGCCGACTGCTGAAGCATTGCTGTACGGCATTCTGCAGTTGCAGAAGAAAATTCGTACAACTAACACCATAGCTCGCTGATCATCATGTCGACACGTGCGGAACAAATGCGAGATGCGCTCAAGGCGGCATTTCCTGAAAACGACTCGGTTCGAGTCGAACTCGATTTGGTCGTTATTGACGTCGCACCAGATCAACTACTCAGTGTTTGTCAAAAGCTGCACGATGAAGCGAGTTTGTCGTTTAAGCAGATGAGCGATCTGTGCGGTGTGGACTTCGCCACCTACGGCTCGGCCGAATGGTCCACCGATACAGGCAATATGGCGAGCTTCAGCCGAGCTGTTAATGCCTCTTCAACGGGTAGCTTAACTTTCGACACCGGACTCGATTTGCCCGCAACAGACCAGCCAAGGTTTGTAGTGGTCTACCACCTGTTGTCACTCGATCATAACGTTCGATGCCGTGTTCGATGTGCCGCGTCTGACGATGAAATGCCGGTAGTGCCATCGGTTACGCCTATTTGGAATAACGCTGACTGGTACGAAAGAGAAGCGTTCGATTTATTCGGGATTCTTTTCGATGGCCATGCTGACCTACGGCGCATCCTGACGGATTATGGCTTCACCGGACATCCTTTTCGAAAAGACTTTCCGCTTATCGGAAATGTTGAAATGCGATATGACTCCGTTAAAGAGCGCGTCGTATACGAGCCTGTCAGTATTGAGCCCCGTGTACTAGTGCCGCGTGTCATACGCGAAGATTCACGCTATGCCACAGGTGAGTCTGCCAGTAAGACCGAAAGCGACGCTGCGAAGAAAAACGATGCCTGAGATACGTAACTACACATTAAATTTCGGCCCGCAGCATCCGGCAGCGCATGGCGTACTGCGTCTTGTGCTTGAGATGGACGGGGAAGTGGTCGAGCGCGCCGACCCGCATATCGGTCTTCTTCATCGCGGTACCGAAAAGCTTGCGGAGTCTAAGCCTTACAATCAAACTATTGGCTATATGGATCGTCTCGATTACGTATCCATGATGTGCAACGAACACGGGTATGTTTTAGCCATAGAAAAATTGCTGGGTGTTGACGTGCCTCTTAGGGCTCAGTACATCCGCGTCATGTTCGATGAAATCACACGGGTTCTAAATCACCTCATGTGGCTAGGCGCACACGGTCTTGATATCGGCGCCATGTCTATCTTCTTGTACTGCTTCCGCGAACGTGAAGATCTCATGGATTGCTACGAAGCCGTTTCAGGTGCGCGTTTGCATGCAACGTACTACCGCCCCGGTGGTGTTGCCCGCGATCTACCCGATCGCATGCCGCAGTATGAAGTATCACGATTCACGAGTAAGTCCGCCGCATCAAAGCTTAATGATAAGCGTCAGGGCAACATGCTTGATTTCCTTGACGACTTTACCCAGCGTTTTCCTAAGTGTGTCGATGAATACGAAACCTTGCTGACTGACAACCGAATCTGGAAGCAGCGTACGGTAGGTATCGGTGTCGTGACTCCCGAGCGTGCTCTGCAATTAGGCTTTACAGGCCCTATGCTGCGCGGTTCCAACATCGAATGGGATTTGCGTAAAAAGCAGCCTTATGAAGTTTACGACCAGCTGGACTTTGATATCCCCGTGGGTACCAATGGCGATAGCTATGATCGTTACTTGGTGCGTATCGAAGAGATGCGTCAGTCTAACCGCATTATCAAACAATGCATTGAGTGGTTAAGAAACAATGAAGGGCCGGTTCTTACCGAAGACCACAAAATTGCTCCACCACGTCGTGGCGATATGAAAGGTGATATGGAATCACTTATTCATCACTTTAAGTTGTTTACAGAAGGGTTCTGTTTACCGGAAGGCGAAGCTTATGCAGCCGTAGAGCATCCCAAAGGTGAATTTGGTTGTTTTCTAGTCTCCGATGGGGCGAATAAACCCTATCGATTAAAGGTGCGTGCGCCTGGGTTTGCTCATCTGGCATCGCTGGATGAAATGGCTAAGGGGCACATGCTGTCAGATGTGGTCGCGCTTATCGGCACGCAAGATATCGTGTTCGGCGAGATAGATCGTTAAAAACTGTTGATAGAGACGTATACATGAGTTCAGTACCAGCCGACGTCAGTTTGCCAGCACCGGAATCCGTGTTGAGTGAGCACTCGATCGAAGAGATCGACGAGTGGCTTACCCGCTATCCGGATGACCAAAAGCAGAGCGCTGTGTTAGCGGCGTTGAGTATTGCTCAGCATCAAAACCTGGGTTGGCTTTCTACTGAGTTAATGGATGCTGTTGCTGCAAAGTTAGAAATGCCACCTATCGCGGTGTATGAAGTGGCCAGTTTCTATTCCATGTTTGAAACTCAACCGGTTGGTAAACACTGCGTGGCTATATGCACCAACATCAGTTGCATGTTGATGGGCTCCGATACCATCGTCAATCACGTGGAAAACAAGTACGGCATAAAGCTGGGTGACTCAACCAGCGACGGTAAGATTTTTCTCAAAGTAGAAGAAGAGTGTTTGGCAGCGTGTTCTGGTGGGCCTATGATGCAGGTTGACCACGTATATCACACGCAGCTTACACCGCAAAAAGTTGATGAAATTCTCGATGCGCTTGACTGATAACCATCCGGGAATAGGGGAGACATCATGAGTGATATAACGCTACCTGAAGGCCTAGCGCCTATGAATCAGGTTTGCTATACGACATTGCAGTTTGATGAGCCGTGGACGTATGAAAACTATCTGAAAATTGGTGGTTATAAAGCCTGGAATCGTATTCTCGAAGAAAAACTTTCCCCGGATGACGTGGTGCAGATCGTCAAGGACTCCGGCTTAAGAGGTCGTGGAGGCGCAGGCTTCCCAACAGGTTTGAAGTGGAGCTTCATGCCTAAAAACGGTGGTCAGAGTTATTTCGTTATTAACTCCGATGAATCTGAGCCCGGAACGTGTAAGGACCGTGACCTCATTCGTTTCAACCCGCATGCTCTGGTTGAGGGAATGCTTATCGGAAGTTATGCCATCCGAGCATCGGTAGCTTATAACTACATGCGCGGCGAGTTCATGGATCAAGTCTATAAGAACTTCATGCAAGCCATAAAGGATGCGTATGCAAACGGTTGGGCTGGCTCCGACATCAAAGGCAGTGGAATTGATATAGAAGTTATCGGAACGTTAGGCGCTGGCGCCTACATCTGTGGCGAAGAGACAGCGCTGCTTGAATCATTAGAAGGTAAAAAAGGCCAGCCACGCTTCAAGCCACCTTTCCCGGCAGGCTATGGTTTATACGGCCGCCCAACCACCATCAACAACACCGAATCGGTTGCCAGCGTACCGGCCATTGTGCGCAATGGTGCAGAGTGGTTCAAAGATATGGGCATAGAGACCGCAGGTGGTCAAAAGTGTTTTTCAGTATCAGGCCATGTTGCAAAACCGGGTAATTTTGAAATAAATCTGGGCACGCCGTTTTCGACATTGCTCGAACTTAGCGGTGGTATGAAAGATGGCATTCCATTGAAAGCGGTTATACCCGGTGGTTCATCTGTCCCCGTTGTGCCCGGCGAAATTATGATGACAACCAACATGGACTACGATTCCATATCCAAGGTTGCCGGCTCAATGCTGGGTTCCGGTGCTGTCATTGTGATGAATGAATCCACTGACATGGTGCAAGCCCTAAGACGCATCTCGCGTTTCTATTATTCCGAGAGTTGTGGGCAGTGCACACCGTGCCGTGAAGGTACTGGTTGGCTTTATCGAATGCTGACAAGAATTGTTGAAGGTAAGGGCTTACCCGAGGACATTGAAAAGTTGGAAGACGTTGCCGGGAAAATCGCCGGACGTACTATTTGTGCCTTGGGTGATGCCGCAGCTATGCCTGTACAAAGCTTTGTAAAACACTACCGGCATGAGTTCGAGTACTACATTGAAAACGGGCGCAGTATGGTGTCCGACAAACTGGGAGCAGTCGCCTGATCTGTTATAAATAGATCAAGTCCGGCACCCGAAGCTGCCATTTTTGCGAAAATTGATACATGAGTGACGACACTATTCAGATAACCGTTGACGGCACACCGCTAACGGCTCAGCGTGGGCAAATGCTCATCGAGGTCACCGATGCTGCGGGTATCGATGTGCCGCGTTTTTGCTACCACAAGAAGCTATCGGTAGCGGCAAACTGCCGTATGTGTCTGGTTGAAGTGGAGAAAGCTCCAAAGCCGCTACCTGCCTGCGCAACGCCCGTCATGCCGGACATGGTCGTCCACACCGCATCAAAGCTTGCTCGTGCGGCGCAAAAAGGCACGATGGAATTCTTGCTGATCAATCACCCGCTTGACTGCCCCATCTGCGATCAGGGTGGCGAGTGCGAGTTGCAAGATGTTGCTATGGGCTACGGCAATAGTGCGTCGCAATATACCGAAGGCAAACGAGTCGTATTCGATAAGTACATTGGTCCTTTAATCGCGACGGAAATGACACGTTGTATTCATTGCACGCGTTGTGTTCGCTTCGGTGAAGAGATCGCCGGCATCCGTGAATTGGGTGCAACAGGGCGGGGAGAGAATGTCCGCATCGGTACCTATATTGAGAAATCAGTGGTCTCGGAAGTCTCTGGCAATGTCATCGACATTTGCCCGGTGGGTGCGCTGACAGCCCGTCCATCCCGATACACAGCGCGCTCGTGGGAACTGTCACAGCAGCCGTCAGTGTCACCGCATGATTCAGTCGGTTCTAATGTGTTTGTACACATGGATGGCACCACCGTTAATCGTGTGGTTCCACGAGAAAACGAATCAATCAACGAAGTCTGGATTGCCGACAGAGACCGGTTTAGTTATCAGGGTTTAAATAACGCTGACAGAATTCACTCACCTATGGTGCGTGTCGATGGTGAACTGCAAACTTGCGATTGGCCAACAGCCCTAGCCGCCGCTGCCGACCATCTGCGTCGTCAGGATCTTGGTGTCTTAGCGTCGCCTAGCATCACGCTGGAAGAGCTTTACCTGGCTCAGAAGCTGGGCCGAGCTTTAGGAACCGACAACATCGATCATCGTTTGGGGCAGCTGGATTTTTCAGCCCAGGACGCAGCGCCGGTTATGCCTTGGTTGGGTATGCAGCTTAACGATCTTGAAACGTTGGATGCCGCTTTACTCGTGGGCTCCAACATCCGTAAAGACCAACCTATTGCAGCATTGCGACTGAGAAAGTCAGCGATGAAAGGCGCGGCTATTAGTTTCATAAATCCTAAGCGTTTTCCATTGCATTTCGATGCCTGTGAAAACATTGCCACTCGCTACGATCATATGCTCAGTGAGTTAGTTGGAGTGGCGAAGGCATGTGGTGCGGATGTCTCCGCCATGTCGGATATTCCGTCAATCGATGTGACTGATAGTCATCAAAAAATTGCTGACTCGCTTTCCAACGGTGATCGCGCGGCTCTTCTACTGGGCAATATCGCTGTGCAGCATCCTGCCTATTCTCAATTGCAATACGTTGCTATGGCCATTGCAAAGTCCACGGGTGCCACACTAGGCATGTTGCCAGAGCGAGCGAATACTGCAGGAGCCTGGTTGGCAGGTGCTTTACCGCATCGTCTTGCTGGTGGTAAGAAAGCGTCTGGCAGCGGTCTAAACGCTGGCGCCATGTTAGCGTCTCCGCTATCGGCCTACTTACTGGTTGGCTGCGAAGTCGAATTCGATGCAGCACATCCTTCACAGGCATTAAGCAGTCTGGCCGGTGCAAGCAGTGTGGTGGCTGTTAGCGCATATCTTAGCGACAGCTTACGAGCCCACGCTGACGTCATCCTGCCAAGCGCCACATTCACCGAGACCTTTGGCACATATGTGAATGCGACGGGTAACTGGCAAAGCTCCCGAGGCATTACATCGCCTCCGGGTGATGCGCGACCGGCATGGAAAATTTTCAGAGTGCTTGCTGACGAACTTGAGCTGGACGGCTTTGCTTACGATAGCCCTGAAGCCATCACGAAAGAACTGCAAAGCCAGTGTGGAAATGTGCAGTTGAGCAACATGACTCAGTTCGATTCGGTTCCTGCCTATAGTGCACCTAGTGCGTCGAGTGTTCTGCGGGCCGGTGAAACACCGATGTACGCGACAGATCCTATTGTACGTCGCTCTCAGCCTCTACAAAAATCGATGGACGGGAAGCAGGCGTTTGTTTCAATGGCCGATGCCCAAATGCAAAAGCTTGAATTGAAAGACGGTGATGCTGTTAATTTAAAGCAGAACGGTTCTGCCGTATCGCTTAACTGCAAGCTGGACAATGACGTACCCGATGGTTGTGTCTGGGTGCCGGCCGGTTTGCCTGAAACAGCGGCGCTCGGTGAGTTGTTTGGTGAAATAGAGGTGAGTAGAGCCTAATGGATGCGTTAATCCTCACAGTAATGACTCTACTCAAAATTGTCGCGGTGCTGGTGCCGCTGATTTTGTGTGTCGCCTACCTGACTCTGGCAGAGCGAAAAGTTATCGGATCTATGCAAGTGCGGGTAGGGCCGAACCGCGTCGGTTTTAAAGGTTTAGGCCAACCCTTTGCTGACGTCTTTAAATTGATGTTTAAAGAAGTCATCGTTCCAACCAATGCTTCGCGCTTTCTGTTCTTGACGGCTCCTATCTTGTCGTTGGCACCGGCAGTGGCTGCCTGGGCGGTTATTCCGTTTGCAGACGGTTGGGCCATTTCAGATGTCAACGCGGGTTTACTCTACGTATTGGCAATGACGTCCATCGGTGTTTATGGCGTCATTATCGCGGGGTGGGCCTCTAATTCTAAGTACGCTTTTTTGGGGGCGATGCGCTCAGCTGCGCAAATTGTGGCCTATGAAATTGCCATGGGATTCGCTCTCATAGGCGTTCTCATGATGGCAGGCAGCTTGAACTTAGGCGACATTGTGCGTGCTCAGGCAGGCGGTTTCTTCAATTGGTATTTGTTTCCGTTGTTACCACTAGCCGTTGTTTATTTTATATCCGGTGTGGCAGAAACAAACCGTGCGCCGTTTGATGTCGCCGAGGGTGAATCTGAAATCGTTGCAGGTTTTCACGTCGATTACTCAGGCATGGCCTTCGCGCTGTTCTTCCTGGCTGAATACGCCAACATGATGATGATCGCTGCCTTGACGGCGCTTCTGTTCCTCGGTGGTTGGATGTCACCTATCGATGGTGTCGGCGACGGCATTCATTGGTTCCTGATTAAAACGGCTTCCATGTTGTTCTTGTTCCTATGGCTACGAGCAACATTTCCGCGTTATCGCTACGACCAGATAATGCGCTTGGGTTGGAAAGTATTCATACCGGTTACCATCGTTTGGATAGCGGTCGTCGGGTTTGCCATATATTTTGAAATTGGTCCTTGGTTCAGCGTCGTTCGTGGCGCTTAACGAGAGTTAATCAACAAGGATCTGGAAAACAAACATGACTGGACAAATAAGTAAGTACATCAAGAGTTTTACCTTGTGGGAGTTGCTCAAGGGCATGAGCCTGACAGGGCGTTACTTCGTGTCCGGTAATATCACTATTCAGTACCCAGAAGAAAAAACGCCTCAGTCTCATCGCTTCAGAGGCTTGCACGCTCTGCGTCGTTATCCTAACGGCGAAGAACGCTGCATTGCTTGTAAGTTGTGTGAGGCGGTTTGTCCGGCACTGGCCATCACTATCGATTCGGATCAACGTGATGATGGAACACGCAGAACAACGCGTTATGACATCGATCTGTTCAAGTGTATTTTTTGTGGTTTTTGTGAAGAAGCGTGCCCAGTTGATTCCATTGTTGAGACTCGAATTTTCGAGTATCACTTTGAGAACAGGGGTGAGCAGATAATGACCAAGGACAAGCTGTTGGCCATTGGTGATAAGTACGAAGCTCAGATCGCTGCAGACCGTGCAGCCGATTCGGCATTTCGATAATTGACTAGCGCGTGTCCGTTTAACTAAGGAACATCCAGTGACTTTTGAACTGTTCGTTTTCTATCTATTCGCAGCCATCATGGTCTTTGCGGCGTCGCGCGTGATTTCCGTTCGCAATCCAGTCCATGCAGCCATGTATTTGGTACTGACATTTTTTACCTGTGCCGCAATCTGGTTGTTACTCGAAGCAGAGTTTCTCGCTATTACGCTCGTGCTGGTATACGTCGGTGCGGTTATGGTGCTGTTCCTATTCGTTGTCATGATGCTCGATATCAACGTAGAGCCGCTGCGCGAGGGATTTGTTAAATATTTGCCGGTGGGCATTCTGGTGGGTTTGATCATGCTGGTAGAAATGGTCTTTCTTATCACCCAACGCTACTTTAAAGCGGAACAGTTTCCTGCCCCTGAGCGGGCATCAGCTGAGGCTATGAGCAACACCGAATCGTTGGGGCGTTTGTTGTACAGCGATTTTCTGTTCCAGTTTGAAATTGCCGCCATCATTTTATTGGTGGCTATCGTGGCAGCCATTGCGTTGACTATGAGACGTCGCCCCGAAACGAAATACCAAACGCCATCTGAGCAGATAAGCGTTAAGAAAAGTGATCGCTTGCGAGTGGTTGACATGCCTGCTGAAAAGCGCAACTGATCGAGACGGATACCTACTACTATGATCACACTGTCTCATTACCTTACCTTAGGCGCTTTGTTGTTTTGCTTAAGCGTCGTGGGTATTTTTCTCAATCGAAAGAACGTCATCATCTTGTTGATGTGTATCGAGCTCATGCTGCTTTCGGTGAACATGAACTTCGTAACCTTCTCGCATTTTCTGGGAGACGGGGCAGGGCAGATCTTCGTATTTTTCATTCTCACCGTCGCAGCGGCGGAGGCAGCCATCGGGCTTGCCATACTGGTGGTGTTGTTCCGTAATCGGTCGACCATCAACGTTGCAGACCTTGACGCACTGAAAGGCTAGCCAACGTGAAGCTACTTTATACACTCATCCCGCTAGCGCCTTTATTGGCTGCCATTGTTACCGGTTTATTCGGTAGACGCATTGGCCGTATCAATGCCCACCGTGTCACGATTGCCGGTGTCGCGTTTTCCTTATTGCTTTCTGTGTACGCCTTCTTCCACGTCGTAGTGGGTGGAGCTGCGCCGTTTAACGAAACACTTTACACCTGGTTAGTCAGCGGCAACATCAAGTTCGAAATTGGATTCCTAGTCGACAATTTGACCGTCATGATGCTGTTGGTGGTTAACTTTGTCTCGCTCATGGTGCACATCTACACCATTGGCTACATGCATGACGATGACGGGTATCAGCGCTTCTTCTGTTACATATCGCTGTTTACGTTTTCGATGCTGATGTTGGTCATGTCCAACAACTTCTTACAATTATTCTTTGGCTGGGAAGCGGTGGGCACTGTGTCTTATCTGCTTATCGGTTTTTACTATAAGAAAGAATCCGCTATTTTCGCCAACATGAAAGCCTTCTTGGTAAACCGAGTAGGCGACTTTGGTTTTGTTCTCGGCATCGCGGGTATCGTGATGTACACCAACAGCCTGGCGTACACCGATGCGTTTGAAGCTGCTCCTACATTGGTCGGTCAAACCATCAATATATTCGGTTCGGCTGAATGGGATGTGCTCACCGTACTGTGTATCTTGCTGTTCATTGGTGCTATGGGTAAGTCTGCACAAGCACCGTTGCATGTTTGGTTACCCGATTCCATGGAAGGCCCGACACCTATATCAGCGCTAATCCATGCGGCAACTATGGTAACGGCGGGCATTTTTATGGTGTCTCGCATGTCGCCTATGTTTGAGCTCTCCGAAACGGCCCTGAGCTTTATCTTGATTATTGGTGCGTTCACTGCGTTTTTCATGGGGCTCATTGGCATGGTCCAGAACGACATCAAGCGAGTGGTTGCGTACTCCACCTTATCGCAGCTGGGTTACATGACAGTGGCGCTCGGCGTGTCCGCATACTCAGCAGCCATGTTCCATCTGATGACTCACGCGTTTTTCAAAGCCTTACTCTTCTTAGCGGCAGGCTCTGTCATCATTGCCATGCACCACGAGCAAGACATTCGTAAGATGGGCGGGCTGCGTAAGAAAATGCCTATTACTTACTGGACATCTCTTATCGGTACGTTGGCGCTTATTGGCTTTCCAGCCTTCTCGGGGTTCTTCTCTAAAGACATCATTATCGAAGCGGTGCACATGTCGACGATTCCCGGGGCATCCATTGCGTTTTGGGCTGTCCTAGGTGGTGTGTTTGTCACATCGTTTTATTCCTTCCGCTTATTCTTTCTGGTCTTCCATGGAAAGCCGCGCATGGACAAAGAGACGCTGGATCATGCACACGAGTCGCCAAGAGTTGTCACAGTACCGCTCATCCTGTTAGCGATTCCGTCTGTCATTATTGGTCTGCTAACTGTCTCTGCCGTGGTATTCGGCGATTACTTCAAAGACATCATTGCGGTATTGCCTGCGCACGATGTCTTAGGTCGATTGGGTGAGAACTATCACGGACCGTGGCAGTTCGTACTCCACGCTTTCCAGACACCGGCGGTGTACCTTGCATTTGCAGGATTTGCGACGGCTTATGTTTTCTACATGGTGGCCCCGTCTATTCCGGCGATGCTTGATAGCAAGCTTGGGTTCTTGCGCAAAATTCTGGATAACAAATACGGTTTTGATGACTTTAATCAAGCGGTGTTCGCACGCGGTAGCGTTAGCTTAGGCAAGCAACTCTGGGAGAAGGGCGATATGAAGGTGATTGACGGAGCCCTTGTCAACGGCACAGCGAACAGCGTCGGCTTTTTTGCAGGTATTGCCCGTCATCTGCAAAGCGGTATGCTTTTCCACTACGCGTTTGCCATGATCCTTGGCTTATTAGCCATGTTGTCATGGTTTCTATTCGTCTGATTATCACGCCCAATAGAGATTGAACCATTGAGCTTCCCCATACTAAGTCTGACGATCTGGTTGCCAATTCTGGCAGGATTTCTGATCATCGCCCTGGGCGATGGCCCGGCGCGTAAGCTGGCTGCAGCAACCTCAATATTGACGCTGCTGGTTAGTCTTCCTTTGTATTTTGGATTTGACCCGACCACTGCCGCTATGCAGTTCACTGAGTCGGTTGCGTGGCTGCCCGGTTTCAACATTAATTATGATTTAGGCGTTGATGGCATCTCTATGCCGTTAATCATCCTGACTACGCTCATTAACGTCATTGTTGTTATCTCCGCTTGGGAGGTCATTAAAGATCGGCCTGCGATGTATCTGGGTTCGTTTTCAATTATGACCGGTCTTATGATCGGCGTGTTCTCAGCCCTCGACGCCATCCTGTTTTATATCTTCTTCGAAGCCACGCTTATACCGATGTTTCTGATCATTGGTATCTGGGGTGGGCCGCGTCGTGTTTATGCCACCGTAAAGTTCTTTTTGTACACGTTCCTGGGTTCGGTGTTCATGCTCATCGCGCTCATTTATATGTACGAGCAAGGTGGGTCGTTCAGTATTTTGAGCATGCACGAGCTGGCGTTAGATAAGGATCAACAGTTCTGGATCTTCTTAGCGTTTCTTGCAGCCTTTGCGGTCAAGATCCCCATGTGGCCGGTTCATACCTGGCTTCCAGACGCTCACGTTGAAGCACCGACTGCGGGCTCTGCTGTACTGGCCGCCATTATGTTGAAAATGGGCGGTTATGGATTCTTAAGATTCAGTCTGCCGGTGACACCCGATGCCAGTTCGTTCATGGATACATTCATGATCGCGATATCGCTTATTGCTGTTGTGTATATCGGCTTTGTAGCTCTTGCTCAACGCGATATGAAAAAGCTCATTGCGTACTCATCTATCTCGCATATGGGGTTTGTCACTCTAGGTATTTTCATCGCGTTTAGGCTTATCGCAAAAGGCGACGATGCCGGTGTCGCACTGGGTCTGGAAGGGGCCATTGTGCAAATGATTTCCCACGGCTTTATTTCGGCTGCCATGTTCTTATGCGTCGGTGTTATGTACGACCGCATCCACAGCCGTGAGATTGCCGACTACGGTGGTGTCATCAACACGATGCCCATCTTTGCGGCCTTCATGGTGTTCTTTGCTATGGCTAATGCCGGGCTGCCGGGTACCTCAGGATTCGTTGGCGAGTTCATGGTCATACTGGCAAGTTTCAAAACAAATTTCTGGATAGCGTTTCTGGCCGCGAGTACATTGATTCTCGGTGCTGCCTATACGCTCTGGATGGTCAAGAGAGTCATCATGGGCCCGATTGGCAACGACAAGGTGGCAGCGCTGACTGACATCAATCCTCGCGAGTTCTGGATGCTGGCAATCCTTGCAATATTCGTATTGCTGATAGGAGTTTGGCCAAACGTCATCGGTAGCGTCATGCACGCATCGATTGAGAATCTCGTGCAACACATTTCAACTCCTAAGTACTGAGCGCCTCATGGACAACTTGCAGATCGCGACTCCCGAGATCTTTCTGCTGGCGGCCACCTGTGCGGTGTTGGTTGTTGGCCTGTTTACGAAAGCCACGTCAAACACGGTGTACTGGCTGTCACAGCTAACGCTCGTCATCACGTTAATGATGTCCATATCCCAATTGGGATCGGACACCATGACGGGTTTTAGTGGCGCTTACACGCTTGATTCGCTAAGTGCCAGTTTAAAAACCTGGCTGCTGGTTGTTGCAATAGGTATTTTTCTGTATTCGCGCGACTACGTGGGTGCCCGGAAAATTCAGCGCAGCGAGTATTTTGTGCTGGGTTTATTTGCGGTTTCCGGCATGATGATTATGGTCTCCGCCACTCACATGTTAACGGTCTATTTAGGTCTGGAACTATTGGCTTTGTCGCAGTACGCCATGGTTGCCCTGCATCGAGACAACGGACGAGCCGCTGAAGCTGCCATGAAGTACTTTGTTTTGGGTGCACTAGCATCAGGCATGTTGTTGTACGGCATGTCTATGATCTACGGTGCATCAGGGTCTCTCGACTTAAATGTCATCTCCGATATTCTCGCTGGCAACGGCGATGTCATGTCTACCGAGCGAACTATCGGCGCACGTTTCGGCTTAACGTTTCTTATTGTGGGTATTGCATTTAAGTTGGGTGCAGTGCCTTTTCATATGTGGGTACCCGATGTATACGAAGGTGCGCCGACATCAGTCACCATGTTTATTTCTACGGCGCCCAAGATTGCCGCGTTTGCCATGCTGATTCGTCTGTTAGTCGGTGGTCTTGAAACGCTTAATGCGGACTGGCAGCAAATGCTTGCCATCATGGCAGCCTTGTCTGTGGTGGTAGGAAATCTTATTGCCATAGCTCAAACGAACATTAAGCGTATGCTGGCCTACAGTACGATCTCGCACGTTGGATTTTTATTGTTGGGTATTGTCGGTGCCACCAACGATGGATACAGCGCAGCAATGTTCTATGCCATCACCTACGCGTTCACAACCCTCGCGGCCTTTGGTGTGTTGCTCGCCATATCGCGTGAAGGCTTTGAAGCGGAAGAACTCTCTGACCTTGCAGGATTGGGTAAGCGTAATGCCTTGCTTGCGACCGTTATGATGCTGGCAATGATATCGCTCGCTGGCGTGCCGCCGGCAGTGGGTTTCTATGCCAAGCTATCGGTCTTGCAGGCAGCCGTAAATGCAGGTTTTACGTGGCTCGCTATTCTGGCTGTCATCATGTCCGTCATAGGTGCGTTCTACTACCTACGCATTATCAAACTTATGTTCTTTGATGACCCCATCGATACCACCGATGTTCGTCCGGCCGGTGACGTGTCTGCAGGCTTAGCAGTTAACGGGTTTGCCGTGATTGCTTTAGGAATAGCTCCCGGTTTTATCATGGGTGCTTGTATCGCGGCGTTTGCGTAATACAGGTTGTTCTATCACGAGCGACAAGGAACAATAACCAGCTCCTTGTGACAAAGCTTTTTTTGGAATTGTCGGGTTTACGCCTTTCGAGAAAACAACCTGGTTATACCGCTGCTGGCCGACATGCTTTTAAGAACGCTTACAGGGGTGGGGCGAGAAACACCCGCTGGTGGTTTCAACCAGTTCCGGGCTTGTTGCTCCAAATAGACGCGCCACTTATGTTTGGAGATCTTCATCGACTGGATAGGAAGATTCGCCGATCTTGTTATACCGTCCAGCGTTGAAGCGAATGTATTGAACATTTGATCCGGTGCGTACTTAGATTCCCAAGCTGCTCTTGCTGCTTTGCTACGGTCCTGCCATTCGTTTTCCAGCTCTCTAAGCAATGTTGGAATTTGGTGAATCTCCCATTCAGGGATACGAACCGCAAAGCTCCAATCGACTTGGGAGGGTGCAACCCATGAATCAGAAATAATCACCGGCACACGAGCTGCCTCCATCGTCTCGTAGAGACGTAAGGATGCCGGGCCGATACCTCTGGGACACAAGACGAACTTACTGCCTTCCATAGCTTCAGTAAATAATTTTTGGTATCCGAACTTAGATGTTTGCGTCGGGTCCCACACACAGAAATCTGACGTATCGACAATTCGTGCAGCCTCGTCATGCAGATCAAGGATGGGTCTGCGAACCCTATGGCTACAAGAACCCACGAACGAATACAGCCATTGCCGTTCAATTTCCTTGCTGTGTATTTCCTGAATACTCTCATTACAGGTGTTGATGTACGGAAACGCAACCTGGTCAGAGTACGAGGCTAGTGATGCCGACAAACTGCAATAGAGGCCAGGTAACAAAGGCCACGACTGGTCCATCTCGTTGTACATGTATACCTTTTCGGGGTATGCGCGGAACAACGAATGTTTGAGTAGCTTTTCGAAAAGGATATCTTCGAATTGCGTGTTCTCAACGAATACGATTGCGTCGGCCTCGGCTGGATTGTCAGCGAGTTCATGCTGATTGTGCGAATCCTGCTTTTGCAGTTGCAGCAGTCGATCCAGTCGCGAGTGTTCTTGATATGCTGATGTTAGAAACAACTTCATTTCAGCTTTCCTACATGAAATGACATAAAAATCGTATCACCGCCTTTCGATGCACAACCAGAACTCCTACCGCATTTCTGCAGTAATTTCGGAACTGTTGCTGACTTTTGAACGTCGGTTTGCATCTGTAAATCTGGCTGTTCGCCTAAGGCCTCTGTGGATGAAATTTAAGTGTAGGAGCGAGTTTTTGGTTTGCTGGAAGGCTTTTTAACCTTCGTTTTGATTAGAGAACTGGTTAACATTTATGTTTCAAAAAGAGAGACTTAGTTCACACTAAAACTCCCGAACCTGAATCCATTATGAATAAATTGTGCGGTTAATGCCAGTAAATTGCCAATGTCTAATCGTGAAATGACTGTTTCGTGACGATTATTGCGGCCATTGGCGTCAATTTGTCAGCATTTATGCGGGTTTCAAGAGCTTTGGGTATTTTTACTCATTTTAAAAATTGTCCAAAAAACAGAAGAACCGGTGATTTTGAGAATTTCGACCCTTAGTGCAGAGAAAACTGGACTTGAAACACCGGGTATCTGAGATTCGAATTTCGAATAAAAAAGCGTAATAAGTTGCTGAATCCCAGAGAAACTTCCACCTCAATTTTTATCTAACTAATTGCCTCGAACAGGTTGTATAAAAAACCATTGCGCCTTATACTTCCTCGGGTCAGCACAGGTGCGGGGTGGAGCAGTCTGGCAGCTCGTCGGGCTCATAACCCGAAGGTCGTAGGTTCGAATCCTACCCCCGCTACCAAGTTGTTTAAAAGCTGAAACCAACAAGTCAAAAAGGCCCCTCTAGGTAGGGGCTTTTTTGTGCCCCATTGCAAAGTGGGGTGCTCGCAAAGCAGTGTTTGCACCGCGGTAAGGCTTGTCGCGCGACGGGACAAGTATGCAAAACTGTCTACGCGATCTTCTTCTGCACATTGCTGTCAAAACCTTCGACAAAATGTCGCCACGTATTTTTACCGGCTTTTTTTGCATCGTACATTGCAGAATCTGCAAGGCTCAGTAAATCTTCCATGTTCTGCGCGTCTTGCGGGCATGACGCAACGCCGACACAAGCGCCTATCTTGCACAACTGTCCCTCTATCTGGTAGGGCGCGGCAACCGTTGAAACTATCTCTGCGGCAATACGATTTGCCTCTGATGTGGACCCATTAGCTGACAGTAGGACCACAAATTCATCGCCGCCAATCCGCGCCACTAGTTCCCCGGTAATCACATTCTCGGGTGAATAGACGCGGCCAGAACAGCCCACCACTGACTCTATTCTGGCTGCAACCTCAATTAGAAGTTTGTCACCCGCGTCATGGCCTTTTTCGTCGTTGACGTTTTTAAAGTCATCTAAGTCAATAAAAAGCACCGCTACCGGTTGTGAGCTTGAAGACTGCTGTACTGCTCGATCCAGGCTTTCCAGAAATAACCGACGGTTTGCCAATCCGGTTAAACCGTCTACATGTGCAATGCGCCAGACACTTGTGGTGGCATCCTTTAATGATGTGCTCAATTCATCAAAGGCATGAATTAGCTCACCAATTTCATCGTTCCTTTTTGAGATAGAGCCGCTGGATTCGCTAAGACGCATGACGGTTGCCACTAGATCGCGATCGGAACCCGTAGTAGACGTCTCTTGGTTTCCTCGAAGCACCGCTGTTAGCTTTTCAATAGGACGCAGCAAGGTACCGTTTAGGACAGACCACAAGGATGCAGTCACAACAGTTGCAGCCACGAGCAATGTCAGGATAGTCATATTAAGAGCGGCAGACCCCAACGCTGAGATACGGGCGTCTTCCCGAACACTCAGGAGCGCTAAATTTTCGCCATCAATATCTTTGAGTAATCTGAAAGAATACAGATAGTCTGCATCATGCAAGAAGACGTCAGATGCGTCACCCACCATCAATTCGGTTAATACCGAATGATATTTCTCTGGAATCAAATCATGCTTTGCTGGCAAAAGCTCTACCTTAGATAGAACGGTTTTTCCGATTCTCTCGGTATGTTCGGCGTTTAGTAGTCTTCCCACAACAATGATACCGCCAGCTGGACCCCTGCCACTGCTCCATAAAATGCTTGCAGACGATACGATGGCAGGGCCGTGTGCCGTGTCGATTAACCCGGTTGCGTGTTCACCTGACTCCATAGGGGACATTAAAGTGTTGCGCTTTGCGAGTTCTCCGGGAAATACATCTTCGATTGTCGATACCTTATTGTCGCTTAGGTAGGACTCGCCCCAGATGACTTTTCCGTCCACGTTTAAAATGGCCCCAAAGTTCATACCTAGGTGCGATAGATAGGCCCCGGATAGATTCTCTTCGATGAATTCGTCGTATTCGCCTTTGGCGAAGAGCATGGCATCGTCCCACTCAGCCCAATCGCTAACAAGCAAATCGACACCGATTCTTTCAAGTTCCATAAACTCATGCACGCGACGCAATTGGTCGCTGGAGTTTTGATGTTCTAATTGAGTGAACGCTGGCGTGTAAATGAAACTTAATAAGAACCACGCAGCCAATACGTACAAAACGAAAACACCGAGCAGTGTTCCAACGACTTTGTTACGTAAGGACACAGTTTAAGGTCATCTCATGTTCGACGCTTTTTAAATGTGCGCACGACGTATACTTGATAAAAATGTAAGCTTGGACTTGGCGTAAATTTTCATCTCTCTTCATGAGTATGTTGCGGCGGGAGCGCATAGCAGATTTATACCCACGGCATGAGAAGTACGACACAGGCAGGGTAGTTGCCAAAGTAGCTGTGTGGTTTTGTGAACTGATGCTCGTTGGAAGTTATCGAATGTCGCGCGCGCCGAAGCAACCTTAGCAGTGCAACAAAAGTGATTGGTATCGCTCAACGGCGGTACCTGGCACACTGGAGTTGCTCAGAAGCTTAGTTAGCCGATTAATCCACCATCATCGCGTGTCACGGCAATAATTGCCGATCGAGGGGCAGAGGACTCGCCACCATCAGGCCAATGTCCTTCGCCTCTTTCTCCAGGGTGCTGCACACCAACGAACATGGTTCGTCTATCCGGGCTCCACGTGAGTCCGGTAATTTCAGCTTGTTTAGGCCCCGTTAAAAACCGGCGGATTTCTCCGGTTACAGGATCTCCCAACAACATCTGATTGTTACCTTGTCCGGCGAAATCCTTTTTGTTGGAATAATTGCCATCGGTTTGAATCCACAACATGCCGTTGGAATCAAACTTTAAGCCGTCCGGAGAATTAAACATATTGTCTTCGTTAACATTGGCAGACCCAGCTCTGTCGTCAGAATGCACTGCGGGGTTACCCGCTAGTACGTATAAGTCCCAACTGAAAGTATGGCTGGTATGATCCGCGTCGTCTGGTCGCCAGCGAACGATCTGACCGTACTTGTTCGCCTCTCGAGGGTTAGGGCCACCAACCGGCGTCTCATCACCACCGGCGTTGTTTTTCACACCACGATTTCTGTTGTTGGTTAGACAACAATAAACTTCTGCTGCCATGGGGTTTGCGCTTACCCATTCCGGTCGGTCCATGGTGGTAGCGCCAACAGTCGATGCTGCCATGCGAGTGTGTATACAAACTTCCGCCATGTTTGCCATGCCAGTGGCTTCGGGTGAGAGTTCCCGCCATTCGCCTGTGCTGTCATCATTGAATTTGGCGGCGTAGAGTTTCCCTTCTTCCAGTAATGAATCGGTCTCGCCACCGGGAGCATAGACACCGTCTGACACATAGCGATAGAGAAATTCACCGCGTTCATCATCTCCCATGTACACGACAATGCGTCCGTCATTGTTGACAACAACTTCAGCATTTTCATGTTTAAAGCGGCCTAATGCGGTGCGTTTCTTGGGTCGGCTGCTTGGGTCAGTAGCATCAACCTCGGTAACATAGCCATGGCGATTGTATTCATTAGATTCCTTAGCCAAATCGAAACGCTCATCGATTTTCTCCCAACCGTATCCGCGGCCTTTAGGAGAAATGCCATAGCGCTTCATCGAATTAGATACCGGGTATTTCTCATCTTCGGTGGCAAAGTAGCCATTGAAATTCTCTTCACATGCAAGGTAGGTTCCCCAGGGTGTAGAACCATTGCCGCAGTTGTTGAACGTACCTTGCGCCACTGTCCCTGAACGGTCTGCATTAGTTTTCATGAGCTCATGACCTTTCGCAGGTCCGGTGATATCCATTTCAACATCGGGTGTAAATCGACGGTTAAACGGGCTGTCTTTTACGACAGCCCATGCGCCGTTCTCCTGTGCGATTTCAACGGACGTTAAGCCATGTGCATTCATGCCTTTTAATATGTCGTCCTTGTTTTCAGCTTTACCATCGGGACGATTACCCCAGATGACACTTCTATTCGTGTATTCGTTGTTGACGATAAGTATGAACTTGTCACCATGTGGGTAGACTTCCATTCCATCGTTGTTATCGCCAAACGAGAGTGCCTGGCTTGCTGCACTACCACGTGTCTCGTGATCAAATTCCGGTGCATTGGACCACAGCGGATCACCCCAGCGAACCACCACGTGGGCTTTATATCCAGGTGGTACGGTCACGTTGTCAGCGGTACTGCTTGGAATGGCTGCGAATGCGAACCTGTCTTGAGCAGCGCTGGCAGGTTTATTGATGAAACCATTTCCAAATGTGGCAACGCTGCCGAAAGCCATCACGCTTTTTAATAAATCACGCCTGGACAGTGCGCTATCTACAATTCTGTCGAAATCTGTTTCAGCGGGTCGAGGGTTGATGTATTCATCGAAATCGTCAAACGACAGATCATCTGGGTTTGTTGTCATGGAGCTGTCTCCAAACTTCGTTAACGAAAAGAGGCGCTGTTACGAAATGGCACTCTATCACTAATATTTTTTAACCGAGTTAAGCCACAGGTAATTGTGGTGTCGAACCGTGTTGAGGAAAATGCTAGGTCTGTAAACCTATCAACGGCACCCTTTGCGCGAGTGAGCAGCGCTGCAGATCGGCACGCAAATTTTCAAATGTCTAGAGCTGTAATTTTGCGTCGCATTTGAGCTTGTATCGCTAAGCGCGTTAGCAACATAATGAAGGAAAATTCAGGACACCACGTGAAAATGCATATCGGTTTTATCGGTTTAGGCAATGTCGGCGGAAAACTTGCCGGTAGTTTGGTTCGGAATGGTTTTGATGTCACCGTCCGAGATCTAGATGAAAGTGCTGCGCAGGAGCTTTTAGACAAAGGTGCCAAGTTTGGGGGAAGTGCGGCAAAGATGGGGGCCGAGTGCGACATCGTCATCACCTGTTTGCCATCTCCTGCTGCCAGTGCAAGTGTGGTCGAAGGTCCAGGAGGCTTACTAGAGGGGCTCACACCGGGGACCATCTGGGCCGAAATGAGTACAACTGACGAGGCGGAAGTCACGCGTCTGGGGGCAAAGATTGTAGAGGCCGGCGGCTTCGCGGTAGATTGCCCGGTTTCAGGGGGCTGTCACCGTGCGGCAACAGGCAACATAGCCATTTTCGCAGGGTGCGATCGCCCGGTGTTTGAACAATTGTTGCCGGTGTTAAAAGCGATGGGCAGGCGAATTTTACACACCGGCGAATTGGGTAGTGCGTCCGTTTTGAAAGTAGTAACGAACTATTTAGCCACTGCAAATCTGTTAAGTATTTGTGAAGCCTTGGTGACGTGCAAAGCCGCAGGGATGGACATGGCCACGGCCTATGAAGCCATTAAAGTATCGTCGGGTAATTCCTTTGTTCATGAGACTGAAAGTCAGGTCATTCTCAATGGATCACGAGATATTAACTTCACGATGGATTTAGTGCTTAAAGATATCGGTTTGTTCCAATCAGTTGCTGACAGGGCAGGCGTACCCTTAGAAATTAATCCGTTGATGATAAACATTATGAAAGACGGTGCAGCGCGGTATGGTATGCGCGAATGGTCGCCCAACATAATTAGACGTTTAGAGGAGGCTGCTAACGTTCAGGTCATTGCAGACGGGTTCCCCGCTGAAATGACAGACGATGAACCGGAGGAGGAAGGCTACGAAATTATCCCGAAAAGCCGGCAGTAGGCTTGCGTTTGCCAGGTAGGCTAGCTGCATGGTTTTTCAAATAGGTGGCACAGTTGTATTTTTGGTTTAACTCATAGCAAACGATGAACTGATCTGTCTCACAGTGGGCCGACTCAGCAAGTCGTTCTTAGTCCACCTGTATTGAGCAGGCCAGGTCCAGATGGACGTCCAAAGAAACGACAATTTGGATCGGACATCCTGTCGCTGTTCAAGACTTTGCAACATGGTAAAAAATTTAATACACCGCGATACGCAAAGCTGACGTAGAGCGCAAGGCTGCGCTAGAATCTTTGCGTCAGGTCAATGAAGATGAAGTCTCATCAGCCGCAGCCTGACGATGCCGTGTCTGTCGGTCAGGCCGTTGTCAGCATAGAGGCCATGAAAATGGAGCAAGACTTATGCGCCCCTAGAGAGCGTGTGGTCGAAATTCTGGCTGTCGGTGCAGGGGATCAAGTGGCGCAGGGAGACGAATTGCTGAGATTGGCTCCAGATCCTAATGCATAAAGTTATTTTCGCGACAAATACTTGACTGTTATTCACATCGGCATTGCTATTGCAGCATCGATCAGACGAGTATGCAGAGTAGTGGTTACAACACTGGCGGCTCGTTCGCCAGACTGTTATACTTAGCAAATTAGTTAGCAGCGAACTCCCTTTGCAAGTGTTTTTCTTGCGGATAGTAGCGGTGCTGAGGTGAGCAATCCGTATCTGCTCACAGAGTCAGTCATAAGAATTTTTAAAAGGCTCCGTACGGAGCCTTTTTCTTTGGTTAATCGGTTTTTTTAGTTTTAGTCGTTCTTTTTTAAGGTTTTAGTTTATGCAACGAGCCAGTGCTCCAGTCGTACAAGTGATCGAACCGGTAGTTACCGGGCTCGGCTACGAGCTTGTGGGCGCAGAATTCGGCCAGGCAGAAAACGGAACCACTTTACGGGTCTACATCGATAAGCCGGAAGGCATTGTCATGGAAGATTGTGCGGCTGTCAGTCGCCAGCTTAATGCGGTTCTGGATGTTGAAGACACGATTAAAAGTGCCTACTTACTGGAGGTTTCTTCTCCCGGCGTCGACCGCCCTCTGTTTACAGAGGCGCACTTTGCCGAGCAGATTGGTGAAGAGGTTCGGGTACGAATGGCCGATGGTGTCAACGGTCGCAGAAACTTTAAAGGCGAGCTAATCGCTGTGAAAGATGGCATTGCGACGGTTGAAGTGGACGGGATCGACTACGATTTACCTGTTGTTGATGTTGAACAAGCTCACGTGAAAGGACGTCTTCCTTAGCGTGTTAGCAAAACGAATTAATTGTTTATCAAGTGGGAGTGCATCTATGTACTTGCGAATTGAGGCTCACGGGCAATGAGTAAAGATATACTGCTAGTCGTGGACGCTGTGTCCAACGAAAAAGGCGTTGATGAAGGCATCATCTTTGAAGCTTTGGAGGCGGCGCTCGCGTCTGCTACCCGAAAGCGGCACGGTGGTGACATCGAGGTTCGCGTCAAAATCGACCGGGCAACCGGCGACTACAACACCTACCGTTGTTGGGAAGTCGTAGCTGACGACGCTGAGATGGAATTCCCGCTGCGACAAATCACCATTTCGGCTGCGCAATATGACGACCCAAGCCTGGAGCTCGGTGGCTTCGTAGAAGAAGAAATCGAATCGGTAGATTTCGGCCGAATTGCTGCTCAAACAGCGAAACAGGTCATCGTACAAAAAGTACGTGAGGCTGAACGCGAAAGAGTCGTTGATGCTTATCGCGAACGCGTCGGTGAGTTGGTCATGGGTATTGTTAAGCGCCTAGAGCGCGGCGGTGTTTACCTGGACTTGGGATCCAACGCAGAAGCCTATATATCCCGCGAAGACATGATTCCTCGCGAAGCAGTAAGACCGGGCGATCGCCTACGTGGGTATTTGCGTGAAGTGCGCAGTGAGCCACGTGGCCCACAGCTATTTGTTACGCGTACAGCTCCGGAATTTCTCATCGAGTTGTTCAAGCTGGAAGTGCCTGAAGTCGGGCAGGGCGTCATTGTCATCAACGGTGCCGCTCGTGATCCTAGCGCTCGAGCAAAGATCGCTGTGTCATCACTCGATCCTCGCTTGGATCCGGTGGGTGCGTGTGTTGGTATGCGTGGTTCGCGAGTTCAAACGGTTTCTAATGAATTGGCGGGCGAGCGAATCGATATCATCTTGCACAACGATAACCCGGCCCAGTTTGTCATCAACGCGATGGCGCCTGCAGAAGTTAAAGGCATCGTTGTCGACGAAGACAAGCGCAGCATGGATATCGCAGTAGAAAATGAAAAGCTGTCGTTGGCCATCGGACGTGGCGGTCAAAATGTGCGGCTAGCCTCTGAACTTACTGGGTGGACTCTCAATGTCATGGACGAGTCAGCAGCAGAAGAAAAGAGTGAAGAAGAATCCAAGGTCACGCTGCAAGCTTTCGTAGAACAGCTAGATGTTGACGAAGAAGTTGCTTTGATCCTGGTGCAGGAAGGTTTCACCACAGTGGAAGAGGTGGCTTACGTGCCGCGTGATGAGCTGTTGGATATTGATGAATTTGAAGAAGAGATCGTTGATGAACTCCGCAGTCGTGCACAAGATGCTCTGTTGACGAAGGCCATTGCGACCGAAGAAAAGCTGGGTGGCAATACGCCAACGGCAGAATTAATTGCTATGGAAGGCATGAACGAAGAGTTAGCACTGGAAATGGCAGGCCACGAAATCGTGACTGTTGACGATCTTGCAGACCAGTCAGTTGATGATCTGATGGTGGTGCAAGGTATGAACGAAGAATTAGCTGCAACGCTCATCATGAAGGCAAGAGAAAGTTGGTTTGCTGAGGAAGAAGCCGAAGAGGCCACTGCAGCAGCAAAGTAAGTCGGCATGTTTGATTGAACGCAGTACCTGCCGGGCAACCGGTTGTACGGGGAAAAGACAAGAGAAGCTATGGCTGAAGTAACAGTAAAACAGCTCGCACAGGTAGTAGGTACGCCTATCGACAAGCTGCTCGAGCAGCTTTCCGATGCTGGCATTGCCAAGACCGGTGAAGGCGACATGATCTCCGATTCGGAGAAGCTGACACTGCTAACGCACCTTCGTGAGTCGCGAGGTCAGGCGGGCACGGGTGGTCCTGCGAAAAAGATTACGCTTAAGCGTAAACGGGTAAGCGAGCTTAAAACTGATGCATCAGGACGACGCAAGGTTAATGTTGAAGTGCGCACAAAACGTACTTACGTTCGCCCCGGCGATGAGCCTGAGGCGGAGCCGGAAGCACCGGCAGCGGTTGAGGCTGCACCTGAAGTGCAAGATGCAGCGCCTGTTGACACCGCACCTGCCGAACAAGCCCCGGTTGCCGATGTCGCTGATACCTCTGATGTAGCAGATCAAGTGGCTGCTCAAGCTGCAAAGCAAGCGTCCGATGATGCGGCTGCCGCGGTAGCGGCCCAAGTCGCCGCAGCTAGTGCAGCAGCGTCTACCTCTAACGATGATGCTGCTGTCAGCGATGAGCCTGCGCTCGACCCGGCCGCAGAGGCCATGCGCCAGGCGGAGGCACAAGCTGCCGCAGCCGCTGCTCAGGCAGAACAAGCACCGGCTGCGCCGGCTGCAGATATTTCACCGGCCGAGAAGGCGAGGCTTGCTCGAGAAGCTGAGCGCCGTCTCGAAATGGAGCAACAAGCTCGTGCCGCTGCAGAGCGCATGGCTGAGAAACAGGTTGCTGCCGAAAGACGCAAAGAATCTGACGAAAACGCAAAGCGCGAGCGTGAGCGACGTGAGCAGGAACGTGTCGCTGCAGAGCTGCAGCGCCGAGCGGCTATGGAAGCTCAGCAAGCGGCCAGTAGTAATGATCGCGGTGGTTCACGTGGCGGCGATAAACCCAAAGGCAAGGGTCGCGGTAAAGGTGGTGCTGGCGGCGGTGGCGGCGATACCCGTTATGGTCGCAACCAGTTGCATGTTGCCAAGGGCAAGTCAGGTCGACGTAAGGGTAAAGCCAAGAGAGCGGTACCGGCGAATTTCGAAGCGAAGCATGCTTTCGAAAGGCCGACAACGCCTGTCGTCCGTGATGTTGATGTCCCAGAGACCATAACCGTTGCCGAACTGGCGAACAAAATGGCGGTTAAGGCCGCAGAAGTTATCAAAGCGATGATGTCGATGGGTGTCATGGCTACGATTAACCAAATTCTCGATCAGGACACTGCGATCCTGGTAGTCGAGGAAATGGGGCACAAAGCCAACCCAATGAGCGCAGACGATGTCGAAGCAGCGCTGGCGGCATTGGTTGCCGGTGAGCGTGAAGGCGACGCACTGCCTCGTCCGCCTGTAGTAACAATCATGGGTCACGTTGATCACGGTAAAACCTCTCTACTCGATTACATTCGAACGTCACGAGTAGCGTCTGGTGAGGCTGGCGGTATCACGCAGCACATCGGTGCTTATCAGTCCGAAACTGAAAACGGTGTCATCACGTTCCTTGATACCCCGGGTCACGCGGCATTTACATCAATGCGTGCTCGTGGTGCTCAGGCTACCGATATTGTCGTGCTGGTTGTTGCCGCAGATGACGGCGTTATGCCTCAGACTATTGAGGGTATCCAACACGCACGTTCTGCTGATGTACCGCTGATCATTGCGATCAACAAGATGGATAAAGAAAACGCCGATCCTGAGCGTGTCCGAAATGAGCTATCTCAGCACGAAGTCATCTCAGAAGAATGGGGCGGGGATGTACAGTTCGTGCCATTGTCTGCTCTGACGGGTGAAGGTGTCGATCAGCTCCTTGAAGCTCTAATACTTCAGTCTGAAGTACTTGAGTTGGCCGCTGTACCTGAAGGTAATGCTGCCGGTGTTGTTATCGAAGCTTCTCTTGACAAAGGTAAGGGGCCAGTGGCCACCATTCTTGTTCAGGAAGGAACTCTAAAGCGAGGCGATAGCTTCATTTGTGGGCAGGTAACCGGTCGCGTCAGAGCAATGTTTGACGAAAATGGCCAAGCTGTTCTTGAAGCAGGTCCTTCAACGCCGGTTCAGGTGCTGGGTCTTTCATCAACACCGAATGCGGGTGATGAAATGCTGGTTGCCGCCGATGAAAAGAGTGCGCGCGAGCTTGCTGAACTTCGCTACGGTAAGCAACGTGATGCACGATTGGCAGAGCGACGTCCAGCCAGACTTGACGATGTGTTCTCGCAAATCAAAGGCAGCATGCCGGTTGTTAACTTTGTTGTAAAAGCAGACGTTAAAGGTAGTTTTGAAGCCATTCGAGACTCCTTAGAAAAGCTGTCAACTGAAGAAGTAGAAATTCGTATTGTCGGTGGTGGTGTTGGTGGTATTAACGAATCAGATGCCAATTTGGCCGCTGCTTCAAACGCTGTCTTGGTTGGCTTTAATGTCCGTGCCGATGGTGCTGCGCGACGACTCATCCAAGAACAGGAAACTGATCTGCGCTACTACAGCGTCATCTACGAACTCATTGACTTGGCTAAGCAATTGGCGGGTGGTCTACTGGCACCTGAAGTGCGCGAGCGCATTATTGGTAACGCTGAAGTTGGCGAGGTATTTACCTCACCGAAGTTTGGTCTTATCGCCGGTTGTATGGTTGTTGATGGGGTGGTGCGTAAGGACGAACCTATACGTGTACTGCGTGATAACGTTGTTATCTACGAAGGTGAGCTCGAATCACTCCGACGCTTCAAAGACGATGTTAAAGAAGTGCGCATGGGAACGGAATGCGGTATTGGTGTAAAGAATTACACCGATGTGAAGCCGGGTGACGTTATTGAAGTATTCGAAAGAACGGAAGTTGCCCGAACGCTGTAGCGCGGGCAATTTCTTTATCACATTGAAGTTCACGTTGAGACTGTAAACGCAAGTGCCGAACGATTATCCCCGAAGTCACCGAGTCGCTGACTTCATTCAACGTGAACTCTCTGGTCTGATCAGAACAGAGCTAAAGGATCCGCGTATCTCTCCCATGCTGACGATTGCATCGGTTGAGGTGTCGCGTGACCTGTCTGTGGCTAAAGTCTATTTCTCTTTATTTGATCCTGAAGAGCGTCAGGAAACTCAAGAAGCACTTGGGCGTGCTTCGGGTTTTTTGCGCCGGCAATTAGCACGGCAAATGAATACGCGCTCGGTTCCACAGTTGCGTTTTCACTACGATGATTCAGCAGAGCGTGGTGCGCATATGTCTGCATTGATTGCTGATGCTGTGGCGACGAATACAACCAGCGAAGATGACGACGGTGCCGCTGACTCCGATGGCGATAATGGTGACGCCAGTTCGGAAAGCCGCAGTAACGATCCCTCCTAATAAATTGGCTCGTCGACGTCGGGGACGCCCGGTACACGGTATTCTTTTGTTGGATAAACCGTCAGGCGGTAGCTCCAATCATGCTCTGCAGCGAGCGAAAAGACTTTTTGATGCGCAAAAGGCGGGGCATACCGGAAGTCTGGACCCTCTGGCCACCGGCATGCTGCCTGTATGTTTCGGTGAGGCGACTAAACTAAGCGCCTTTCTTCTCGATGCTGACAAAGGTTATGAGACTACGCTGCAGTTGGGTGTAACAACCAATTCGGCTGACGCCGACGGGGAAGTGCTTGAAACGCGTGATGTGCCAGCTGATCTGACAGAGGTGCAATTCAAGCTCATCTGTAACCAGTTTAAGGGACCGCTCCAACAAGTGCCGCCCATGGTTTCTGCCATCAAAATTGACGGCCAGCGATTGTATAAGCTTGCGCGTGAAGGCAAAGAGGTCGAGCGGCCGGCACGCTCTATTACGATCCACAACTTGCAAGTTCTTTCGTTTTCGGGCTCGGTAGCCCGTTTGGCGGTGAAGTGTTCCAAAGGGACCTACATACGATCTCTGGTGACTGACATTGGTGAGGCGATAGGTTGCGGTGCGCATGTCACAGCCTTGAGGCGCACATTTGTGTCGCCTTTTGAGCGTCGGGAAATGCTGACTATGGAGCACCTGGAATCCCGGTACACTGCGGATTTCAAATCCTTGGATGAACTGCTTTTACCTTTGGATGCCGGATTGAGCCATCTGGCTGCCGTTTCCATAACGGAAGATGGGGTAGCAACCTTTCGTCGTGGGCAGTCACCATTTTGTTTGCCCATCGCCGAAGCCGTCTCGAATGCACAAGGCCTGAGTCGGGTTTATGACGAGCATGGCGTCATGGTCGGGCTAGGTGAGCTCTCAGAAACTGGCGAACAAGTCGCACCCCGGCGGGTGCTTCAATTCAACTGAGCTGGTACAATTAGGGGTTGCCCGCGCCGATTGTTCGCGGGTGCGTTCCATTTAATCGTGTAAAACACATATTTAGTATTTTCGGAGTATTACTTTTAATGTCTTGCTTAAGCGCTGAACGAAAGGCGGAAATCGTCAAAGAACACCAAATTGACTCTACAGACACGGGGTCACCAGAAGTACAAGTAGCATTGTTGTCTGCGAGAATTTCACACCTGACTGAACACTTTAAAGAACACAAGCATGACCACCACTCACGACGTGGTTTGCTGAGAATGGTAAATCAGCGCCGTAAGCTGCTCGATTACCTCCACGGAAAAGACGCCACCCGCTATCAGAACCTGATCAAGCGCCTGGGTCTGCGCCGCTAACGCGAGCGCGACAAACTTCATCGAAGCTTTCGCCCTTCTTCTCAGGAACCCTCTGTGACCATACATTCAAAAACATTTCAGTTTGGCAGCGAAACAGTTACGCTTCAAACGGGTGAAATTGCCCGTCAAGCAAGCTGCGCTATCGTCGCCAGCATGGGCGACACCGTCGTCCTCGTTACCGCGGTTGGCCAAAAACAAGCCAAGCCGGGTCAAAACTTTTTCCCGTTGACCATCAACTATCAGGAAAAAACTTATGCAGCTGGAAAAATCCCAGGTGGGTTTTTCAAGCGTGAAGGCCGTCCATCAGAATCAGAAACACTGATTTCACGGCTTATCGATCGTCCGCTTCGTCCTCTATTCCCTAAAGGGTTTTTGAACGAAGTGCAGGTCATTGCCACAGTGATGTCTCTCGACCCGGAAATCAGTGCTGACATTCCAGCGCTCATTGGTGCATCAGCGGCATTGGCCTGTTCTGGAATGCCATTCGCAGGTCCTATCGGTGCTGCCAAAGTAGGCTATATCGATGGCCAGTACGTGTTGAACCCAACTGTCTCCCAGATGGAAGAGTCTAAACTCGACCTTGTTGTTGCTGGTACAGACGATGCGGTACTCATGGTTGAATCAGAAGCCGATCAACTCTCAGAAGAAACCATGCTTGACGCTGTTATGTTCGGTCACGAGCAACTGCAAACAGCGGTAACGGCCATCAAGGCATTGGCTGCAGATGTCAATGCAACTTCATGGGATTGGTCAGCTCCAGAAGCAGATGAATCTCTGGCTGCTCAAGTTGATTCAACGTCTCGCGCTGATCTAACGGCTGCGTATCAAATTGCAGACAAGATGGCTCGTCAAGATGCCGTTGGCGCTGCGAAAGACAAAGCGGTTGAAGCATTGGCAGCAGCTGAAGGCGAAGAAGGTTACAGCGCCGGCGATGTTAAAGATGCTTTCTCTAAGCTTGAAAAATCAATCGTACGTTCGCGAATCATTGCGGGTGAACCTCGAATTGACGGTCGTACCACTGATACGGTTCGTCCTATCTCGGTCCACACGGGTATTTTGCCTCGTACTCACGGCTCGGCTGTCTTTACTCGTGGTGAGACTCAAGCCATCGTAGCGGCCACATTGGGTACGACACGTGATGCTCAGATCATCGATGCATTGAGTGGCGAGACTCGTATGGCGTTCATGCTGCATTACAACTTCCCTCCATACTCTGTAGGTGAGACTGGTTTTGTTGGCTCACCGAAGCGTCGTGAAATCGGCCACGGTAAATTGGCAAAGCGTGGCGTTCAGGCAGTGATGCCAAATGAAGAAGATTTTCCTTACACCATTCGTGTCGTCTCGGAAATCACAGAATCCAATGGTTCAAGCTCTATGGCCTCTGTGTGCGGAACCAGCTTGGCATTAATGGATGCGGGCGTACCGTTGAAAGCTCCTGTGGCAGGTATTGCTATGGGTCTTATTAAAGAAGACGACGGTTACGCCGTACTGTCAGATATCCTGGGTGATGAAGATCATCTTGGCGACATGGATTTCAAAGTTGCGGGTTCCGCTGACGGCGTTACAGCGTTGCAAATGGATATTAAAATCCAAGGCATCACTCGCGAGATTATGGAAAAAGCGTTAGAGCAGGCTAAAGGTGGTCGTCTCTGGATTCTAGGTGAAATGGCTAAGGTTCTTGCAGAGCCTCGTGGCGATCTGTCAGAGCATGCCCCGCGATTCATCACCATCAAGATCAACCCTGAGAAAATTGCAGCGGTCATCGGAAAAGGCGGAGCAGTTATCCGTGCCTTAACTGAAGAGACTGGCGCAACTATCGACATCGGTGATGATGGACTCATCAAGATTGCCTCTAGCGATCGTACAGCCGGTGAAGAAGCGCGCCGTCGTATCGAGCTAATCACTGCTGATATTGAAGTGGGCACTATTTACGAAGGCCGCGTCCAAAAAATCATGGATTTTGGTGCGTTCGTGAATATCCTGCCTGGCAAAGACGGTCTGGTTCATATCTCTCAAATCTCTGAGCAACGTGTTCAAAACGTGGCTGATGAGTTGTCAGAAGGCCAAGTGGTTAAGGTGAAGGTACTGGAAGTTGATAAGCAGGGCCGAATTCGACTGAGCATGAAAGCAGTTGAAGAAGGCGAGGCTGTTTCCAGCTAATCTGTCGTATCGATAGCTTGAATGTAGAAAGGGAGCTTCGGCTCCCTTTTTTATGCGCGGGTTAAACGCGAGGAGAGTCAGGTTGGTGGCATTGAATCAACAACGACTGGATAGTCTTTACATGGGCCGGGCTCTCGAGCTGGCTGCGGAGGCTGCTGCGGCCGGTGAAATTCCAGTAGGGGCGGTGGTTGTATTGTCTGACTCCATTATTGGAGAAGGGCGAAATCGCTGTGTTGAGGACAAAGATCCATCAGGACATGCTGAGATTGTGGCACTCAAAGCTGCGGCCAAGGCCGTGGGAAACTTTAGAATAGATGGCGCAACTCTTTATGTGACGTTAGAGCCATGCCTGATGTGTTGTGGCGCGCTGCTCCAGTCTAGAGTTTCGCGGCTTGTGTTCGGTGCTCGCGAGCCACGAACAGGCGCCGTTGTCAGTATTCATGACTCCTTACGAGTAGCAGGCGTAGAGCCGCATATCGCCGTAACGGAAGGTGTGTTTGCTAGTGAGTCGACCAGCAGGCTGAAGCAATTTTTTGAAAGGCTTAGGTAGCGTTTTAGGGGTGCCGTGAAAATATTCTTTACTGGCAAACAAGCTGTGCTTTCGCGATTTGCTAACAATGGGAAGTCACTGTAGCGAATTGGCCAACGTGCTGCGAAAAAGCATACGCGTGAACATGCGTTGTATTGGCACTACTTTCAGCGAGAACTGCTCATAAGCTATTTAGCTGAGTGAGATCGCCAAAAAGTTGGGGATGAACAACCAGGTATTTTCTCGTTTCCTTGCCAAAGCCAAAGCCAAAGCCAAAGGCTGCCACCTTCAATCGACGGTTTCGAAAGTTAAAAGAAAGCACGACTGGAGAGTATTGCCCCAAGCACCGGCTTCTCCATGGAACCGGCGCACTGGATAGCTGAGTTACGCTTGTGTCCGGCGTTTAGGGTGTGTTCGATCTAGCGGAACCTTTACTACGCTGTTTTCCCCGATCATATAGATTGAATCTTCCTTAAGGTTAGCGTCCACTACAACACCGCCCGTAAAATGCCCGAAGGCAGGCAATACGGCATAGTCTTTGGTAAACCAAAAAGCAGGCGCTTTAAGCGATGCGCGGCGCGACTGTTTTAGACGCCAAGCGGGATGCAAGTGACCACACAGTACAAACCCTTTGTCATCTTTGCCCGGTTCATGTTTTAAAACAAAAGGCTCTACCGTCAATGAGGTTTGATGCCACACTATGCGAGGGTCGATAGTGGTTTGGCCGCTTAACTTATCGTGATTACCTGCGACAACTTCAATCGCTAAGTTAAGGTTCTTATCAAGAAGTCGGCTGAGCTCAGCCAGCCATGACTCACTGGATAGCGGGGCACTGTGCATAAAATCCCCCAAAATAATTAGCCTTTGAGCGCCAGCTTCTTCTGCTAGTGAAAACAAATTGACAAGCGTTGCTTCGCTTATACCACCAGGAATAGGTATGCCGGCGCGTCCGAAACGATGCTCCTTGCCCACATGGACATCGGCTGCAAATAGAATATGCTGTTCAGGCCAGAAGATAACGCCCTGTGGGTGCAGTAATAGCAATTGCCCTTGGCACTGTATAGCAAGTGAACACGATTCGAAGTTGTTCATACACGCACGTATTGTCTATTGATCAAGCGTTTCTAAAGCCGCGTGCTCTAAGCTACCCAGCATACTGGTAATTCTGTCCTGAAAGTTCATAGATGTCAGAGTTTGGCTATTTAAGTTTTCCGCCCACAACGGAAATGACAATGGCGTTAAACGCTCGGGTTGCTCGAGTCTCCACTGTTTTTTACTCAGACTCTTCAAGGTATTTTCTAATCGATGAAATTCCAGTTGCTGCTCTAGCACTTCCCTATGAGCTAACTCAAGCAACAAGTTGTCGGCATCGTGATTTTTTAATACTTCGAAAATTAAACCACTGGATGTTTGCAATTGTTTTGCGCTTTTGGGTTTTCCCGGATAGCCATCGAATATGAGTCCGGCGATGCGGGCAATGTCTCTGAACCTGCGTTTTGCGATTTCACCTGAGTTGATCGCTTTGAGAATGTCTTCAAGGAGCATTTCAGGTGTGAATAGGGTTTTAAGTTGATCCAAATCGACGTCAATTGGCTCTGGGCTTTGAAGCTCGAAGCCGTAATCGTTTATCTGCAATGTATACGTTGATGGCGTCAACTCTGAGAGACGAGAGGCAATGACCATGGACAAGCCCTCGTGGGCCAATCTCCCGGCGAATGGGAAGAAGAAAAGGCTATGTCCTTCATAGGTCGTTATGGACTCGATAAGAAAATCTTCAGGTCCCGGCAGGTACGACCAGGCTTGCTGAAGCGAAAGTACGTCGTGCATGCAATCTAATTCGGGGGAAGTCGCCTTTTTCTCCCTCCACAAATACAAGGTATTTTGCACAGAGTCAGACAGCTCACTGGTCAACGGTAGTTGGGTTCCCCACCATCGTGGAACGACCTTACTTCTGCGCGTGGATTTTTTAACATAGGCCGTCATATCTTTAACGCTAACAAGCTCCAGTTGTCTTCCCGAGAACTGAAACGTATTCCCCGGTTTTAATCTCGCTATAAAGCTCTCTTCAGTGGTGCCTAATCGTTTTCCGCCGCGGAACGATACGTTTATTTGTGCATCACTTGAAATAGTGCCGATGCCGAGTCTGTGTCGTTGTTGAACCTCCTTGTTCATTACACGGTAAGTTCCGGCCACGTTTAGCACTTTGTGGTATTGCGGATAGCCTTGTAGAGCTTGTCCGCCGCGAGAAATAAAATCCATAACCCATTGCCATTCAGCATCTGTGATTTCGTGAAAAGCATGGGTATCTTCGATCTCTTCCCGCATTGTCTGTTCGACAAAGCCTGTCCCCATGGCAATCGTTACCAAGTGCTGGCTTAATACATCCAGCGAGCGTGTGGGTGGACGCCGCCCTTCAATTCGTCCCTGAGCCAGAGCTCGTCTAACCGCATCGATCTCGATCATTTCTAGTGCGTTTGTGGGAACGCACAGAATGCGTGAGGTGCTACCTGGGCGATGGCCGCTCCGCCCTGCGCGTTGCACAAGGCGCGCAACCCCTTTGGGACTTCCCACCTGAAGCACTTGATCTACCGGGCTGAAGTCGACACCGAGGTCCAATGATGACGTGCACACGACGCAGTGTAGATCTCCATCACGAAGTCTGTTTTCTATCGAGGTTCTAAGGTTTCTATCCAGCGAGCCATGATGAAGAGCAATGGTGTGCAACCATTCAGGTTTTTTATCAAGAAGGGCTTGGAACCATAGCTCTGCTTGCGACCGTGTGTTTGTAAATAACAGCGTTGTGTCAGCAGAACTTATTGCGTCTATAACAGGTTCTACCAGTTGAAGGCCTAAGTGTCCCGACCACTTAAACGTTGCCTTGTCTTTAGGAATGACACTGTTAACCTCAATAGATCTTGGTACTAGCCCTTGTATTATGGAGCCGTCTTTTTCTGGTCCGAGTAGCACGCTTAAAGCTTCATCTAAATTAGCAAGGGTGGCGGAAACTCCCCAGATCGAAAGTGAGTTACACAATGATCGCAACCGCGCCAGACACAGTTGAAGCTGTACGCCTCTTTTAGACCCCATTAACTCATGCCATTCATCGACGATGACAGTGTGAATACCGGACAAGCCAATGTCAGACCCCGGATAGCTAAGCATGATGGATAAGCTTTCAGGTGTGGTTACCAGCGCGTATGGCGGCGTGTCACGTTGTTTGTTTCTGTCGCTAGAGGACGTGTCGCCGGTGCGAATCTGCACAGACGCATCGATGTCCAAAGCATCAAGTGCGTCTTGTAAATGATCCCGAGTATCATTCGCCAGTGCGCGTAAGGGCGTTATCCAAAGAACCTGTAGTCTGTCGTCTTCTGAGCCATTAGCAAGCAGCGATTGAACGGGCCCTAGCCATGCTGCTAGCGTTTTCCCGCTACCTGTGGGCGAGTGAATCAACCCTGATTTTCGGTCGTGCCAGGCTTGCCACGCACTCTTTTGAAAATCGAAAACGGTCCATGAATTATGCGAAAACCACTGTTCGGTTTGAGCAATCGCAGCGTCAATTTTCATGAACTAGGTACGGTGGCTGCAAATAAGGTCTTTAAGATTTTGTCGGATGCACGCAAGTGATCTTTCGTCAGACAAGCGATGGTCGGCGCCGTTAAGTAGAGTCAGCTGCGCATCTGCGTTAACGCATTTCTCCATCAGTCTTAGCGACAACGAGTAAGGTACGTCGGTGTCCTGTGTTCCATGAATTAGCCGAATTTTGCAGTCAAGCTTCCCCAGTTGATTGTCAGCTTGCTGTGACGAAGGATTCAGTATCGACAGGGCTTTTCCACTGTCCAGTAGTGCTTGTGTAAGGGGGTGAGGATCTGCGTACGCGTTAGGCAAAGCCAGAGTCTGACCCTGTTGCAGATCCCAGATATCTGCTGGTGTGAGTCGCGGCTGAATAAGTTCTTGCAGAAAATCCGGAGCGGCTGCAATAAGCAATAATCCATGCAGCTGATTATTCTTCCGGGTTGCACACAGCGAGGCTAGCCAGGCGCCCATCGATGAGCCGACCAAAATCAACGGTGCTTGGATGTCTTCTAAGACACACAGCGTATCGTCCAACCAATCCGAGAGTGAGAAAGCCGCCGGGTCCCCTTCAGATTCGCCATGGCCGCGATAATCAAATCGGGTATACGACACGCCTAGCTCAGAGCAGGTCTGAGCTAGTGACACGGCTTTTGTTCCCATCATGTTGGAATGAAATCCACCGCAGAACACAACATGCGGTATTTCATCAGCTTGTTTATCAGCAGTCGATACAGCAGCCTGTTGGCGCCTGTAGGCTAGCTGCATCCCGTGGCAGCTTTTATAAGCTGGTGCATCTATCATTAAGTCGTTGCTCATCGACACATTATAGTGCGCTATACACGCGCTTTAGGAATCCCCAAATGCCGCCAGACCAATTGCCCAATAGGCTTTCGCGAATTCAAGCGATTTCATTTGATTTAGATGACACGCTGTGGGACTGCGCTCCGGCTATTAGAAAAGCTGAAAAAGCCCTGTACGAATGGCATAAACAAAAGACCCCAGCCATCACCAAAGTGCATAGCCCCGAATCGTTAATGGAGCACCGAAAACAGGTGAGGGCTGCGTACCCAGAGCTTACGCGCTGTGTCACAGCCATCAGAAAGCAGGGATTGAAAATACTCCTGTTGGAGTATGGATATCCGGAAGGATGGGCGGAAGAGGCGTTTGCCGTGTTTTATAAAGCCCGTAGTGAGGTGGTTTTGTACGAAGGTGTGATCAGTATGCTCGATCAGTTGAATCAGACATTTAGGCTAGCGGCGATCACCAACGGAAACGCCGATTTACAAAGTATTGGTATTGAGAAGTATTTTGAGCGAATATATGCCGCTAATTTGACACTCTTGGAGAAGCCGGCCCCCGATATGTTCCAGCAATGCCTCGCAGATATGAAAATTTCCCCCGATTCCCTGCTTCATATCGGCGACAATCCCGTAACAGATGTTTACGGCGCTGGTGCTGTTGGAGTGCAGACTTTGTGGTTCAACCCGTATAATCAGGACTGGCCTGAGCATTTGAAACCGCCGGATTACGAGGTTCAGGCAATACCAGACGTCGTCACTCTTTTTCAGCAGTGAAACTCACGACTTTTTAACGACTTAACCCGCTAGCTGTGCTGCGGCGATTTGAGGATTAACCCCAATAATGAATCGAACGTTTTATGTAAATGGTGATTTTGTAGCTGAAGAGGACGCGAAAATTTCGGTTCTTGATCGTGGCTTTTTATTCGCAGACGCTGTGTATGAAGTGTCCACGATATTAAAAGGTCGACTAATCGACAATGCTGCACATTTAAAGCGATTGTCCAGGTCAATGTCTGAGCTGGCGATGGCACCTCCTTGCTCCGATGAAGATATAGTCGCCGCCCAATTAAAACTTGTGGAGATGAACAATCTTGATGAAGGCCTGTTATACCTTCAGGTCTCAAGGGGCGTAGCCGATCGGGATTTTGCATACCCGGCCAATGCCAAGTCGTCGTTAGTGATGTTCACGCAAGCTAAAAACCTGCTTGAGTCGCCAATGGCTGAGCAAGGGTTGCATATTATTTCTATCGAAGATCAGCGTTGGAAAAGACGGGATATAAAAACCGTCGGTTTGCTCGCTCCTTGCATGGGCAAACAGGCCGCTGTTGACGCGGGAGTCCACGATGCGTGGATGGTTGAAAACGGTTTGGTAACCGAAGGTACGTCAAACAATGCCTACATTGTCACAGCTGATAAAAAGATCCAAACTCGACAATTAGGTCATGAAATTCTTAGCGGTATCACTCGACAAACCGTTCTTAAATTTGCATCCCAGGCAGGGTACACGGTGGTTGAAGAACCCTTTAGTATCGAGGAGGCCAGACAGGCTAGCGAAGCGTTCATCACCAGTGCCTCGACGTTTGTTATGCCAGTAGTCAACATTGATGGGGTTCCACTAGGTAATGGAAAGCCGGGACCTGTCAGTACAGAGCTACGAAAAATCTACATTCAAACTGCTTTAGAACATCAAGACTTGTAAGCCTAGCTAGGCGAAAAAGTCTACGATGATATGAAAGGGATACTTCACCTATTTACCCGATCACCGCAGGCTGCAATCATTGCAGCGTGCTGTGTCGTGCTCACAGCTTGTGACTCGGGTAGCAGTATCATTTCTCCTCCTACCGATGATTTCGCCGGTAGCAATGAGGAAATCATAAGCTCACAACTCAGTTTTCGTGAAAGTGGTGCGGCTGTTCAGCGTTTTGCTCTCAATGAGGACACATTGCTACGAGGCAGATTTTATTCAGGCGACGATCCGCCTGAGGGGCCTGTAACGATACGCTCCTTGCCTGCGCAGGGAGTGCTGACCCTACAAGCACAGGGGCAGGTTTTTTTGTACACAGTTGCTGACGACTACTTCGGTGAAGATGCGTTTACTTACATCAGTTTTGACGGGCAGGAGGTCAATGTCGAACTCACCATTTCGTCGGTCAATGATGCGCCAGTCTTGTCCGCTGACATTCCGCGGGTTGCCGAACAAGGGCGTGACTTTCAAGTTCAATTGATTGCGACGGATGTTGATGACTCGGATCTGCGTTATAGCGCAAATGGGCTCCCGTCCTGGCTAAGTCTTAACGCGACGAGCGGGCTGTTGGTGGGGCAGCCAAGCCAGACTGATGTCGGTTTCAGTGGCGATATCACTTTCCGCGTAACCGATCCTGAAGGATTATTCACCGAGGTGAGCGGAGTGCGTTTCGAAGTCATCGATGTAAACGATCCACCAACGCTGAACATCACTCAATTGCCGGTTGAACTCAACGCAAGAGAGCGCGTAACAGCGCAGGTGTTTCCTGATGATTTAGACGGCGATCAGGTCACCATAAGCGTTGAAAGCAATGATTTTATTAATAGCGAGGTCAATGCGGGTTCAATCACCTTAATCGCTGCCGATGTTAACGATGTCACAAACGTCAACCTTGTTATAACGGCACGCGATCGACAAGGAACAACCAGCCGTGAAATCGTGCCTATAACGTTGTACCCACTAACCGCATCTGGTGCGGGCAGAACCTTGTTAGGGAGTAAGCAAGGCAGGGGCGTGCATGTGGTTGCCTTGGGCGATGGCTATTCGATAGATCAACAAGCTTTGTTTCGTGAACATGTTGATGATGCTATTGCCAGTATTCGTGCAGACGAAGGAATCGGCAGCCATCTCGGTGCGTTTAATATACATATGATCAACACGGTATCTGCGAGTTCGGGGGCCGATGACAATGAAAACGTTGATAGCAGAGACACAGCTTTCGACAGCGCGTACAACTGTGGCGGCGTTCTCAGGCTCATTTGCGCTAATACCTTGTCTATGTTTGAAACCGCATTGGGAGAGTATCCGTCAGTTGATCAAATCGTCTTATTGGTGAACGATCGCCGATATGGTGGTAGTGGTAACAGTGGCGGAAGTGTTGCGATAACGTCCGCTTATTTTCCTGAGATAGCTGTTCACGAGATGGGGCATAGTCTTGTCGACCTTGCAGATGAGTATGTGGATACCCTGATCGAAGAGACATCTGGGCTACAGCTTTTTCAAGAGGGGCGTTATAAGAATGTAACGGCGCTGACCGATCCCGCAGCTGTGCCCTGGGCGCACTGGATTGATCCCTCAGTACCCTTGCCACAAAGCTTTGGTGAGCCAGGCGTTGGACTCTTTGAAGGTGGTTTGTATCGAGCAAGCGGTATTTTTCGGCCGACGTTTAACAGCCGGATGCGATCATTTGATGCCTCATTCGGCCCTGTTAACAGCGAGCAGTGGATACTGCGTTTATATTCCCTGACAGAAGGCATTCGGGGTTTTTCACCCAACACCGAGATCATTCAGGTTAATGCCGGAGAGTCTCAGGAATTTATTGTCAGTCCCATATTCGGTAATGACGTCCAGATGGTTGAGTGGACCTTTAACGGTGTCGCTCAGCCGGCTACCGACAATAACCCTAATCGACTTGTGCTCTCGCCACCTGTGGGTACCCACACCGTTGCATTGCGTGTCAGTGATATCAGTGGAAAAATCAAGCTTCCAGCACCGCATGCGGGAATTTTCAATTGGACATGGCAGGTGGTTGTCGAATGAACAGGTGGTATTGGCTTCTAGC
Source organism: Granulosicoccus sp. (assembly GCA_045110515.1). Lineage (GTDB taxonomy): Bacteria > Pseudomonadota > Gammaproteobacteria > Granulosicoccales > Granulosicoccaceae > Granulosicoccus. Next base: position 114,079 of record JBGCGD010000004.1, on the reverse strand, counting down.
TATTTCGCTGATTTCAAACACAGCGTCAGCCGATGTGAGGCTGCTCATTCGCTTTGATGAGTCTGGTCATTTCTTGCATCGCCTGTTTCCCGTAGCACCAGAGGAGCGGTTAGCTAAATCAACTGAGCTGAGTTCCTCTGCGAGTATTTCGGCCAAAATATCGCAACCCACTATTGGTTCAGCGCCAATCGCACGCGGTCGCTCTATTGCCAGTGCTAGCGTGTATCCGGCCTCTGGAAGAAGTATCCAGGGAATCGATACATTTGTCAGGCTCGTTTGGAAAAACTCTGACGGGCAGCAGATTGCACAGACCTTACTCCCAGACCCTCGCGTGGTGCATTCACCGACTCACATTAACGGTATTGAGGCATCGCGAACGGCGTTAACGTCCGGTGCATGGCTTGCGACAGGGCCGTCGGAGGCAGCTTCAGTGACTATTTTGCTGCCTGAATCGCAGCCTTTGGGTTTAGCAGCCGAGACCTGGAGCTTGCGGCTTAGCGTCGAATAGCCACCCAATGTCCCAGTTTGCGGATTACCATATCGGAAATTATGCCGCAAACCGTTGTAACATCACACTATTACCGGTTATTGACGCTCCCATATCGTTTATCATTGGAGCATGCTAATCCAAAAAACTGTGATACACGTTGTATCTGAATCACATTGACTCGTAGCTTATGTCGAAACCAGAATTCGATCGTAACAAACCGGACCACGAGTCCATGTTCGACTTCCTTTCAGAAGGCGACGAGGAGCAAACTGCTCGCAGAAAAGTAGCTAAAAAGTCCATGCGTAGGACCATGCCTACCATCAGACCACCCGTACCGGTTTCAAAATCTGGACCTCTTCTACCACCGAAACCCGGAGATCCTGTAGCACCTCCGCCACCGCTTACGACGGCTAAGCATGCTAAAAATGTAGACGACTTAGATTTTCTCGAAGACACTACTTTAAGTGCTCCTGACCTTCGTCCGGTCAAGAAAAAGCGGACTGCACGAAATCGACAGAGCAACGTACGTCCACCGACGCAGTCGCCTGCCAATGATGAGGACATAGAACTTGAGAAGGAGTTCAGTTCACTTAAACGTGGCAATCGTAATGAACTGGATTTCGGTAACGACTGGCGTGAAGGGGTGGCAACCACTTTTGATCAGCCTGACGAAGATCCAAAAGAAAGTTTGATCAGATGGTTCGCCCTAGGTACTGCAGCCTTGTTGATAGTGGGTGGAGTTAGTTACCTTTATTTTTCGGGGAAACTAGACCAGCTCATCCATTCGCAAACTGAACTGGCGTTCGATGATGAGTTTTTGTCAGAAACTCAGCGCGGCGAACTGCCCTCATCATTAAACGCAACGGTTGAGAATGATGAAAATACGGGGGTAGTGGAGGCAAAGGTAGAGCCCGCTGTTGCCGACACTAACACGGCGCTGAGTGACGTGGCTCCTGATAGTGCAGGAAACCTTGCAGAACCGTCTTCTCTCATGGTGCAATTTCGCGAACAGTTAGCGGCGTTGGAAGCTCTTGTTAGTAGCGGGGCCTATGCTGATGCTGAGCGAGCGTTGAATTCCATGGATAGAACGTTGTACGGGTACGGCGCTTCTGAATTCCAAGCCATTGAGGCCAACATTGCAGAATTAAAAAATGAGGCTGCCGTTCAGCTTCAGGCTTCGCAAGTGGCTGAGGCTGCAAGGCAAGAAGATCGTCGCCAAGCGGAAGCTGCCCGAGTCGCTTCGATAGAGGCCGCTCGATTGGCGGAAGTGCGTCGGACTGAACAACTGGCTGCAGAACAAGAACGTTTGAATGTACAGCGACAGACTGCGCAGGCTGCAGCCGATGAAGCGGCTCGTCTGGAAGAGCAGAGGCTGCTAGCTACGCAAGAACAAGCATTAGCGCGCCAGCAGTCACGCGATAGTGTTGAAGCCGCTGCTGAAGAAGCCAGGCAGCAAGCTAGAGCCGCTGCTGATGAAGCCGCCACGACAGAAGCCGCTCGCGCAGAAGCGGCCAGACTACAGCAACGACAACAAGCTCGAACCGCTTCGGAACTTACGGCTGCGAGGGCCGAAAAAATTCGCCTGGATGCGTTAGAAGAAACTGCAAGGGAAGAGGCCAGACGACAAATAGCCGAAGCCGATCGTATCGCAACAGATAGACGTATTGCCAACGAAAGAGCGGCTGCAGAGCGACGTACTGTCTTAGAGCAAAGACTAGCACGCGTACGCGAGATAGAGGCAGCAAACGCTGCAGCTGCTCAGGCTGCGAGCCGGACCCAAAATCGCAACGCCGTTGCAGTGGCTAAATCACAATCAACGGAAGGTTTTGAAAACAATACAAGTGTGGTCAACGTAGCTCCCCGTGCAATCACTGACGACGATCTCCAAACGGTTTACAAAAAATTTACAGATTTACAGAAAGCGATCAGCAGTCGAGACATTGGACAGGTCGTCAGTTTGACGAAGCGTTCGGGACTGCGTGTTCAACAATTTATGCAGGTGTTTGAAAACAGCGTTGGCATTGATGTACGAATCCGCAATGTGTCCACGAGTGATGCGACTGGTGAGATCAATGGAACGCTGCAGATTAAATCCATTGAGAGGGCTGACGGTAGCCTCGCTGTGCCGCCTTCCGATATGCAGTCAATTCGTTTGATCAGTAGCCGCGACGGCAATGATTGGTCAGCTATTAGTTGGTAAGCGTTGAATACTCGCCATCAGGTAATTCAAATTTTATGTTAGATAACGTTAGCAAACGCTTAGTGGTGATGCTCATCACCTTCCTGCAGCTGTTCTCCATGCCAGGTGTGGTTAATGCGCAGTCAGCGGATATTGAACCGCCTGTTATAGAGTTCGAGGCTGTCTCCTCTGGCAATGCCGGAGACAGTCAGGTATTTGCAGCCTCGGTGGCGGACAACACAGAAATTGGCAGCGTTACCTTGTATTACCGCTTTGCTGAATCAACACCGTATCTGAAGCGCCAGCTAAACATACTAGGTAATAGTGGTATTTACACAGCGACCGTTTCTAGCGAAGAGTTACCACCCGCTGCAACGTTTATCCAGTATTACATCGAAGCCTTTGATAGCGCCGGTAATCGAGCCTTACAAGGTTTCGCGTTTGACCCTATAGAGCGACAATTAGTTACACCGAAGACACCTGTGGCACAAGTGACTAATGAGCCGGTTGAAACATCGGGTATATCGTTTAACCGAAAACTACTTTATGGCGCAGTAGGACTGTTAGTGGTTGGTGTGCTGGCGTCTGCAGCTGGCGGAGGAGGTAGCTCTAGTGCTGGCGTGCCCGTAACTGTCGTAGTGGATCAACTACCATGATGAATCAAGGACGTTTCAAACGGCTGTTGTCTCGACTGTTTAGTGCAGTATTATTGGCAACAGTGCTTTCGTTTGTTTCCGGCTGCAATCAGCAGGATGATACCAACACGGTCGGTGTTGCAGATGGGATGGCCAACATGGCATTCACCGCACCAGACATACTGCTGCAATCACGAACTATTATTCGACCGAATCTTAGACTGCGCGTAACGATCAACGGACAGACTTTCGAAATCGAGTCTGATGCCGAAGGCCAATACGTATTTCAAACAACCTTGCCGCCTCTTTCCTCAACGGTTGTATCCATAGAATGGGTAGAGCTTTTAGAGGGCGAGGAGCTACCTCTGGCCCGTGCAAGTAAGCCGCTAAATGTCGGATCTGTTTCAAGCCCTGTATTGTTGAGGTTCACTGAATTCGATACGTCTATGGATGCGGACGGCGACGGGTATTCCAATCTTCAAGAACGTCGCGAAGGTTTTTTGTTCAACGACTCGACGTCGCCCATAGCACCACCAGTACTCGTGAATTTGGTTGTTCAACTGAAATTACCCGTCGAGATGGTTGATGCGACCGAAGAACGTAAAGCGGCTGTGGATGCAACCGCTACTGTTAACGGGACGCCTGTCTTGCTAACGCGTGAAGGTAATGACTGGCAAGGTAGCGTCACAGTCACTGAAAACTCCGATCCGCTTATCGATGTTAATTTTTATTCGACTACGGAACAAACGCTGCTTATCGCACATGTTTCGCGTAATCAGAACGCGGGTGGTGGCACAACGGTTGTCATTGGAGAGAACGATTATGAGACCGATAGCTACAACAGTGACGACGACGAACTGAGCAACATACAGGAAACTGCGCAGGGCACTGATGCACTGGATGCTGAGGATCCTCCTAAGGATGAAGACAATGATGGCATCCCGGATGAGACTGATAATTGTCCAACCAATTCGAATCCGGATCAGGCTGATATCGACAATGATGGGGCGGGCGATGCTTGTGATCTCATCAACGATGACGACACGGATGGTGATGGTGTAAACAACGATGTAGATAACTGTCCAGCACGCGCGAACCCTGATCAAGCGGATATTGACAATGATGGTCTTGGTGATCTGTGTGATTTATCTGACGACACAGATTCTGACGGCGATGGAGTCAGAGATGCCGTAGATAACTGTCCGGCCATCTCTAATGCCGATCAAAACGATGTTGATGGTGATTCCATAGGTGACGTATGCGATGCAATAAACGGTCTGGACCCAGATGATGATGGTGTCAATGATCCTGCAGATAATTGCCCAACCGATGCCAATAGTGATCAGGCAGACGTTGATGGGGATGGAATCGGTGATGCCTGTGATTTAACTAATGGCTTGGACCCCGATGGCGATAATGTTAATGACCCCCTGGACAACTGCCCTACCGATGCAAACAGTGATCAGGCTGATGTCGATGGTGACGGTATCGGTGACGTTTGTGATCCGACCAATGGTCTGGATCCGGATAACGACTCTGTAAACAATCCGGCTGATAACTGTCCGGCTATTCCAAACGCCGATCAAGCAGATGCGGACGGCGATGGAATAGGTGATGTCTGTGATTCAACCAACGGTCTTGATTTAGACAATGATGGAATAGACAACGCTGCTGATAACTGCCCAAATGATGCCAACGCTGCGCAAACCGACACTGACGGTGATGGTATCGGCGATGCTTGTGACACGTTGACTGACAGTGACGGCGATCTAATTGCTGACGCAGATGACAATTGCCCCGTAGATGCAAATGCGGATCAGACAGATACAGATGGCGACGGAATAGGTGACGTCTGCGACACGACTAATGGTTTAGATCTAGATGGCGACGGCGTGCTAAATGCCGTTGACAACTGTCCAAATGATGCCAATGCCGCTCAAACTGATACAGACGGTGATGGTATTGGTGATGCCTGTGACGTGTTGACAGATAGCGACGGTGACACGGTTGCTGACGCTGATGATAATTGTCCCGCAGTCGCCAATGCCGATCAGTTAGATACAGACGGTGACGGTACGGGTGACGTGTGTGACACGTTACTTGATAGTGACGGTGATTTAGTCGCAGACGCTGACGATAATTGCCCCGCTGTCGCCAATGCTGATCAGTTAGATACCGACAACGACGGTGTTGGTGACGTTTGCCAGGTTTAGAGTCTTTGAGATTTCACTCACCCCGATTGGTGAGTTTGCGTATTACAGATTAGTGGCGATATAACCGTTCTGAGTCACCGCTCTCGGAATCGAACTCCCATAGTAGGCATGCTTGAGAGCATGAGACCTGTACTCCTTGTGCCACTGATCTTGGGCTTTTGCGCTTCAGCATTGGTGACAAGCTATCCGTTTCCTGCTAAAACAGCCAATGCTGACAGCAGCCATGTTGCATTGGAGTCATCGGTTGAGCTCCTCATGGATATTGAATACTACGAGGATGATGACTATGGTTTCAGCGTCGCCATTCCTGCAGGCTGGAGTAAAATAGTCGCGGTTCAGCCCGATGACTTCAGTGTGCTTGAGCCAGGATATACCGTTGGATTTGAAGCGCCCAGGAATGGTGATTCCGACCTCTTCGCCGATTACATCATGATCGAGATATTACCGGGTAGTGATTCAGGTGCTTTTGAAACCGATGGCAGTAACCGCATAGATGTCTCGATAGATGGGCGTCCCGCATGGATTGATATGCTGGATATAAAAGCGACTGAGACCGGGGTGCAGGACGTTGACTTAACGATCTATCAAGCACAAATAAGCGGTCTAGGATACACCGTTGGACTCTATGCCATTGGAGAGCCGGATAGGGAAGAGCTCATGTCAGCGGCGTTTGAAATTTTAGTGAGGACGTTTGGATTCTATTTAGAGCCGTTTGAGACTGCATAAACTGCAGCCTCTGAGCTCACTCTTTATAGACCGTCAGGGTAGCCTTCGGGCCAATCTTCGATAGAAGGGCGATGACTTGGAGACGCTCTTCCAATGATATCGTCTGCATAAGGTACTTGAGTTAAACCATCATCAAGCAGAACGTCGTCATAGGGGGTTGTCTTTTGATAGACCCTAATGTAGTCCAGTGTGTACTTCCCCGGAAAAGGTGTAGTCGCATCTGGCGATCCCGCCCACCATCCGCCTAAGGCAGTATTAGCGATGACATACATTTCTTGTTGAGATACCTTTGCATCCGTTACTCGATGCACTTCTACATTGTTGATATAAAAAATTAGCGTGCCCGGTTTCCATTCCACACCGTAGGTATGAAAGTCAGATGTATAGTCGACACCGGGTGTTGGTTTAGACTCGGTGGAGCGTAGCTGCCCTTCCGAATCGTAGTAGTGGTACGTATGGTAAACAACATCCTGGTCGTTCCCGATAAATTCCATGATATCAATCTCGGGTTTATCGTCTACATAGTAGGCATTAAGCAGCCAGAACGCGGGCCAATACCCTCTACCGAAAGTGACTTTTGCACGAGTTTCAACATAACCGTAAGTGAACTTAAAAGCGTCATAGCTTGTAATTACGCCGGATAAATAAGGTTGATTCAACGATTTGCTGGCAAGCTCTGGCGGTGTTTCAATGGAATTAATAGTGAGGTTATTGCCATCGAATGTGAACGGATTGAAGCCGAAGTCGGGCTCGTTCGCAATATCGACGTAGTATTGTTCCTCGCTATTAATAACAAGGTCGGTTCCCCACAAATACGCTGTATTCCATTTACTGGTGTCGAGAGAATCGCCGTTAAACTCATCAGAGAAAACAAGTTGGTAGTCATCTAACAAGTTGTTATTCGGCACGGGTGCTTCTGGATCTATGTGTCCGAAGGTTCGCGCTTTTACGGTAAGACCGGTTGCCACATAGTAGAGGGTATCTGAATTGTCGAAAGCTTGAATCTCGTAATAGTAGTCGCGGTCGAAGACATCCTCATCAATGTATTCTTCGGTAAATACCGAGGTCACGAACTGGGCTTGTCTGTAAACGTTATATCCGCGGGCATTGGGATCAACAGGCCAGGTTACGCGAATAGAATCATCCAATATCTCACCATTAAAACCAGGAGTTGTAGCGGAGAAAAATTCGGTTGTGGGTGGTGCTTCCTCGCTGACGCCTGCATCCGGTTCAGTGCCTGTATCTTCACCGGTGCTGCTGGGCTCTTCTGGTAATTGCAATGCATCCGGATTGGATTCAGTGGTTGAGTCGGTGTCAGATTCTGAATCACTATTTGAGGTTGTCTCAGAGTTCGGTTGTGATGTTTCCGAATTCGTGTCGGTACCTGAAGAGGATTCTTCTTGCTCTGAATTTTCAACACTAGGAACTGAGACAGCGTTGTCTGGAGTGTCCGTAGGCTCGGTCGTATCGGGGTTGGCCGCACCGATATTCGGGTTAGCGCTAGCTGGCTGAAGCGGATCTGGGGCCTCTATATCGCCAGCAGCAACGGCCTGCGCAAACGCAATCGAGTAACTTGCATCGTTGGACAGCTGAGCGGCGCTCACCGAAGGGCCTGCAACCGCAGTTGAGCCTGTCGCATTCGAGCTCGTTGCATCGCTGGTAGTGCCATCAGCGCACGCGCTCAAAAACGACAGCAAAACAACAGATACGGGAACATGCCATAGGCAAGTAACCCGACCTTTCTCTGTGAATTTAGCGTGATTCATTGTTGATACCGAAGGCAGTCCGTTGTGTGAGTTGTCGCACATAACTGTGCGTTACTCGGCGTGTTGTCGAGGTCGTAAACCTCGTGTTCAACCACTATTAGGTAGTTATCGGAACCTCGGTTGAAGCCTTGATGGATTAGCATCGGAATTCGAATCCGGTCATGCTTTAATGCGTTGGCAATGTGATGGCATGTTTTCTGTTTCGCTTTAACGAGAACTTACGCCCTTGGAATCGCAAATGCGGCCGCACATAGTCAAATCTTCGTTAGCGTTGTTTATCGGCGCTCATCTCTTGTTGTCTCCATCGCATGCTTCGCAATGGAGTGGTAGCTATTCGACAGATGGCCAGTGCTACTGTGTGGGGGAGCTGGGCGCTGATATCATGAACACGATAGTGCCAACGCCTATTGGTGGACAAACGGTTGCGCAAGTGTGTAAACGTATTGGCGCAGGGCCGGGGTTAATTGAGAAAAATGGTGAGTTTAATTACCCGGTTTACAAAGATCCTCAATGTGGACACGGTCCGTTTAAAGGTGAAATAACCCTAAGCAATACTTCAGATAACCCCTCGGGGGCTCAGTGGGATCTTAAATCGGCGTTTGCGAAGAATCCGAAAGCTGAAAAACCTAAGGTTGCTCAACCAAGCTCTGATTCTGGGGCGATCACCAAAGACAAGCAGGTTGCCAAAACACAGCTTCAGGGTGCTGCCAAGCTCGCAGCTGAGATTGCTAAATCGAAGAATAATAGCGACTCTGAAAAACCTGTCGTCATATCGGTGACAGTTCAAAAGCCCTCCGACACAGCGAAAGATCAGAAGCCTGAAAAAAACTCAGTTGTCAGCAAGGCTTTAACCACCGAACCTGATTTAGCTAAGAAGGAAACGCTTCCACCGTTCACGGGAAAAGTGATAACCATTGAAGGTAAACGTTACATGCAGGCCAGGGACGATATTCCAGCTAAAGGGGGTAAGCCCGGGTCTAAGATTATTCTCGATGGCAAAGTCTACTTGCTCGATGATGGTAGCATTCCGCCTAAAGATCTTTACAGACGGCAATTTGGTAATCCAAAGAAAAAAACGAGTAAAGCCGTAGATGGAGTTAACGGCGTTGCGAAAACCAAAAAGGTTGCCGTTTTAAAAAAGCCGAAAGATAAAAGTTTTACCGTCACTGAACCAGTGGCTTCGGCATCGCCGAAGGCTAATGTGCCAATTCGTGATAGCCGCAATCAAATCCCCCGTGAACCTGTGTTGCCAGAACCTGCAACAAACCCGGCTACAGAGTTGTCTGCGATTAAAAAATCAGAATTGTTGCCAACAATTGCGGCAAGCTCTGAAACTATTGTGGTTAAACCCCAGGTGAAGAAAGAGGCAGTTGTTGCTGAGGCTGACTTACCTGTGATAAACACCCTAGAGCAAGTCGCTGCGGCCAACGATGAATTGCAAAAATCAGCGACTGAAAACAGTGTGTCGCAAGTAGGGGTATTATCCGCCCTGAAGCTTCCGGCTAGTGTTAGAAGCAGAGAAGATAAATTTTCCTACGTTGAAGCAATGCCCGCCAATTTTGATGTTGGCGGGAATGGTGTCGTTGTGAAAGGGAGTACGGAGAGTCACTCCCGGTTCCACTATGTTGGACGCGTCGCGGTCACGAACACCTATCAAGAAGTGATGATTGGCGGAGGCATGTACTTGACCCCCCGTGTTGCAGACCGTTTTACGATGGTGTTGCAGGCAGGCGTCGAGCACGGGACGTTTCAACTCGAAGACGATCAAGATTCCAGTATTTCGGTGAACTATGGAAGTTCCGGCTTGTATTTTGGCGCGGCAACACGAATGGTTATCAATCGCCAGATGGAACTACGAGGTGGTTTAGGCTACAGCACCTTCTTTAAGGGAGATTTGAAAGCCTTTGGTGGTGCGTACTGGCACCTGACACCGCACTTAGATGTCGTATCACGCTTTGAACTCGGCGATAACGATTTGCTTGGTCTAGGCATTCGTTATTACTATTAAGGAGGATATGCATAGTGAACAATCCAATACACGTCGTGTCTTGGTTGCCCGCATTGCTTGGCACAACTTTATTATTAAGCGCCTGTGGTGAAAGCGATCTCGTTGAGCAGCACGAACGACAACTAGCGGCGGCACGTTTTGCTGCGGCGCAGCCGACCGCCGGCGATGAAGAACCAGCCACTGATCCTGATCGACCGTCAACAGCTTTTGACCTGACTGACTTCAACTTGGTGTTCAGTGACGAGTTTCAAAGCGATAGCCTCGATGCGTCAAAATGGAATACTGCGTTGACGTGGGGTACGGATCTGGTGGTTTACAACCAGCAGCAATACTACGTGGACACTCAAAATAACGCTGACTTTGGTTATAACCCTTTCAGTCTCGATGGTGAGTATTTAACGATCACAGCGACCGAAACCCCAGATGCTCTCAGAAGTGCGGCAAACGAACAAGCCTGGTTGTCTGGAGCGTTAACCACTGCTGGGAAGTTTGATTTTACCTACGGTTATGTAGAAGCCTCTATAGAGCTGCAAGAGGGCAGAGGGTTATGGCCGGCGTTTTGGATGCTCAGCACCGACTTTGATAACTTGAAGCCAGAGTTGTTCATCATGGAATACGATGGAGCAAAGCCCAATAGTTTGTTCCACAATTATAACTACACCGATGCTGATGGGAATCTGCGTTCACCTGGACAATGGGAAATCTCATCGACAGATTTTTCAGAAGGCTTTCAAAAAGTGGGTGTAGCATGGGCACCACAGGAACTGCTGTTTTATATCAACGATGTTCCAAGGTATCGTGTTGTTGGGGAGAACGTTAGCAGTCAGAACATGTACCTGATTATGAGTTTGGCAGTCGGTGGTATTTGGCCAGGCGCACCTGACGGGACAACGCCTAGTCCGGCATCTACACGTGTTGACTACATTCGGGTTTATCAGGCTGCGCAGTAGCTCTTTTAACCCAGTTCTAAGATGACGAAGGCGGCTACAGTGTCGCCTTCGTCGGTTATGCTCACCCAGAAATGTTTGATGCCTTGTTGTTCGCAGCGCTTCTTTGCTTCACCGCTAACCTGAAGTATCGGTTTTCCAAGACTATCGTGTTTAAGGTAAAAGTCCCTAAGTAGTACACCTGCTCGTTCGCCCGTTCCCAGCGCTTTAACTGAAGCTTCTTTCACGGCGAAACGTTTCGCCAGAAAGCGGATAGGGGACTGATGGTCTAAGTACTCGTCCCATTCAAGTGGGTTTAATATACGCTTAGCAAACCGTTCACCGAAACGAACATGGGCTTGTTCGATTCTGCTGATAGTTGCTAGGTCAACACCAATTCCTGCAATCATAGTGGGAGTCTGTTAAACAAGAAAACCAGTGATGTTCATTGCTTAGGATCGATGCCGGGCTTCGACCATGAGTCGTTTCATTTTACTGGTTGCTGTCGGAAGGCCCCAGTAAAGTGCCCTGGTGATTAAACTATGTCCGACGCGTAGTTCGTTGATAGTTTCAATTTCTGCGATGGCTTGCACATTGTCATAATGCAAGCCATGCCCCGCATTAACCATTAAGCCTAAGCTGAAAGCGTACTCGCTTGATGTCACGATTCTCGATAACTCAGTGCTGAGATCTATATGAGTTTGCGTGTCGGTATAATAGCCCGTGTGTAATTGAACACAGGGCGCTCCAATTCGCGCAGCGGCTTCTACTTGTGATTCATCAGGATCGATGAAAATAGAACTTTGAATGCCAGCGGACTGCAATGCATCAATAAAGTCGGAGAGTTCATCTTTTTTGGCTGTGACGTCTACCCCTCGAATGGTATCTATTTCTTGACGGTTTTCGGGGACGATACAGACCGTGTGAGGTTTTATTCTTTGTGCGATTTCAAGCATTTCCGCTGTTGCGGCCATTTCAATGTTGAGCTTTGTTTGGCCACTTGCAGCAAACCTTTCTACGTCATGGGTTTGGATATGTCGTCTGTCCGCCCGTAGGTGCATGGTGATGCTGTCAGCACCGGCAAGCTCTGCTTGCAAGGCAGCATGGACAGGGTCTGGGTAGCTTAGCCCTCTCGCTTGTCTTACCGCTGCCACATGGTCAACGTTTACGCCCAAATAGATTGGTTGTTTCACCTGTCTTTTCCTGTAATCAGACCGGTACAGTTTACCCTCAATATTAAGTTAATAATATTTATTGGGCGAGCTGACGTTGATGCTAAGCGCGTTTAGAAAAGACGGCTGTCCATTTTGACGTGGGATTCACCGTGTTATAGAGAAGTTGGTAGTGTAGGTAGCTGAATTCCGAATCGCTGATTTGGTCTCGCCACAACGGCACGTAGTGGCAGTGATGGTTGTCAGATTGGATAACCAAAATAACGAGAAAGCTGCAACGGTAACCCGATCTAACTAAATGCCCGTTACGGGGTAAATTTGCCTTAGCAGTAATTGTCCAGACGTTGTTGTCAACATCATGTGTGATTAACGTGAGGCGTCTGGCTTGAATAATTTGCCAAGATACAGACACCAGCAGGCTTGCGCTGAGCAAACAATGAAGCACTGGATGCAAACCGCTAATGGTAGTTGCCCACAGTGAGCAGGCGGAACTTACTACTAAAACTGTACAGTAGAGCCTGCTAAATTTAGGAGCGGCTACCCATGCTGAGCGACATTTTGTCGAGAATGTTTTGATAACGGGCCTCCTTGGCCTTACCACTTACAAGCTGGAATAGCTCCGGGTCTTGCATCTCCTGCAATTCTTCAAACAACAGGCGCTCTTGTGTTGAAGCGCCTTCATAGTGGTTATCCAGATAAGCACGCATAGCTTCATCCAACTCGCGCATACCTCTACGGCATCTCCACCGTAGTTTTGCGATATTAGCCGTCTTTGTGCTCATCTGGATATCGTTGAGCCTACAGACGTCGTTTTACAAGCATCTTTTTAGTTTCTGCAATTGCCTTGGCTGGGTTAAGGCCTTTTGGGCAAACCTGGGCGCAGTTCATGATGGTATGACAGCGGTAGAGCTTGAATGGATCTTCTAGGTCGTCTAGACGTTCGCCTGTTGCATCATCGCGACTATCGACGAGCCAACGATAGGAGGCCAGTAACGCAGCAGGTCCTAGGTAACGATCAGGGTTCCACCAATAACTTGGGCAACTTGTTGAGCAGCATGCACAGAGAATGCACTCGTAGGCGCCATCGATTTTTTCACGATCCTCTGGTGATTGCAGACGCTCACGATCCGGTGGCGCAGGAGTATCTGACTTCAGCCATGGTTCTATTGATGCATATTGAGCATAGAAATTGGTGAGATCGGATACCAGATCTTTAATGATAGGCTGGTGCGGAAGAGGGTATATCGTGATGTCGCCTTCGATATCAGCAATAGCAGTTGTGCATGCCAGGCCATTGGTACCACCTATGTTCATGGCACAGGAGCCGCAAATGCCCTCTCGGCAAGAGCGCCTGAAGGTTAGCGTAGAGTCCATTTCACTTTTGATCTTGATGATGGCATCTAGGATCATCGGGCCGCAGTTATCAACGTCAACATCAAACGAATCGACGCGTGGGTTCTCACCGCTATCGGGATCGTATCGATAGACTTTAAAACGCCGGGTATTTGTTGCGCCATCAGGGGCCGCAAAGTGTTTGCCGTTTTGTTTAACGATGGAATTTGCTGGGAGCTTAAATTCTGCCATGGTTCTATTTCGTATCCGTTGCTGTCCGTTTACCTTGGAGTTTGTTTAGTAGACGCGCTTTTTGGGCGGTATTACTTCGCAATCGTCCGTCAAGGTGTACATATGAACGGGACGGTAATCGATGGTGACGTTGGCCCGATCGTCGGTCCAAGTCAGTGTGTGCTTCATCCAGTTCTCATCATCGCGTTCCTCGAAGTCATCGCGGGCATGAGCGCCACGACTTTCAGGACGGTTATGAGCACCGTGAATAATGGTTTGCGCCTGAGCCAATAGATTTTCCAGCTCTAGTGTTTCAACTAAGTCTGTGTTCCAGATTAAATTTTTATCATCGACCTTTACGTCGTCAAATTCGTCGACGATGCCGCGCATCTTGTCGATGCCTTCCGCCAAGCTTTCACCCGTGCGAAATACAGCTGCGTGTTTTTGCATGGTGCGTTGCATGCGGTCTCTGACATCGGCTGTGCCAGTACTTCCTTTGTTGAATCTAACCCTATCCAAATGATCGAGTGCTGGTGCAGTGGCCTCTTCAGAAAGAGGCTTGTGAGGCGCGCCGGGCTTCACTAGTTCAGCGGCACGGATGGCAGCTGCACGGCCAAACACTACGATATCCAACAAAGAATTACTGCCCAAGCGGTTTGCGCCGTGTACCGATACACAAGCTGCTTCACCTATTGCCATAAGTCCTGGCACAACTTCGTCTGGATTGCCGTCTTTTAGCGTGACGACTTCACCGTGATAATTGGTGGGTATGCCGCCCATGTTGTAGTGAACCGTTGGAATGACTGGAATCGGATTTTTAGTGACGTCTACACCTGCAAAGATCTGAGCAGATTCCGAAATGCCTGGTAGTCGTTTTTCGATAACGTCGCTTCCTAAGTGCTGCAGGTTGAGGAAGATATGATCGTTGTCGGTTCCCACGCCACGGCCTGCATTAATTTCCATGGTCATTGAACGGCTAACGACATCGCGAGAAGCAAGGTCCTTAGCGTTAGGGGCATAGCGCTCCATGAAGCGTTCGCCTTCATTGTTGGTTAGGTAGCCGCCTTCGCCACGCACGCCTTCAGTAATCAACACGCCGGCTCCGTAGATGCCAGTCGGGTGGAATTGAACGAACTCCATATCTTGCAAAGGAAGCCCGGCTCGCAGAACCATCGCGTTACCATCACCCGTGCACGTGTGTGCTGACGTTGCTGAAAAGTAGGTACGACCACAGCCACCAGTTGCCAGAACCACTTGATGGGCTCTGAAACGGTGTAGCTCGCCTGTGGCAAGGTCCAGGGATATAACCCCTCTGCACACGCCCTCATCCATGATGAGGTCGGTAGCGAAGTGCTCGATGTAAAATTCAGCATTGTGTTTCAGCGATTGCTGATACAGCGTATGTAAGATGGCATGTCCGGTTCTATCGGCAGCCGCACAGGTTCTTTGTGCTGTTCCTTCACCGAAATGTGTAGTCATGCCGCCGAACGGACGCTGGTAGATTTTCCCTTCGTCCGTACGCGAGAAAGGCACGCCAAAGTGTTCAAGCTCGATAACCGCAGGCATCGCTTCGCGACACATGTATTCAATGGAGTCCTGATCGCCTAGCCAGTCAGACCCTTTGATGGTGTCGTACATATGCCAGGTCCAGTGATCTTCACCCATATTACCCAGAGCTGCGCTCATGCCGCCTTGCGCCGCAACGGTGTGTGAGCGGGTTGGGAACACTTTGGTCACGCAGGCTGTGGATAGCCCCTGAGCCGCCATACCTAACGTTGCTCGAAGCCCTGCACCGCCTGCACCAACGACTATCACGTCGTAGGAGTGATCGATAATTTTATATGCGTTCGTCATAGTCGATATTCAGTCTTGTCGTCGATAAGGGATACGAGTCAGCCTGCGAATGCGATTCGCAAAACTGAGAAGACACCCGTTACGCCGAGTGCGGCGGCAATGAAGGTCACAGCAATAATCGCTGCTGTGCGAGGCCCATGTGAACCGACGTAGTCCTCGATGACTACTTGCAGTCCCAAGCGTGCGTGGTAGAAGCCCGCAATGATGAACAGAATCATCACAATGGCATTGAAGGGTTGCGATAACCATTCACGAATGGCCAGGTAATCCATGTTGGGCAAAGAGGCTACGGAAAACGCCAGCCATATCACCATCGGGATCAAGGCAATAGCGGTGAGACGCTGCGACCAGAAATGGCTTGTGCCTTCTTTGGCTGAACCCAGACCTTTAACCTTTGATAGGGGAGTTCTGAAATTGCTCATGCTAATGCCACCAACCAAGTAATTACCGAGAGGACTCCAGCCGCGATCAAGCACACATTGCCCGACTTTTTAGCGGTTTCAACATCCAGCCCTAAGCCGACGTCCCAGAACAAATGGCGAATGCCATTAGCCATGTGATAATAGAGGGTTACGGTAAAGCCAAACAAAGCCAGTTTGCCGAACCATGAGTTCGCGATGGCAGACATAAATGCGTAGCTTTCCGGTGAGCCGGAGGCACTAGCGATTAACAACACCAGCAACACGATGGCCACGCTGTTTACGATACCACTGGCTCTGTGTGCAACAGATAGGTATGCGGTCAGCGGCAGTTTATAGTGCTGCAAGTGTGGCGATAAGGGTCGCTTGTCATTCCAGGCCATGATGATCAGGTTTTCCGAATTAGTTGCTCAACGAGTCCCTGCCGAGCGGATGAAGTGGTATTTTCGTTGTACTTTTTTATGTTACGTAAAACTAAAAATCTGTGCATCGGCCTTTCTTTTCCCAATCGCCGTATCGCGTCGGTTCAAGGCCCGCTTGTCCGCCGCTCTCAGGAGGTCGAGTAGCGGGTAGGTCGTGTTCTGGAGCAACCGCATCTTGTGCCACATGAGCGGCAATGTTGTCAGATTGCCGTGATTTCACCGCTGAATGAGCAGGAATTTCGTCCGGATGGGAATTTTCAGATGTCTTTGAATTCATAAGTAAGGAAGGAAACCTTCAATTATGATGTTTATACGAGAATAGTAGCAATTAGGCACGATTCATATTCTCCGGAGTGCGAAGAATGTGCCGGTTTAATGATGAAACCCAGGATAAGGACCCCGTCTTATGAGTAATGAATGGGCAGAAATGCTTAAAAATTTGGGTATTGAGCCTGATGCCAGTGAATTGCCGGAAGTGGAAGAGGCGCAGAACGGCTCTGATGGGTCGGTGCAGTTGCACGATTTGTCTGATTGGAGAGTCGTCGATGTAACCGGTGCGGATGCTGCCAGTTTCCTTCAGGGGCAATTCTGTAACGATCTTCTGCAAGTTTCAGTGACTCGTGCTCAGATAACTGGGTATTGTACTCCCAAGGGAAGGTTGCTTGCTCTACCTGTCATTGTGGGGACTGAAGACGGGTTTCGCCTTTTGATTAAAAGCGCAGTTATGGGTGCTTTTATCAAACGTTTAAGCATGTTTATTATGCGCTCCGATGTCACCCTAAGTGAGCGAACCGAACTCATTTGTAGTGGAGTCGTTGCGGACAGCGCTCAATCAGTGGGGGATCTTCAAGGCGCGCTAGGTACGCTACCTTTTGCACCTCTGGATGTCGCAACATCAGAGTCCTCTCAATTGATCCGTTGGCATGACGATCACGTGGGTCAGACGCGCAGTCGATTTGTCCACATAGCTAACCAAGCTGATTCTGTGGCTATGTGGAACTCCACCGGCAGTGAAAGAAAGTCTTTCGCTCGTTGGCGGGCCGGTGACATCAGTGCGGGAATTCCGTCTATCACTGAGGGCACATCTGAGTCGTTCGTCCCGCAAATGATTAATCTGCAGCTGATTGATGCACTGAGTTTTACGAAGGGGTGCTACCCGGGCCAGGAAATCGTGGCTCGCATGCAGTATCTGGGCAAGTTAAAGCGTCACATGCGGTTGTTCAAATTGCCAGGCGGTGATGCACCTTTGGTTCCCGGCGCAAAGCTGAGTGCGGGTGACGATGCAGCTGCCGGCGAAGTGATTGATGCTGTCACAATCAACGAGAGCGGTGCGGGTGAGGAATCGCGGTATACGCTGTTGATCGCAGTGGTCAAGGTTTCGTCCGATGCTTCCGCCTTGTCTATTGAAGGTCGAGAACTACAAGCGTTGGATGTGCCTTATAACTTGCCGTCCTTATCGGATAGCTCAGACGAGTCTACTTAGCCGAGATGCCGTTAATATATCGAGCGGCTAACGTCGTTGAAGCGCAGCTTATTGTTGATGAGCTCCAAGCCGGCGGCATGCAGGCTCACGTCACGGGTTCATATCTAAGCGGTGCCATTGGTGAGCTCCCACCATCGGAGGTTATTGGCGTCTGGCTTTTGGAATCCCAGCACGAACAGAGGGCGCGAGACCTCATTGATGCTTTTGAAGCTGGCCGACAAAAACCTGAACAGGAGTGGCAATGCTCTCGCTGCAAAGAATGGCTGGGGCGCGAATTCGGGGCCTGCTGGCAATGCGGTCTTGCACGGCCTCTCAGCGACGCTTAAAGGCCGCTGAGTATTTTAATGGCTATGGCTATGGCTACGGCTACGGCTACGGCTACGGCTACGGCTAGTGGCTACGGCAAGTGGCAAGTGGCTAGTGCAACGTAGCGAATAGCTTACGGCGATATTGTCCAACCAATGGATCGTCACCGAGTACCTTAAACAGGGCTAACAGTTTTTCCCGGGGTGCGCCGTTGTTGTATCCAGGGTCTGTCTGCACCAGTTTTAGAAGGTGGTCCATGCCAGTTTGAACATTTCCGGCCAGCGCTTCGGCGATAGCAAGCTTGTATCGAAGCTCGCTGCTATCAGGCTCCTGATCAAGTTGCGCTTGAAGTTCTGTCGGGCTGGCACTGGCATCACTTTCCCGGGCCAACTCCAACGTGCCTGACAAGCGCATTCCCTGAGCGCCATCTCTATCGGCTTCCGGCAGGGCTTTCAAACAACTTTCAGCGGTCTCTAAATCACCGGTGCTGATGCAAATCTGTCCTAAGGCCAATAAAATTTCAGGGTTGGTCGGATCGTCAGCCTGTGCAGCCTGGAGCATTTCTCTCGCCTCATCGGCACGCCCTTGTGAAAAGAGAGCCATCGCGTCGGAAACTCGTGAATCGCCAGCATCTTCGTCTTCAGCCTCTTCGACGGCAAGTGGCTGTCCCACATGTGTTTCTAAGAATGTCCTGACTTCGCTCTCCGGCAGGGCGCCCATGAATTCATTGACCAGCTGACGCTCTTTGAACAATTTGACCGTGGGAAGACTTCTGATACCTAGTTGTTGGGCAATTCCTGGGTGAGCCTCGGTGTCTAATTTGGCCAAAATAAATGCGCCGTTGAATTCGACTGCCAGCTTTTCCAAAATGGGCATCAGGTTTTTACACGGACCACACCACTCAGCCCAAAAATCCACCAGTACCGGAGTGTTGTCTGAGCCTTCAACGACGACTTCCATGAAGTTTTGTTCGTCGAGTTGAACGATATAAGGTGAGTCGGTCATGGATATGCAGGAAATTTTAGGTTCTAAGAGATGTGACAAGTGTGTCGTCTGATCATGTTTAATTCAAGAGCGTCGTCATACGCTACACTTCACGCGATCGGAAGTGAGAAAGTTCTCACGTCTTTTTTGGTGTTAGCCCGCAGTATAGTGTGGCAATGACCCGACACCATCAGCTGCAACCACTAGAAATATAGCCATCGTGAGTGATCAATACAATGCCTCGTCCATTGAAGTCCTTAGCGGACTGGACCCGGTGCGCAAACGTCCTGGTATGTACACCGATACACAGCGCCCAAATCATCTGGCGCAGGAAGTTATCGACAACAGTGTTGATGAAGCATTGGCAGGGCATGCCTCCGATATTCGGGTTACGCTTTATAAGGATGGTTCGCTTGAGGTTATTGATGACGGGCGAGGTATGCCTGTTGATAAACACCCTAAGTTAAAGAAGCCCGGTGTTGAGGTCATATTGACCACTCTGCATGCAGGAGGCAAGTTTTCCAATGACAACTATCGTTTTTCCGGTGGGCTTCACGGTGTGGGTGTCTCGGTGGTCAACGCTCTTTCTAAAAAGCTGGAAGTGTCTATCCGTCGAACAGGTCAGGAATTTTTAGCCACGTTCAAGAACGGGAACGTTGATCAAAAACTAAAAAAGGTCGGCAAAGTAGGGCAGAGAAATACGGGTACGAGCATCCGGTTTTGGCCGGATAAAAAGTACTTCGATACCGATAAAATCTCGGTAACGCGGCTGCGTCATCTGCTGCGCGCCAAGGCAGTCTTGTGCCCGCGCTTGCGAGTCAGGCTGCATGACGAAGCCTCAGGCGAGAAAGACGAATGGTTTTACGAAGATGGATTGGTTGACTATTTAACCAGCGCTGTTGAGGGTTTCGAGCGCCTTCCTGATGCGCCATTGTCAGCCAGTATGGCGTCGAGCACCGAAACGGCAGATTGGGCGGTGGTTTGGTTGCCCGACGGTGGAGAAGGGGTTCATGAAAGCTATGTCAATCTGGTACCTACGGCGCAAGGCGGTACGCATGTAAACGGGTTGCGAACAGGCTTAACCGATGCCATTCGTGATTTTGCTGATCTTCGAAACTTGTTACCTCGCGGGGTGAAAATTGCTCCTGAAGATGTCTGGGATAAAGTGAACTACGTGCTTTCGGTGAAGCTTGAAGATCCTCAGTTTTCCGGTCAGACGAAAGAGCGCTTGTCATCGCGTGAATGTGTCGTGTTTATCTCAGGTGTGGTTAAAGACCACACGGCGCAATGGTTGAACCAGCACCCGGAAACCGGTGATCAAATTGCTGCTTTAGCGATTGCCAGTGCGCAGGCGCGAGCCCGTTCAGGTAAGAAGGTTGTCAGGAAAAAACTGACCAGTGGGCCTGCGTTGCCGGGCAAGCTTGCCGACTGCAGCTCCACCGATTTAAGTCTCACCGAACTGTTTTTGGTAGAGGGTGACTCGGCCGGTGGTTCTGCAAAGCAAGCGCGGGACAGGACCTTTCAGGCCATCATGCCGCTACGGGGAAAAATCTTGAACACCTGGGAAGCTGATATCGATCAGATACTCGGTTCGCAGGAAGTACACGATATATCGGTGGCTATTGGAATTGACCCGGGTTCAACGAATCTGGATAAGCTCCGATACGGCAAAGTTTGTATCTTGGCCGATGCGGATTCCGATGGGGCGCACATAGCCACCTTATTGTGTGCGCTGTTTGTCAGGCATTTTAAAGCGCTGGTTCAGGCCGGACACGTGTATGTCGCTATGCCTCCTTTGTATCGTATTGATGTGGGAAAGGTTGTTTTCTATGCGGTAGATGAGGCAGAACGAACTGGCATTATGGCTCGCATTGAAGCTGAAAAGCTGAAAGGGAAAGTTTCAGTCACGCGATTTAAAGGACTAGGCGAAATGAACCCCATGCAGCTGCGCGAGACCTCGGTAGCACCTGATACGCGCCGACTCATTCGCCTGACCATTGCGGACGGAGATGATACGAATAAGACCATGGACATGATGCTTGCCAAGAAACGAGCGGGTGATCGAAAACGATGGCTCGAAAACAATGGGGACTTGGCAGATGTGCAGTTGTGAGTATCGAACCAGATAAGCACGCGGGTCTTGAGTTTCCCTTCGGTGCGACCCGGGGCGTAGGCGGTGCAGACGGTCAGCCGGTTCAGGTTGCGAACTCCATCTTAGGCATCAGGCAGGCTCTACCTTTTGCCCTTGATCATGTTAATTGCTGGTTACTAGGCGAACCAGGGGATCAGGTACTGGTAGATACGGGCGTTGACGCACGTAGCACACGTGAGAGTTGGTCAGAGCATCTCAGTCATACGATTTCCGCTGGCTCACCGGCAAAACCTGAGCGTGTTTTGATTACGCATTTTCATCCGGACCATATGGGGTTAGCAGGATGGTTCGCTTCAGCAGGTTCTAAGCTGATCGGTACGCAAATAGAAACCGATTTCTCGAGACAGCTTTGGGACATTGAAGACCGAACCTACGCTGATTTTTATGCCAGCTGGTACCAGAGCCATGGATTGCCACAAAAGGCAGTGTCTTTGGTCCGAGAAAGCGCTAACACGTATAAGAAACTGGTACACAGACCACCGCCGTTAGACTCGTGGAGTTATGTCGATCAAGGCGACACGATTGAGCTAGCAGGGCAGTCGTATGAAGTCTTGATTGGAAAGGGACATGCCCCGCATATGTTGATGCTCTATCGTCCGGCTGACAGGGTGCTAATTGCAGCAGACCAAGTTCTGTCCAGCATCACCCCCAATGTCAGTGTTATGCCTCGTATTAAGGATCCGAACCCGCTCCAGAGCTTTCTCAACACCTTGGAGAGTTTGCGGCGACTACCCGAGGACACTCTAGTGCTTCCTTCTCATGGCGCACCTTTTCGTGGGCTTTGGGCGAAAATAGAAGCATTGGAGCATCATCATGAGCTGCGGTTGGATGAGGTGCTTCAGGCGTGCACCGATGAAAAATCCGCCTTCGATCTCTTCGGTGTGTTGTTCGGTCGTGAGCTGGATGCGCAACAAACCTCCTTCGCGCTCGGCGAAAGTCTTGCCCACTTGCATTACCTGGAAGCAAAAGGACTGCTGGCCCGCTCGGAAACCAATGGTGTGGTTAGGTTTGTTAGAGCCTGACGTTCACTAAATCTATCCCAGTGAGGTCGAGAGTTTAGGTCTGCTTAAGGTGGACAAACTTACTGCTGCCCTAGTACTATAGATGAAATTTGGTAACGGAGAAAATCGGCTATTTCAGCGACTTTCTCCGTTTTTGTGTGTACAACGCTGGAATCTCTCACGCCTGTGTCTCGACCTGCCATCCTAGTACTCGCTGACGGCACCTGTTTTGACGGAACAGCCATTGGAATTGATGGCCAATCTGTCGGTGAAGTTGTCTTCAATACCGCCATGACGGGATACCAGGAAATCCTCAGTGATCCTTCCTACTCCCAACAAATAGTCACGCTGACCTATCCGCATATCGGTAATACAGGTGCTAATGCCGAAGATATGGAGTCAAATTCGGTGTTCTGTACCGGTCTGGTGATACGTGACCTGCCTCGGCTCCACAGTAATTTCCGTGCTGAACAATCGCTGGACGAATTTCTAGTTGCCAACAAGGTTGTGGCCATCGCCGATATAGACACACGTGCTTTAACCCGGCACCTCCGGGAGCATGGCGCGCAGAACGGCTGTATCATGGCCGGTCCCGATCTCGACATCGATGCAGCCCTTGCGGCAGCAAAGGGTTTTCCGGGACTATCCGGTATGGATCTAGCGAAAGAAGTGACCTGTGCAGCTCCTTATGAATGGACGACGGGTAGCTGGTCTTTGACACCTAAAAAGGCTGCGCCCATCAACACTTCAGCGTCTTCGCATATTGTGGCGATGGACTTCGGTGTAAAGCACAATATTCTTCGCTTATTTGTCGATCGAGGGTGCAAGGTTACCGTTGTCCCGGCCACTTATACAGCCGAACAAATCCTTGAGCTAAAACCCGATGGTTTGTTTTTGTCGAATGGCCCCGGTGATCCGGAACCGTGCGACTACGCCATTGAAACTATTGCCAAACTGTTGAATGAGCGTATTCCCACGTTTGGTATCTGTCTTGGGCATCAGCTTCTTGCGTTGGCCTCAGGGGCTAAAACGATGAAGATGAAGTTTGGTCATCATGGTGCTAATCATCCTGTGCTAGATACGGCGAGCGGTAAAGTCATGATTAGCAGCCAAAATCATGGCTTCGCAGTCGATGCTGATTCACTGAACGATTCCTTGGCCATCACGCACGTGTCTCTGTTCGACCAAACCCTGCAAGGGCTTAGACGACTGGATGTACCAGCGATGGGATTTCAAGGACACCCGGAAGCAAGCCCGGGACCCCATGATGTTGAAGAGTTGTTCGATCAATTTATGGCGCTTTTGCAAGCAGCCTAAAGCAATAGTTTGATAACCGGTGTTTCTCTAACATGCCAAAACGCGCTGACATAAATAGCGTCCTGATTATCGGTGCTGGTCCCATAGTCATAGGGCAAGCCTGTGAATTTGATTATTCAGGCGCACAAGCTTGTAAGGCTCTTCGTGAAGAAGGCTATCGGGTCATCCTGGTTAATTCAAACCCGGCGACCATCATGACCGATCCGGACATGGCCGACGCCATCTACATTGAACCGATTGATTGGCGGGTGGTTCGCAATATCATTGAGCGTGAAAAGCCCGATGCGTTGCTACCTACAATGGGTGGTCAGACCGCACTGAATTGCGCGTTGGATTTAGCCCGAGAAGGCGTGCTTGAAGAATTCGGCGTAGAGATGATCGGAGCGCGGCCCGAGGCTATCGATATGGCGGAAGATCGCGATAAATTTCGTAAAGCCATGACAGAAATCGGCCTGGATACGCCGAAGGCTGCGATTGCTCACACCATGGAAGAGGCCTGGGAAGGGCAGGAAAGTATCGGTTTCCCATGCATTATCCGACCCTCATTCACAATGGGCGGTAGTGGTGGTGGAATAGCGTACAACCGCGAAGAATTCGAGGCGATTGTAGGACGTGGACTAGACCTGTCTCGTACCACAGAAGTTCTCCTTGAAGAATCAGTGCTGGGTTGGAAAGAATACGAGATGGAAGTGGTTCGTGATAACGCGGACAACGTCATCATCGTTTGTTCTATCGAAAACTTAGATCCAATGGGAGTCCATACCGGCGACTCCATTACTGTCGCGCCATCGCAAACCATGACTGATAAGGAATATCAGATCATGCGTGATGCATCGTGTGCAGTACTTCGAAAAATCGGAGTGGATACTGGCGGATCGAACGTGCAGTTTGCGATTAACCCGGTTAACGGCGCGATGATCATCATCGAGATGAATCCTCGTGTGTCCCGCTCCTCTGCATTAGCCTCTAAAGCCACCGGATTCCCAATCGCAAGAGTCGCTGCGAAACTCGCGGTGGGATACACACTAAACGAACTTCGTAACGAAATCACTGGCGGAACAACACCCGCTTCGTTCGAGCCCAGCATCGACTACGTTGTCACCAAGGTGCCTCGTTTTACGTTCGAAAAATTCCCGACAGCCGATAGCTTACTGACCACGCAGATGAAATCTGTCGGCGAGGTTATGGCTATTGGTCGTACGTTTAAGGAGTCGATGCAAAAAGCGTTAAGAGGCCTTGAAATAGGTGTAAGTGGCTTTGATGAAATCGTACCTGCGACGATGTCTGAAGAAGACTCGCTTGCGCTGATCGATCGTGAAATTCGTCAGGTTCGTGATCACCGACTTTGGTTTGTGGCAGAAGCATTCCGTCGGGGTAAAAGTGTCGACGATGTATTTAGTGCGACCGCTATTGATCCTTGGTTTTTGTGTCAGATCAAAGAGATCATTGATGCCGAGTTAACGGTTGCTAGCTCGGATATGAAGTCCCTCGATGCACGGGCCGTAAAACAGTTGAAACGGGACGGGTTCAGCGATTCGCGCCTGTCTCATTTACTTAACGTGAAAGAGCAAGACTTTCGAGAATATCGAAAAAGCCTGGGTGTTAACCCTGTGTACAAACGTGTGGATTCTTGCGCTGCAGAATTCGCCAGTGACACAGCTTATATGTATTCAACGTATGAGCAATTTTGCGAGTCAAACCCGAGCGATAAGAAAAAAATAATGGTGTTGGGTGGAGGTCCTAACCGTATTGGTCAGGGTATCGAATTTGATTACTGCTGCGTGCACGCTGCATTAGCGCTTCGCGATGATGGTTTTGAAACCATTATGGTCAACTGTAACCCAGAGACAGTCTCTACCGACTTTGACACATCAGATCGACTGTATTTCGAACCACTGACACTGGAAGACGTACTCGCCATTATTGATGTTGAAAAGCCGTTTGGTGTCATTGTTCAATATGGTGGTCAAACGCCTTTGAAATTGGCTAGGGATCTTCTCGCAGCCGGTGCACCTATCATTGGTACATCACCTGATTCAATCGATCTGGCCGAGGACCGCGAGCGGTTTCAACAACTCATTGAGGAGCTCGGGCTCTTACAGCCGCCCAACAGAACAGCGAGAACACCCGAAGAGGCCCTAACGCTTGCAGATGAAATTGGCTACCCCCTAGTCGTAAGGCCTAGCTACGTCTTGGGTGGCAGAGCGATGGAAATCGTACACGAAGCCTCTGAGCTGTCACGCTATATGACAGAAGCTGTCACAGTATCCAACGATTCTCCCGTCCTTCTCGATCGCTTTCTTAACGATGCGGTTGAAGTCGATGTAGATGCGATTTGTGACGGCACAGATGTTGTTATTGGCGGAATCATGGAGCACATCGAAGAGGCTGGGATTCATTCAGGTGATTCTGCGTGCTCGTTGCCGCCATTCTCACTCTCAGAAGAGCTTTGCGAAGAGCTGTCTAAACAGGTTGCACAGATGGCAAAAGGTTTGGGCGTCGTTGGGTTGATGAATACTCAGTTTGCAATCCAGGGCGATAAAGTTTATGTGCTGGAAGTTAATCCGCGTGCATCGCGGACCGTCCCATTTGTGTCTAAGGCAACAGGTGTACAACTGGCTAAGGTAGCGGCTCGTTGCATGGCGGGGCAAAGTCTTGCTTCACAAGGGTTTCTAGAAACGCCAAAGCCGAGTTACTACAGCGTTAAGGAGTCGGTGTTTCCCTTTGCAAAATTCCCGGGAGTTGACACCTTGTTAGGCCCTGAGATGAAATCAACCGGTGAAGTTATGGGAACCGGTAAAACCTTTGGTGAGGCTTTTTACAAGGCATCACTGGGTGCATCTTCAGAACTACCGCAGTCGGGTATGGCCTTTATTAGTGTTAGAGAGCAAGATAAAGATAAAGTGGTTAATGTCGCACGAAGTCTGGTAGCGGCTGGTTTCACGCTTATTGCCACAGACGGCACGCAAGCGGCAATAGCTGCGGCGGGTATTGACTGTGAGCGCGTTAACAAACTCAGTCAAGGTCAACCGCACATTCTCGACCAAATCAAAAATGATGCGTTAAGTCTTATCATTAACACCACTGACGGACGACAAGCTATTTCTGATTCGTCTTATATCCGGCAGCAAGCGTTACGGCGTAAAATACCGTATTCAACAACCATCTCAGGTGCAACTGCAATTTGTGCAGCGCTATCGCATTCGGTAACCGATCCTGTGTACAGACTTAGCGATATACATTCGGAGACAGCATGAATAAAGTTCCAATGACTAAGCGCGGTGAAACTAAGTTGCGCGAAGAGTTAGCTGATCTGAAAGGTAATCAGAGACCTGTGGTGATACAGGCTATTGCTGATGCGCGTGAACATGGTGATCTAAAGGAAAATGCTGAATACCATGCTGCTCGTGAACAACAGAGTTTTATAGAAGGACGGATCAAGGAAATTGAGGCGAAGCTGTCTACGGCTCAGGTCATCGATGTCACGACACTTCAAAACAATGGAAAGGTTGTGTTCGGCGCAACTGTAAAGTTGCTTGATATGGATTCGGAAGATGAAATCACCTACCAAATTGTGGGTGATGACGAATCGGACTTAAAAGCTCGCCGCATCAGCTTTGGCTCTCCGGTTGCCAAAGCACTCATCGGCAAGATGGAAGGGGATGAAGTCGGGGTTAACACGCCCAATGGCATCCGCGAGTATGAAATTTTGGAAGTCAATTACATCTGATAATTCGTTGGCAGTTTCTCCTGCCATCGCGATTTAACATAACCTTTGAGCGCATGTTCTACTTTGCTTAAGAGCCTTTCTGTGGCATGCTGTGCCACATAATTGACGAGCAGTGCGCGGCGGTCTCAACTCTTGTAGATTTGCCAAAATCCTGCACTATACGTGGTAATTCGATGAGCCAAAGTACTACCCCAAATACCGATATTCCATCAAGAAGACGTTTTTTAATGCGCTCCTCTTTCGGTGCTGCTGCGTTACTCAATTCAACAGGAGCGAGGGTCGCAGCTGGCGTTGCAAGCTCTGTAGCGAGCACAGCGGTGCATTCTGCACGTGAGCAAAACCCCGAGCTTCCTGCCTCATTAGCGGCCTTAGATGACAAAGCTCCTAGGCGGTTGGATCTATACAGTGCGCACACCAAAGAAGAGTTAAGCGTCGTGTACTTCACGCACGGAATGTACATCGATGAAAACATTCAGGCGCTCAATCATTTGATGCGGGATCGTCGAGCAAATGTCGCCACCTCTATGGATATTAAGCTCTACGATCAGCTCTTCCTGGTACAGAGAAAATTCGAAGGAGCAGGGCCATTACAAGTTTTGTCGGGATACCGAACCCCTGAAACCAATGCTAAATTACGTCGTCGCTCCAACGGTGTCGCCAAGAATAGCCTTCACATAGAAGGACGCGCTGTAGATTTCTACCTTCCCGGAGTTCCTGTTAAAACTTTGCGCTCTGCGGCGGTGGATCTCGATGCGGGTGGTGTTGGCATCTATAGCCGATCTGGATTTATCCACATCGACACAGGCGCAATACGCCGTTGGGGAAAGTAGACACCGCTAGTTCTCCATCAGCCCGATAGCCAGATTCCCGCTGAGTACTTGGGTGTGGCCAAGGTGTATAACGACTTACACTTTTTAACTTCTCTTTGTGAATCGACCCGCAAGAATTTAATGCAATTCTAACGCGTGCGTTGCCGGTGTCATATTATCGCCGCTCAGTCGTAGCTCGCCAAATAATTGACGATCTACTATAGAATCGGTTGAGGAGAAGTAAATTGTCGCTGCTTAAAATACATGTTCTGCGCTCTGGAAGAGCTTTGGTACTCGGGTCTTTATCATTGCTTGCATCGTTTGTGACAATGTCGGCGAACGCCGCGACGTTCGGTGTCAAGGTGGTAGACGATCGGGGTCAACCTATTGCTGGTGCTGCCGTCTGTATTGGCCTGCCTGGCAACTACAAACAGTTTGGTGCAAAAATCACGGACGAGGGCGGTGTCGCAACGGTTGACGTGCCCAACGTTCCATTGGTGGTGACAATCTCCAAGACGCGTTTTAGCGCAATGCGCGTGAACGAGCCAGCTCGTGGCTTCAATCTGCTTAAAGAAATGACGCTAAGTGAGGGTAATCCAGGTCCACGCTGTAATGCCGGCCAAACCATTGCCGACAATTTATTCATTAAGATTGATAGTGTTGAAGTTACGGAGAGTGCTTACAGTACAACGTTGACGCCGTCTGTTGACGGGGACGCTACTCAGTACCGAGTGAGCAGAACACCCTCATTTACAGGTGCGAAGTGGCAACGGTTTCAATCATCAATTGCGTTGTCTGCCAGCCTGTCCGATGAAGATGAAGTTTATCTTCAACTACGACGCTATATTGGCTCAAGCAAATCGTGGGTAGAGGCTAGCTCTGCAGTGGTTACTGTCAAACTGCCTGCTTACCAGTAAGCAGGCAGTGGACTAGGACGCATTGTTGTCCAGTTCAGAGATTTCCTCATTGCTCAATGTTCTGGCCTCGTCCTCCAGCATTACCGGAATACCGTCTCTGATTGGGAAGGCCAGAGCAGCCTGTCGAGACCAGAGTTCATCTTTTTTGTGTATCAATTTGCCCTTGGTTACAGGGCACACCAATATATCGAGCAGTCTTTTATCCATGGTCTGAGTCTAGCTCAGACTCAGACCCAATGGGTTTCTAACAGGCGAAATTAACCGGCTATTGGCAGAGGATAGCTCGGCTGATAGTTGGCTTTAAATCTTGTCAGGATTTGTTGAACGACTTGCTGGTTCGGTTGAGTCTCAAATTGAAAAGTGGTGATACCTGCTCTCATCATAAATAAAATTTGATCCGGTCTGACATCCCCCAGCGCTCGTATTTCACCTGGGAAATTTAGCTGGGTCCTTAGAACCCTCGCTTGACTATACCCTCGGCCGTCGGTGTATTTAGGGAAATTTATAGCAACGAGCTGCAGTGTGGACAGGTGTTCTTTGATGACTTGCACGTCATCTGCAGGATTCAACACGACTCCGGGGGCACGTGTTTTTTCCTCCCGGCTCAAGCTTTGAAACTGATCGATAGTTAACAGTATCTGTGCATGCTGATGCGTGCTAAGTGATCCACTCTCATCGTGGCTTTCAACGGGTGTCCAAGCATCGTTGTCCGTCCAAACCCCATTACGCAGCAGTGTCATAGACTTTCTCCTTAAAAGGCTCTGTTCCTAGGCGATTAACCGTGTCGTGAAAAGTTTCATTATCATTACGGTGGGCGATATAGGCGCTCAAAAGACGCTCGATCGCATCGGCCACATCTGATTTCGCAATCGCTTTACCTAAGCGTTTACCGATAGCCGCAGCATTTCCAGAGTGTCCTCCGATAGTGAGTTGATACCATTCAACACCTCCTTTATCGACACCAAGAATGCCGATGTCTCCGATGTGGTGGTGGCCGCAGGCATTCATACAACCGGAGATCTTTATGCTGATATCGCCTAATTCATGCAGGTAATCGAGATTGTCAAAGCGCTGATAAATTTGATCGTAGATCGCCAAGGTTCCCGCATTTGCCAAAGAGCAATAGTCAAGGCCAGGGCACACGATCATATCGGTCAGTTTGCCCAGATTAGGTGTTGCCAGCTTGTGCTGCTTTAATGCGCTCCAAAGTGAGAACAATTGATCAGCAGGCACGTGGGCGAGTACCAAGTTTTGTTCGTGGGTACTGCGAATTTCACCCAAGCTGAATTCATCTGCCAGATCGGCAACTGCTTCCATCTGTTCAGCGGTGATATCACCGGCAGGCGTTCCTGGGGCTTTTAAAGATATGTACACAATACGTCGACCAGAATCGCGATGCGCCTTAGTATTTGCCTGGTACCACTGATTAAACAAGGGATTGCTGAATACCTGATCAGGTTGTTGGAGTTCTCCACCTAGATGGGGGGCAAGGGGGAATTGTTTTTTTAATGACTCTATATCGTCTTCGGTAAACGTGTCATCGCTGTTTGATGCATGTTGCCACTCGTGTTCTACACGCTCACGAAAGTACTCTATGCCCATGGCATTGACCAGTATTTTTATTCGGGCTTTATATAAATTGTCGCGACGACCTTCTAGGTTGTATACCCGTAAAATTGCCGCTAGGTAGGTGAGTAAATGTTGGCTGGGTAAAAAAGAATTGATGACTTGGCCGATATAGGGTGTTCGACCCAGTCCACCTCCGACGAAAACTTCGAAGCCCGTGTCGCCAACGTTATTTTTCTTCAAACGAAGCCCTATGTCGTGAACTTGTACCGCCGCTCTATCACTCAACGCACCGGTTACAGCAATTTTAAACTTCCGCGGTAACCAATTAAATTCTGGGTGCAGGGTGGACCATTGTCTGATCAATTCGCACCAAGGTCTTGGATCTTCTATTTCATCCTCAATTGCACCAGCCAAGGGGTCGGTTGTTGTGTTTCGTATGCAGTTTCCACTGGTTTGAATGGCGTGCATGTCCACATCGGCAAGTTCACTAAGCAGATCGGGGACTTGTTCTAGTTGCGGCCAGTTGTATTGAATGTTTTGTCTTGTCGTCATGTGCCCATAACCTTTGTCATAGACTCGTGCGACATGACCTAGCTTTCGCATTTGGATGCTTGAGAGCAATCCATAAGGTATAGCCACGCGCAGCATATAGGCGTGGGTTTGAAGATATAAGCCGTTTCTCAAACGAAGTTGTTTATATTCGTCGTCGTCGATTTGTCCTGCCATGTATCGATTGGTTTGATCCCGGAATTCGTCTACTCGGGCGTGTAAAAATTCTCGGTCGTATTCGGTATATTGATACATGACTAAGCGGCCTCAATCTCATCGGCAAATGGGTCATCGACACCCAGCCTTTCGTGCATTACCGGGCTAGTAGTTGTGTACTGAAGGTGAACTTTCTGACCAGGATTCAACTGTTCTTTTATCGCGAATGCGGCCAGAGCTGCTTCATGAAAACCGGATAAAATCAGTTTCTTTTTCCCTGGGTACCAATTGATGTCGCCGACAGCGTACAGACCAGGTTCACTGGATTGGAATTTTTCTGTATCAACTCGGATTTGATTCTTTTGTAAATCAAGACCCCAGTTAGCGATGGGGCCTAACTTAGGAGAGAGACCGAAAAAAACGAGTAAATGGTCCAGATCAACTTTGCGGGCAACGCCATCACCACCGGTCACTTCAATGGCTTGAAGCTTTGTTTTGATGACGTCATTGCTGCCGGCATCATCTGTAATTAGACGTGTGACATTGCCAGTCAGGAACTGCATTTCATAATCGTCGCAGAGCTTGCGCATTTGTGAGACAGAAGCAGGGGAGGCTTTGAACTTTTCGGATCGATGAATCAGCAGAACACTATTCGCACGCGGTTGCATGTCCAGTGCCCAGTCAAGCGCAGAGTCGCCTCCACCAAGAATGACGATATCTTTACCTGCATGTATCTCAGGGTCCTTGATTGAGTAGAAAACGTCGTTACCGACTCGCTCTTCCACGCCAGGGATTTTCAATTTAACCGGCGCAAAGGAACCGACACCGCCAGCCACAATCACGTTTCTAACCAAGAATTCCTGACCGGCAGTGGTGTGTAAATAAAAGCGTCCATCGGGCTGCTTTTCCAGCACATCAACTTGCTGATCGAAATGGAAGGTTGGGTTGAATGGAGCAATTTGCTCCATCAAACGATCAATTAATTCCTGTGCCCCAATAGTTGGGTAAGCAGGGATATCGTAAATGGGTTTGCTGGGATAAAGCTCAGCACACTGCCCGCCGGGTTTGGGCAATGTCTCGATAACATGGGCGTGAATATCGAGTAAACCGAGTTCGAAAACTTGAAAAAGACCGCACGGTCCTGCGCCGATGATGACTACATCAGTTTCTATCGTCATGTCCTGCACACATTCGCATTAGTTTGGAGATGCGTTATTTGAGCAGGACAAGACCCATTTGTTTAAGGCTTTTTTGCTATCAGCTTATAAGGTGAGGGCATAAGCCCCAGCCACTTGACTCTTTGTGTTATTCACAGGTGCTTCAGTACCCGCAATCACACCCGTATATAACCGCCTACAAACGTCCACAATGACATCGGTTGGTAACGCGAGTGTTGTGCAGCCAGTGATCTTTGAGCGTGTGGCAATCCGTGCTCCCTGATGGAGGGGAGCACGGGACTGGCGAGTATAGAGAGAAACCGTTTACTCGTTAAAGTAGGTTAACAATGGCCTGCTTTGCACGCGGCTGGAGTAGAGCTTCCACGCTTTCTATCTTGCCAGTAGGTGCGTTTGGTTAGTTCCGAAAATGAAAGATCTTGTAACGGTGCTTCTGTCCCAACCATGACAGTGGTTCTGATCTCTCCGCCCACATCTGTAATTGCGGCTGTAGGTTCGGGTGGAATACTTGCTGCCTTTAAGATTACTTTCCGATCACTTACCGAGAGACTATGCCCGCCGGGGCCGCCGGTTCCACCAGATCCACCGGATGCTAGTGGGATAACAGGATCGCCATGTATAGCGTCAATCGCGTACACAAACCCTCGGCCAGAAGGTGGTGCGCAATAATCATTTGATGCGATGGGTGCATAGCTGGAAAACAGAATTTGGTTGTTGATAGTAATACTACGACTCAGGTTTTTTTCGCCGTTTTCTGCCAACCGTAATTTCCACCCTTCCGGATCTGCAACACCATTACGACTAGGACTTGTGCTCAGAGAGTTTGTCACATCTTGCAGCTGATTAAACCTTATCGGTGTCCAGGCCGTGGGGGTCGTCAGTGGGTGGGTATCACGAACCATGTAAAAATAATCGTTATCAACTGTCGAGAGTGGGTGGGCGCGCCAGCCGGACCCTATGCCGACAGACATAAAGCGTTCACCCTCGTGTGAAATGAAAGCAACATCCGGTTCGTTAAAAAACCGGCTGCGGCCGTTACTTGAAGGTTTCAGTTCTGCTAAAAGGGTTGCCTCCACAAGATTCGATACGCTATCACCGCTTTGGTGGTAGGGCTTGATATCGAATCGCCACACCCGGCCTCCCAAATCACCGACATAAATTCGGTCTGCCAGGGCGTCACCGTTGATATCGATTATCCGAAGGTTCGAGGGAATGCTGTGTTGCATATCAGTGCTGACCCCCGATGCATGGTCAAAAGCGCTCCATAGTCTTTCACCGGTACGTGCATCTGCTATGAAAACCGTGTTCCCGACACTGTCGGTACCATTTGGGTTATTTTCAGGGTCTTGATTGGTGTCGTAGCCACCGCCGAAAATCAGAACGGGTCTTTTTTGACCTTTGTAATATATATCGGTTGGAATAGGCTTGGACCACGTTTGTCCCAATCTTTGGTAGTCTCCAGTGCCACCATCAATTTTCCACATCAGGCGAGGTTTTTCAGGGTTGGTTACATCAAGGGCATAATAATCGTTACCCCCACGCCGCATACCGATGTACAAGTATGCGTCATCAGAACCATTGACGATATTGTCCCCGTTGTTGTCGATGTGCTCCAAGGTGATACCGCCGTCCAGACCATAGGGCCGATTACTCGCACCGGTGTCTGAGTAGAAGTCACGGATGTTGGATACGAGTTCTTCTGGCATGAACGAAAATTCTTCCACTCCATCGCTTTCGCGAATCGCGTGTAGAAAACCTTCGTTAGTCCCAAGATAGACTAGCGACTTGCTGCCGTAGTTTACCGTTACCGGAGAGGAGTGCAGGACGTCTCCCATGTGACGGCGTTCCAGACCCGCGACTTCGTCATTGACATCTTCACCTCTAATCCATCTAATTGCCAGTTCGCGATCTGCATCAGTCATAGTCGCTAAGTGAGTTGTCACCACTGGGCTATTGGGGGTTAGGAGTTCGTTCAGTTCGACACCTTCGTTAGGAATCGGTCCCATGTGTGTGTAAACTCTTCGCGCTGCTGAGACCAACTCGCCGGCAGCGCCGCCGAGTTCGACCTCTGCACCATCCTGTACGTCGCTCCAGAAACTCCTTGCCGTATCTCTGAACACTCCAGTTGCTTCGTCAATAGCTGGGTTACCATTGGCATCGAGTATGGTGACCTCCCCAGCCTGAAAGCCGAGCTGAAAGCGTTTCAGATTACCCGGCCAACTTGCGCTGGACAGAGGTTTGAACATTGAAAAGTACAGGTTGTTGCTTTGAGTTAATCGGTTGAACTGACTGATGGACGTCGCAGCGCCAACAAACATCGCACCGTCATCTTTGACTGACGTGATGATGTCATTAAATGCGTCAACAAGCTGTTCTGCATCGTCGGCTTCATAGTACTCACCACCACCAGCTGCCGCGACACTCTCTAAAAAGTCACTGCTTATGTTGAATCCAACCGTTGAAACTGTGATGTTTTGATCACCGGGAATGGAGGCGGAGTGGTCATTGGCTTTTATCCACTGAGCTAACTCAAGACCACAGGTACTTCCTGAGCCCCACCAGTTTCTCACGACGCAGTTCCTACCGATTAAGTTTTCGATCCTTTCGACTGCATGGCGGCCGGTTGCCGCCCCATCGGAGAGCATAACAATATGGTTCCTCTGACATTCACCGACCATTGGACTGGTGTACGAGGCGCTGGTGTTTTCCCTTTGGCCGCCGCGTATAATCTTGGTGGATTCATGGAATGCGGCGACGAGAGGAGTCCCGCCTCTGGGGCGCATTGCATTAACGACGTCTCTCATGTCTTGTCGAGCGCCCGGTGCTTCTATAGGGGTAACCGGGTACACTTCGCGGCCACGATTACTCTGAAAAAAGTTAACCATCCCAATGTTAACATTCTCGACCGAATCGATAATGTTAATCATGGCTTCCTGCATGGCTTGCATTCTTTGACCACCACCTTCAAGCTCCCAACCCATTGAGCCAGAGTTATCCAAGACAAAAACAACATTGGGATGTGTGCTGGGGTCGCCCTGTAATTCTGAGAAGAAAATATCGGTATCGTCAGCGCTAGCTACCGAAAACACCTGTGCTGCAATCAGTGCAGATATCGATAACGCTCGTTTACACGAAAGAGCATTAGCGCCTGCATGAAATAGCCTTTGGATAAATTCCATGACTTGTTATTGCTCCTATTCTCTGTCTATAGCGAGATATCGGCTGGGAGGGGCGTGCGCTTTAATCTGCCGTTATATAGAATCGCTTAGAGAACTACTTTCTGAGGCTTTTGTACTGTGATGTCGATTTTATGAAGTGGAAATGTGACAACGGACACTTAATGATACGGTAAGTGCAATTGTTCTAGTCGGCAGGAACTATACGGTAAGCGCCTTGTTCAACCGTTGATTGGGTACCGGCGCTATCCATGGTGCTTATACCGGTGGCCACAAACACGAGTGCTTCAAAGTTATTCCCGATACCTGCGGAGAACCCTTCAATGGGAACTTCGCCCGTAAAGGACAGGGTAGAGACTGAATCCAGACCTATAGAAGTATCTACGGGAGGTGCGACAACGATAAAGCTGTTGTTAAGTCCCTGAGCAAATGCAGCTTGTAAATTTGCGGCCTGATTGAGCGCTAAGTTAGACGCCGATTCTGCAGCCTGGAATGTTGCTGCTGTTCTTATCGCATTTACTGCCATGCGATGTTCCAATGTTGAACTGCGCATGACGGATATACCCATGATTGACAGCATGAAGATCATCACCATCGCCACTAGCAGAGCACCGCCGCGCTGAGATTTGTCGTATTTCATTGAATTCATCCTATTTCTCATTCAATACGGCGATTGCGTATCTTTACCGTCGTATTGAAGGCAAGGCGAAATCGTTTGTCTCGGGGATGTGTACCGGCAACAGCCGCGCCTCCAGATGCGGCGACTATTGGTGTACCGGCTAAGTCATACGTTCTGTCGTCATCGTTTTCAGTGATTTCCTCTTCGGAAGCCATGAGTAGTCCAATACGAACGCTCTCGATATTTTCGGCATTTAACCCTGCACCATTGGGGGGGATGAAACGTAATGTGCTTGTGCCTGTCCTAACGCCAAACACAATTCTCATATTTTCTACGCCAGGTACCATCAGAGTAGGAGGGTTGTTGGCGTCATACGGTAGTGTTTGTTTGTAGAGGCCTGTCTGCTGTGTCCCGTCTGCTGCGGTGATTCCGGTTCTTCCAACATAGTAAACGTTAGAATTGAACCTCATAAACTTTGTGCTGGGAGTATCCAAATAGTCAATCGAAAGCAGATTCGAGGTATTTCCAGAGTTAGCGTGGGCAATCTCTGCAACGGTTCCGCTATTGTTAACAGACGTCATTCTGATCAAGTCTGCACCGATGCAATTACTGATTATGGCGAATTCACCCGCTTGCATATTAAACGGCTCGCTAGATATACCATCGGACGTATCGACGCGAATATTTGCTGATCTATTGGGTACACCGCCGTTTCCAACGTGTTGTGTTAGAGGATAGCTTGCGGCAGATCCGAACTGTAAGCTCAGTGCATGAGTACCTGCCACGGCATTTTGGTTTTGTATGGGTACCGCTGATCCAAGTGCGGAGGCAGGCGTCCAACTTGATCCAGAGCTCACCACCGAGCCTGTTGCAGCTGTGAGTGCCAAGTTATTAGTAGGGGCGTTAATTGCAAGGACAGTGGGACCGCCCCGACTGATATCGTTGCATCCTTGAAAGCCAGCCATGCGGATATCATTAGATATCTGGCTGAGTGCAAATCGCGCGTTTTCTTGCATATCTGCCATGGTAGTGGTCAGATCTGTACTTTGTTTGTTTCCTGAGAAGACCGTGAAAATGCCAGCCGACAGCATTAACCCAAGAACCATCGCAATCATTAACTCGATTAGCGAGAATCCTTTGTTGTACCTTGAAGTCATCATATTCCACGTGTCTCCAGTTCGAATTGAATCCGGAGGCGCTGCGTAGTATTCGCACCGGCTATAACTTCGCTCCAAGTCATCTCGATAGCATACTGTTCACCGGTAATCGCTATTATTCGACCTTGTGCAGGGCTAGTGCCACCTTGCAATGCAGGTATAAATCCGGCTGAACCTTTGATGGGATACAAATTTGCGCTCCAATCGAATAGGTCTAAACGAGCAACTTCTGCAGGTGTGCAGTCAGTGCACCCGGGTTGAACCGCGCTGGATGATGTCGTTTTATTATCATACTCACCATCCAGGACTCCCTGGATGTTACTACGCATTCTATCGATCATGTCGTTGGCGAGAAAATGCGCCTGCGACTGATAATAGGCACTTTGACTAAATCGCATGCCTTCCACCTGCATTCTTGCGGCGGCCAGAAAACCCACAGACATAACCACGACAGCGATCAAGACTTCGATCAGTCCCACTCCGCCTTGAGTTCTCCGGGATGCGTGAGAATCCATAGACCTTCTAATTGTCTGGTTCACGGTTAGATCTTTAAAAAGGTTTGGTTTTTTCATGGCTAGGGGCATCATGAATCAAGGGCAAACAATGGGGCGATTGAATGCATCAAGCGGTGCGGGGTTGGCGCTCGTAGTGGCACCTCTGCGAATGTCACCGGTTTGCACAATATTTAAAGCGCGAGAGTCTGGAGCACCTCGAGTTTCGTCGCAAATAATGATTGAACCTGTGGAGAGTGACGACGTACCGTTTTGCAAGTATCTAACGTAACTGACGGTCTGCACATTTGTTACCGCGTTGGTCGTCGAGCCTATGGCGCTTATCGTGTTGCCGCCTTTCAGTCGAGGCTTTACAGAAATTATTTCATCGCCTGCGTTGATGGACGCGTTCGCTTCATTAGAAGCATTTGTGCGATCAAGAAAAACTATCCAGCCGTTTTCCCAATCGTTGGCGCCACCGCAGGTGTTAGTGCCTGGACCGGATTTCGGACAGACGGTGACATCGGCCGCGCCTTTGATAGCTTCCGATCGTGCTTGGTAAAGGGAGCCTACCAGGGAGTTGTATTGTGAACTGATTCTGCTCTCTTTAATTAAGCTTCCGAATCCGGGTACACCAACGCCCAGCAGGATGCCGGCAATTGCCACCGTTATTAACAGCTCTAAAAGCGAGAACCCTTTAGCAGATTTTCTTTCCATAGTCGGGATAGCGGCGATATACATTGAAAGTTGACGAAGCATGGGTGACAGCTAACACTTTGCTCGCAGCTTGAGCTGCCTGTTACTAATAAAGCTTGTTAGCTCGCTAGTAGCACCTTACTAATCAGGCCAGCAAACTGAAGTGTCGGGATCGGGTGTACGGATGCCCTGAGAGGTTATTTGCATCGATAAGCAAGGCGTATCACTGGATTGTGCACCCTGCGCGGTAGCGGTTAGCACGTAAGCTGTCGCTGTTGTGCTGCCGATGCTGATTGCGTAGTGGGACTCGGGTGATTCGCTGTTTGTAAGACCGCAACCGACATAGGTATAAGTTGATGTCTTGCACCTCTCCAGCGCCTGCACTTCATTCATTAGCGCAACCTGTCCATCTGCTCGACGGGTTTTTTTGGTGTAGCTGGAATAATTTGGGATAGCTATCGCTGTCAGAATTCCTAAGATTGCAACGACGAAAAGAATCTCTATCAGTGTGAATCCGCGGAATCGTTTTTTTAGCGTAGGTGTTGTTGATTTTGCTGTCGAAGAAAACTGCATAGTGGAGCCATTTCGCAATATGATTTCCAAATCGTATGCAATGTAGGTGCCTTGGAGCCCGCCACCTGGGTTTGTGATACCCCTTAAGTCGTGAAGTGGGCACTATTTTCTATTTGGCGGATCCAGTAACGTGTTTTTGGGGTGGCGACTCGGATTACTTCCAGATGGGCGACGTTTGAATTCTCATTTGCAACTTTGCACCTTTACAACAGCTTTAGCTTGGTGAATAGTCACGCTAAACTTTAAAGGTCTGAGAAAATAGTGGGTTTTCAGCTTGGTCTTGATACCGGTGGCACTTACACCGATGCCGTAATCGTTGATGACGCTCTCAGTGTTCTGGCTAGCGCAAAATCCTTGACGACTCACGATGATCTCATTCAAGGCTTGAGAGGGGCGGTGGAGGGGCTAACGGATAAACCTCTAATGTCTGATATCTCCTTGGTATCGTTATCGACAACACTTGCTACCAATGCCTTGGTGGAGGGAAGAGGGCGTCCGGTTGCATTGGTATTGGTCGGTTTTACTCCGACACAAATGAAGCGAGCCAATTTGGGTGAAGCCTTGGGAGGCGATCCGCATGTTTTTATCGATGGCGGCCATAACGCCAGTGGGCATGCCTTGTGTGCTCCTGATTTGAAAACCTGTGAGGAATTTGTTTCCCGTATTGATGCTCAGGTTGATGCTTATGCTGTATCCGGTGTTTTTGCTGTCAGGAATCCTGAACACGAAATGCGAGTTCAGGAGCTGATTACGTCAATCACCGGCAAGCCTGTTACCTGCGGCCACCATTTAAGCTCGGGGTTAGATGCACCCAGGCGAGCGTTAACGGCGTTACTCAACGCGCGTCTTATTCCTATGATTGGTTCCCTGTTAGATGCTGCCAGGAAGCTACTGGCAGAACAGGGAATCCAAGCCCCCTTAATGGTGGTGAAAGGTGATGGGTCTTTAATCAGCGATGAGATGGCGATTCAGTATCCGGTTGAAACCATCTTGAGCGGGCCTGCGGCGAGTGTTGTTGGAGCTCAGTTTCTCTGTAAACAGAGTACGTTACTAGTCTCTGATATGGGGGGGACTACCACCGACATTGCGCTAATTCGTGACTCCCAGCCGAGACTAAACCCCAATGGAGCTACTGTCGGCGGTTGGAGAACCATGGTGCAGGCGGTGGATGTCAGAACTTACGGTTTAGGCGGGGACAGTGCAATTCGATTCAATCGAGACTCTCATTCGTTTACGGCCGGACCGAATCGCGTCATGCCCTTAAGCTTATTGACGAGGAAATACCCTGAACTCGTCTCTGAGTTGGAGGCTCAACTTGCTCTTCCATTTAGTACAACGCATAGCGCACAGTTTGTTATGACCCATGGCGCCGAACCAAGTGATCTGACTCTACAACAGCGTGAGTTATATGAGCGGATAGCGCAAGGTCCTATATCGTTACAAGCGCTATTCAGTGACCAGACTCTAGAACGTGCGTTGAATAAACTTGAACAACGGGGGGTTGTTCTACGCTCAGGGTTTACCCCCAGTGACGCCTGCCATATTTTGGGTATTCAATCCGACTGGGAAACTCGGGGAGCTAGCCTGGGCGCTTCTTTGTTGATGCGGTATGCGGTAGATAATTTAGGGCAGGAGTTTGCTGATACACAAGCCTTCGCCTCATCTGTAATGCAGCTCATCTCCGAAGACACTGCAATGGTATTACTAGATACCGTCGCGTCTTGTGATGATCAAACGGCTACTCTGACCGAATCTCAACTATCGCTCATTCGAAAAACAATCAGTGGTCGTGATGGTAGTTTGATATCGCTCAATGCGAAGTTGGATGTCCCTGTGGTTGGATTGGGCGCTCCTGCTGCCAGTTACTACTCTAGTGCTGCGACGTTGTTGGATACTGAGGTGGTCTTACCTGATTATGCGCACGTAGCGAACGCACTGGGTGCCGTTGTAGGAACCGTCAGGCAAGAGCAGGTTATTTCAATAGCACCTGCTGGCGGCAAGCGCGTCAGCGTATTGTTTCCAGATGGGCCAGTTGAGTTTGAAGATCTGGAAGAGGGGGTGCAGGCGGCTAAAGACAAATGCGAGCAGTTAGCAAGAGAGAAGGCCACAGCTGCTGGAGCGAGCTCATTAACACTATCGTTTGATCGTAAAGACACCAGCGTCAAAGACGGTGATCAAACTGTGTTTTTCGAAAGCCGCGTTTCCGCATTAGCCACGGGTAGGCCTGCGAGTTCAATTTAGCAACTACTCAAATACCGCGCATGTCGTGACAGCGATGGTAAGTGTTTCTTACCATCGCTTGTTAGAACACGGCGTCTATCTTTTTTTGGGTGCGTAAATATCGGTAACTGTGCCTTCAGCCACCTCAGCCGCAAAATTAAACGTTT
Source organism: Granulosicoccus sp. (assembly GCA_045110515.1). Classification (GTDB taxonomy): domain Bacteria; phylum Pseudomonadota; class Gammaproteobacteria; order Granulosicoccales; family Granulosicoccaceae; genus Granulosicoccus. Next base: position 72,459 of record JBGCGD010000004.1, on the reverse strand, counting down.
CAGATAGTGTCGGATGCGGGTGAACTGTCAGTGCGATATCTTCAATATCAGCACCCATCTCTAAGGCGAGCACGGCCTCTGAAATAAGTTCTCCAGCATTCGGTCCAACCATACCCGCACCCAGCACTTGCTTGGTTTCCGGGTCATAGATGACTTTGGTCATGCCTTCACTTCGTCCCATGCTCAATGAGCGTCCGCTGGCAGCCCATGGGAATGCTCCCTTAGCCACTGGAATGCCCTCTGCTTTCGCTGCTGTTTCTGTGAGTCCCATCCAAGCGACTTCAGGGTCAGTGTAGGCAACGGATGGAATAGTCTTGGCATCGAAGTAAGATTTTTGTCCGGCTGCGACTTCTGCTGCCACTTTGCCTTCATGTGTTGCTTTGTGTGCAAGCATGGGTTGACCGACAATATCGCCAATAGCGAAGATGTGGTCGACGTTGGTACGTTGCTGAGAATTCACGGGAATGAACCCACGCTCATCAACGTGAACACCAGCAACATCCGCAGCAATTTCGTGTCCGTTAGGGCTGCGTCCAACCGCGAGAAGCACACGATCGAAGGTATCGCTCTCTGGCGCTTTCCCACCTTCGAAGGTGACTGTCAGTCCTGCATCAGCCGATGTCATACCTGTGACCTTGGAACCTAAGAATATATTCTCAAAATCAGCGCGCAAACGCTTCTCAAGAGGACGCACCAGATCTCTATCACAACCTGGCATTAAGCCTTCAGAGAGCTCCACGACGGTCACGTTAGAACCTAAGCCTGCATACACGCAGCCCATCTCTAGACCGATAATGCCACCTCCAATGACTAACAGCCGCTTAGGAATATCGGCAAGCTCCAAAGCGCCGGTTGAGTCCATTAACCGTGGGTCGTCGTAAGGGAACCCGGGTATACGAATGCTTTTCGAACCCGCCGCAATGACCGCGTTAGTGAACCCAATGGTTTTCACATCATCGCCATCGGTGATGCTCAATGTATGAGTGGATGTGAAAGCTGCGTTACCGTGGGCGACGGCTACTTTTCGTTGTTTAGCCAACCCTGCAAGCCCACCGGTTAATTTACCGATAACCTCGTTTTTAAATCCGCGCAGCTTATCGATATCGATACTGGGTTCGCCAAACGTGACGCCATGAGCGGCCATGTCACGAGTTTCCTGGATGATTGCTGAGGTGTGTAAGAGGGCTTTTGACGGGATACACCCGACGTTTAGGCAAACGCCACCTAGAATGGGGTAGCGCTCCACCAACAGCACCTTAAGCCCCAGGTCTGCGGCTCTGAATGCGGACGTATACCCTCCGGGTCCGGCACCGAGAACAACAAGATCGTAGTTTTCATCTGCGGTGGGTGAGTTGCTTTGAGACACAGCCGAAGCCGGTACTGTTGCGGGCTGAGAAACATCAGCGGGCAATTCACTTGCATTGGATGCAACTGCTACGTCAGCTTGCTTGCTTGCAGGCTCCGGCGCAGGTTCGGGGGCATCTGCTGCAGCAATATCGATCACTAATATGTCATTGCCTTCTGCCACTCTATCACCCGTCTTCACAATGAGTGATGTGACGACACCGGCGACCGGGGCAGGAATCTCCATGCTAGCTTTGTCACTTTCAACAGTGATTAAAGAGTCTTCTAATGCAACTGTGTCACCAATAGACACCAGCACTTCAATCACTTCTACGTCATCGACATCGCCGATGTCTGGTACTTTGATCGTTTGTAATTCACTCATGATCTATAGACTCAACCGACGAATATCACTGATTTCTTTGATGTACTGCGCCATAAATCTTGCTGCGTCTGCACCATCCACTACGCGATGATCGTAGGTAAGGTCGAGTGGGCACATCAATCGTGGAATAAACTCGCTGCCATTCCAGACAGGCTGCATGCTGGCGCGGGTTATTCCCAGTATGGCTACTTCAGGAGGGTTAACAATGGGTGTAAAAGCAGTACCACCGATTCCACCTAAACTGGAAATCGTCATGCTTGCACCCTGCATTTCATCAGGCTTAAGTTTTTTTGCTCGGGCCCTTGTGCTCATGTCTGCCATCTCTTCGGCAAGCTCAGTGATGCTTTTCTTATCCACATCTCTGAACACTGGCACAACAAGACCATTCGGCGTATCTACAGCAATACCAATATGAAAATATTTTTTGTAAAACAAAGCTTCTCCATCTGCCGACAAAGAACTATTCAGCTTGGGGAATACTTTTAGTGTTTTAGCCAGCGCTTTCATATGAAACGCCAGCCCCGTGATTTTGGCGTCTCCTTCTTTTGTCTCACCTTTTAACTGTTTCCGAAACGCTTCCATCTCCGTGATGTCAGCGGAGTCATGATGAGTCACCATGGGAAGGTTAAGCCACGCACGATGAAGGTTGGCTGCACTGAGTTTGTTGATTCTTCCTAACTCAACACGTTCAACGTCACCAAACTTAGAGAAATCTACTTCGGGGATAGCGGGGATGCCCGATCCGCCACTAGCAAATCCACTTCCGCTTGCACCGTAGTTAGAGCTCATTCCTTCCATGGCTTGTTTGATAAACGCCATGACATCGGTTTTTAAAATACGGTTCTTCGGGCCAGTTCCCTGAACGAGAGCAAGGTCGGCACCGTGTTCTCGGGCGTAGCGTCGAACACCGGGGCTCGCATGAGCCTTACGGATGTTGTCGTCTTTAATATGCGCCGTGGGTGACCCGGTTTTACTGCCCGAACTGCCGCTCGTGTTTTTCGGTGTTCCACCTGGAGCCGCCGCGGGGGCGGGGGTGGGCGCGGGTGTGGGTGCAAGTTCTTTAGCCGGCTCTTCTTTCGCTTCGGGCGCAGCGTCGACAGCACCCTCAACTTCGGCGCTTACAGATGAGCCTATGACGCTCATTTTTCCAATAACATCGCCTGAATTCACGGTGTCGCCAATAGAGATGGACAAGGACTCTATAACACCAGCATCACTGGCTGGGATCTCCATACTGGCTTTGTCGCTTTCAAGCGTTACCATTGAATCATCGACGCTAACGCTATCGCCCACCGAGACAAGAATCTCGATGACTTCGACGTTTTCAGAGTCTCCGATATCCGGGACTACGATATCAACGCTCGGGGTGTTTTCCTCATTGCTCATAGTATCGCCCCCTAAACCGTCGCCGGGTTTGGTTTGTCCGGATCAATGGCATATTGCTGGACCGCTTTGGCAACGCTGACGTTATCCATTTTTCCATCCTTTGCCAAAGAGTGCAGGGCCGCCACAGTGACGTATCGTCTGTCGACTTCAAAGAACTCACGCAGTTTTTCACGCGTGTCAGATCGGCCGAAGCCGTCTGTACCTAATGCCGTGAATGTGGCAGGAACATATTCGCGTACTTGGTCCGAATAGGTTTTCATGTAATCCGTTGAGCTGACAACCGGTGAGTCATCATCGCCTAGAATCTGGGTGATGTAAGGGATTCGTGGCTCGTCATTCGGATGCAGCATGTTCCAACGTTCAACGTCTAGACCATCTCGAGCGAGTTCATTAAAACTGGTGACGCTATAAATTTCTGCACCGATGTTCCAGTCTCTTTCAAGCATGGTTGCGGCTTCAATAACCTCTCGCAGAATAGTTCCGCCACCTAACAATCGAACCTTGTGGTCGAATTTTGCGGCAGCTTTAGCGTCACCGTCGGCGACTTCTCTGAACTTGTAAATACCTTTGACAATGCCTTCTTCCGCACCTTTAGGCATAGCCGGATGAATATAGTTTTCGTTCATCGCAGTGATATAGAAGTACACGCTCTCGTTGTTGGTGAACATGCGTGTCATACCGTTATGAATAATGACAGCCATCTCATAGCCAAAGCATGGGTCGTAACTGACACAGTTAGGGATGGTGTTCGACAGAACTAAGGAATGACCGTCTTCATGTTGAAGGCCTTCACCATTCAACGTTGTGCGTCCTGCGGTCCCACCGATCATGAATCCACAGGCACGCATATCGCCGGCTAACCAGGCGAGATCGCCGATACGCTGGAAACCGAACATGGAGTAGTAGATATAAAAAGGCAACATGTTTACGCCGTGTGTTGAATACGACGTGGCGGCAGCAAGCCAACTGGCCATAGCGCCTGCTTCGGTAATACCTTCTTCTAAAATCTGACCAGATTTATCTTCTTTGTAGTACATGATCTGGTCGCGATCTTGTGGTTCATATAACTGTCCGACCGAGGAGTAGATGCCCAGTTGCCTGAACATGCCTTCCATACCGAATGTTCTGGCTTCATCGGGTACGATTGGGACAATGTTTTTACCAATCTTCTTATCACGAGTAAGTATGGTGAGCATGCGAACAAATGCCATCGTTGTAGACATTTCACGATCGCCCGAACCATCAAGCACTGGTTGGAAAACACTTAATGGGGGAACTTCTAAAGGTGCCGCAAATTTCTTTCTTTGCGGCAGGTAACCACCCAGCGCTTTACGGCGCTCTTGCATGTATTTGATCTCAGCACTTTCAGGATCAGGTTTAATGTACTCATAGTTTTTAACCTGCTCGTCGGTCAAATCTAGCCCAAAGCGATCGCGCATTTTCAGCAGCGATTCTAGATCCATTTTCTTTTGTTGGTGGGTCGCATTGGTGCCTTCACCGGATTCACCCAGCCCATAACCTTTTACGGTCTTTACTAATATGACGGTGGGTTGTCCTTTGTGCTCAACCGCTTGTGTATAAGCCGCGTAAAGTTTGTGTGGGTCATGGCCACCTCGATTAAGTCGCCAGATATCTTCATCTGAGAGGTTGGCTACGAGTGCTTTTGTTTCAGGGTACTTTCCAAAAAAGTGTTCACGGGTGTAAGCACCGCCTTTGGCTTTACAGTTCTGGTACTCACCGTCCACTGTTTCCATCATGAGTTGCATCAACTTGCCGGACTTATCTCGAGCAAGTAGGGGATCCCAATAAGAACCCCAGATAACTTTGATGACGTTCCAGCCTGCACCCCGGAAAACACCTTCCAGTTCCTGAATGATTTTACTGTTTCCGCGGACGGGCCCGTCTAGGCGCTGCAGATTACAGTTGATCACAAAATTAAGGTTGTCTAGTTTCTCGCGACCAGCCAGCGAGATAGCCCCTAGCGACTCGGGCTCGTCCATTTCTCCATCACCCAGGTAGGCCCAAATCTGGCGATTGTCTGTTCGCGCAAGGCTGCGATCCTGAAGGTACTTCATAAATCTAGCCTGGTAGATAGACGTCAGCGAGCACCAGCCCATAGACACCGTTGGGAACTGCCAGTAGTCAGGCATTAACCAAGGATGAGGGTATGAGGAGAGCCCATCGCCATCGACCTCACGCCGAAATTTATCGAGATCTTCGGTTGTCAGCCTACCTTCCATAAATGAGCGTGCATAGATACCTGGAGCGCAATGGCCCTGCATCATGACGACATCTCCACCATGATCGGGTGTCGGCGCATGGAAAAAGTGATTAAAGCCGACGTCGTACAACGTCGCTGCTGAAGCAAAACTCGCTAAGTGACCACCCAGCCCAGAGTCATTGCGCTGAGCACGCAGAACCATAACGGTTGCATTCCAGCGGATCATGGATCGCAGTCGATGTTCAATCTCTGAGTCACCGGGGCTCTTAGCCTCCAGATGCAAAGGTATGGTATTCACATAGGCTGTGCTTGAATCGTACGGAAGATTTGCACCCGAACGCCTGGCCTTATCGATGAGTCTTTCGAGAAGGTAGTGGGCGCGCTCTGCTCCTTCGTGTTCTATTACCGCTTCCAGGGCATCAAGCCACTCCTGTGTTTCGATCTCATCAGCGTCAAGCATCGGGTTTGTAGCCATGTCGTCGTATTGTCTTCCCTTAAAGGTTAGGTCGAATGAACTATGGTACTAGTTTCTCTAGAACCTACACAGCTCGTGCCAAGGCACAAGTGTATAGCTCGGCTTGTTACGGCCAAGTCTTAGATCTTTGAATTAAATCATTGGTTTACTGCAGATTTTGCTGAAAACCAATTAGCTATTAACTGCCGTTCTTCGTCGGTCATGCCGGTTAAATTGCCGATAGGCATGGCTCGTGTAACTGCGCTTTGCTGGTAAATTGCGCGAGCCTGGGCCAATACTGATTCGGCATCGTTAAATTGAATTCCCGCTGGAGCTGTGACGAATCCCGGATGTGATGGCTCGCGGTGATGGCACGAGGCGCAGCGTTGCTGAACTATGCCATGAACCTCATCTAACGTAGGTATCACGGTAGTTTCGGCGATTTCTATGCCCCCTGACGATCCCACTTTAGAGGGTGCCAGTGCTGCGATAAGCGTTGCCAGCAGTATGCCCGCTGCAATCAGTGGAAATGGCGAAGGATGTCCAAAATGAGCCTTAACAAAATGCACTCTGATTAGCGCACCTATCAGCGTCATGGCAATAAGGATTAACCAGTTGTATTCATGGCCGTACGTCATGCTGTAGTGATTACTAATCATGACGAACAGTACGGGCAGCGTGAAGTATGTGTTATGCACGGACCGTTGTTTAGCCTTGACACCATGGGAGGGGTCTGGCGCTCTTCCTTGTTGCTTTGCGGCGACGAGATCGCGTTGCCCCGGCATAATGATGAAAAACACATTGGCAACCATGATCGTGCCTAACATCGCTCCAAAGTGCATATAGGCACCCCGACCACCAAAAACGTTACATAAAGCCCAGGCTGTAAAACTCAACACAACAAACAGGACGAGCGTCATGGTGTTTTCGTTTTGGCCGAGGCGGGATTTACATAACGTGTCGTAGATTATCCACCCGCCAGCGATGGTAAACATGCCTATGGCAATGGCCACCGGCTTAGACAAATCCATAACGCTTGGATCAATTAGATAAATTTCTGCCTGGTACCAATATATAAGCGCAAGTAAAAAAGCCCCGGTAATGAAGGTTGTGTAGGCTTCCCACTTAAACCAGTGAAGCTTTTCAGGCAACTCGGGTGGCGCAACTTTGTACTTCTGCGAGTGGTAAAAACCGCCTCCATGAACAGCCCATAGCTCGCCTCCAACACCTTTCTCGGCATCGTCAGCTTGTTTAGGTGGCTTGAGATTATTGTCCAACCAAATAAAGTAGAAAGAGGCGCCGATCCAGGCAATGCCGGTTACGAGGTGAGCCCAGCGGCCCAGCAAATTCAGCCAATCAAGAATATAGGCTTCCATTAATTCGATATCTGGTTAAAGGCGATTTCTGGATAGTGAGTCATATATCAAGTGTTCCGACTGGCGCAAGGACTAACGCCATTATACGGTTTGGTTTTCTCGTCTGCTCGTACAAAGCCTGTGATCGTCTCAACTTGCCAGGCTTGCAATGTGAATCCCTGCGCTGTGAATGTGGGCGGTAGCCTGTCTAGCTGCTATCGTAGTGGGGTATACGTACGTGATTGCGGTGGCAATAACTGTTGCGCCGTGATTAACCATTTACACAAGAAAACTGCCTCAATTGGGCCGGTTTTTTGTCATTTTTACTGAGTTATGCTGCTATGAGTCAATATCATGTCCCTGCGGGAGGACTGCCTGCGCAAACGGCTCTAATGAGCGAGCGTGCGGTATTTACTGAGGCTTATGCCGTAATTCCACGTAGTGTGTTCACTGACATAGTCACAAGTTATCTTCCACACTGGAATGAGACTCGGTTATGGGTCATTGCAAAGCCCTTGTCAGGATTCGCCACGACGTTCTCACAGTATTTGGTCGAAGTGCAACCCGGTGGCGGGTCGCTTAATCCGGAACCCAATCCAGAAGCACAATGTGTTTTGTTTGTGGTGTCAGGGTCTTTGTCACTGACACTTTATGATGACTCAGGTAAACCTGCATCTCACGAGCTGAAGGCCGGTGGCTACGTTTACATTCCCTGTGGTGTCCGTTGGGAGTTGTTGAATACGGGAGTTGACGCTGCGACCTTTCATTGGCTTCGCAAAAAGTACGAATTTGTCGATGGCATTGAAAAACCCGCGGCAATCATCACGAGTGATCAGCAGGTTAAACCGATTCCTATGCCTGATACTGACGGCGCTTGGGCAACTACTCGATTTGTCGATCCGACTGACCTTCGCCATGACATGCACGTGAATATCGTGACGTTCCAACCGGGTGGAGTCATTCCGTTTCCGGAAACACACGTCATGGAGCATGGTCTTTTTATACTAGAGGGCAAAGCGGTCTATCGGCTGAATCAGGACTGGGTCGAAGTCGAAGCGGGGGACTTTCTATGGCTGCGGGCCTTCTGCCCACAAGCTTGTTACGCCGGTGGTCCGGACAAATTCCGCTACTTGCTATACAAAGACGTCAACCGACATATGCCTTTGGAGTTGTAGTCCGACGCTGTATTCTTGCGGCGCGTTGTGGACTGAAGGCCTAAACGACCTCACCAAGTAATTTGCCATTTTCTACTGCGCGCATCTTTACGGGCAAAATTTGATTGGCAAGGTTGCTTGTACTAACGGTCATCACTCTTTGGTAGTTAGGCGTGTACCCCTGATGCCGCCACAAGATCGTGCCATCGTCTTCGCTTATTTCACGCCCGCGCTCCCACAAGACGTCGGCGGTGTCTCCGACGGAGCGTTCGAGCTGCGCGTGCTTCAAGCGTTCTGCCAATTCGTGTAGCTCCCGGCTGCGTTCCTGACGAACCGCCATAGGAACCGAGTCGGGTAGCGTGGCGGCTTTGGTGCCTTCGCGCTCAGAATACGTGAAAGCATGGATATGACCGAAACGTTGAGTTTCGATAAACGCCAGCGATTCTCGCCATTCCTCGTCTGTTTCACCGGGGAAGCCTGCAATAATATCGGTGGTAATGTTGAAATTGGGCACAGCCTTGACCAGCGCTGTTGTTAATTCGTTAAACGCCTGCGTTTTACAGCGACGGGCCATTCGTCTTAAGACGGTATCGCTGCCACTTTGGAGTGGCAAATGCATATGGGGTTGCACTCGTGGGTTCTCGAAGAGATCGAGAAAATTCTCCGACAGATCCCACGGCTCCACCGAAGCGAAGCGTATTCTGGGAATGTCGGTATCTTCGATCAAAGCCTTGACCAGTGAGGCCAAGTCCGTGTCTAGGTCGGACCCGTAACCTCCGACGTGCACTCCGGTTAAAACAACTTCCTTGACGTCTTCTGATTCCAGCGCACGAACCTCTTCAACGATTTCGCTGATCGAGCGGCTGCGTTCGGCCCCGCGAGCAACTGTCACAATGCAAAAAGTGCATCGGTAGCGGCATCCGTCCTGAATTTTTATGAACGCACGGTGTCTGTTCCGGTTGAATAATGCAGTGCTAGCGGGTATCGTCGCAGCTTGCGGCATGTCGGGTTGTACAAATGCCTCACGGGTTAAGGCAACCAAATTATCTTTCTTGGTATTGGGAACGACGAGGTCTACACCGAGCTCTGCCATGTCGGATGCCGGTGCCAGTTCGCTATAACAGCCACTAACCACAAGCTTTGCCGCAGGATTGTCCCTTTGCAGGCGCTGTAGTTTTTGTCGTGATTTGCGTACCGCCTCTCTCGTTACGGCACAAGTGTTCATCACCATGACGTCCGCATCGTCCGGGGTGGTGGTGATTTGATCGCCGGCACCCTTGAAAGCGGTTGCCCATTGCTCTAATTCGGCTTCATTGAGCCGACAGCCTAGAGCGCTAAGATGAATTCGCACTGTTTTGCAGTTCCGTCAGGAATAGGATGGAATAATGGCTAGTGTACTGAAAGGATCGAGTAAAAACTGTTTTTCATCGCTGTCGAGATTGTGGCGCGTTTCTCTTTTCGCTACGATGGCGGTATCCGAATAAATTCGTTGCACGACCCCTGTCACCGGAATAGACCTCATGTTTAGAGATTTTGAAAAGGCTCCCAGCCGATCTTCATATCAATTGAAATTCGTCCTTGCTGCATTGGCCTTACTAGGGCTGATAGGAGCATGGATTGCGCAGTCCAGCACCAACAGCGACCTAAGAAGCACACAAGAAGACAGGGCTAAGGTCAGCGCTCTTCTGGACCAAAAGACAGCTGAGTTGGGCGATGCTGAAAAAGACATCGAAAACTTAAGAAGTGAGCAAGCCTCCCTGGAAGAGGCCATCAGCGCGCGAGAAGCTGAATTGGCGGCGTTGCAAACTCAAGTATCCGAGCTTGATCAAGGCCGCTCTGAAGTCCAAGGGCTGTTGGCCAACGTCACTGAATCAAAAACCGGGTTGGAGGGTACGATCGCCGACTTAGAAGCTCAGCTTCAGGCATCCTCCGATCAAATCCAGGCGTTGGAATTAGAGCGAGCTGCAGCCGCTGCTGAGTTGGAACAGGCAGTTGCTTCATTTGATTTACAGACCAACGAACGCGTAGCGGCGCTAGAGGCCGAGCTAAGTGCATCTTTAGCTGTGGCTGAAGAGCAGGCGCTAGCGGCAGCTGTGAAAGCCGATGAGCAACTGGCAGCGGCCAGTCAGGAAGCATCCGAAGCTCTGACCGCAGCTCAGCAGCAAGCTGCCGAAACTGTGGCAGCAGCAGAGCAGCGTATAGGTGAGCTGGAAGCTGAGCTTTCATCTACGGCCAGTAGCAATGAAGAAAAGACGATGGCCCTGGAGGCAGAGATTGCAGCCTTGCAAGGTGAGATCGAGGCGTTCACGGCAACTTCAGAAACGCGCGTTGCTGCCCTTCAGGCAGAAATTGCTGACCTGAACGAGCAAGTAGGTAGCCAGACAGCTGCGCTGCAATCTCGTGAAATTAACATGGGTTCAATCGATGCTCAGATTCAGTCGCTTCAAGCTTCAAGCGATTCTGTCAGTGTTGAGCTTGCAGATGCAGAAGCCAGTTACAACACCTTACTGAGCCTTTACGACACAGATGTGGCAATAATGAACGCCGAGATTGGCGAACTCGAGGCCAAGAAAGCACTGTTAGAAGGTGAGTTAGGCGATCTGCGCACAAGGGTGGGATCTCTAGAAGACAATTTAGAGCTGTCCCAAACCCATCTTGCGAAAACTGAGGCCGCTTTGGCTCAAACTCAGGTGGCGCTAGAAGATACGGAAGCGGAATTGGCAACATCTCGCACCATGCTTGCAAGCACACAAGACGAACTGGGTGCGCAGGGACAAGCCTTGGCAAGTGTTGAAACCAATCTTGCCAACACAGAGGCCGATCTAGAATCGCAAATTGCTGAAAAAGCTGCCGCTCTTGCTGATCTGGAAGCACAATTTTCAGCTTTAAACGACCAGTATGCTGCTGCTCAAAGTGAAATAGAGCAACGTGACTCAAAAATGGGCGAGTTGAGTACAGAAATTCAATCGTTGTTATTTAGTACAACTGAGAAAGACACGGCACTTGAAGCCACAGAACAGAACTTAACCACTCTTCAAACCGACTTCGATAATCAAGTGGTAGAATTGAACGCGGAAATCGGAGAGCTTGAGGCTCAGAAACAAGCGCTTCAGCTAGAGGTCGATGATCTCACCGCTCAAACTGTGGTACTCAGCGATTCAAAAGCGCAGTTGCAAATGGCGATGGGAGGATTGCAAACACGGCTTGAAGCGGTGGAGGCTCAGAGCGCTGAAGTGGCTGAATCAAGCAACACGCAAATCCAGAGTTTACAAAGCGAATTTGGCCTGCAGAGTCAGACTCTGAACAACAATCTGGCTGATCTACAATCGCAGACATCGGCATTGTCTGAAGAGAGAGATGCATTGCTCGCCGAGAAAGAAGCACTGCTTGCGCAAGTGGTGCAGCTTGAAACCGATCGCGACACTCTGTCCAGTGCACAGGTTGCGCTGGAATCAGAGAAAGAAGCGGCGACAGACGAAATTGTAGAATTGCAAGCTGAAGCAGGAGAGCTTCAAGCTATCGTCGATTTACAGAAGCCTGCCATTAGCGAACTTCGTGCACGAAGCGCCGTTTTAGAAGAGGAGTTGGCTGCTGCAAAAGCGGCTGCTGCACAAGAGCAAGCAGCCTACAACGAGCAGTTAGCAGAGCTTCAAGCAACCATCGATCTACAGGTTCCCGCACTGTCTGAGCTACGCACGCGCAGTAACGATCTTGATGCACAGCGCGCTGAACTGGCGATTCGAGTTGGCGAGTTAGAAGGTCTACTAGAAGAGACAAAAGGGACACAAAGCGAGCAAGTTGCAGCGGCAAAGGCAATATCTGAGGAATTGCAGGCCACTATTGATTTGCAGGTACCGGCTATCTCTGAGCTGAGAAGTCGGGCAACGTCGTTAGAAGGTGAGTTGTCTGCCAACCAGGCCGAGCGTCAGTCACTTATGGCAACCGTTGCGGAACAGGAATCGTCATTGGCGGAACTACGCGAGCGTAGTGCCTCCTTGCAAAGCGAGATTGAAGGAAAGAATGTACAAATCGCTGAGCTTCAGGCAACCGTTGACGAGCAAGTACCTGCTATTTCACTGCTACGTAGCCAAATAGGTGATGCTGATGCGCAACGTGCAGGCATGGTGACTCAAATAAGTGATTTAGAAGCTCAATTGGCCGTTGCTACCGAAGCGGCTGAGCAAGCGTCAGCCTTTAAAGATCTTGAAGCTGAGAAAGCTGCCTTACAGATGCAGATAGGCTCCATGCAAACTCGTATTGAGTCAGTCATGGCAGACGCTGAAGCTAACAACTCCGGTTTCGCTGAGTTGCAAGCTCAAAAAGCTGCGCTTCAAGCAACAATAGGTGAACTACAGGGCAATCTGGATGCGGCTGCAGAAGCTAAAGGGTCCGCCGATGCAGATATGGCATTGTTAGAAACGCAAAAGTCTGCATTGCAATTACAAGTGGGTGAAATGCAGACCCAAATCGAAGCGCTCTCAACTCAGGCTGAAACCAATGGTTCTGTTGTGGTTTTTTTGGAAAACCGAGCAGGTGAATTAGAGGCGCGTGTTGGTGAACTTGAAGCTGAGTTAGCTGCAGCAGCTGACGTCAAAGCCAGTGCAGAATCTCAAGTAGGTGAACTCTCAACACAAAAATCAGCCTTGTTCATGAAGATCGGTGAAATGCAGAACTTGTTGGAAGAGAGTGATGCTGAGGCCAGCGCTGATGTGGCAAAGTTAGAGTCGCACAAAACTGCGTTGTTCGAACGAGTTGTTAAGCTGCAAGAAACCATCAATGAAAAAGACGCTCAATTGGGTGAAGGTGCGACGGTTGCAGAATCTTTGGAAGCCAGCAATGCTGAGCTAAATACACAGGTCGCAGACTTGAGCGCAGCCCGCGATGCCTCCCTTGAGCAGTTAAGTGCTCTGGAGACTGAACAAGCTGCGCTGAACCAAGCATTGGCAAATTTAGAGTCTGACAACGCTGAGCTGACTGGAAAGGTTGAGCTCTTAGAAGCAGACAAAGCAACACTCGAATCAGACTTAGGTTCTGCGAACGAGGCAGCTGAAGCCTTGGCAGCTGCAAGTGCTGCGGATGCAGAGGGTTTGTCTGCACAGCTTAGCGGTGTTGTTGGTGAGCGAGATGGTCTCCTGTCTGAAGTTGTAGAACTGGGTGTTATGGTTGGTGATTTAGAAGGCCAACTTTCAGTGGCAACGGATAGGGCAGCGGCTAACGAAACACGTGTGGGTGAACTGGAAACTGAGTTAGCAACAACCGTTGAATCGGCAGATGCAAGTAGTGCAGCGGCTGCGGACGCGCAGAAAAATCTTGAACAACAGGTTGCTGATACTGTCTCGGCTAAAGATGCTCTTGAAGCGGAGCTTGCTGAAGCAGAGAAGAGTGTGCTTGATTTGCAGGCGCGTAAGGAAGCTTTAGAGGCTGAAAAACTTGCGTTAGAGACGCAGGTTAGCGAGATGGATAAGGCGGCGACTGCACTCGAATCTCAGCTTGCTGATGCGAATACCAATAATGAAACGCTCACTTCTGCACTGGCTGACGCTGATGCATTCGCTGTGGGGTTACGTGATGAGATTCGTAATGAACGTGAGAACCTGACACAGGCACGAACTGAAAATACGGAGTTATCGGGTCAGCTCAGGGCTATCACGGAGCAAAGCTCAGAAGAGTCAAACCGTGCAGCTGCGTTGCGCGAAATTGTTGCCGAACGCTTGAAAGGTAATGGCGTTGAAAATGTGGAAGTGACCATACGCGATGACAACGGTGTCGTTATCAACTTGCCAAGTCAGGCACTGTTTAATTCAGGACGGGCCCGTCTAAGTGCAGCTGGTCGCAGATTGATGGCAAGTGTAGCGGCATCCGTAAAAGATCTAGATAACGATATCGTTGTCGAAGGTCACACCGATAGCATTCCTGTCACCGGTGATTTGCAAGCTATCTTTCCGAGCAATTGGGAGCTATCGGTAGCCCGTGCTGCGAATACGGTGAATTACCTAGAGTCGGTTGGTGGAGTTGATTCACGCCGTCTAGGAGCGCTGGGTTACGGGCAACAACGGCCAGTTGCAGGCAATGACACACGAGAAGGCCGAGCGCTCAATCGCCGAGTGGAGTTGGTTGTAAAGCCTTGATCAATTCAACCAGTCATGATGTACCCGGTTCTCTGAGTCTCTTGAAAGGGGGACGACAGTGAGCCGGGAATTTGACAAAACGATATGCGTCGCAATGACCGGTGCATCGGGTATTCAATACGCACTGAGGCTTATCGAGTGTTTGATCAAAGCCAACTGTGAGGTGTATGTTCTCATGTCGAAGCCGGCGCGCATCGTCATGGGAATGGACACCGATCTAAATGTTCCCTCCAGGACGGCTCAGGTGCAATCCCAGTTTTCGGAAAGCTATGGCGCGCGGGAGGGACAGCTCAAGGCGTTTGGACAGGAAGAATGGACAGCCCCGGTGGCAAGTGGATCGGGCGCACCAGATGCCATGGTAATCTGCCCATGTACCACAGGCACCTTGGCGTCGGTGGCAGCTGGTACGTGTAACAATTTACTTGAGCGAGCAGCTGATGTCGTCATTAAGGAAGGTCGAAAGTTGATCGTAATGCCTCGTGAAATGCCGTTCTCGCTAATTCATCTGGAAAACATGACGCGCTTAGCTCGGGCTGGAGTCGTCATAATGCCGCCAAATCCAGCCTTTTATAACCTGCCGAAGACCGTCGACGATCTAGTCGATTTTGTGGTCGCGCGAGTTCTTGACCAGTTAGATGTCAAGCAGGCATTGATGCCGCGTTGGGGCATCGACGAAAGCTAAAGCATCTATGCAACTTCCGCTCTTTCCCCTTTCCAGTATCGTTATGCCAGACGGCTTAATGCCGTTACGTATCTTTGAACGTCGATACATCGACATGGTCAAAGAGTGCTTCAAAAATGATTCGGGTTTTGGCATTTGTCTCATTAAACAGGGAAAAGAGTCGGAGGATGTCGCAGAGCCTTATCCCTTGGGTACGCGTGTTTCAATCGTAGATTTTGATCAGGGAGCAGATGGATTGCTGCACATCACCGCACGAGGTATCGAAGAATTTACGCTCCTGACCTATAGCTCTAATGACTCTGGCCTTTTAATAGGCGAGGTAGCGCCTATACCTAAAAAGGCTGCGACGACGATGGATCCGGAGTTCGAGCTGTTAGCGAAGAAACTGGAACTCATCCTCGATTATCTGGATACCGAATCGCGCTATGAAGATAAGAAGCTAGACGATGCGGATTGGGTCATTCACCGATTGTTAGAAGTGTTACCACTGGCGAATGAAGCTAAATTCGAGTTGTTGCAGATGGACAGTAATCGAGATCGATTGGTCGCCTTGGCGAATTTGCACATAGAAATTGCAGAGCGATAGAACGCTTGCGGGTTTATAGTTCAAGGCTGCTATGTCAAATCAAGACGTTTCGAGTAAATCTTAGAATTCCTTTGTTCGTTGTAGCTAACACGCCGTGCTGGTGGTAATTCCTGACGCGATGTTTCATAGTATCCTCGAGCAACGAACCAATGGCCAGTGTGTGTGCTAAGTATCCGGGCGCTGACACAATTTAATTCTCTGGCGCGTTCTTCAAGATGCATCAGTAGTTGATCGGCTCGACCTTCACCTTGATAATCTGGGTGGGTCACGATGCATGCAAATTCGGCAGTCGCTGTCTCTGGCTCTAAGTAAATCGCAGCACACGCCACAACCATTCCGTCTCGTTCGCTGACAACAAAATTTTCGATGTCTAGCTCAAGGTCCTCCCTAGAGCGCGTGACTAATGTGCCGTTGGTTTGTAACGGCGCTATAAGTTCGATGATGCCGCCAACATCGGCAATGGTTGCGGGGCGAATGTGTTCCCAACGATCCATAGTGATTAAGGTGCCGCTGCCATCGCGTGTAAACAGTTCACGCAGCAAGGCGGTGGGGTCGTCACTTTCCAACAGATGCACGCGCTCTACGTCTCCTTGGCACGCCTTGACGGCATGATTCAATATCGTATTGAGCGTCATGTTTGAAGAATCGGTTTTGTCTGCTTGAGACGGATTATTTAAAACCCGCTCAATTCTGCGACTGCTGGCTTGTCGCAGTGGCGAGCCATCTTCATCAAGGGGCAGAGAGTCGACGAAAAATGCCAGCTTGTCGGCCTTGAGTGCGATGGCACATTCTGTTGCGACTTCGGCAACAGTCACATTGAATACCTCCCCTGTGAGTGAGTAACCTAATGGCGGCAATAGCACCATATGTCCGGCATCGAGTATTGCGTTGATAGCTGAACTGTGGACTTCCCTGACGGAGCCTGTGTGCTGAAAATCTATGCCGTCCCGAATACCGAAGGGCTGCGCGGTTACGTAGTTGCCCGATGTCACTGCCAGACGCGCACCGGCCATGGGGGTATTGGGTAGCCCCATGGACAATCGAGATTCGAGATCGTTTCGAGCAACGCCTGCTGCGCTAATAATGGTCTCTAAAGCATGAGAATCGGTGACTCTGCGACCGTCTACAATGTCGCTCTGTTCTTGGTCCTGAGCAAGTTGATCTTCCATCTGAGCTCTCAATCCGAAACATAGGACGAGACGTAAGCCTAAATGACTGAGTAGGGTGAGATCGTGTGTTAGCGTTGGGAGTAGTTCGCTTCGCAGCCAACTGCCGGGCATGGCAATGACCAGCGTTTTACCGCGGTGAGCATTTATGTACGGCGAAGCTGCACGGAACCAGTTGATGTCCCCGTCGTCTTCACGAATTGTCTTTTTCATGAAAAGGTGTCGAAATATTTAGGCGTTAAATCTATCTGCCGAGCCCTATAGTAAACCCCATAGGGTATTTTGTGCGTAAGCAAAAAAAGCAATATTCGGGCACGAATTGGTCAAGTTGGAGTCTGCATACAAAGTCTTCCATAGTTTCCGAGCAAACCTCAACCATAAGTGGAACATTTGTTGCGCCACAATAATGAATTATCAGGAGTACGCTTTAGTGACAAAATTTGGGATGAGTAAACGGTCCGTATCGCGCAGCGAAAGGCGTGTGGGCCACCTATCCGGGCATGTAACCTCCCTGATCTTGTTGGTGTTGTTCCTATTACCTATCCAGAGGGTTGTTGCCTCGGAAGAGGCAGGCTGGGCCAGCACAGTGTCCAAAGCGGCCAACTCAGTGGTTTCTTTGCAGTTGTCACAACTGCGTAACTTTGATGACTCCGAGCAAGGAGGAAGCAACGCCACCGGTTTTGTTGTTGATGCTGAATTGGGCATTGTCCTGACAAACAGGCATGTTGTGGGTTCCGGACCCATTCGTTTAAATGCGACTTTTCAGAACCAAGAACGGGTTGTTGCTGTGCCTCTGTATCGCGATCCCATTCATGATTTTGCTTTCGTCCGCTACGATCCAGCAGATCTGCAGTATGCTCAGCCGACCTCCTTGCAGCTAAGACCCGACAAAGTTAGCACGGGTATGAATATTCGCGTTATCGGCAGTGATGGCGGTGAACAGCTCTCTATTCTGCCAGGCACCATTGCCAGACTTGACCGTGAAGTTCCCTCGTATGGGCGCTATGGTTACAACGACTTCAATACGTTTTATCTACAAGCAGCTTCAGGTACCTCGGGTGGAAGTTCAGGTTCACCGGTTATTGATATTGATGGGGACGTAGTTGCGCTTAATGCAGCAGCTAATACGCAAACTGCGAGCAGCTTCTTTTTACCCTTGCCCAGAATTCAATACGCATTGAAGCGATTGCAAGCCGGTGAAAGTATCGACAGAGGAGGTTTTCAAACGTTGTTTTCCCAGCAACCGTTTCGTGAGCTGCTGCGGTTAGGGCTGAGCGAAGAGCTGGAAGCTCGGGTGCGGAGCGAAGACCCTCAAACCAACGGCATGTTGACAGTGGGGCAGGTTATACCCGGAGGCGTCGCCGATACGATACTAGAGCCGGGAGATATCCTGGTGTCCATCGATGGTCAGTTGGTGACCAACTTTATAGGCTTGGAAGATAAACTTGATCGGTCGATCGGCCAGCAACTGGATGTTGAAATTATTCGGCTTGGGCAACAACAATCGGTTGTTATTGGTGTAACAGATTTAAACGCGATTGCGCCGAGTAAATTATTTGAATTGGGTGATTCCATCGTACAGGACATGTCAATTCAGCATGCGCGTGCTATGAACCTTCCTCAGGAAGGGGTTGTTCTGATGCGCTCGGGGTTTGTATTCACAAAAGGTGGCGTGCCACAGGGGGCGTTAATCACCGAAGTTGACGGTCAAGCGATGACTAACCTTGAGAGCTTTATCGATGCGATAGCGAAACCTAGTAAAGCTAATAAAAAGCGCATTCGTTTTATCGTGCCTCGTAGAGAGTTTTCCTCGGAGGTTGCACAGATAGAAATTGGTGATAACTGGTTCGATAATCGGTTGTGTGACCGTGTCGATGATGCGCGTTTCTGGAATTGTGAAAGCGTTGAGTTGGGTGTGCAACAGGATGTTCAAGGAAGCAGCTTGCTTCGAGTGCCGCAGTATGAAGACTCATTACTCAATGCCGTTGCACCCGCTATGGTTCGAGTTGACTTTAGCATCCCGTACTCAATCGATAACGTCTACGCCCGTCATTTTAAAGGTGTAGGTCTCGTTATTGATAAGGAGGCTGGTCTTGTTGCTGTCGATAGAAATACGGTACCGATTGGTTTGGGCGATGCAAAAATTACTTTTTTTGGTTCTCAAATTTTAGAGGGCAAAGTGGTTTTTCTACACCCGAGACACAACATAGCCTTTGTTCAATACGACGTTGACAGCTTGGCCAATGCCGAATTTGAAGCCTTAACATTAGCTGAGAGCGGCACAACGCTACCTGACGATTTAACCATGGTTGGTTATCGTTCTGACGGGACTTTTCGAACACATCCTATCGACGATATTAGTCGCTTGACGGTCGGTTTTAATCCGCCGGGATTACCACGATTTCAGCAGGCATCAATTGATGTATTGGGTGTGCCGAACGTACCGCCTTCTTTAGGAGGCCCCCTCGTTGATGAGTTGGGGCACGTACATGCTGTGTACATGAGTTTCGCGTTTGAAGAGGATCGTGAAATTCGTGAACGTGAATGGGCTATGCCAGCAGCCGTATTAGCCGAGTCCTTACGAATGTATCAGTCCGGTAGTCCTTATTATTCTCTAGATACGCGTCTGGAGTATCGACCTTTGGCTTTGGCTCGTGAGTATGGCTTGCCGGATGAGTGGTTAATGCAATACTTCGAATTACCATCTGATATCCGCAGAGTACTTTATGTAGATCAGTTGATCCCCAATACAGATGCCGCTGATAAACTGGCTTCGGGAGATGTCCTAATTGCTATCGACGGTACCGTCGTGTCTGAGCTTTTCTTCGCTGAAACGTTGTCTCAGAAACCAACTGTATCGCTAACGATTCTTCGTGATGGTAACGTCCTGAATGTTTCACTGAATCCTTCAACTATTGAAGCCTTGGGAACAATTCGTATGGTCAGTTGGGCTGGCGCGAATTTTCAGGAATCATTCAGTGACATAGGTTATCAAAAAGGTGTTGATTTCCCAGGTGTGTATATTGCCAGCACCAGTGAAGGTTCCCCGGCATTGTGGGACCGCTTGTACAGAAATCGATTCGTCGTTGCGGTAGAGGGGCAAACAGTCAACAATTTAGATGAATTTTTGGCTCAGATTAAGCTGCGCGCACAAGATGAGATTACCCGGCTCACCATTGTTTCTATGAGTGGGCGAAAACGCATCGTCACTGTGAAGCCGGAGTATAATTTCTGGCCAACATTCGAAATAACTCGCGAAGACGGCGATTGGCATCGAGTGAATCATCGATAAACGTTAACGTAGGAGTGCGGCTCTTTTGAACGACTATGATGTCGTCATCGTAGGTGGTGGAATGGTGGGCAGCATGCTCGCCGCGGCATTGGCTACTCGAGATAGCCTTGGCGATTGTCTAAAAATTGCTTTGCTCGAAAATCGTGCGCCTGAACCGTTCGAGCCAGGCAGTGATCCAAAATACGATATACGGGTTTCTGCGTTAAGTGCTGCGACACAGGCAATGTTTGAAAACGTCGGCGCATGGCAGGGAATTATCCATCGTCGCGCTTGTCCGTATCGTGAGATGCTGGTCTGGGATGGTGAGGCTCTGGGCCGGACACATTTCAAATCCTCTGAGGTCGAGATGCCTGAATTAGGGCATATCGTTGAAAACCGGGTGATGCAGTTGGCGCTGTTGGATCGGTTGCTAACGCTAGATAACGTCGACTATCTTTGCCCCGTGAGTCTTCAGGGATACCAGTTGGTTGACAACGGCGTTGTGTGCGATCTTAGCGATGGGCACAAACCCATAACCGCTAGGCTTCTGGTAGGCGCCGATGGCGCTCAATCCACTGTTCGATCTTTGGCGGGTATTGAGGTAGAGCGTCAGGCTTATCCGCAACATGCACTGGTGGCGACCATCCAGACTGTCCTCCCTCAGCAGGATATCACCTGGCAACGATTCCAGCCGACGGGCCCGGAAGCGTTTCTGCCGTTGTGTGGAAATTTTGCGTCTATGGTGTGGTACCACGACGAAGAAGAGGTCGATAGATTACGCCACCTAAACGATGATGACTTTATCAATGAGATGGAACAGGCTTTTCCCGAGGAATTGGGCGGTATTCACCAACTGATTGAACGAGGTAGTTTTCCGATTGCAAAGGCGCATGCAGAGCATTACATCGCTGAACGGGTAGCGTTAATCGGCGATGCAGCTCATACGGTTCACCCCTTGGCTGGACAAGGCGTAAATTTGGGAATGCTTGATGCTGCTGCACTCACTGATGTGGTGGCGGCAGCGCACGGTGCCGGACATGATATCGGTAGCAGGCGTCATTTAAGAAAATATGAACGATGGCGCCGCGGTGAAAACAGCATCATGATTTCCGTTCTAGATGGTTTTTATCACGCGTTTAAACCGCAGGCGACAGCATTTCAAAAAGTGAGATCCGCAGCGTTGAATATTGCTGACAGTGCCGGCCCGCTAAAACGATTGCTTATGCATTATGCGTTGGGGACGTCGGGGCAGCTTCCAACGCTTGCGAAAAAATCGTATAAGGTTGTTCGCTCTAATCAGGAATAAGCCGCTTGCCGAAGCTGGTGCAATTGTCATCAGTAAAACCAATAGCTTCATAGAACGCTATGACATCATCATTGCCGGTTCTGACTTGTAAGTTGATCTTAGGGCAGCCTTTTGACAGCAAACGGGATTCAACATCTAGCATGAGTTTTTTCCCAAGCCCCTGTTTACGAACAGTGGGGTCGACCGCTAAATAGTTAATCCATCCCCTGTGTCCGTCATAGCCACCCATTACGCTACCGACGATCCGTCCATTGTCTTCTGCAACAAGAAAAAGGTCTGAGCCAACAGCCAGTTTTCTGTTTATATCTAGGTCGGGGCTGTTCCACGGGCGTGTTAAATCACACGCCTGCCAAAGGGCAATGACGTTCTCCGTGTCGTTACTATGAAAAATTCTTATATCCATTCGTTATAAACCTGAGTGTTTTTTCAGTGGGTTTGTGCGTATTGGCGGAGACTGTACACAAAGATTAAAGCAGCCAATCTAGCGTTATTGAGCTGGTGTAGTCAAATAATGCGTTTTTGTATTTATCCTGTTTACTAACTGCTCTATCATGCAAGCTTACTAAAAATTAAAATTTTGCATGTTGTGAAAGAACAAAAGAGAGATCCAGAAGATATTCTCGAGGCCTTAAAAGAGGGTGTGCAGAGTGCTGTACTAAGTACTCTAGGTGAAGATGGCGAACCTCATAGCGGATACACTCCTTTCATATTTGATGATGACCCGGACTCAGAGCATCACATCATAATTTTTGTGAGTCAGCTTGCCTTACATACGCGTGATCTTTTAACGAATAGTAAAGTGTCCGTAATGCTCATTGCTGATGAGTCTGCTTCAGAACAAATATTTGCGCGAACTCGGGTTAGCTATCAGTGTACCGCTGAAGTTATTCACAAAGATGCCCAGCGATATGATGAACTGCTCGATAGCATGCAGGTAACACATGGAAAAATGATAGGGCTTCTTCGAACTCTTCCTGATTTTGTACTGTTCAGATTAAAACCGTTTCACGGGCAATTTGTGATGGGCTTTGGACAAGCATTTGCGCTTACGGGTGAAAAGTTGACTCAGTTCGAACATAGTCGTCGCGCTTAACGTCAGGTTACATTTTCTGGCACTTTCGCCGATACCTTCCACAGAATGTCGTGGAGAATGTCGTGAGTACTGGATTGTTAACTCTTATTGTCGCGGTCGCTGTTGCATTGGTCGGTGTGGCTATCTACAACCGGCTGATATCACTGCGAAACCGAAATTTAAACGCTTTCTCTCAAATTGAAGTTCAATTGCAACGGCGTTACGAACTTATCCCGAATCTGGTTGAAACGGCCAAAGCTTATATGACTCATGAGGCGGAAACGTTATCGGCTGTAACTAAGGCTCGGAATGATGCTTCATCAAAGTGTGAGGCCGCCGCAAAGCGCCCGGAAGACCCTTCGCTGATTGGTGCGTTAGCATCCGCCGAAGGTGCGTTGAGCAGCGCCATGGGGCGTTTAAATGTTGTGATGGAGGCTTATCCTGACCTGAAAGCAGACGCACAGATGAGGGCACTGGGCGAAGAACTTGCATCGACAGAGAATCGTGTGGCCTTCGCAAGACAAGCGTATAGCGATGCTGTCATGTTTTACAACACGGCAAGGGAACAATTCCCAGCTGTGATAGTCGCTAGTCTTTGCTCGTTTAAAGAAGCGGATTTATTTGAAGTTGATGATCCGGTAATGAAGGAGTCCGTTAAGGTCGCATTTGCATAACCGCCGTTATGTAATACCTTTGTGGATGTGGGTTCGTTGTATCGATGAATTTCTTTGATCAGCAGTCAATTCGAAGAAGACAATCAGCTCTATTGCTTGTGGGTTTTTTCTTGGCAATGGGCGTCACTGCGGCGTTTATTCATATTGCAGTAGGTGCCGTAGCTGTCTTGTTTGGTCACTCGAATCTCTTATTTGAGCCTTCATCGCCTGCCTTGGCTCTGACCGGGTTGGTTTGGACCACCATTTTATTAGGTGCCTTTTTTAGAACCCTAGACGTTAAAGCAGGTGGAGCAATCCTCGCGCGGCGATTTGGCGCTGTGCACGCGTCTGATCGTTCCAGATTCGAACTAGAGCAACAACTGCTCAATGTTGTGGAAGAGATGTCCATTGCATCCAGTACCCCTCAACCAGAAGTATACATATTGAGGAAAGAATCGAGCATCAATGCATTCGTTTTAGGTGCGGCGCAGACAGCCGGAAAATCTGAGCGTTACGCGATTGTGGTCACGCAGGGGGCGTTAGAGAGTTTTAATAGGGATGAACTTCAAGCAGTTGTTGCGCATGAGTTCGGACATATATCCAATGGTGATTTGCCGATCAATATGCGTTTGCTTATTGCATTGAGTGGCTTAATGGCGATAGATGAAGTTGGAAAAATCCTGGTCGGAAAGCATCCCGATGAATTGTTGCATCCCGGTGTCATTGTCGGATATTTTTTAATCGCTCTCGGTAGCGTTGGAGTCTTCCTCGGCAAATTGATACGCAGCGCGTTTTCACGCCAACGTGAATACCTGGCAGACTCATCGGCGGTGCAGTTCACCCGTAATCCGTATGCTATTGCCTCGGCATTGAGTGTGATTAAACAGCATCAGAATGAGCCTGCGTTGCACGGGGTGCATGCGAATGAGCTAGCCCATGTCTGCTTTCAATCCGGTGGTATTAAAAATATTTATCAGCGCTTGCTATCCAGCCATCCTTGCTTACAGAAGCGCATTGATGCCATTGATCCTCACTTCGATGTCAAAAGCCGCAAAGTCGACCGCTCGATTGATTATCAGGGTGAATCAGGGGTGTTGAGTGGTAATCGATCCAGCGTGACATCTGATGTGCAGCCCGTGCAAAATTTATCTGACGGGGTCACCATTTTATTATCTGACGCCCGCAATAGTATTGCTGTCTTGTTTGCATTGTTTGTTTGCAACGATGTTAATAAGCAGAGTGATTTTTATAACGCGGCAGCCTTTGCGTTTGATAAGAAATTCTCAGCTCGCATAAAGGAGGTAAGGCGGATTCTTAAAGGTGATTTGGACACCAAAAAGCTCGCTCTCATTGAATTGGCAACGCAAACAATTTGCACCTGTGTTGAACCATCCGAAAGGCACAGCTTATTTGAAAAGCTTGAGAGTCTTTTATCGGTGGGTGATGATTATGGTCTTACCGCGTATGCCAGTCTACAACTGATAAGAAGCAAGCTGGATATTGACGTTCT
The DNA here is from genome assembly GCA_045110515.1 of Granulosicoccus sp. Classification (GTDB taxonomy): domain Bacteria; phylum Pseudomonadota; class Gammaproteobacteria; order Granulosicoccales; family Granulosicoccaceae; genus Granulosicoccus. The sequence goes on along the minus strand of JBGCGD010000004.1, from coordinate 47,786 downwards.
GCTCATCAATACGCTGACAGACGATCCTACGGCCAATGGGCGAAATGCGAAAGCATTTGATGAAATGGGCAGTGAGTTCGCTCTGTTGCTGTCCTTGATGATTGAGTCTTCAGGATCGTCTCCGGCAGAACAAGAGAAAGAGTTCGAGCGGGTGCTCAAGTGCTACACGAATACTCAGCACCCAAGAAGAACCAGTCGCGAGACGGGTATTGTCTCGGAGGTGGTAGCAGCCTTTCAAATTCTGCATATGCAGCCCATGGCTATCCGTGAAGCCTTTGTTCAGCATTGCGTAGAGATCGTTCAAAAGGACGGCCACGTAGCGCGTGCAGAAAAAACGCTACTTGATCTTTTTGCTGCAAGTTTGGGTTGTCAGTATGCGGCTTAAGACCCGGATACTCTAACGGGTAGGTTATTTCGGCTGGGAAGGTTTTTTGCCGAGTAATTGACAAGCTAAATCAACCCTGTCAGTAACAATACCGTTTACACCTCTTGCTATGAGCTTCTCCATTTGAGCGCTTGTATTAATCGTCCAATAGACGGCTGATACACCTTTGCCCTGGGCAAACTTAATAAACCTATTTGTCGCAAGTGGGAGGCCGTAATAAGCGGTTGGAATTTGTAGGTACTGAAACTTCAAGCGTCGACTTAGGTGCCTGCCGAAATAGAGCCGCGCAACTTCGGATTGTGATGCAGCGGTAGTTACTCCGGGTGCAAATGTCCTGAACTGCGCTAATGCTTGCCCATGGAAACTGCCAATGTTCACCCGGTGTTGAGCGTTTGCTTTTTCGATACAGTCAGCGACCGCCTTTGCAGCGATATCCGAATTATCTTTTATGTCTATGTTGATGCGTGTGTTTGGAAACTGTTCGAATAAATCAGACAAGCTCATAAAGGTAATGCCTTTGCCGCGGTAACTCATTCCCTGCAAATCGGTAAAGTGCCAGCCGGCGTCAAGCTTTTTGAGTTCACTTTCACTGTGGTTTCGTACATTGCCCTGGCCATTGCACGTTCGGTCAACACGTTGGTCATGAGTCACTATGACTTGATTGTCCCGACTCAGCCGGACATCTATCTCCAAAATATCTGCACCAAAGCCTAGAGCCATCTCAAACGCCGTTGCCGTATTTTCCGGTGCTAGCAACGTACTCCCACGATGCGCATAAACATCGATATCCACCCCTAAGCCGTTGATTCCTGCCTTGGGGTCCGACCCCGGTAGGTGGTTGATTTTGTTGGGGGGAGTGTTGTTCAAAGGGCTTTGAAAACCGCTTAATGACGATAGATTGGGTATTCTGGGCTGAATCTTGAAACAAAACAAATGTTATGACAGACGAAATTCAAGGAAATTTGCTCACTCACAGTGCTATTGCGGTGTTTGCCGGTGCTTTGGGGTGTGTGGCAACGCTTTTCGCGGTTGGTGTTTTCGATTCAGCGGAAACCGTTGCGATCGAAGTCAGCGAGTCTAACGGGGCGCAGGTAGCATCCAGTAACACGCAGCTCAATCGAAAGGCTCTACCACCCGAATTGACGCTTGAAGCTTTGCAGATTGAGATTTTGTCTGCAGGAGAGGAACGCTCTCAAATGGCAGAAACGCTCCTGCGATTATCCCGGGAATTGGAGAGTGCCCAACAGCAGCTTGAATCGTTTGCAGAAGGTGAAGCAACAAGGCTCGCTCTAGCATCTGCTTCAGCGCAACCGCAGACTCCGCAAGCCCAAGAGAATCGTTTTAGATCTCCCAACCGTTTAAGCGGTGAGGAGCGCATGAATAATATGATAGCTGCAGGTATTGATGAGCAAACTGCGAGATATCTGCAAAATCGTCGTGATAAGCATCAGCTAGCAAGGTTAGAGTTGTTTGATCAAGCTGCGCGTGAAGGTTGGGATGAATCTGAGGAACTGAGCGAGAAACTGGCAGAGCTCGATGCCCAGCGAATTAATCTGAGAGAGGAAATCGGTGACGATGCGTATGATCGTTTGCTGTTCGAATCCGGAGATACTAACCGTGTCAGTATCGCATCCGTGATAACCGGCTCAGCTGCAGAAATTGCCGGTTTAGAGCTTGGAGATCTGATCATCAACTACGACAATGAGCGAGTCTTTAACGTTCGAGAACTTCAACAGGCAACGCGCTCGGGCACCAAAGGCGAGTACGTACAAATACTGTTTGATCGTGGTGGCAGATTGTTGAGCGCCGATATACCTCGTGGCCCTATGGGCGTGACGCTAAGTACTTCCACCGTGATGCCTTGACGTCAGGCATCACGATTTGGGTAACGATAGGCGGCTACTTAGTAAACCTCAGCTTCGATGACCATCGTTGCTTCCAGAGTTGCTCCGGGCGCTAAAATTTGAGTGCCTGATTCGATAGAGCGTGACGCCAGATTGAAAGCATCGTTTGCATTGGTCACGGGTTCTACGGCGAAGTGGGGCATATCGGGGTTAAACAAAATCAAATACTCACACACAGCGCTGGACGCCATAACGAGCTTAATTCCACCTTCCTGCCAGTCGATCACACACCTGCCTTGCAAGCCTGAAAGGCAACAATCGATTCGTTGACTTGCGTCAAGACGCCGGGCCTGTCTGAAATCGAGCTCGGGTGGAAGTTCAACCGCTGCGCCATCGGGAAGGCAGTCGCCTGCGGCATCTGGGAATACACCGGTGACAGGTAACGTCAGCGTCGCGTCCGAGCCGTTAACCTGTCGAACAAAATACGGGTGCCAACCAAAGCCTGCCGGCATATCGGTATCACCTTCGTTGGTCAGTGTGATTCTACTCGTGAGCGTAGTGCCTTCAACTCGCTGTTCTATCTCAGCCGATATTGGCCAAGGCCAGTTTACGCCTGCATGATTCGCTGTATCGATTCGGCAAATTAAGGTTGAGCCATCCTGCTTGACGACTTGCCAGGGCAGTTTTCTCAAAGCGCCATGAATGGCATGCGCTTGTGCGTTTTCAAGCTGCACAGTCTGGCCCTGATGTTCAAACCGGCCATCTCTTATGCGATTGCTGTAAGGCAGCATATGAAAACTGGCTGCCGCTAGCGGTGCATGGGATGCTTGCCCGGCTCTGGGGCCATCGGCAGGTCGGCAGTCCGGCACGACAGCATGCCAAGCTCCATCCCGAAAGACTTCTGCCGCCATCCATTGAACGCCTTCACGAGGCTCGCTCCAAAGCCGCCAAGTGTCTGATTCGATGAGTACGAGTGACATGATTCGTCCTTATAAATTTCAAAATTGAAGGGTACTCTCATCGTATCGCACTAAAATCAGTCCAGGTTGTCATGTAGGGAGATCTTGCGAGAGTGCCATCCCCTACCTACACTTGCGAGGCAGATCCCGTCAGTTTTTCAATACCAAAGGATATAAAGTGATTTTTCGATTGTCATTAGTAGCCAAAATCGCCTGTTGTATTGCAGGTGCAGCCTTAGTTAATCCTGTATTCGGCCAATCGGATGGCGGCGGTTTGAAATTAGGTCAGCCCGCAGCTAACAATACGTTGGATTTGGGAGCCGCCGATAAACAGGCCCCACCGCCACAGCCTGCGACCGCTTTGGGCGAAGGGAAGCGTACTCAGTTCGGAGACTGGGACGTTGCATGTAACGCGAATGGAGTGAACTGCGCCATGGCTCAAATCGGCAATGACGGCACAGGAACACCTGTCCTGGAAATGGTAATACGTCAGCTAGACGAGCCGCTTGAGGTTGGCGAGCGAACTGCTACAGCCGTACTCGACGTCATCACACCACTAGGCGTTGTATTGACGGAGGGGTTGGCGATTAAAATTGACGATGGCCCGAACGAGTCTGCCCCATATCAAATATGCACCGAGCAGGGCTGTCTGGTTCGCGAACCTGTGGATGATGGCCTAATCAGCCGGTTAAAGCGTGGCAATACGGCAAGAGTATCCGTCATTGCAGCCAATCAGGGGGAAGTGACTTCTGCAATCTCGCTGAAAGGCTTTACCAAAGCTTACGATTCTTTGAAGTAGAGTGTGTAGATTCGCATGGACGCCCAGTTGAGAATTGCCATCGTTGGTGCTAGCGGTGGTATTGGAGCAGCTTTGCTCGACCTGCTAGCAGCACGAGATGATGTTGCATCCATCCACGCAAGTTACTTTAAGTCTCCGGCCGGTAGCGCGCTCGGCAGCGTGGGAAACTTCGGCAACAGTACGGAAATAATCTGGAGTGAACTTGACGCGTCAGACGATGCCTCTGTCAAGGCTTGGATGGCAAGCGTGGGTCAAATCGATTGGCTGATCAATTGTGTTGGTATGCTTCACACACAAACGCAAGGGCCGGAAAAAACGATTAAGCACCTTGACGCTGACCATTTCGCTATGAGTATGAGTGTAAATTGCTTGCCTACCATGTTGATTGCAAAATATGCATCAGCTGTATTTAAAGGCAGCCAAAACGGAATCTTCGCCACCGTGTCAGCGCGTGTCGGCAGCATCGAAGACAACAAACTCGGCGGGTGGTACAGCTATAGAGCGTCTAAGGCAGCCTTGAACATGGTGTTGAAATGCTTGTCTATAGAATGGCAGCGTACGTTGAAGAATGTACGTGTACTCTCATTGCACCCGGGAACGACCGATTCTCGCTTGTCAAAGCCCTTCCAAAACAATGTGCCGGCGGGGAGTCTTTTTAGCCCCGAAAAGACTGCCACTTTGTTGCTAGAACAACTCGATGGCGCAAAGTCCCACCCCAGCGGGCGTTTTATTGCATACGACGGACAGGAAATCCCGTGGTAGGAATGCTGAGGTGAATCTCTTGCGCTGTGCCGATGTCAGTTGACTCAGGCTCGGCCCCGACGCGCTTATTGGCGTCGAAATCATAAAGCGTTTTGTCTAACAGATGCGAAGGGGCGACATTACCCAAAGCCCCCAACATGGAAGAGATACGAGTCGGGTCCTCTGATTCCCATTGAGCGAGTAGTTGCTTCATGTTCTGTCGCTGAAGATTGGGCTGAGAGCCGCATAAATTGCAGGGAATGATAGGGTAGGATTGCTGATCACTCATTGCTTGCAGATCCTTCTCACGGCAATAGGCGAGGGGCCTAATCACAACATTACGGCCATTGTCTGCATGTAATTTAGGTGGCATCGTTTTCAGTGCGCCACCGTGAAATAAATTGAGAAGCAGTGTTTCGAGCAAATCGTCAGCATGGTGCCCTAACGCAATCTTAGTTGCGCCAATCTCGTCAGCCACCCGGTACAAAATTCCGCGACGCAGCCGCGAGCATAGTCCACAGGTTGTTTTTCCCGCCGGTACTTTTTCAGTAACGATACTGAATGTGTCTTCTTCGATGATGCGGTAGGCAACATTTTTACCGGATAAATATTCCGGAAGTACATGTTCTGGAAACCCGGGTTGCTTTTGGTCGAGGTTCACAGCAATCAGTGAAAAATTAATCGGGGCGACCTGTTTAAGATGAAGCAATAGGTCGAGCATGGCATAGCTGTCTTTTCCGCCTGACATGCAAACCATGATGTGGTCATCCGGTTCGATTAACTTGTAATCAACGACTGCTTTTGCGCATTGGCGTTGAAGTCGCTTATTTAATGGTGTGACTTTGGACAATTCAGTTGGACCCGTTTGACCGTGCGCTTAACATTGTAAAGCAATGTGTTCTGATCACTGCGTATTTGCTGTGGAAATTTGAACCGAGATGTAAACGATATACCCCGATGGCTACCTCTGGCGCATGCTGAACGTCAGCTAAAGAGAAGTGAGCGGCCTTTCACGGAATTCCAATCACTTTCGCGCCACTCGATTGATGTCTTACCTTCAGTGAGTGTATCGCTGCCCGGAGGTTGCATAAGTTTGACTTTCGTCAGCGCTAAGCCAAGGTGATGCTATCGAGTGCTCCGTCTACGGCCTCATAGACGTCATTAAGTCTTGAATGCCCACCGAGTTCAACTGTTTTTAGATCACCCGTTGCAAAGGCGTTGTCGACGGCGTCAACGATTAGCTTGCCAGCCCGAGCCGCGGCCTCGCATTGGTGGGTCTCTGCCAACCACTCCAGTAACATTGCACCGGATAAGAACATAGCCGTTGGATTTGCCAGCCCTTTACCGGCTATGTCAGGGGCGCTGCCATGGCACGGTTGAAATACTGCGTTTGAATCTCCGATGTCCGCCGACGGCGCATAGCCCATTCCACCGATAAGCCCTGCGGCCAAGTCAGATAAAATATCGCCAAACATGTTCTCAGTCACCATCACATCATAGTCCCAGGGGCGTGTCAGTAAGTTAAGAGACATGATGTCGACATAGGCATGATCAATGATGGGCTGCGCACTAGCTACTTGTGTATTTGTATGTCTTGTCGCTGCCTCATAAAAAATTTTTCTAAAAAAGGCGAAAGCAGGAAAGACGTTGGCTTTGTCAATACAGGTGATGCGTTTGGCATTTCTTTGCTTGGCAAGAGCGAATGTTGCATCGAATAATTTTTCGCTGACGGCACGTGTAATAACAAGTGTCTCCTCGGCTTGTTCATCACCGATCATTTTTGACGGTGCTTGTGGTGCGAAGAGACCCTCTATCGATTCTCTAACAAGGACGAAATCGATGCGCTTAGCTCGCTCATCGGAAAGTGGGCTAGGGACTCCCGGGATACTACGTATTGGACGGATACCAGCAAATAAACCTAGTTCGAAACGTAAGTCTATTTGAGGTGTGAGCTCGGTGCCATCGGGGTATCTTATTTCTGGATCACCCATTGCAGAGAGTAGAATAGCGTCCGCTGCTCTGGCTTGTTCTACGGAATCTTTAGGAAGGGCATCGCCTAGTGACTGGTACGCTTTTGCTCCCGCAGCCAAAGACGTCATAGCCAGCGTTATCGCATTTTCAGGATCGGCTTCTGATATGCGTTGGCAAGCTTTATTCATAAGCTCGCAGCAAGGTTGGGTAATTTCAGGGCCGATACCGTCTCCCTCGAAAACCGCGATTTGAAACTGTTTGCTCATGGTTAAAATTAAATTCTCTATGATGGCTAAAGCTTGCTGCTTTATTTAAAGGTAAGCGCGGACGTTAATGCTCAATCTAGGAATTGCTCGAGGTTACCTAACGGTACGTTCCAGTGGGACATGGCATGTCCGGATATCTCTTGTTTAAAAACAGGCAGGGTGTCTCCCAGTAAGTTGCCTATATACAATGTCTTTAAGTCCCGACCGCCAAAGGCAAGATTAGAAACGTTCTTCATTGCCTCACCCTTGGCATTGTCCAAATGTTCTCGTCCAAGTGAATGGCTTTTATAGGCCGCTTCAGTCCAACGAAGATGTTCTTCATCGCAGTCTTCGAACATGAGTGTTTGCAGGCCCTCTGGAGATACCCTGATTATTCGGTTGCTAACGATGCTGGTAATCCAAGCATGTCCCTCGGTGTCTAAGGCGATACCGTCAGGATAGGTGCCTGCATCAAACTCACAGACAACTGACGGCTTCGACAGGTATACCTCGTTTGATTCAAAACCATTCAATTGATAGCGAGTCACACGCCTTGCAAATGTTTCATTAACCCAAAGTTCACCGCGTGCCTCGTCAATGACACACTCGTTAGTGTAACCAAGCCCGTCGGCCACTATTCGGGCATCGGTTTTACCGGGTTCAACGACAGCGATAAATCCCGTTTTTGCGCCAGCCCGGTAGTCGGATGCACGGGGTGTTTTTCGCGTGCTGACCGTTATCCAGATTCGTCCTGTGTTGTCCTGAACGACGAAATTCGTCGGTGGCATTGCTTGCCCTTCAACGCTCAGTGCCACCGGATTGAGTTTGCCGTCCGGATGAAGCCTGTAGATTCCACCTTCAGTATCGCCCATGTGCGCAAGCAGCACGGTTCCGCCGTTTTCCAGCGCGATTCCATTTGGGCGGATGTCTCCCCCGGCATTGTTTAAAATGTGATGAGTGTCACCTGAGGGCGAAATAAGGCTGATACCACCGCTCATTGACCAGTTTGGGACTAAAAGAAGCCCTGATGCATGGGCGATAACGCACTCAGGCCTATTGAGGCCGCACCCCGTCCAATGGTCTATTCTGTGTAAAGGTACGCTTACTGGTATCACTTTCGTTTATTTGCTGGCCCTGTATGCTCTTGGTACTACTACCCCATAGTCACGCACCATTGTAATCGCCTTTTAATAGGCATGGCTACGACCTGTGCTGGCACTGAAGCAGGACAGTTGGACGTAAACCTAGAACCGCGGGAGTAATTGCTATGAACAAGCCTACAGAAAACGTGAATATGTCGGATCTGATTGAAATGGACCGATCTCACGTATGGCATCACCTGACACCTCACAAGCCGCTTGAGGAGAAGGACCCCTTGGTTATCGTCAAAGGCGACGGTATGCGTATCTGGGACCAGAATGGTAAAGAGCACCTAGATGCAGTATCGGGTGCCGTATGGACAGTCAATCTTGGCTATGGCCGTGAAAGTATCGCCAACGCAGTCCGCGACCAATTGGTCGAGATGTGCTACTTCGCAGGCTCTGCCGGCAACGTGCCGGGCATCAAATACGCCGAGCGACTCATATCAAAAATGCCGGGCATGAGTCGTGTTTACTACTCGAACTCTGGCTCGGAAGCTAACGAAAAGGGTTATAAAATCGTTCGACAAATTGCTGCGATGCAAAACGACGGTAAGAAGCACAAAATTCTGTACCGTGACCGTGATTATCACGGCACCACTATCACCGCTTTGTCCTCATGCGGACAAAACGAAAGGCGTGATCAATACGGCCCGTTTACACCAGGGTTTGTCGAAGTTCCTCATTGCAGTGAATATCGAAGCCAGTTTCCGGACGATTCTGACTACGGTGTAAAGATCGCGCGTGAAATAGAAAATGTCATTCTTCGTGAAGACCCTGATACGGTGGGTTCGATTGTACTGGAGCCCATAACTGCTGGCGGTGGTGTTATCACTCCTCCGGAAGGTTACTGGGAGACTGTTCAGGAAATTTGCAAGAAGTACGGTGTTTTGTTGCACATCGATGAAGTTGTGTGTGGGCTCGGTCGTACCGGTAAGTGGTTTGGTTATCAGCACTACGGCATAAAGCCGGACATTGTCACCATGGCGAAAGGGGTCGCAAGTGGCTACGCTGCCATTGCATGTACCGTCACAACAGAGGAAGTATTTAATCAGTTCAAGAAGAGCAACGACTCAATGAGCTATTTCCGCGACATCAGTACGTTTGGCGGTTGTGCAGCAGGTCCCGCAGCGGCCCTTGAAACAATGCGTATCATTGAAGAAGAAAACCTTTTAGAGAACACGGAAAAGATGGGTGAATACCTCATGGAGAAGCTCCGTGGCTTGCAGAACAAATACAAAGTGATTGGTGACGTTCGTGGTAAAGGTTTGTTCTGTGGCTTTGAACTTGTAAAAGACCGTCAGACAAAAGAGCCAGTCGATGAGCAAATGCTAATGTCCATAGCAGCCGATTGTATGGAACAAGGCGTTGTTATCGGCCGTACAAATCGAAGCCTCACAGGTCTTAACAACACCGTATGTTTGAGCCCTGCATTGATCTGCAAAGAGTCTGACATCGATGAAATAGTACAGGCTATCGATAATGCGATGGAGCGACACGCCAACATCTAATAGCTCAGTGTCAGGATCGAGTGAATGATCAAGGTCTGGGGGCGAAAATCGTCGTCAAACGTTCAGGCAGTCATGTGGTGTCTGGCTGAACTGGACCTTGATTATTCACGACTCGATGCTGGGTTAAGCTACGGTGTTGTAGACACCCCCGAGTATCGAGCCATGAACCCCAATGGCAGGGTGCCTACGTTGCAGGACGGCGGCAACACGCCCATCTGGGAATCGGGTGCAATCTTGCGCTATCTAGCCAATCAGTATGGCGATGATCCGTTTTGGCCATCTGATCGGGTGGAGAGAGTGCGGGTCGATCAGTGGGCTGAGTGGGCGAAAATCAATATCGCTTTGGAGTTTACTTCTCCCGTGTTTTGGCGAGTGGTCAGAACACCGAGCTCTCGCCGTGATCCGGATGCGATAAATGCAGCCGTATCCTATTTGACGAGATTTTTGACCATTGCCGATGAACAGCTGAGCACGAATCTCTATATCGCGGGCAATGATTTCACATTAGCAGATGTGCAATTCGCACACTGTTTGTATCGCTACTTTGATATCAAAATCGAACGCAAGAAGTTGCCTAATCTGGAACGCTACTACTCATTAATTTCTGAGCGTGTTGCGTTCCAGCAGCATGTGCAGGTCAGTTATGAAGAGTTAAGGGATACCCTTTAAACACACGTTACTGACTAACTTCAGACAGAGTTCCTGTGACTGAATCCAGTGCGGGTTGCAGGATCCCGCTAACGCCTTCGTAAGATAACGCTTTGTCTGCGAGTGGTTTGATTCTCTCAAGGCCACTGTTAACCAATTTTGCCAGCGGCGCCTTTGCCATGTCTGGGACAGAGCCCAATTGAGCGGCAACGACTTTGAGTTTTTCGCTTACGCCATCTAGCTTTGATTTTGCGTTTAGCGCGCTTGCTTCATCGGTGACGCCGCTAAGCAAGCTGCTGGTTGAGCCAATGGCACTGCCGATACCTCGGCTGATTCCGCTTAGGCTAAGTGGTTTAAGACTCTCGTCGCTGTTCGTTTCTGTATCGCCGCTAACCGCATCTTTGATCTTGTTGCCAATACCGGTGATGCTAACTGTAGCTTCGTCAGTAGCGTTTTTTAGCGTCTCAGAGGCCGTATCACTGATGTCGGCGGCTCCGTCCGCTAAATCGCCTACAGGGTCCTGTGCAGCGTCCTGTGCAGGGTCCTGTGCAGCGTCCTGTGCAGCGTCCTGGGCAGCTTCTGAAGTATTTTCGCCAGAGTTAAGTAGATTGTCTTTCGCCGCCGTTAGTTTCTCTTTAGCCTCTTTTGCCATTACCCCGGCAGCTTCTGTGGCATCGCTAGCTTTGTGTTTAACGGTCTCTAAAAGCTGTGCACTGGAATCTTTTATTTTACCAGCGACACCCGAAACAACTTCCTTTGCTTGTACAGCGGCTTTGTGGGTTGTTTCCGTGGTTTCGGATACGGCTTCTTCAGCTGCAGTTGCAGCGTTTTCGGCTGCTTCACCGGCTTGTGATTTAACAGCGTTTATACCGCTATCTAGCTCCGCACTTACCGACTCTGTAGCATCAGTGAGGTCCCCCTCAGTTGCATCAACTTTCGATGCAATCGTTTCTTGATACTGCTCGTAGCCTAGCCAACTCAGGCCACCTAAAACGATGATGAGAATTAGGGCTTTCCACATAATTTGAAACCTCCGTGAAATCGTACGATACAAAATATCGTAATTACCTTAAATGATTAGGCCATGTCGGTGATTTCGCACCGTTTAATTAACACTTATTACGTTATTCGACGTAATGAGGGGGTGTAACTGGGATATTTACGAGGCTGAAGCTGTGTGTACTTGACGATCCGTCGCTCTTCAATCTGCGTGAACTGTATTTTTTTCGTTAAAAGTAGAAGATCTACTTATGACGCAATGTATGACATTATATTGACGTGTTGCTTTGCGCTGCGTACCCTACGGGCAATAGTGCGTTTTTGGTACAAATCTGTTGGACGACCTTATATACAACTTCTTGTTGCAGTCAGAGTTTCCCAGAGCCTCTATTTTACTTAATGCCGAGCCGCTTGCCGTTCACTACAAAGATGCTGGTAATTCACTAGAAGCTCCGTCCTTTGTCATTGTTGATCCTGACACTGCTACCCCTCTTGCGGTGATAGATGTCGTCGACGCCGTCAATCAGGAGCAATTCGCAGCAAAGGCAAAAAATACGCGACTATTTGCGCAGCGCGTTGCCACCAGTGGGATCGCTTCTTTTGTTATTCGTGTTGATATGAGAGCTTCCACTCAAGCAGAGCAAGTTCAGTTCTATAAAATTAACTCCAACACAGAGTTTACATCCCTGAGCAGTAAGACGTTTCCCGACCTTGATACGCTTCGAGTGGCACGAATGCTGGCAGATGCCAATCAACCTGCAGATAATTTTGTAGAGTCCGATTTTGAAAACATCTTTTCAAAACAATCGCAAGCTACCGCAAGTAAAGAGAACAGACCGGTTAGCTCATGGCGCATTTATATTCCAGCCTTGCTGCTGCTTTTGCTTGTTCTGTTAGATAGCTACTTCACGGCAACCAGAGGGGTGGCGCTGCTCACGCTGACGCAAAGTGTGCTGGTTATCGGAGCCGCCTTATTGTTTACCCTGCCTGGGTTACTGCGCACACTGAGATAAATCTTGCCGAATATCGGCAGTTGCACTCTCCCAAAAGGTTTTTTTGAACTGAAACCTGCGGTTAGAATCGCGATACTGGGCTTATTAGTGCATACTAATTTTTCGTATCCTTACATCTTTATATCTCATGGAAGCATTGCTGGCGGGACTACGTGCGGCGGGTGAGCCGACAAGACTTAGATTACTGGCGCTATGTGCTCATGGAGAACTCAGTGTCTCCGAAATCACACAGATTCTCTCCCAGAGTCAGCCTCGCGTATCTAGGCATCTTAAGCTTTTGGTCGAAGCCGGACTGCTCACGCGCATTCGCGAAGGCTCTTTGGTTTTTTATCGGATAGCCGATGGTGATGAGTCAGCCTACCTCGCCAGAACGCTCGTCGATCTGTTGCCGGATAACGACACAGAACTCAGCCGTGATTTGAACCGATTGGACATCATTCGCCAGAAGCGTGCTGAATTGGCCGAAAACTATTTTCAGGAGAACGCATCGCATTGGGGGAAAATTCGTGCATTGCATGTCCCTGAAGCAGACGTAGAAGCAAAACTGTTGCAGCTGGTCGGGCCGACACGCATCGGCACACATCTGGATATCGGTACTGGAACTGGACGCATGCTTGAGTTGTTCGCAGCCCAAACAGAGCGGGCTATCGGTCTGGATTTAAACAGCGAAATGCTGGCCATCGCTCGAACGCAACTGGGTGGTGATGAGTATCGTCACGTGCATATACGTAAGGGCGATATGTACAACATGCCGATTGACGATGCGACGGTCGACTTGGCTACCTTGCATCTGGTGCTTCACTACAGCCTAGAACCAACGGCGGTTATAGTTGAAGCTGCGCGAACCTTAAAAAAGGGCGGTCGCCTCATCGTTGTGGATTTCGCAGCGCATGGTGAAGAGCAACTGCGAACCGACCACAAACATCAGCGCCTGGGCTTCAGTGATCGAGAAATAATACAAGCCATGGAACAGGCAGGTCTTGAGGTCGGAGCTACCGACGCTCTTGCAGGCGACCCCTTAACCGTTAAGATATGGCAAGGGATCCACTCAGATTAATCACCAGTAATTGATTGCGTAACTTCTGCCACAATTCGGCCGATGAGTGCGCATTCTTCTACGCTAAAGGTTAGAGGAAGGCGGCAATCATAGAGCCGTTTTAATACCTCATCTGTTTTGGGTAGCGATGTTGGTTCTAAGTATTTCCAGCTATCGTAACGGCTGGTGTAAGCCTTGGGTTCCTCGGCACCGAACCATTTAATATCTACACCGCGTGCTGCACACGTCTCTAAAAACTGTTGGTTTTCTTCATTTGAAAAATGAGGAATTCTAAACTGAATAGAGCTGGGCACTTCGTAGGCTTTCGGGTGGCGGGCCGGTAGCTCAATGGCGTTGCTGTTTTCTTTTAATGCTATCGCAAACGCATCGTAGCGCTGATTCCAACGTACACCGTTATCATCCAGATTTTGTAGTTGCGGTCGCAGGATAGCTGCTCTTAAATTATCCATTCGCCCACTGCAATTCGGTGTTTCAAGTTTAAGTGCTTGAAAGGCATGCGCGCCCGGTGCTGCCTCATGGCGTTCAAACAACATATAGGATCCGGAGAGCACAATGGCCCTAGCCATCATCTCTTCATTGTTTGATGTGAGTAATCCACCTTCGCCCGAATTAATATGTTTATACGTTTGGCTACTAAAGCAGGCCATCGCACCATGCGCACCACTTTTAATGCCGTTGAAAGAAGCTCCCATCGTATGCGCACAGTCTTCGATCATAGTGACATCGTGAGCATCAATGAGTTTGCATAGAGCATCCATATCGACCAAATGTCCTCGCATATGCGATAACAAAAGTAGCTTTGATCCAGATGATTTGATGACTTGCTCTAAGTGCTCTAAGTCAATAACCAAGTCACTGGTAGTTTCAACCAGAACCGGTATTCCACCCACGGCTTGAATAGCACCGGGCACAGGCGACAATGTAAAACCATTCGTTAGCACACGATCACCCGGTTTGATTCCAGTTGCGCGTAATGCTAGCTGGATGGCGTACCCGCCAGATGCACAAGCCAGACAGAAGCGCTGATCTTGATAGTTCGCGTATTCCATTTCCAATGCAGCGGTTTCTGAAACCTCTTCCGCGTTAGCGACGTTGTAGCGGTGCAATCGTCCACCTTTCATGACAGCGACGGCGGCCAATATTGCGTCTTCAGGAATGGCTTCCTGTTGAGTAAAGTTTCCAGAAAATGTGAGTGGAGTAGCGGGGTGAGTCATAAAATTTTCTACGGTGCAGGGCTTGGGGTAGATTGCGTGAGTGTGCGCGATATGAGTAGAGCCACCAACCCACCGGATATGGCGCCGATGAGATGGCCTTCCCAAGACACTCCCTTTTGGAAAGGGATGATTCCTTGCAAGGCCGTGGAGGCATAAAGGAACCCCACAATAAGTGCAAGAATCACGGATCGGAGTCTCTTCTCAAAAATACCCGCGCAAATGTGAAAGGTGATTAACCCGAATACGAGGCCGCTGGCACCAATGTGCAGAGCGGTTCGGCCAAACACCCATAAACCCACACCGGTGCACAAAGTGATGATGGTGACTATTCCCATGCTGTTAGCCCGAGAGCCAGCTAACAGCAAAAGGGTGACGGCCAATGGCATAGTATTTCCGACGAGATGGGTAAAGTCTGCATGCAGGAACGGCATGGCTACTATGCCCACGAGGCCACTAGATGTGCGTGGAACAAGACCCAGGGCTTCCAGCGGTAGAAATCTATCTAATACGAAAACAACCCAAATGATTCCAATGAATACACCAATGCTAAGCATGTCATGCTTGATGGAGTGAATGTTTCGCGAATCAATTAATTTAGACATGAGACTTATGCAGGCATTTTTTGAGCTTGTCAGCTACACCGTCCAACTCGTTAGTTGAAACAGTATTGTCGGCGCATTGAGCTGCTACAGTCTCTCTACCGAGGCAGCGTTTGTTGGTAGAGGGACCCGCAAGTTTCTGGTTTTTAATCATTTTCTCTCTCCGGTGCACAAACGCTTTCTAGTCACTAGGTTCGCACACGATACAGTCAGTGTGTACATAGAGGGCAGATATACTTTCGAACTAGAAACAAATTCAACAAGTTGGTATGAATTTGGCGGTTGAATGACTCGTTAACGACTATAAACTCCTCTCTCAACCCACTTACTGAGTCCTGAATCCAGATGGTTCAACCCGACAAATCTATTGTCAAACGCTTCGATAGCCTGAAATCTCATCTCGAACGGGAAAACCCGATTTTAATTGATGCAATCAGCGGGTTTCGCAAGCTGGATGCCATAGGATACAAGACCGGCCTTATCAACCCTGATGAATCCTACGCCATGCAGATTTCCTGGTGGCCTCTGGTATCGATTCTGGGCGTATTCTCCGCCGGTAAATCCTCGTTTATCAATAGCTATTTAGGACGGGATCTACAGAAAACCGGAAATCAGGCGGTGGACGATAAATTTACAGTGGTGTGTTACGGCGAAGAAAATGCGGGCAGGGTGCTCCCAGGGCTGGCGCTCGACGCTGACATGCGTTTCCCGTTTTATCGCATTAGCGATGAAATTGAAAAAGTCACAGAAGGCGAGGGACGCCGAATAGATGCCTATCTTCAGTTGAAAGTGACCGATTCTGAAGTCGTAAGGGGCAAGATACTGATTGATTCCCCGGGGTTTGATGCGGACGAACAACGCACCTCGACGCTTAAATTGACTAATCACATCATGGATATTTCCGACTTGGTATTAGTCTTTTTCGATGCGCGTCATCCGGAGCCTGGCTCAATGCAGGACACACTGACGCATCTTGTACAGAACACCATTGCTCGCAATGACAGCAATAAATTCTTATTCATTCTTAATCAAATTGACTCTGCAGCGCGTGAAGACAACACCGAAGAGATTGTGGGTGCATGGCAAAGGGCCCTTTCGCAAAAGGGCCTAACAGCCGGTCGCTTCTATACCATCTACAACAAAGACCGTGCGCTACCGTTTGAGGATGAAGCGGTTCAACAGCGGTTTGAAACCAAGCGAGATAGTGATCTTGAAGAGATCGAAGAGCGCATCCGTCAGGTTGAAGTTGAAAGAGCTTATCGAATTGTCGGCACGATGGAAAAGGATGCTTATGCAATGCGTGATAAAGCCATACCTGCAATTACCAGACTGAAGAAAACCTGGGCTAAACGAGTTTTAAGAATAGACGCTATATTATTGGGCCTTATCGCCACAGTGGGAGTGGGTCTGTCTATCGCCACCGGCACAATTGGCGGCTTACTCAGTTACATTTTAGGCGCTTTCACAGATCCGACACTAATGCTCATGACGCTAGCTGGATTGGCTGTCGTTGTGGGTGGGGTGCATTTTACCGTGCGAAAGCTCGTGGCTCAGTTTATGGCAAAGCGTTTGGTGGGTACGGAAGATGAACCTTATGCCAAAGCATTTCGGTTCAATACTCGATTCTACCGATCAGTTTTTAGCGCTAAACCTGTCGGGTGGGGCGCTCGCTCGCAGAAGTCGGTAGACGATGTGCTAGAGCATGCATCGCAATTTGTAGAATCGTTGAACGATCAGTTTACAAACCCATCTGGCCAAGCGCGAGAGGGCTAGTTGCAGTAGCAATGGCCAGTCTGGAAAATGCCATTTAGGCAGATTCCAGACTGACATACCTATTTTTGCTTAGTCACCGACTTTCTCGGCCGTGCTACCCGCTGCAGTATTAGATTCGGCTGTAGGGCTTGCCACTGGGGCTTCGACATCAGCAATTTTTTTCGATGCAAACGAAGACCGGGTGCTACGCGAGGCATCATCCTTATTGGCTAGCGAACGCACGGTGCTCTTTAGTTCGCTAGGCTGACGTTGAGACACATTGCTCTCATCACCAGAGGGTTTCGCTTTTGCTGCCTTAGGTGTCTGTTCTGAAACAGGGGCTTGTGCCACAGGCTTATTAACGCTGTCCTGAGTTGTTACGGTCGGCTGAGCCACAGATGCGTTGGTGCTAACTTGAGCATCCGGTGTGCTCGGCACTGGCGTATTCGCTTCGGCGGCCGCAGCTTTCTTACTATTCACACGTTCACGCCTACGGCCACCGCCACGACGTTTTGGTTTTGCCGAATCCGAACCAGACGCTGTGTCGGCATTTGCACTTTCGGTTGAATCTGTAGAGCCTGTCGCAGCATCGTTGTTGGGTGCAATAGAGGCGTCTTTTTTCGGCTCATCAGCAGCAGCCTTGGGTGCAGACGCTTTTTTAGGTGTCTTAGCTTTGGTGGTCCCGCTACTAGCAGTCTCATCTGATGATGCATTGGATTCTGCAACACGCGCTTTGCTAGCTGGCTTAGCATCATCATTTTGCGCTCGAGATGCAGCCGGTTGGGTAGCAGCTTTGTTTTCTGGTTTTTCGCTGTTCGACACCTCTGAGGACTTCGCTTTCAAGTCTTGTGATGATGTGTCGGATTTGACAGCTATTGCCTCTGGAGCCTCTTTTGCTTTCGACGGAGCGGACATACCTACCGCTACGGCAGCCGATGCAGCAGCAGGGGCGGCCTGGCTATCCGAAGACGAGGAATTGGACGCTGTTGATGGGCCGGTCGCATTAGCTTCAGCAACGGTTTTGTTGCCATCAGTCGGCGAACTTGATGTATCAGATGCGTCCGCATTCACCTCTTTTGCTGACTCGTTAGTACCCTCAGCAGTCTTTTCATTGCTACGGCCGCGACCTCGACCTCCACGGCGTCTTCCGCCTCGACGGCCACGTCTTCGCGCGCCGTCTTCGGACGCCGCATCCGTTGATGCATTATCGTGTTGATTGTTGTCAGTTGATGCAACATTCTCGCTGTCGGCACTTGCGTCTGCAGTGTTGCCTAATGTCTCGTCTGATGACTGAGCCCGCTCTTGTTTACGACCACGTCCACGGCCACGACCTTTGCCACGATTGTTTCCAGGCTGCTCGTCTTTCGTACCGTCAGCAGATTCTTCTGTGTTGTTTCTATTGTTCTTGCGGTCGTTATCTGATTTGGCGTCTGCGCTGTCAGCTGATTTTCCGCGTTTTTGATTTTTTCGCTGACCATTGCGACCTTCATTATTGGTCTCAGACTTTTCACCGTCTTGACGGTTACGGTTGCGTCCACCGCGACCGCCCGAGCGCTTGTTACGATTCTGATTCCTGTTGCCATTTGAGTTCGAACCACGACCTCTGGCAGGTTTGGCCTCGCTATTTGCTGAATCTGCGCCCGCTTCTTCAGTGTTGGCAGCACTGCCACTAGCACCGAACAGCGAGGTTACTGCACCCAGAATGCGCTTTAGCCCTCTAGGTGATTGTTCCGGCGCGGCCTCTTGATTTTGCGGCATTCTGTGAGCAGGCGTAGGTGCAGGTGCTACTGGAGATACGGCGTTTACGGCAGCACGCTCCGGTTGCTTCTCATCCTTTGCATCTTGCGGGGAGTAGGTTTCCGAATTGTCCGTGGCCAGCTCATAACTTTTCTTGGCCGTTGCTTCGTGTTCCGCATCACTCATGCGGATTCGCTCGATTGTGTAGTTTGGTGTCTCGATAGACGGGTTGGCAACGATCAACAGCGTGACCGAGTTGCGAGCTTCTATCTCAGAAATATTCTGGCGTTTTTCGTTGAGCAGATAAGTCGCCACTTCGACCGGAACGTCGGCTAGAACACGACCGGTGTTATCTTTCATTGCCTCTTCTTCTACCAAACGCAGAATTGACAGGGCAGTGGATTCGATACCTCGAATGGTGCCGTGACCGTGACAACGTGGGCAGACGTTCTCGGATGATTCGCCCAATGAGGGACGCAGGCGTTGTCGGGACATTTCCAGCAGGCCGAATTTAGAAATACGACCGATTTGGACGCGAGCCCGATCTTGCTTTAATGCATCGCGCAACCGGTTTTCCACGGCTCGCTGGTGCTTGGATGCCATCATATCGATAAAATCGATGACGACCAGACCGCCCAGGTCACGCAGTCTTAGTTGACGGGCGACTTCATCAGCCGCTTCTAAATTGGTGTTTGTAGCCGTCTCTTCGATATCGTGTCCTTTGGTGGCCTTGGCCGAGTTGATATCAATAGAGATAAGAGCTTCGGTATGGTCAATGACAAGAGCGCCACCTGAAGGCAAACGCACTTCCCGGCGAAACGCCGACTCTATTTGAGATTCAACCTGGTAGCGGTTGAATAAGGGAACGTCATCTTGATAAAGCTTTAGCTTCCGCTCGTTCTGAGGCATGTAAAGGCGAATGAAGTCGGCCGCCTGCTGATGAGTAGCTTCTTCGTCGGCAATGATTTCGCCGATGTCGCCACGGAAATAATCCCGCAGTCCACGCACGATGATATTGCTTTCCTGGTAAACGAGGAAGGGGGCTTTCTTTTCGCCGGCGGCTTCTTGAATGGCCTTCCAGATAGCAGCCTGGTAGTCCAGATCCCATTGCAGCTCTTCTGTGGTTCGGCCAATTCCTGCGGTGCGAACGATAGTTCCCATGCCGTTGGGAACCTCAACATCAGACATCGCAGCTTTGAGTTCGGCTCTGTCGTCGCCTTCAATACGGCGTGACACGCCGCCTGCACGCGGGTTGTTAGGCATTAAAACGAGAAATCTGCCAGCAAGGCTGACAAAGGTCGTTAGAGCCGCGCCTTTGTTGCTGCGCTCTTCCTTCTCGATCTGAACAACAATTTCCTGACCTTCTTTAATGCATTCGCGGATGTTAGGGCGTCCGCCGTCAGATTTTTTAGCGTCTTTCTTCAGGTATTCCTTGGCAATTTCCTTGAACGGAAGGAAGCCGTGTCGGTCAGCTCCGTAGTCTACGAATACGGCTTCTAGGCTGGGTTCTACCCGAGTTATTTTCGCTTTGTATATATTAGATTTACGTTGTTCTCGTGATTTATGTTCTATGTCGAGATCGACCAGGCGTTGTCCATCAACGATGGCAACTCGCAACTCCTCTTGGTGGGTCGCGTTGATCAGCATTCTTTTCATTATTAGTATGGTCCATTGTGGACCCTGCCTGAATCGGTGATTTTCCTAGATGCGCGCACGTCTGTTGGACTCGGGTTGTAAACCAGAGAATCACTGACAAACAAACTTTGATGTAAGCGCTGAGCATCGGGTGAGCCGGGTAGGCGGAATCCGTATTATTGTTGGTAAAAAAGAAGCCTCGGTTTTTAACGAGCTTCGAGGGTCGTGGTCATTCAAGGCGTCCCGCCCGATGACTCAACGATAAAAAACTTAACTTTAGTGTTCGGTTTAAATTTCTAACGTTACTGGTGTCGGTTTTAGTCGCCGGATAACTCTCTTTGGCAACAACCATGGGTTTGACCGATAATGTTAGAAACGACGGTTAGTTAGTTCCATTACTTAACCGACTCTTTAATATAGCAGTGACTGTAGAATACAGCAATCACCGGTATCGCATTGTACCCGCGAAATAACGCGTCGCACTTGTAACGGTTAACAGCAAGAAGCATGCAAATTCATGTCTGACCTCAAAAAACCCTTTGAATCCAGTGAGTCACAGCAGCTGTCAAAAACACGGCACGAGCGAGTTGGGGCGGATGAAGAGGGTCAGCGGATAGACAACTTTCTCATCAGAAGGTGCAAAGGAGTTCCTCGCAGTCACGTCTACCGCATCATTCGCAAAGGTGATGTTAGGGTTGATGGCCGACGGATCAAGCAAACACGGAAGTTAGTAGCGGGTGAGCAAGTGCGTATCCCAGCCATTCGATTAGCGGTTGAGTCTGAGAGACGGGTTCCTGACAAGTTGGCACGCGCTGCCGGTTCGGCGATTCTATTGGAGCACGATGACTTTTTAGTGGTGAACAAGCCTCCGGGGATCGCTGTTCATGGTGGAAGTGGATTGGCCTTCGGCCTGATTGACGCGTTACGTCAGTTTCGGGAAGAGCCTAAATTAGAGTTGGCCCATCGTTTGGACAGGGCCACCAGCGGATGTCTGTTGGTAGGGCGTAACCTCAGTGCTAACCGGAAACTTCAGGACTTATTTCGGCAACGAGATATTGCCAAACGATATTCGGCTGTTGTAGACGGGCAGTGGCCCAAATCATTGAAACGCGTAGATGCCCCTCTGCTAAAGAACCAAGAGCATGCTGGAGAACGCAGAGTTATGGTGGATCCATCTGGACAGGAGGCACTGACGTACTTTGCCGTTGCAGAAACATTTACACAAGCGACACTCCTTGATATTGAACTGGACACCGGGCGCACTCATCAAATACGCGTTCATGCACGACATTCCGGCCATGCCGTCGTCGGTGATGGTCGTTACGGGGACAATAGTCGAAATACCCGATTTAAAAAAATGGGACTCAACAGATTGTTTCTCCATTCCCGAGAGCTTGCATTTGAGTGGAAAGGTGAAAACTTCCAGGTCGCTGCTGCACCCGATGAACAATGGCAGCGGGCTTTGAGTACGCTTCGCTCCTCATAGCGATACACTTTTAGTAAATCATAGGGATCGACACACAATGAACGACATCGTTATCGCCAGCGCGGCTAGAACACCGATAGGATCTTTTTTAGGCTCCTTAGCCAGTGTGCCTGCTCATGAGCTTGGGGCTGCGGCTATCACAGAGGCGCTGGTACGAGCTGGAGTCTCCGGCGATGAGGTATCAGAGGTTATTTTCGGGCAAGTGTTAACCGCAGGTGCTGGCCAGAATACGGCGCGGCAAGCGGCAATGGCCGCGGGTATCCCTGCGGCAAGTTCTGCGGTAACCATTAATCAGGTTTGTGGGTCTGGCTTGCGTTCGGTTGCGATGGCCTATCAAGCGATAAAGGCTGGTGACGCCAACATTGTGGTTGCCGGTGGACAGGAAAATATGTCCTTGTCACCTCACTGCGCACCCTTGCGAGCAGGGCACAAAATGGGCAATGCTGATTTTGTAGACACCATGATAAAAGACGGTTTGTGGGATGCGTTTCATGGCTACCACATGGGCACCACCGCAGAAAACGTGGCCAAAGCTTGGGATATCTCTCGTGAGGCTCAAGATGAGTTTGCGGCAATGTCTCAACAAAAAGCAGAAGCTGCACAAGCGGCGGGAAAATTTGCCGATGAAATTGTCCCGGTCACTATAAAAAGTCGTCGTGGAGATACAGTCATTGAATCCGATGAATACTTGAAGCCAGGAACGACGGTTGAAGGTTTGCAGAAGCTTCGCCCGGCGTTTGCCAAAGACGGCACGGTAACAGCGGGTAATGCATCCGGTTTGAACGATGGTGCCGCAGCGTTGGTCATGATGTCTGCAGAAGAGGCGTCTAAACGAGGTTCGGTACCGCTAGCATCGGTTGCTAGTTGGGCAACCGTTGGCGTCGACCCTGAAATAATGGGTAGCGGGCCGATTCCAGCAAGTCGAGCTGCATTGGACAAAGCCGGATGGAGCGTTGACGATCTCGATTTAATTGAAGCTAACGAAGCGTTTGCCGCTCAAGCTTGTGCAGTCAACAACGATTTAGGTTGGGATACCTCGAAAGTTAACGTCAATGGTGGTGCGATTGCGCTTGGGCATCCTATTGGCGCGTCAGGCGCTCGTGTATTGATCACCTTACTCTATGAAATGCAGAAGCGAGACGCGCGCAAAGGTTTAGCGACGTTGTGTATCGGTGGAGGCATGGGTATCGCTCTGTGTGTCGAGAGAAACTAGCGGTATTCGATTCAGAGTTGTGAAGACGGGAACCAGCGAACTCTTAGGTTCCGAGCGTAAACCCATATGGGCTGATACAGAGATACGTGACTAGAGTTAACAGGGAGTCGCTTCGCTTATTTTAGTCAGTTGCACCGTATGCATCCAAGATAGTATTCCAAGCGGACTCGGCTAAGGGGGAAAATGTTTCGTGCAGTCTTATAATTTTTATGTGTAATGGCTGCGTGGGTAGGCGATCAGAAAGATCAAGTAAGCGACCGTGTTTTATATCGTGTTTAACGACTGAATGGGGTAGCCATCCGATGCCTACACCTTCCAACGTATAATGCAAGGCGGCCAGGCCTAGGCCAGTCTCCGCTGTTCGTACTATCGTGCAATTTTGAGCCACTGTTGGAATAAAATGTTGTTCAAATAGGGAGCCAAAATATATGTCGTCCGGAAAAGAGATAACTCTTAATATGCCTTTCTCGAATGATTCCAAAAGCTCCTTCACATATTCAGTGGCAACCACAGGCACCATGTAGTCTGTGCCTAGCGTTTTCTGCAAAAATCCACCTTGCTCCCCACCCAACGTGCTGGGTGTTGTGTCAAATACCATTGCTAGATCAACATCGGCTGTGAGAAGCATCATCAGGCAGGCATCGCGATTGTTGGCTTTCACCGTTACATTCATTACGCCATCGCCTGTTAGCTTTCGTATTAATGTTCCGCTTACAGTGGTTGCTATGGTGTGCTGACAACCCAAGGAAACTCGATTTCCGGGTAGCCCATCAGCGGTGAGAATGGTGTTTCTTAGCCCGTTCAGGCGTACCACCATATTTCTTAAGGCGGGTTCCAATTCCAGGAATTTTGGTTTTAGAGCGAGTGGTTTACGGGTGCGGTCAAATAACTCGGTTCCCATTCCGTTTTCAATTGCTCGTAGTCGGCGAGTAAACGCAGGCTGAGATAGGCATCGTTTCTCTGCTGCTGCCGTGACCGAGCCGGTATCAAGAACGGCCAGCAAGTCTTCAATCCATTCTTGTCTCATAAATTATGACTTTATTCGTAAATTGCATAATTATTAACAGAATTTGCATTGGAATGGGAGCATGTTGCTCGATAATATGCACCGTTCATAGTCCAAACTACATAAAATCATGCACCTTTCTCGTTATCCGCGTCATTTCCTCGCCCATCTACCAACACCTCTCGAACGTCTTGATCGCCTTAGTGCTGAGCTTGGCGGTCCGGAAATTTGGATCAAGCGGGACGATTGCACGGGGCTTTCTACCGGTGGGAATAAAACTAGAAAGCTCGAGTTTCTGATGGCAGAGGCACAACTGCAAGGTGCCGACATGGTGATGACTCAGGGAGCAACTCAGTCTAACCATGCCCGACAGACAGCTGCTTTCGCTTGTAAGCTCGGAATGGAATGTCACATCCTGCTTGAGGATAGAACTCACTCCAACAACCTGAACTACAACAACAACGGCAATGTCCTGCTTGACCATTTGCACGGTGCTACCACACAAAAATTTGGTGATGGGCTTGATATGAACGCCGAAATGGAAAAGGTGGCTGATGAATTTCGCGCGGCTGGTAAGAAGGTGTACACGATTCCTGGAGGAGGCTCGAACGCAACGGGTGCATTGGGTTATGTTAATTGCGCTTTCGAAATGCTCTCTCAGTTCAATGATCGTGGTTTGAAAGTTGATCACATTGTTCATGCGACAGGCAGCGCTGGTACTCAAGCCGGTCTTATTACTGGCCTTAAAGCAATGAATGCGAATATTCCGCTACTGGGAATTGGTGTGCGTGCACCTAAAGCCAAACAGGAAGAGAACGTTTTCAATTTGGCAACTGCTACGGCAGAAAAGCTGGGTTGTGCAGGCGTTGTAAACCGGGAAGATGTTGTGGCTAACACAGACTATGTTGGAGAAGGATATGGCATTCCAACACCCGGTGGTCTTGAGGCTATCGCCATGTTTGCAGAACTTGAAGCCATTCTTCTTGATCCCGTTTATTCGGCTAAAGGTGCAGCTGGATTTATCGATTTGATTCGTAAAGGTCATTTTAAGAAGGACGAGCGCGTTGTCTTTTTACATACAGGTGGCTCGGTTGCGTTGTTTGGTTATGATGCAAGCTTTGACTTTTCGCAACGTTGGAAGTCCTGAGTTAGCGATGTAATGCCGATGGCGGATATTCAAACAGTCGGGATTCTAGGTGGCATGGGACCTCAAGCTACCATCTTGCTGCAACAACGATTGCTGGACGCTACTGTGGCACAAGACGATGCCAGTCATCTGCCCTTGTTAATCGATATGAATCCCCAGGTACCGTCAAGGCTCCAATGGTTGTTGAGAAGAGAGGGAAGCGATCCCACTCCGGTGCTGGTTGACATGGCGAGAAGACTTGAAAGAGCTGGCGCTGCTGCGCTGGCAATGCCATGTAATACGGCTCATCACTTTGTTCCTGCGATAGCGGAAGCGGTCAATGTGCCGTTTCTTAATATGCTTGAGCAGGCTGCGGGTGAGGCAGCCAATGCTAGTGCATCTCAAGGGCGCATTGGTATTCTTGCATCTCCAGCGACTATTGACATCAAATTGTTCGAAAATGCATTGGCAGCGCACAGCTGCCATGCAGTTTGGCCCGCAAACCTCCCGGATTTATTAAGTACCGTACAAGGTATAAAAGCACACGGTGTTCGAGAAGAATACGCTGCAAAACTGCAAGCTGCTGCTCTAGATTGTATTCAACAAGAGGCTAGTTGTTTGTTGATTGGATGCACTGAATTTTCTTTGTTGGCAAAACGCCTGGATGTGGGAATTCCTGTTGTCGATTCGTTAGATGTACTAGTCCGGCAGATAATTGATTTTGCTTGTGCTGGAAATCGCGCTGCCTGATAAAAGCGAATTAGTTGCAGAGTTAGAGAAAGTTGCCTGTCATTCACAATATGGGGCAAGCATGCAGGCACTGTACGCTTTGGGGCGAGGGTATAAACCCCTACGTTGCTTATCTTGAGACTGCCATGTTAGCTGTTATGGTGTCCAAAGAATTTCCAGCAGCCTGACGTTTACGGGACAAAAAGTGAATGCTTGAATATTTAACGTTAATACTGGCTTGCCAGTTACTTGGAGAGTTTGCAGTCAGCGCCGCTGCTGTCCCAGTCCCAGGACCGGTGGTAGGAATGATCCTGCTATTTGTTTTTCTGCTGATTAAAGGGTCGGTACCTGAGCAGCTAGCTAATGTGTCTTCAGGTTTGCTGAACAATTTGTCCTTGATGTTCGTACCGGCGGGGGTAGGGGTTATGGTGCATTTTGAAGTGTTGGGAAACGATGCGCTGCCAATTTCTGTTGCTCTGATTGCAAGCACATTGATCACCATAGCGGTAACCGCAGTACTGATGAATCTTTTGAACACTCGACATGTCGACGGTTCAGACGATGAGGCAGCCGCCAATGAATGAATTGGCCGGTTTATGGGTATATCTCAGCTCTAGTCCTTTATTACATTTAACGCTCACGCTTGCTGTGTTTGTAATGGCATCAGCTTTATACAAGCGCTTGCGAATGAATCCGTTTATGAATCCCGTATTGTTGAGCGTTGTGATTATCGTTCTTATATTGCACGTTACCGACACGGGGTATCAAACCTATTTTGAGGGTGCGCAGTTTGTGCATTTTCTGCTCGGGCCAGCCACGGTTGCGTTGGCAATTCCCCTCTACAGGCAGTTCGAAAGAATAAAAAAGTCTGCACTGGCTATTTTTATCAGCCTGATTTGCGGTTCAACAACGTCTGCTGTTAGTGCCGTGCTTATTGCTTGGGTGCTAGGTGCTGATGTCATGACATTAATATCACTTGCGCCAAAGTCTGTGACTGCCCCCGTTGCTATGGGCATAACTGAACAGTTAGGAGGCCTGCCGTCGCTGACGGCCATCGTTGTCATATTGACTGGAATGATTGGCGCGATGTTTGGGCCGTTAGTGCTTAATGCGCTAAAGATAAAAGATTGGGCCGCGCGTGGCTTCGCAATTGGGACCGCCAGTCATGGTATCGGAACAGCCAGGGCGCTTCAGGTCAATGAACTATCCGGCGCTTTCTCTGGATTAGCGATGGGTTTAAATGCGTTGGCCACTTCTATTATGCTGCCCATAGTTTGGAAGCTTTTAAGCTAACCCTTGCTAGCGGCCCCGATTCAGAAATTCGCCGTGATACGTTGATTAGTTAAACCGCATCAAAATCCAGCACGACTGTGTCCGAGGTCGGACGTAGCTGGCACGCTAGTACGAATCCATCTTCCAACTCCCAAGGCTCGAGAGAGAAGTTTTGTTCCATATCACCGCTACCTGTTGTGAGTTTGCACCGGCAGGTAGCGCACATGCCGTTTGCACACGAATACGGAACCTCTAAGCCTGCTGATGATGCTGCATCAAGCAGTGCTTCTTCTTCATGCATGTTGAAACTACGACGAGAGCCGTCCAATACAATTTCCACCCGGGATTTAACAACGCGTTGGTCAGCACTACCAGAACTTTTTGCAGCTGAAGCTGTGCGCAGAGGTGTAGAGGGTGTGAACAGTTCGTATTTAATGGAAGATTCTTCTACACCGAGATTTTTTAAGGCCGCGGAGGCGGCCTCTATCATCGGCTGAGGTCCGCATATAAAGGTCGCGTCATATTCTGTCGGAGTGATATGTCCGCGAGTTGCCATGGTTTCCAGTTTTTCAGCATCTAAGCGTCCGTTAAATAGCTCGACATCTTGTGACTCTTCATCCATCACATGGGTCAATAGAAAGCGCGTTAGGTACTGATCTTTTAAATCATTGAATTGTTTTCTAAACATAACGCTTTCGGTGTTTCTATTGGCATAGCACAAGGTCACTGTGCTCTCTGGTTCATTCTCAAGTACCGACGTTGCGATAGACAAGATCGGCGTGATACCGGAGCCAGCAGCCAGTAGCAGGTAGTTATGGGTTCCACCAATGGGTGCGACAAAACGCCCTTGGGGTGTCATAACGGCTAGTTCATCTCCGGTTTTGATGGTTTGTGCATAGTTAGAAAATACTCCGTCATCAATACGCTTAACGCCGACAGACAAGGTCTGCTTACCAAGCTCAGAGCAAATTGAATATGAGCGTCGAACATCTTCACCGTTGATGCTTGTTCTTAGCGTTAAGTATTGGCCGGGTGTAAATTGGTATTGCTCTGCCAGCGTATCTGGGACATGGAAGCTCAATACAACTGATTGTGTCGTGTCTTGTTCAACATCTGCAACGGTTAGGGTGTGAAACCGAGCTGCTACCTTGGGTTGACTCATTGGAATCTTGTCTCGTCTAGTCACGACCGTGAACCGGTATCATAGGCACTTAAAGTAGTCGAATGGCTCGCAGCAACTACGACATTGATAGTGAGCTTTGCAAGCCGTTGAGCCGAATTCAGAAATTAACTGTGTATTTTCAGATGAACAATTCGGGCAAGCGATTGTGGGCGTACTGAACAAAGCGCGTTTCCGAGTGCTGGTTTTCTCTGGCGGTGCGATGCCATAGGCGCGTAGTTTTTCTAAACCTTCATCGCTTATCCAGTCAGTCGTCCAGGCTGGGCTGAGTACACGTTCAATTTTGACTGTATAGCCGTTATCTTCGAGTGCTTTTTTAACCGCATCTTCTATCGCTAAAACAGCAGGGCATCCTGAGTAGGTCGGGGTGAGCCGGGCAATGACTGTGCCACTAGGTTCAACGACAACATCTCTTAGAATACCCAGTTCGGCAACGGTGATTGCTGGTACTTCAGGGTCAAGTACGGCCGCCGCTATTTGCCAGGCCTGTTGCTGCTGACGGTGAGTTAAGGAGACAACAGTAGGTTCTTTGTTCGTCAGTTTCGGTGCTTGAAAGTGAATGGGCTCGTTTTTCATAGGCACAGCCCTTACCACTGCATGTCGGGATAGCTTCGTTGCAAAAACTGAAGCTCAGCTAGCAGGTACCCCATAGACTCTGTATGTCTGCCTTGGCGACCGCCGGATTGCCCCAGTTGGTATTCAGGCATTGGAAGCTTGGCTTGTTCCAATATATCGCTCATTTGCTCATTCCAGCCCGCTTCGATGGAAGAGGGGGCCGGCACCAAATTATTTGCTGCACAAGCGGCTGCAATATCATCAGTCTCGAAGAGCTCATTCACATAAGGGGCAAGCTGATGCAAAGCATCAAGACTTCGTCGCGCGCTTTCGTGTGTACCATCACCTAATCGTATAACCCACTGCGCTGTGTGCCTGACGTGGTAGTCGGACTCTTTAACGGCTTTGCCTGCAATGGCCGCAATATTTTCATCGGCGGAGTTAAGAGCTTGTTGCCAGTATTGATGCATAAAACACGAGAAAAAAAGCTGACGTATCATCGTGTGTGCGAAGTCACCGTTGGGGCGTTCGCAAATCAGCAAGTTGGTGTACTCGTGTTCTAACCGGTTGTACGCAATGGCGTCCTCATCGCGCCCCTTGTTTTCAAGGCTACCTGCATAGGTATACAAGGCCCGTGCTTGACCTAGTAAATCCAGCGCGATGTTGGGCATTGCCAGGTCTTCTTCCAACATGGGGGCGTGACCACACCATTCGGATAGACGATGCCCCAGAACAAGATGGTCATCGCCGAGTCGGATTAGCTGCGACACCAAAGATGCGTGATTCGTTATGTCGACGTTGGCATTGGCTACAACCATTACATATGCCCTACATCGTCGGGAATATCGTAAAACGTCGGGTGCCGGTAAATCTTATCGCCTGCCGGATCAAAAAACGTTTCTTTATCTTTTGGGTCTGAGGCGATGATCTCGGAAGAGGGAATGACCCAGATCGATTGTCCTTCTTCGCGACGTGTATACACATCGCGTGCTGCTTGAAGTGCCATGGTTGCATCTGCAGCATGCAGAGAACCACAGTGACGGTGAGCCAGTCCGTTTCTTGGGCGAATAAATACTTCCCAGAGTGGTGTTTGAGCGGTATCAGTCATGATCGATGTTAGGCCGTTGCATGTTGCGCAGTTTGTTGTTTTTGCTTTTCGGCATAGGCAAGTGCAGCTTCGCGTACCCAGGCGCCTTCTTCCCACGCCTGTTTTCTGGCTGCAATTCGATCCTGATTCATCGGACCGTGGCCTTTAACCACTTTCCAGAATTCATCCCAATCAATGTCGCCAAAGTCATAGCCGCCTTGGCCATCATTCTTAGTCTCATTCCAAACTAAGTCGGGATCGGGAATGCTAAGCCCCAGATGGTCAGCTTGCTTTACGGTGGCGTCGACAAATTTTTGCCGAAGTTCATCGTTGGTAAATCGTTTTATTTTCCAGGCGGCAGATTGGTCGCTATGCTGACTATCGCTATCGGAGGGACCGAACATCATCAAGCTGGGCCACCACCAACGGTTGAGAGAGTCTTGGGCCATGGCTTTTTGAGCGGCAGTGCCGTTGCACAAGCTAATCATCAACTCATAACCCTGTCGTTGATGAAAACTTTCCTCTTTACAAACCCGGATCATGGCTCGGGCATAGGGGCCATATGAACATCGGCACAAAGGTACTTGGTTCATGATGGCGGCACCGTCTACCAACCAGCCAATAGCACCCATATCTGCCCAGGACAACGTGGGGTAGTTGAAGATTGACGAATACTTAGCCTTGCCCGCCAACAACTCTTCAGTCATTGCTTCCCGGGAAACACCGAGTGTTTCAGCGGCAGAATACAGGTACAGACCATGACCCCCTTCATCTTGTACTTTGGCCAGTAGTGCAGTTTTTCGTCTCAGTGTGGGTGCACGCGTTATCCAGTTGGCTTCGGGTAGCATGCCGACAATTTCGGAATGGGCATGTTGTCCAATCTGCCGGACAAGCGTCTTGCGGTAGGCTGCGGGCATCGGGTCGTTGGGCTCAATCTTCTCGTCCGCATCGATGCGGGCCTGAAATGCCGCTAAAAATTCAGGGGTTTCGCTAACATCCAGATTCTGAGCGTTGAGACCTTGTGAATACATAGTGTTGGTGCCCTTTCAATAAATGGCTGTGGCCGCGCTGATTGCCCGCAGTGAAAATAGCGGCTGGCTAACCGTTTGAAAAGATAATATATTACGAAAATGTGAATAACAATGAAATTTTGTAATATTTAAATCGCTTTGAACCTCGACTTCAGCATGTGTGTGCCTGTTGCAGGGGTTGGCGTCTCCCACCAGCCTTCGCTCTGAGTGACAAGCGTCGGATATAGCTCGCACAAGGCTTGATGGCACCTAGCACCCGGCCAGCTGGATGGAAGTAAGCCCTGAGGTACAAGCGGGTGCCGCAACACAAGCCTTCGCCAGGCGTGGATCAACAGATACCGAAGCACCAGAGCGGACAAAGGGCTCAGTTTTCTAATGGTGCTTGAATCGGCGTTTAGGTGTGAAAGGTCTGACAACAGTTCACTATATTGTTGGTTCAATGCTTCCGGTACCAACTTATTAAAGGCCCAGTCTGGAACATCGACAGCCTGTGTTGGAAATAATACGACCTCGTTGTTATCCAATTTAGAAAGATCTTCGCTATTGATTAATTGCCATTGCCGACTTAATGTAAATCCAACGGGAACTGAATCTTTAACGGTTGATATCGGTTCTTTAAACAAGGCTAAGTTCCAGTCACTTGAAGGTGATTCAAACGAATGGTTATAAATTCGTTCTGAGGCTACCAGGAACGTTTTTTTACCAGTCTCACTGAGCGAGTAAAACGCAAGTCTGCCTTGCTTCTCACGTTCCACCCATCCTTCTTTAGCCAGCCTTGAAAGGGCCGTTCGTAAGGCATTTTCTTCGATATCAACATGGCCGGTTAGCGCAAGCAGCTCTTGTACGGAAATACTTTGTTTGCGGGGCTGAACCAGCTCTCCGAATATCGATATGACGATTGACCAAACACGAATACGCCCGGAACTATGCAGTCGCTTTTGAAAAGGACGTAGTATTTTTTTTGAATCTGACATGTTTATCTAATCGCTGGTCGGTGCGTCCTGGCCTTACGTGTAGTGATTCATGGTGAGTAACTCATAACTCGCAACTGCTTCATCATCCTGGTTTGTGATGGCAACATGCCATCGTACTTCGCCATATTCGTTGGTACGCGGGGTTTTCCTGCGCACAACAAGTTGCACCCGTATTTTGTCTCCGGGTACCACCGGCTTTTGAAACGCCAGATTGTTTAATCCAGTATTCGCTAACACCGGCCCGGGAGCGGGTTCAACAAACAAGCCCGCTGCAAAGCTTAATAACAGGTAACCGTGAGCGACACGCCCCGGAAAGAAGGGGTTGGCTGCAGCAGCAGCTTCGTCCATGTGAGCATAAAACGTATCGCCGGTGAAGTGGGCAAAGTGTTCAACATCGTCCAAAGTAATAGTGCGGAAGTCGGTTTGAATGGATTCGCCAATGTCCAGATCGTGATAAGTTTTTTTAAACGGGTGCGTGTTGTCAGATGTTGTTGTTGATCCTTGAACCCATTGATTACCGAGCTTTGTAATGACATCCGGACTGCCCTGAATGGCTGTGCGCTGCATATAGTGCAATACGCCACGAACACCACCCATCTCTTCACCACCACCGGCACGACCCGGCCCGCCATGCACCATATGTGGCAGGGGAGAGCCGTGACCGGTACTCTCTTTCATTGACGTTCGATCGTTGAAATAGAGTCTTCCGTGATAACACGCTGCACCTAAAACGACGTCTCTCGCAACGTCTGTATCGTGTGTGATCACTGAGGCTACTAAAGAACCGTCTGCTTTGTTTAGTAGCTCGATGGCATCTTCAATATCTTCATAAGGCATCACCGTACTGACAGGGCCGAAAGCTTCAATAGCATGGACTGAATGTGCGGAACGAGGGTTGTCACAATGCAAAATGGTGGGTGGAAGAAATGCACCTTTTTCACGATCGGCACCTAGCACACGGAAGTTATCCAGGTTGCCATAAACGTGCTCGCACTCAGCGCGAAGGGAATTTATTTTCTCTAAAACATCGTGCTTTTGGGCATTGGAAACCAGCGCGCCCATGGTGGTTAGTTCATTGGCGGGGTGGCCGATAACGATTTTGTCCAAGGCTTGAGTCAACGCATTTATCAATTCCGGTATTTGAGCTCTTGGTGCCATAATGCGCCTGATAGCTGTGCATTTCTGGCCGGCTTTAGCCGTGAGCTCTTGTACTGCTTCTGATACGAAAAGATTAAACTCAGGAGTGCCGGGTATTGCATCGGGGCCGAGAATTGATGCGTTTAAACTGTCTTGCTCGGCAACGAATCTCACGGCCTTATTTAGGATGTTGGGCTGAGAGCGTAGCGCCGATGCCGTAGCTGCTGATCCGGTAAAGCTCACGACATCCTGGCTGCCGAGTCTTTCCAGCAAGTCGCCTGTACCGCCAGAGATGAGTTGTATCGCGCCTTCTGGTAATAACCGGCTGTTGAGTAAGACTTTGAACGCAGCTTCTGCCAGGTAACCGGTTGAGGTTGCCGGTTTGACGATGGCCGGAACACCGGCCAATAAACAAGGGCCGAGTTTTTCCAACATCCCCCACACGGGAAAATTGTAGGCGTTAATGTGCACCGCGACACCTTGCAATGATGTGCAAACATGCTGGCCCAGAAAGGTGCCGTTTCGCGATAAGGCCTCTACATCACCATCGAGGTAGATTTTTTCATCAGGCATCTCTCTGCGCCCTTTGGAGGCAAATAACAGAAGCGTTCCGA
This sequence comes from Granulosicoccus sp., assembly GCA_045110515.1. Classification (GTDB taxonomy): domain Bacteria; phylum Pseudomonadota; class Gammaproteobacteria; order Granulosicoccales; family Granulosicoccaceae; genus Granulosicoccus. Next base: position 14,128 of record JBGCGD010000004.1, on the reverse strand, counting down.
TACCACCATCGATGTCGATTTTGCTATCGCTTAGTGTTGCTCCGGTCTGATAGGAGAGTTGGTATAGATGATCCCGGTGTTCACGCAGATGCAGAGCCAGAGCTTTTAGTAAGCGAGCTCTGTCATGGAACGTCATGGCTCGTAGTGCTGGTCCGCCTGTGGACTTGGCATAGTCAATCATGCCCTGGTAGTTCAACGCCTCGTGGCCGCTTCTTGCGAACTCGCGACCATCAATTGCCGATGCCACGATACGTGCAGATGACGAGGGGGCAATCCAGTCGCCGTGTGCGTAGCTTTGAACATCTATCAGTGTCATGTTGAGACTACCGCTGTTAAATAGTTGCGTTGTTCTTGGCGCTCAATGTACAGGTAATTAGGTGGGTTCACTACAACCTCGTTCACGGTACACGCTCGTTAGCGCCTCCCCTAGGCGCGGCTGCTGGGCTGTGTTCCAAGTGTTTTCATTTTCTATACCGTTATTAAAACAAGACGGTTGCGAGCGTAAGCGATACTGTCATAAATCTCAGCTAATTCATCGAGCCGGCAGCTCGCAACCGATATGAACTCATTATGTGAATGCGTAGGTGAGGTGTACCTCGCATCAAGTTGACTCACCGTTGAGATTATGCGAGATTCCAGCGGTCCCGACCCGATGCAGTTGCCGAATAGGCCTGTGCAAAAAGGTCGATTGTTTTAAACGGAGAATCTCACCTGTGTTGGATTTGTCACCAAAGTCCGGGGAACTGGAGGCTATTGAAACAGCCTCCCGGGATGAAATAAGCGCACTCCAGCTTGACCGAATGAAATGGTCAATTGCGCACGCGTATAACAACGTGGCCCACTACAAACAATCGTTTGATGCAGCAGGCGTTCATCCAGATGATTTGAAGAGTCTTGCTGATCTTGCAAAATTTCCTTTCACGCTGAAACAGGACCTGCGAGATAACTACCCGTTTTCAATGTTCGCTGTGCCGCGATCGGATGTTGTTAGGATTCACGCCTCTTCAGGTACAACAGGCCAGCCAACAGTCGTCGGTTATACGCAAAAAGATATTGACATGTGGGCGGATGTAATGGCTCGCTGTTTGCGCGCATCAGGTTTGCGTAAAGGAGACGTACTGCAGAATGCTTATGGCTATGGATTGTTTACCGGTGGTCTGGGTGTTCATGGTGGTGCTGAAAAGATGGGGTTGACTGTCGTTCCGGTTTCCGGAGGCATGACGGAGCGCCAGGTAAGGCTTATAGAAGACTTTGAAGCGAGCGGAATTACTGTCACACCCTCGTATATGTTGTCCATACTCGATGAATATCGCAAACAGGGCAGAGACCCTAGGAAGAGCCCTCTTAAAGTCGGTATATTCGGCGCGGAGCCTTGGACTAACTCCATGCGAATGGAAATTGAAGATGCCTTCGACATGCACGCGGTGGACATCTACGGTTTGTCTGAAGTTATGGGGCCTGGTGTTGCGAATGAGTGTGTGGAAAGTAAAGACGGTTTGCACATCTGGGAAGATCATTTCTATCCAGAGGTTATTGATCCAATAAGCGGTGAGGCGCTTCCAGATGGTGAGTCGGGCGAATTGGTATTTACCTCGTTGACCAAAGAAGCCTTCCCGATAATCCGCTATCGAACAAGAGACTTAACGCGGTTACTAGCGGGCACTGCACGCTCGATGCGTAGGATGGAAAAGGTTACTGGTAGAAGTGATGACATGATGATTCTGCGCGGCGTGAATGTATTTCCAACGCAGATAGAAGAGCAAGTGCTTCGTGTTGATGACTTAGCCACACACTTTCAAGTTGAGCTGATCAACAAAGAACGCATGGATCACATGATCGTTCATGTGGAGAAACTTGAGAATACATCGGATGCAGAAGCGGGCGGCAAACTAGCCGAATTGATTAAGGCTAACATTGGCATTAGCGCAGAAATACAGGTGGGGGAGCCGGGCAGCGTGGCGCGCTCCCAAGGCAAAGCTGTACGTATCGTAGACAATAGAAAAGGCGAGTCCTAACGGCGTGATTTCGTCTAATGTATTGCTCGATGAGCTATTGGCTGCAAAGCAATTTTCTATTGACTCTGAAAGTGCGATGCGTGAGTTTGGTGGGCGGCTGTCAAAAGCATTGCCTGAAGGTGCCTTGGTAACGCTATCGGGAGAGCTAGGTGCGGGTAAGAGCGTGCTGGCGCGTTCCATTATTCATTCTCTGGGGTACGAAGGTCGAGTGAAAAGCCCCACCTATACATTGATTGAAACCTATGAGATTGAAGATGCCGCCGGCAATGTTTCACAGCTCGCCCATTTGGATTTGTACAGGCTGAGTGATCCAGAGGAACTCGATTACTTGGCCTTTGATGATGTTTTGCGGGTGAGCAGCCTGGTCCTAATTGAGTGGGCTGAACTCGGCGGAGACAGAGTACCGGCCGAGGCTCTACATGTTGATATTGAATACGCAGAAGACCACACCCGTCTGTTGAAGCTAACGCGCCCTAAGGAGCCAGCGTAGAGTTTTTCCACTAGCAAGCTTAGGGTTTGAAATACTAGGCTTTTTTATCCTACGCCATGAACTGCGCTCACGCCTAGTCCACACGTTGCGGTGAACGAAGCCTGTTTGCTCACGGCTTGCCTATGTCGGAAGATCCAGTGATACAGTATAAATTGCAGAAGTTTTGACTAACGGTAGCGTTGATCGATGAGCTTTAAGATAAGACAACTGGGTATTAGTGATAAACATTTATTGAGGGAGTTAAGCCACTGTTTCGGACAGGAGTTTGATGATAGCGAAACTTATGAAAGCAATCAGCCAAGTGATGAATACTTGCAGGATATATTGGCAAGTACTAGTTTCATTGCGCTGGCGGCTCTTAGCGAGCAAAAAGTCATTGGTGGTTTGGTCGCATATGAATTGAAAAAGTTTAAACAAGCAAGAAGTGAAATTTATATTTACGACCTAAACACTTTTTCTGGGTGCAATAATCGTAATATCGCCTTGTTGCTCAATCAGCATAGGGGTCAGCCTTTAAAGGTTATAGTCCAGTGCCTTCGCACTATGTCGCAAGGTGCACTTTAATGTTCAAAGTTTAATTCAATGATGGCGTATTCGCCATTTTGGCGTCATCAGGTGTCCAGAAGTATCGGGAACCAATCTTCTCGTAGTCTATCCCCCTCTTGCATGTTGTGGTCTGGAAAAGGCGGTGAAGTTCTACCGGGTCGCTGTACAAACCGGGCATCGTCCCCCAATAGTCGAACAGAAAATGCGCGACGTCGTTCTTTCGTGTCATTGCCACGAGCGCCGTGTAGCACACCATAGTGAAATGCGACAGCATCTCCGGGTTGCATATCCCATGCACGGATATCCATGCCTTCTTTGTCTGGATTGGGTACTTCAATATAGTCATCGCTATTTGGGTAGAAGTTTTCTTCAGACAGCCAGCGCGTTGGCAGTACAGGCTTCGCCCAACGGTGAGAGCCTGCAACGCATCGTAAAGTTGCCTCGGTGACTGCGTCCATGGGTGACCAAAATGAGACGTTTTGCATGCCGTCGACAAAATAGTACGGGCTGTCTTGATGCCATGGGGTTGGCTTGGATGTGCCGGGCTCTTTAACGAGTACGTGATCGTGGAAGAGTTGAACCCGGTTGCTCTGCATGAGCTGCGCCGCAACGGACGCCAGGGGTGAGTCTCTAATAGTTTGTTCGAATTCCGGGATGCGCGACCAATTGCAGTAATCGTCGAAGAAGCGGCCCTGTTCGCCAGCTTTTAAGTTCTCGGCAGCGTATGGCCCCGGCTCTTTCATATTAGTTGTAATGCCTGCCCTGATCGTCTCAACCCAGTCAGTGAGTAGTCCGCGCACCAAGACGACGCCGTCCCGCTGATAGGCGCTTATTTGTTCTTGCGAAATCATCGGCGTAATCATGCTAATTCAGACTTTCCATAACGATAAACAAAAACTTGAACATCACGATATCAGTACACTGGTGCCAATTGAAAGCACTATTCAACTTTGGGGCGCTCATGTGTCGCAAGCCTGAAATAATGGCTGACGCCGCTGTTGCCGTCTTGCAAAGAAATCCTGCCACTTCCACAGGCAATTTTTTTATTGACGAAGAGGTTCTGATCGAGGAAGGTATAAGGGATCTTTCGATTTATCAGCAGGAAGGGGCTACTGAGCTCATGGCAAACTTCTTTGTGCCAGATGACATGTTTGAACGATCACCCACCCAAATAGTGCAGATGTTGTAGCCATTCCTGGTTGCTGTAAACCATTCTGGACAATGCCGAAAAATCTTCTATGCTTTACTCTGCGGAGCGTTTTTTTATGCTCTTTGTAGGTCGGTTATGTGGATGTTAGTTCGCACAACTGAATCAGTGTTAACCGGGGGGAGCATTGAGTTGAATTCTTGGAGTGTAAAGTGTGTTCAGTGCTTTTTGCTGTGCACGTTCTTAATTGCCAGTAGCTTAAGCTTGGCGGAACCGAAGTTATACGGTTTTCGGATAGTGCAGCAAGAAAATGTCATGCTGCATCTGGATTTGGATTCATCCTCGGCCGAGGCAGATTTGTTCTCCTTGGTCGATCCCCACCGTTTGGTCATTGACCTGCCCGGGGCAACTCTGGCAACCCAAATGCCGTCAGAAACGTTTATCCAAGGTGTTGTGCGCGGCGTAAGATATGCACAACATGGTGATGCCTATTTGCGTGTGGTAGTCGATTTACGCAGAGCGGTTTCACCGACTTATCAAATTGTTCCGAGACAAGGTGGTCAACGGCTGGTGGTTGATTTAGGTGTTCCCGGAGAGCCCGATTATGCGGCTTTACCCGATATGAATCCCACTCCAAGCCCGCTACCGCAAGACAAAGCCACATCGTCGTTAAGAGACGCTGTTGTGGCCATTGATGCAGGCCACGGCGGCAAAGATCCCGGGGCGATTGGGGCGAAAAAAACCCTTGAAAAACACATCACCTTAGAAGTTGCGAAGCGATTGTATAAAAGGCTGTTAGCGCAACCCGGTGTTACGCCTGTGCTGGTCCGTCGTGATGACACCTATATTGGCTTGCGCGAGAGAATGGACATTGCCCGGGAGCATGGAGCCGACCTGTTTGTTTCTATTCATGCTGATGCTGTCCAACGGCGAACCGCCAGGGGGAGCTCTGTTTACGCACTCTCTATGGATGGAGCGTCATCAGAGGCCGCGGCCTGGCTTGCCAAAAGTGAAAATGAGTCCGCGGCATTGTTTGGTGATGTCCCGCTAGGAGGGATGGATGACTTTCTGAGTCAAACACTATTGAGTTTGGCGCAAAGCTCAACCATGGAGATGAGCATGGAGGTGGGTGCCGACATTCTCAGCGAGTTGAAGAGTATTGGGCATGTTCACAAGCCAACCGTTGAGCAGGCTGCTTTTGCGGTTTTGAAATCACCGGATATTCCGTCAGTATTAGTGGAGACGGCCTTCATCTCCAACCCTGAAGAAGAAAGCAAACTCAAGAGTACGCGGTATCAGGAAAAACTCGCCAGGTCCATGGAGAGAGGCATTATGCGGTATTTGCTACGGCGCGCTCCAGAAGGGACGTTGCTGGCTGCCAATCGGCAAAAACAGGGGTAACGATTAATCCCTGAAAGGGCCGTGCATACCAGCAACAACAGGCGCATAATATTGGTTTGATGCTCGCCCTTTAAAGTGTGGTTTGCAACCACAACAGTCACCATCTATGCCGACAATACAGCAACTTCCTGACCACCTGATAAACCAGATAGCCGCAGGCGAGGTTGTGGAGCGCCCCGCGTCCATCGTTAAGGAGCTTGTCGAGAACTCCCTTGATGCGGGAGCAACGCACGTTCTGGTGGAGTTAGAACAGGGTGGTCTGGATAGAATAAAGGTGCGCGACAATGGTTGTGGCATTGAAGCCAGCGATTTGCCTTTAGCGTTGAGTCGGCATGCCACTAGTAAAATTCAATCGATGGAAGATCTGTGGAAGGTCGGCACGTTGGGTTTTCGAGGTGAGGCATTGCCCAGTATTGCATCAGTCTCGAGGCTTACGGTTACCTCCTGTACAGAGGAGGCCGAGCATGGCGCTAAAATAGCGTACCAAGCCGACGGCAGTATGAAGCACGAGCCCGCGCCGCATCCGAAGGGCAGCACGGTGGATGTCGCAAGTTTGTTTTATAACGTGCCCGCAAGGCGTAAATTCATGCGGACACCTCGTACAGAATTTTCACGCTGCGAAGCTGTTGTTAAAACGTTGGCTATGGCTCAGCCGCAATGTGCGTTCACGCTGTCTCATAACGGTAAAGTTACGTTCGAATGTAAATCGGCGATTGATGCACAAGCGCAGAATCAGCGTATCACTCGTATTCTTGGTAAAGGGTTTGGTGAAAGTGCCCACGCGGTTAGCGTAGAAGGGGCAGGTCTTGTATTAAAAGGCTGGCTTGCCGATCCTGCTTTTTCGCGCTCGCAAGCGGACATGCAGTACTTTTACGTCAACCAGCGGGTTGTACGCGATAAAGTCATTTCACATGCGGTTAAGCAAGCGTACAGCGATTTAATCTATCACCAGCGTTTTCCAGCCTTTGTGCTCTTCCTGGAAATGGATCCCACGGCCGTTGACGTCAACGTGCATCCGGGAAAGCAAGAAGTTCGATTCAGAGACAGTCAGTTGGTCCATAGCTTTATCCGTCGTTCCATTAAAGATTTTCTGGGAGCCATAACACCTGAGCATGCATTGGAATCGACCAGTGATTATCAAGCAGCTGGGCCCAGTACTTTCGCTGATGTACAAACTTCTGCTCCGGCTATCTCTAACTCAGGTCAAGGTGGCAGCACTCCGTACACCCGTCCACCCATGCAACGACCCATGCCGTTACAGGTTCAAGAGCAACTATCAGCGATGCATCGTCTTGGCGCTGACAGGGCACCTGAGCCGATAAGCCCGTACGCGCAACGGGTTGAGGGAACTTTAAACGACGAAATATCGCAGCCTGAGGCTGTGATACCTCCGTTGGGCTTTGCCAGAGCACACTTACATGGGGTGTATATTCTGGCTGAAAACCGTGAAGGCATGATTATCGTGGACGCACACGCCGCGCACGAGAGGATCACCTATGAACGCCTGAAAGAGGCGTATCACAATGGTGCTTTGAATACGCAGGCTTTGTTGGTGCCAGTGACGCTAGATGTTAGCGAAGCGGAAGCTGATCGATGTGAAGTGGAGGTTGAATGGCTGGGTTCACTAGGATTCAGTGTTGATCGTATTGCGCCAGAACAGCTGTGCATACGTGAAGTCCCGGCTATATTGGGGCGGGCCGATGTGAGTGCCTTGTTACGGGACGTGCTATCAGACTTAATGAATCACGATACCAGTGAACGTCTGCGTTCAGCCGTCGATGAGGTTTTATCGTCCATGGCGTGTCATGGCTCGGTGCGGGCTAACAGGGCATTAAGTCCGTCTGAGATGAATGCGCTATTACGCCAAATTGAATCCACGCCGAATAGCGGCCAATGCAATCATGGTAGACCCACCTGGACAGCACTCAGTATGCAGGACCTTGATAAGTTATTTTTACGCGGTCGATAAGCCATGTGCATGAACTATGAGATTGATCAGTGAACCTCGCTGAATCAGAATCGAAGTTATCGCGCGCTCCCGTGTTTTTAATGGGAGCAACCGCTTCGGGTAAAACAGATCTGTCGCTGTTCATGGCGAAAACGCTCAACGCGGAAATCATCAGCGTAGATTCCGCGCTGGTTTACCGCGGTTTGGATATTGGAACAGCAAAACCTTCCATGGAAGAACGCGACGGTATACCTCATCATTTAATTGATATTTGCGATCCGTGGGAAGCCTATTCAGCGGCACGTTTTTGCAACGAAGCATCGCAGCTTATCAGCGAAATTCAGTCGCGTGGCAAAAGAGCTCTGTTGGTTGGCGGTACGATGCTCTACTTCAAATCGTTGGAGGAAGGTTTGGCCATTCTCCCTGATGCGGATGCGGCCTTAAGGCAAGAGATGATGGATGATGCTGCTACAAGAGGCTGGATGGCGTTGCATCAAGAGCTTGCAAACGTTGATCCGCTTGCCGCTGAGCGAATTCACCCGAATGACCCGCAGAGAATTCAGCGAGCGCTCGAGGTATATCGCTTGACCGGTGTGCCTTTGACAACACTTCAAAAGAACACGCAGTCTTTGTTACCCGAAGCGCCGGTAAAGTTTGCCCTGGCACCGGATGACAGAGCTTGGTTGCATGAGCGCATCCAACGTCGTTTTGCGCTTATGCTTGAGGCCGGTTTTTTAGACGAGGTAAGGGCACTAAGAGAGGATGCACGCATCCACGCCGAGCTGCCAGCTATTCGAAGCGTTGGGTATCGTCAGGCCTGGGAGTATTTAGATACCTCCAAAACGAACGAATCTGAAAAAGCATCATCAGACACAACGTGGGTGGACAAAGCGACGGCTGCAACTAGGCAGCTGGCGAAACGACAATTAACTTGGCTCAGAGGTATGGATAATGTTCATTATCTAGCCTGTGATGCTTTGTCTTTGGACGAACAAAAAAGCACCCTTTGCAACATACTGAATACGCAAGAGACCGGTTTTAATGACTGACACAGGTACAGATTTCAATTTGCCATCAATGGTCGATCAAATAGGGAATACCCGTTTGGTGCCCATCCAACGTTTAAGCGCAAATGATCGGGGCAATAGAATTTTCGGAAAATTGGAAGGCGATAACCCGGCCGGTTCTGTAAAAGACCGACCTGCCGCGAATATGATTTTGCAGGCGCAAGCTCGTGGAACGATTAAGCCGGGTGATACCCTGCTGGAGGCTACAAGCGGTAACACGGGAATCGCTCTTGCGATGGTGGCGGCAACGCTGGGGTATAAATTAAAGCTCTTGATGCCTGACAACATGACTGAGGAACGCAAGTCACTCATGATGGCCTATGGCGCGGAACTCATTTTGGTTACGGAAGAGCAAGGGATGGAGCATGCGCGTGATACCGCAGCTGCAATGGCTGAAAGGGGCGAAGGTTTACTGCTTGATCAGTTTGCTAATCCGGATAACTGGAATGCACACTATCGTTCCACCGGCCCCGAATTATGGGATGCCACCCACGGGAAAATCACGCACTTTGTCAGCTCTATGGGGACAACCGGAACCATTATGGGGGTTTCCCGATATCTCAAAGAAAAGAATCCCGATATCCAGATAGTGGGTGTTCAACCTGAAGATGGGTCGAGTATTCCGGGAATTAGACGCTGGCCAAAAGCCTATCTGCCAAAGATATTTGAGCCTTCAAGAGTCGATAAAATTATTGACGTTAATCAGACTGATGCTGAAAACATGGCCCGAGAGTTAGCCAAGCAAGAAGGTATTCTCTCTGGCGTGTCTTCTGGAGGGGCGCTGGTAGCTGCGTTGAGATTGCAGGAGTCGTTAACAGATGCCGTTATTGTAACGATCGTGTGTGATCGTGGTGATCGTTATCTTTCTAGCGGACTATTTCCAAGCACTTAACGTGAAACTTCTCCTGTTTATGCTCTCAAATTAAGAGAGCATAAATTCAACATCGATACCCGCTACGTTGAGTTCATCACCGCTGTGTAATAGCACAGGCTCGTCACCGATGACATCTCTATTCAGTGTTGGGCGGTCTACGCTGTCATCGCTCTCTATGTGCATCAGAAAATAACCGTCTGGCTTACGCATGATTGCGGCAATCTGAATACCCGGCCGACCCAGTGTCGTTACAGGCTTGTCGATGGGAAGAATTTGTCCAGACTTAGCGCCATTTTTAATTTCAATAACCGCACCGTTTGAGGAAACTGGCGCATTGTCCAGTTCATGCATTGGCGGTGCTGTGTCATCATGGCTCATGACCGCCGAAAGTGTTCTTCGCTCGATGCCGTCTAGCGGGTGAGCCTTGTGATCCTCGACGTGGCCATTGAGCTTGTCATCAGCCACTGTGTCTATGCGCTTATTTGTCTTCGGGGTTTCCACAGGGGGTTGTGCAAACAGCCGGGCATCTTCATCAAATGACAGTTCATCTTCAGGGATGTGATCGATGGGCTTGTCACGCATCTCTAACGAATCGTCATTTATTTCCAACGAATCGTCACGCATTTCCATACCCGGTAGGTCTAGAGAACTATCGATTGAACCCAGAGTGTCAACGCTCATGTCGCTTGAATCGAAATCATCGTAATCACTGGCAAGCGCAGCTACGCGGGATACTTCTGGAATGACCACGCCCATACGAATTTTGCCCAGAATGATGTCATCGCCACTAACCAAGGCATGCCGAAGGACGACTTCGCCATTGACGTATGTGCCATTCGTGCTGTTCAGGTCCTCAAGCCAGGCTTTGCCGTCTTCAAACGTGATTTTGGCGTGATTGCCACTAATTGAGAGGTTCGGTATGGCTACGTCGTTGGTAGACCGACGTCCTATAGTGATTACCTCGTGCCCCGAACCGAATTCGAACTCGTCAACTTCGTTGTCTTCGTGGGTAACGATGATAGTGGTCATTGGCAATCTCATAGTTTTCGACGTGCTGCGGGTAAAATCTCCGTGGCGCTATAATACGCCTATATATCGTTGAATTATTGGTATTTATGTTTCAAACGTCAACAGCATTAATGGTCGAGGCAATTGATTGACACCGAGTGCGTAATAACCATTATTTCGCAGCTTTCTACTGTCTGTTTTAGGCTCAATGTCAGGTTTATTCTTCGATATTGATTAATAGCTTAACACCCGGATGGATAAGGTCGGAAGAAAGTGCCTCGCCATCGGCATTGCGAATGTTCTTTACCCGGACAGAGTGCTTGTCAGCAATTTCTGACAAGGTATCTCCAATACTGACCACGTATTCGATGCTGCTTTCATTGAACGTCGCATTTCGTCTAACCGCCAGCTCTTGTCCGATGAGAATTTTTGAGGTCTCGAGAGCGTTCATGCTGCGTAAGCGACGTTGCGAAATTTTGTAGAGCTGGGCAATGCCGCTGATCGTATCGCCAGCGACCACAGTATGGGTGGCTGGCAGAGTCAATAATTCGCCCTGTTTAGCCTCATCTACCCGTGTTCGCAACACGTCCCCAAGACCTTTCCATACATAGAATACATGTGGGCCTTTCGGGGGAGTGACGCCGTGAACGAGTCCGGCATTTAGGTTTCGTAAAACGGTTTCGTCAATCCCTGTGACTGCTGCAAGTTTGTCAATACTAGCGCGCCTTTCTAGGTCGACGATCTCGAAACCATCGCCACGCGCAACGTCCGGAATGACAAAGTCCTGCATGGAGTCGTAGCGAACCATAGCAAGCAGCGCTAAAAATTTCGGTACGTAGTTATAGGTTTCAGGTGGAAGCTTTAGTGACCAGAAATCGGTGGGTTTATCAGCCTTTTGGTTGCTTTTTACGGCAGCGCGAACTCTTCCGGGTCCGGCGTTGTAGGCTGCAAGCGTCAGCAACCAGTCACCGTGAAATTCCGCATTGAGGTAACTTAGATAGTCCATCGCAGCAGTGGTTGATTGGCGGATGTCGGCACGTCCGTCAAACCACACGCTGCGCTTTATCCCGATCTCTTCGGCCGTTTTAGGGACAAACTGCCAAATTCCGGCAGCGTATTGGCTGCTTTTAACCTCAGGCCTGTAGCCGCTTTCTATGGCAGGTAGCAGCGCGAGTTCTGCTGGCAGGTACCGGGCATCTAGCGCGTCTACGATGTGCCCGATAAATGGTGTGGCCCGATTCAGAATTTTGGTTACCCATATCGCTTCCTTGTGGTAATCACGACGATATTTATTGATGCGCTCGTTTTCGGGGATCTGTATTCGACGCGATTGTTGGATGGTTTCCCAAGCATTCAGTGGGTTTATCGCCTCTGGGTTGGAATCTTGCGATGCGTCCGATTCCATGGTTGATGCGAGCTCAGAATTTTCATCGCTCATGGCGTTGGGGTCGTACACATAGGTGTCACCGATTTCCCGGAGCAATATTCGATCGGTCTCGGGCGTATTGCCCAGTTTGGGTAAAATCAGGCCGTCTGTTGCGGGTTCTGGTACGTCAGTTGTTTGTGCCATAGACAGGCACACCAGCGAACTGAGCGCGAAAGCTGCTGCTGTACGTGACAGCATCGCTATACTTGAACCCAATCTGTGACGACTGGCGTTAGTATGGTGCCTGTAGGGACTTCCGAGATAGTCTGACGACATCGAGTTTGACAGTGAACGGTATCGAGCTATGAAAAGTATACGAACGGTACGTGAGGGCCCCGTTTGGCTAGACGCGCAAGCGCCGCTAGCGCAATGGTACTCAACGAGCCTTGGTCAGTCCATCGCGGAACGACTCGAAACGGAGGTGGATACCTTACTTGGCGATGTTTTTGGCTACCAGGGTTTGCAGATCGGCAACCTCGTTCCGGATCTACATCTGCTGAAAGGGGCCGGTCTTCAACGGCACCTTATGCTTGATGCACCGGGCAATGAAGCGGATATTCACGGTGATGTCCTTTCACTTCCTGTGGCATCGGATACCATGAAGGCAGTGGCCTTTTTCCACACCTTAGATTTCTGCAATAACGCGCATCAAGCTCTTCGAGAAGCCGATAGGGTGCTTACGGACGATGGCCAGCTCATTATTGTCGGCTTCAACCCGTACAGTATGTTCGGAGTAAGGCACGCACTGACCGCATGGCGTAGGCGAGAGCCCTGGAACGGTCGTTTTTATGCGCAACATCGTGTAAGTGAGTGGTTGTCCGTACTCAACTATCGCGTAATGGATAGCAACGCGATGTTCATTCGTCCACCGATCAATAGCGAGCGAGTATTGCGGCGGCTCAATAAGTTAGAAGGCTTGCAACGCGGGATGAGTGTTATGGGGGGCGTGTACATCATGCGCGCGAGAAAACAAACAATTCCCATGACAATGATGCGCCAGTGGCGTCGTCCACGCAGTAGAATGGCAGCCTCAAGTCTTGCTCGTACCCGTGAGGATGCCAGTGGACAACCTTCGGCCACAGTTGCTCGTATCGACAGTCGGCTGCCCTAATACTTCAACTGGTCTGATTTGAGTCGTTCGTGATTGAAATTTATACAGATGGTGCTTGTCGTGGAAATCCGGGCCCGGGTGGTTGGGGGGCTTTATTACGTTCAGGCAAGCATGAAAAAGAGCTGTGGGGTGGGGAACAACACACCACCAACAATCGTATGGAGATGACAGCAGTCATCGAATCGCTGAAAGCCATGAAGCGACCCAGTGACATCGTGCTGACAACCGACTCGCAGTACGTGCGAAAGGGCATCACCGAATGGATAGAAGGTTGGAAGAAAAAGAACTGGCAAACGGCGGCGAGAAAGCCTGTCAAAAACGCTGATCTGTGGAAGGAGATTGATCGCTTAGCTGCTACTCACAATATCGAGTGGAAATGGGTGAAGGGTCATAGCGGTCATGCGGAGAATGAGCGTGTTGATGAGCTGGCTAACAAAGGTATTGATGAACTTCCAAAGTAGCAAGCTCTTCATGACTAGGCAGATTGTTCTTGATACACCGCATGTTCGCCCTCTATAGGATCTTTTACGTTTTCGCTTTTAGCTCGGCAGAGACTCTGCTCTGAGGCATGTGTGTTTTCAAAAACGGGTGATTCAAGCGAAGCTTGATTGTCGTTGATCGATTCGAGTTGATCTGCGTTGTATACAAAATAGAACTTTTGGAATCCAGTATTAGTAGATTCTCCATCTTCTGGATCGTCCTCAATGTTAAGGCGGCTAAAAAAGAAAGCCTTTGCGCCTTTTTGTCCTTTCCGAACTTGCCGTTCAGCCACTTTCGAGCTTTGGCAAATTATTTATTCAGACGATTGATATCCTTCACTAGTATTACTAGCCCATGGAGAAATTGTATTCATCTCTCGGTAGGAGTTCTCAGTAAGAGCGATGATAGGTAGCTGTGTTTTACACCACGGCATATTGAAATCTGCGGTGCCTTCCTCGGCAGCGCAAATTGTATTTTTAGTTACTGCCTGTTCATTCGGACGCGCAATTGCGACTAAGACCCGCCATCAAAACCACGATTCAGATAGTGATGGAATTCCAGACTACTTTGAGCGCACGTTTGGTTTCCCGGTCTTTAACGCGGCTAACGCTAGCC
>JBGCGD010000003.1:0-237577 GCA_045110515.1 Granulosicoccus sp. | reverse complement strand
CGCCCTTCGGGAGTTTTAATTGAAAAATCTCCTCCGTCAAACTCTTTTGCAGCGTCTGTACAAAGCCAAAGAATAGCTTCTGCGGCGCTTTCCGGTGAAATGTGTGTAGACCAATCGAGTTGACTGACGGGGTTAATTTTTGAATCCGCGATGCTGCGCTGCATATCTGTAGCTACTGTTCCCGGCGAGAGGCCGACACAACGAATGCCGTCTGTTTCGTGTTCTTTATGGACGCATTTGGTTAGTGAGAGAACAGCCGCTTTGGTTGAGCAATAGTGAGACCACCCCTCCAGAGCGTTGGTTGCCGCGCCTGAAGAAATGTTGATGATGACACCACCCGTGTTTTTCATAAGCGGGATGGCGGCACGAAGTCCGTAGAAAACACCTTTTACGTTTATATCGACTACTTGTCCCCAAGCATGTGGGTCGGCATTCTCAATGCGTGAAACCGGATCGATGGTTCCGGCGTTATTGACAAGGATATCAACAGAGCCGAATTTCTCATTCGCTAGTCTGAAGGCGTTGTCGACATCATCCCATTTGGAGACATCACATGCGACAGCCAGTGCAGAGTCTCCTATGTCTTTTGCAATTTTTGATAGGTCATTAGTTGAACGGGCAAGTAGTACAACGTTTGCACCCGCAGCTGCAAATCGTTGCACAGCCGCTTTGCCTATTCCACGGCTCGCTCCTGTGACCACAGCAGTTTTTCCTGATAAATCGATGTGCTGGTTTAACATGATGGCTACTCTATTCGGTTGTAAGGTATGGATAGCGGTGGCTTACACATATTATGCTAATAATCTTCACATATTAAACGATACAATTCGTGAATAGATTTAAGGGAAAGACTTGTGTATGCCCTGAATCGCACTGAGCACCTTTTGACTGAGAAAAACTAATTCGATGATTTATGATTTTCTTGTTATTGGCGCAGGCATCTCAGGCGCATCCGTTGCCGCGGAATTAAGTAAGAGTGGGTCCGTGGTTGTTCTAGAAGCGGAGTCTTCACCCGGTTATCACAGTACTGGTCGATCCGCGGCCCTGTTCACTCCTAACTACGGGCCTGATTTAGTGAGGAATATAAGTCGTCTTAGCTATGACTTCCTTAAGAATCCTCCCGAGGATTTTACTAATAATAACCTATTGGCCGCTCGTGGAATGATGAGCGTCGCTATGGGCCAGCCCCTCTCAAAATTGAACCCTTTGGTGGATGCTGGAAAGGGCGAGATTGAACTGATTGATAAGGATCAAACGCTTCAGTTAGCGCCATTCTTGAACCCTGATAGTCTTCAAGGCGCCGCTTATGAAAGGGCTGTTGAGGACATAGATGTTGATGCACTTCATCAAGGTTTTCTCAAAGCCTTGTCAAGAGCAGGTGGCCAGCTTAGGGTCAACATGGCCGTAACAGGCCTATCTCGCAATCAAGGTGTATGGGAAATAAAGGCAGGTGATGAAATCCTACGTTCTCGAATTGTTGTAAATGCGGCAGGTGCCTGGGCGGATAGCATTGGAAAAATGGCGGGTCTACGTCCAATCCAGCTAAGCCCGAAAAGACGCTCGGCTATTCTGGTTGACGCACCTGAGAATTCTAATTTAGCTCGCGTTCCCGCAATGGACTTCGTTGGTGTAGACAATTACATTAAACCGGAGCAAACGCGTTTGATGGTGTCGCCCGGTGATGCAGTTCCTGTCGAGCCGCAAGACATACAGGTAGATGATTACGATATTGCTGTACTAGTGGACTGGCTTGAATCGACAACTTCGATCAGCGTCAATCGAGTCGATCATCAATGGGCTGGTTTGAGGAGCTTTGTACCTGATGGTCTTCCAGTTGTCGGGTTCGCCCCCCAGTTAGAAGGTTTCTTCTGGTTAGCTGGTCAAGGTGGCTACGGAATTATGATGGCTCCATCCTTGGGCCGTGCAAGTGCCGAACTAATTCTTCGTGATCGTCTGCCTAAAGACTTCACTGATAGGGGAATAAAACGCGAATTTCTTTCACCTGCTCGTTTGAATTAAAGACGCATGAAATTACTGTCGCTGTCGTTTAGCTAGCTAGGCAAGATTATTTGATTTAGTGATTTACGAATATCAGCTCTTCCGTATTGAATCCCAGCGATTGCGCGCGAGTTATAAATAGCTCGATTACGGATGGGGCTGGAGTTGTTGTTCTGGATAGTAGCCATAGATATTTTCTGTTGTATCCTGAAACAAACGCGTATTCGTAGTTATCGTCAAGTTCGAATACTACGTAGCTACCGTAGAAAGGGCCAAAGAAAGATACCTTCAAATGTCCGAGTGATGGATCACTGGCGAAACGGGCTTTCCCTTCAGCGGTGTTCGTTTCTTGCTTATCTTCCGAAAATCCGCTGTTTAGCACACGAATATCACCATTCTCCAGCAAGCTGTACTCTGCGCTAACTTTGGATAGGCCACGTTCAAAACGGTGATCAAGCCGGGCAATCTCGTACCAGGTTCCCAAATACTTATCGACCTCAAAATTATCTACGGGTGTGATGCCTTTTGGAATTGATGTGCAACCCATTAGTAGAGTGACGAGGATCAAAAGTGAATAACAGCTGGCTCGAGATGTTCGCATAGTCGGAAAAGTGCGTTAGCGTGTGAAATTGAGTGTATCGGTAAACCATTGAGAGCAGGTCGGTTTACAATAAGAAATCACTATTAATCTTCCGACATTGCTAATGAATAGTTCTACGCACACGCATCGGTGGAATCCGCCCGAAGGACAACAAGGCGATCGGCCTGGAATCTATCTCTTGCATGGGACAGGTGAGCATGCAGCCCGATACAATAAATTCGCTGAACGGCTTGCTGCTGCGGGTTGGAAGGTAGGCGGCCACGACCATCCAGGACATGGTCGATCGTCTGGGAAAAGAGGGTTGATACACCCTGCAGGCGGCTTGGTTACGCAGGCAGCAATACAAATACAGGCGTTTGCAAAAGAGACTAATAGTGTCCCCATTGTTTTTGGGCATAGCCTGGGCGGGGTGATCGCGACAGAGCTTGTATTACAGCATGGCTTAAAAGTATCCGGGCTGATTCTGTCCGCACCGGCTTATGCCCCAATCACCACAGTAACTGATCGATTAAAGCTGCGACTTTTAACCCTATTGGCCCCTCGATGGTGCATTGACTTGGGTTATGACGCTGGAAGGCTCACTCACGATAAGGAAATGCAAACCGAAGCTTATGCGGACGAACTCATTCACGGCTTCAAGTCAGCAAATTTTGTTGGGTGGCTTATTAGGGCGGGGCGACGCTGTATCGTTGATGCAAAAAAATTGAATGTGCCGGCATTGCTGTTGGTTGCTGGTGCTGACAAGGTAGTGGACTCTAACGAAACGTTAGAGTTTGCTCGCCGTAGTGAAAATAAGGATCTAGTGGTAAAGCAATATGAAGGTCTGTATCACGAACTACTTCAAGAAACTCCGGCCGAGCGTGAGCAAGTTATTGCTGACATAGAGGCATGGATAGAGAACTTTCAATAAACATTGTGAATCTAGCTGATATCTATTGGTTTAAGAGCCAGTTTGAAGCTTGCACCTGACCCTTTAATAGGTTTGCCAGTCGATAGTTCCAAGTGATGAGCATCAGCCACCCATTTTGCGAGTGCTAAACCTAGACCGTTGCCGTCTACGTTGCGATTTTCAGCAGCCCTAAAGAATCGATCGAATACCCTCACTTGATCATCTAATTTGATACCAGGACCATCGTCTTCAAAATATACGAACTGATCAAACTCGAAAACATAGATAGTGCCATTCAGGTGGCTGAATTTAATTGCGTTGGTTAGTAAGTTGTTTATTAAAATAGAGATTGACGGTTCGTGTACGTGTAAGTCGATTTCCTGCAGAGATTCGCTTAGCTCTAGCGCCAGATTTTTCTCCGTTATTTGAGGCGATAGTAATCCGAGCTGGCTAACAATCAATTCGTTGAGGTTGGTCGTCTGTAAATCGAGTGACTGCGTGGTTTGTAAACGAGCAAGGCTTAGCAGTTGATCAATCAGGGTGCTGCTGTGCTCCGCGCTAAGCTTAAGATTATCTAGATGAGTTGTAATCGTCGAGTCATTTGTATCTCTTCGAATTAATTGTTCAATCATTTTTATCGATGTTATCGGGGTGCGCAGTTCATGAGCGGCATCATCTGTAAACTGCTTTTCACGGATGACTCCTATCTCGATTCCTGCGAGAAGTCTATTGACTGAATCCACGATGGGAATAAGTTCTATCGGCTGGTTGTCTCTAGGTATTTTCTTCAGATTGTTGACAGAGCGGTTCTGTACCGCATTTGTCACAAGAGTCAGTGAATTCAACCCGCGCTGAACACCCCACCAAGCAGCCAGCATTATCACCAGAGGCAGCAGTAAGATTGGCGAAAATGTTTTGATTATTAGATCAAAAATGGCATTTTGGCGTTGTTGAATAGGATCGAAAAATTCGACCACGATGGGTATATCTCTTTCACTAATAGACTGAGTTTTCTGAAAGCAACGCCATTGAATGCTCTCTTCGTTTGTACTATTAGCGGTGAAATTACTAAACCCAGATGGACACGTCGGGAAATTTACAACCTTGGATGAAGTGAATAGAGTCGTATCATTAATACTGACACGGTAGCTAACTGACAAGCCTTGCCTTGACTCGATTTCGGAGACTATTTCCTCCAGTTCTTCCGTTGCATCCTCTTCGTCCTCTTCATCTTCGTCGTCAATTTCTTCTGCATATTCGTAGTGAAGGAGCGCCAGTAGAGTCTCTGCATTGTTTTGTAGTTGCTTGTCATACAAGGTAGTAATTGAGTTTTTAGCAACAACAATCGCTATTGAAGCGGCTATTAGAATAAACAGCGCAACAGGAATGGCCAGAAAAATAAGTAAGCGTTTCGCCAGAGAGCGCTGGCTCACTTTGACATTATTCTTCATTGACTGATTTTTCGATGATGTAGCCTAAACCACGGGTTGTCTTTATTAGTGATTTTCCAAGTTTTTTCCTAATTGAAGAAATGTGTACCTCGATGGCATTCCCTTCAAATTCAGCGTTTGCATCGTACAGACGTTCCTCTAGCATTGATTTACTGTAATAGCGATTCTGCCCTTGCATGAGAATTGTGAGGATAGAAACTTCCATTTTGGACAAGTGCACCGGTAAACCGTTTTTGGATACGGTCATCCCGGTAAGGTCCAGTAGAATTGAACCGTGCTCTATTTCTGTCGATAAAAGACCATCTTTACGCCTTTTAACGGCTCGCATTCGTGCCTCAAGTTCTTTGAAGTCTATGGGTTTTACTAAATAATCGTCCGCTCCTAAATCTAAACCTTTGACGCGGCTGTCGATATCCCCATAGGCCGTCATAATGATCACGCCTGCTGTTATTTTCTTTCGTTTGAGAAAGCTCAAAAGATCGAACCCACTCCCGTCAGGTAGCCCGATATCTAACAGAATGATTTCGTACGATGAATCGAGTAAAGCTGATTTAGCATCTGCTACGGATCTTGCCCAGTCCACTCGCTGATCTTTGTTCAGCCACTGCTCTACAGCGTGGCCTATTAAGTAGTCATCTTCAACAATGAGAGTAGAAATCATAGTGAACAATTATTTGTCATGAGACATCAGTTGCCATAGCTACTTGGAGATGTAGTTTATAGCTTGCGATTTTGCGGAGTTTTCCGTCAGCAGTGATGGTCCTTTCCTAAGTTCTAAAACTAGTTGTGAGGTGGTTGTTAGCGATAGGTGCGTAGTTTGGAAGTGTTGAGTTTATCCCAAAAATGATCACCCACACCTGTCTAGGTAAAAGTGACTAGTTTACCGACAACTAACTATCGAAATTTATCCTTAAGCCAAGCTTAAGATATTCAGTGTGACACTGGAATTCTTAGCAGTTATTGAGTTTTTCGACCAAATGTCCAATGGGGATAATGCGATATTTTAAGGTTCTCTTAAGATTTTGATCCGATAGTTGTATCAAGCGCAATCATTGGTAGCGCTTACTTAATCCAACAACTAGGAAATTAATATGAAGAGTTCAGCTAACTATAAAAAAACTGCCATTGCATTAATGGTACTAAGTACCTTTTCTTCTGTTGCGGCTGCGAATCAAAGTCAAGTTGATCCCGATTCAGTCAGTATCAATGAAACGGAAGCCATGAATTTGGCGTCGATGAATGTTGGTGGGAGCGCAGTCAGCGCAGAACTTGAGCGTGAACATGGAGAAGTTCTTTGGGAAGTTTTGGTGCTGAACGACCTTGACGAGGAACTTGAGGTTTATGTTGATGCAGATTCCGGTGAAGTCTATGAAGATGATGATGACGACGAGGACGACGAGGACGACGAGGACGACGAGGACGACTAACTTTCATTCTGTTTTGAAAGATCTAGAAATTTGATTTAACGGTTCACTCAGGGGGTGCACTCACATTGATGCACCCCGAAAAGTGACAGATTTAGGTTTCGGGGCAATTCCATAAAAAATGGTTTATCGGGCCTTTTGAATGCGCCGTACTCTTTGGCTGCAGTGGGTCGGAGAGAGAATGTGCAATTTTTCAGCATACAAGTTAGATTGCCTTGCGTTATAAGGATTGCACTCATACCCTGTTACCTGATGCACACTTATTCAGGAGTTTAACTCCTTGAAATATTGGGGTGTGCCACAACCTTAACAGGTTGTATCTAAAACTTTTTTTAACTTAAGGATTACTCAATGGATGCTAAAGCGATACTAGACGGTTTGCTGGATAAGTCTCAACGCGCCACAACGGCCGGAATGCAGATGGCCGAGGAAAGAAACATTATTCCACCGGCAGGCGACGAACGTACCGCCATGCTCAAAGGAGCTGGCGCAGGCGCTTTGGCTGCTGGGGCGGTAGCACTGTTGTTTGGAAGCAAAGGCACCCGTAAATTTGTGGGGAAGGCAGCGAAACTAGGCGGCACTGCAGCAATTGGCGGTTTGGCCTACAAAGCGTATACCGATTGGCAATCACAGCAATCCCAACAAACTCCCCCGAGCGCTGCGCCTGCCCAGATCAACAACCAGACGGCTCAACCGGCATCCCTGAACCTTAATCAGTTTGACGTTGGCACTCCAATTAACGATTTGGCCGACCAAGCGGCTGCAAAACGCAGTGAGGCGTTAATGCAAGCCATGATCACTGCGGCTCGAGCCGATGGGCATGTCGACGATGAAGAGATGAACATGATCACTCAGCAAATTAATAACCTGGGTTTGGAGCAAGACGTTACGCGCTTTTTGCTGGCAGAAATGAGTAAGCCTGTTGATGTCAACAGAATTGCTGCTCTGGCAGATACGCCTGAGACTGCAGCAGAGCTTTACATTGCTTCTGCCATGGTTGTCGATATGGATGATGCGGAAGAGCGGGTCTATTTAGATAAATTAGCGGTTGCGCTCAATCTGGATGCCTCATTGGTTCTGCAATTGGAAGCGCCATTGCGCTCTTCCTAAGTACTTTCAAGCTTAAGTCCAGCGGCCAGAGTTCATTGAAACTCTGGCTTCTAGTTCCCAAGCTAATTACTGAAAACCCCAAGTACCAGCCGAACGCTCGTTTGTCATAAGTGAGGCTCTCGCCAAAATATGAAGTACTTATCATTTTGATAGGTCTGAAGTCTATAACCAATAGACGGAATCCATACGCCGTTGTTCACTTCTTTACCATTTCTGCCGAACAATTGAAGGTAGTAGTGAGTAGAGAGATATCGTATGTATGGACTTGTAAATAAGGCGGTTGAGCAATTAGTCAAATCCAATTTTGGTGATGCTAAGTGGCAGGAAATCGCGAAGAAGGCAGGTGTTGACCAATCCTTCATCATGATGAAGCCTTATCCGGATCAGGTCACTTATGATTTGGTCGGTGCTGCAAGTGAGGTTCTTGACACGCCTGCTGAACAAATACTCGTAGCATTTGGAGAGCACTGGATCCAGTTTACTGTTGACGAGGGCTACGGTAAGACGATGTCTCTTTACGGCGATTCTGTATTTGAGTTCTTACAAAATATGGATAGTCTTCATGCACAAATTCGCTTAAGTTTTCCAGAACTTCGACCTCCACAAATTACCTGTGAAGAACTGTCCGGTGGACGGCTTGTCGTTGAATATCAGAGCGAGCGGGCTGGTCTGGCCCCCATGTTGGTTGGATTAGTACGCGGGCTTGGTAAGAGATTTGGCACTCCCGTAGAAGTTGAGTATATGGAAACGGTTGCCTGTGAATCTCCCATAGAAAAATTCTTAGTCACTTTCGAGCAGCAGAAGGCGGCTTAGTCCTTCATGACGAGCTTATTCCATTCATCAGAACTTAGTGAAAAGCTATTGACGCAAGCTTTTCCGTTTCATATCGTGATTGATGATTTAGGTAGTATTCTGAGTTTTGGAGAGCCCCTAGCGAGAAAGATTGGGCAAGTGCATGAAGATAATAAAAGCTTGTTTGATCACTTCACGTTTCAGCACCCGTCAGGTGTAAAAAGTGTTGCAGACCTAGCCAAATTTAAGAACAAACTTTTCTTACTTGCCTCGAAAAAACACTCCGATCTCGTATTGCGCGGACAGCTGGTTGTCAGCGAAAACCAATCCCATTTTGTTTTCCTGATATCGCCTTGGGTAACAGATGTAGACGTATTGGATAGTCTGGGATTTTCACTGAATGATTTTCCTGTGCATAGCCCAATGTCTGACTTTCTCATATTGGTGCAGGCTCAGAAAGTTTCTTTGGATGACAGTATGCGTCTTTCAGATGAGCTTACGCACTTGAATAAAGAGCTAGAAGAGAGAGTTCTAAGGCGTACCAAAGCTTTGGAGCGTCAAGCGGAAGAACTGTTGGAATCTAAATCGGTATTAGAACGTGAGATGAAGGAACGAGAGCGTGTGGAAGTTGAACTGAGACATGCGCAAAAACTAGAATCTGTTGGTCAGTTAGCGGCTGGGATTGCTCACGAAATTAACACCCCGATGCAATACATTGGATGTAGTCTTGGTTTTTTGAATGATTCCTTTTCAGATCTTGAAAGCCTAAACAAATCATTAAATAGTTATCTTTCTCAAGATTGCTTGATGGCTCATCCGAAAGTCATGGAGTTCCAAGAAAAACTTGAAGATGCAGATCTTGACTACTTATGTGAAAGAGGGCCTAAGGCGCTCAATAGGGCGTTAGAAGGTATAGCGCGTGTAACCGAAATTGTGAGTGCTATGAATGAGTTTACTCACCCGGATAGAAAAGAAAAAGACAACGCGGATATCAATCGTGCTTTGGGCACAGTCCTTACGGTTGCTAGCAACGAATATAAGTACGTAGCTAGAATAGAAACCGATTTACAAGAAATTCCACTGATAGATTGCTATTTGGGTGATTTAAATCAGGTATTTTTGAACTTGGTCGTCAATGCAGCGCACGCCATTGCCGAAAACAACATCGAGGGAGGCACGATAAAAGTGTCTACAAGAATGGAAAATGGGCGTGTTGTCGTCAGCGTGGCTGACAATGGCACTGGTATCCCAAAGGACATTCAACATCGTATTTTTGATCCCTTTTTCACAACCAAAGAAGTGGGGCGAGGCACGGGTCAAGGCTTATCGATATCTCACAACATAATCGTAGAGAAACATGGCGGTCGCCTGTATTTTGAGACATCTCCTAAGCATGGTACGACCTTCTTTATTGAACTACCTATAGCTTCGAACAACAATGGAAGCCTATCGCCCCAGTTAGAAGGTGGCAGAGACTTAGCAGCATGAAAAAGATCCTATTTGTCGATGATGAGCCTGCCGTTCTAGGTGGTCTTGAAGTTTCTCTTAGAAAATTTAGTAGACGTTGGGATATGACATTTGCCTGTGGTGGTGATGCCGCTATCTCTAAGATGGCAGACTCAAACTACGACGTTGTTGTTTCTGATGTAGGAATGCCTGGCCTAAGCGGCATGGACGTGCTACGGCACGCTAAGAAAAAACATCCGAATGCTGTACGAATCGCCTTAACTGGCTATGCCGATGATAAAAACACCATTATGCTTACTGAGGTAGCTCAGCGATGTTTAATCAAACCGTGTGCAGTTGACGAAATTGATGCGGTTATTTCGCGTGATACAGGATTAATTGAAGCGTTTGATAACCCTATTGTGCAAGAGTTAGCTGGCGCTGCGGGTAGATTGCCTGCTGGTGCAAATGTACAGGGAAAGCTATTGGAGAGTATCAATTCGAAGGATAGCTCGGTTTATGATATTGCGAGTCTCGTTGAAGAGGATTTGGCGCTTACAGCGAAAATTCTACAGCTAGCCAATTCTTCTTTTTTCAGAAGGCAGGTTCCTGTTGTTTCCGCTCGTCAAGCGATTACTCATTTGGGGCTTGAAGTCATCCGATCCCTTTTGTTAGCGGATCAGATTTTCGAAAAATCAAAAGATATTCCCAAGATGGATTACTTCGATGTTCCAGCTATTCAGCAACATAGTCAGCTATGTTCGTCGATAGCTAAAGAGATTACCCCCGAATCCGAATGCTCTTCAGCTGCTATGACAGCGGGTCTGTTGCACGATGTGGGTAAGTTAATTATTGCGATCGAACGGCCTGAAGTAGTTGCGGCTCTGGTCGGAGTCCGAGACGGAGCTCCAAACACATGGGTGTCATCAGCAGCGGAGCGGGATATCCTTGGATGTACGCATTCCGAAATTGGCGGATATTTCCTGAATTTATGGGGCGTACCCACGTCAGTGGTAGAAGCCGTAACATTTCACGACACGCCTTCTGCGATTTTTTCACATGAGTTGGATATTGTCGGGGTGGTCCACATCAGCAACTATCTGGCCCACTTGGCGGTCGAGAAGGAGCCCAATGATGTGGTGGAATCCAAACTGGATCATGATTTCCTAGAGGATATCGCCATGAGTGATAAGTTGGACGAATGGAAGTTTGTGGCTCGAGATGTGGCCGCTGCACTCAGTTACTAACAAGCCTGAAGAATGAGTCGAAGCTGACCCGCCTGCCTCGAGATTTACCGTTGCTCCCTGTTCATCACGCGCTCCGATAAGCTGGGCTTTTTCAGTCCTGCCTCTGGCAACCTCCCTGACTTTTTAGGTGATTTATTTAGGAGGTGTTTCAAAGAAATATAGTGTGATTAGTATTTTCACGGCAAAACATATGTGATACCGTCCATCCGAAACGTTTTGGAAAGGTCGATTTGTTACTTAATATCACAAATGAGGCTATCTGCCACTTATTTTCATTTTCTCGCCACGGGAAATCATGGAAATAAGCGCACCCAAAAAAGGCACGTTGAAGGCGATAGCTGCCGAGCTAGGTTTATCTATTACGACAGTCTCACGAGCCTTAGCGGGCTATTCAGATGTTGCAGAAGCAACAAAAATTCGTGTGTGTGCCGCTGCAGCAGCAGCGGATTACGTGCCAAATTCAGCGGGCAAAATGCTGGTAACTGGTCGCAGCGGTTTTGTCGGATTCCTCTTGCCTGTTCGCGAAACTGCGGTTCTCGATCCATTCCTGGGTGAATACATCACCGGTTTGAGCGCAGGCTTGGCCGAGCAAGGTAGAGATCTTTTCATGACAACTGTTTCAAGCTCGCAGTCAGAAGCCACTGTGCTCAAGCACATTGTCGACGCTGGTCGGGCTGACGCGATGGTGCTCACTCGTATTGCCGAAGAAGATGAGCGTGTAGATTTTCTAGTTAAGCGTGGATTTCCGTTCGTAGCACACGGTAGAACACTCGATCACAGTGATTACAGTTGGATTGATACCGACGGTAAGCAAGCCTTTTCGGATCTCTTTCAGTGGTTATACCAAGAGTTAGGGCATAAGAAGATCGGGCTGTTGTCAATCACTGAGTCAATGACCTTTCGACGATATCGAGAGGATGGGCTCATAGGGGCAATAAAGGATTGTGGTGATCCAGATGTCACACTTACCACACGTCACGTACCACGATTCGATACCGCATCATGGGGCGAGGCTATACGATCGATGCTTGAATCTGAAAACCGACCAAGTGCCATAGTTGCACTTACCGACGAGCTTGCTTTGAGCGTACTCGAGCACGCAGCGTCATTGGGTGTCAGCGTGCCAGAATCTCTTACTGTTATTGGATACGACAACATTCCGGCCGCGCACTATTCAAACCCGGGTTTGACGACGTTTGATCAATCTATAAGAAGTACTGCACAACAAACAGCCGGTTTAATTCTGGACACGTTGGACACGCCCGATCAAATTCAGCAAAAGCTTGTTTCACCCATATTCATCAAACGGGGCAGTCACGGACCTGCTCCAAAGCATGTACCTAACAGCCTCAAAACTGATAGTAAAACCAAGGGGTATTAGGGTCAATGTATTATTTAATGCCTCTACACCGAATAACTTTAGTTGCATTACCAAACACGTTAGGAAAGCGATTATTCCAAGTTGTGTTTATTTCACCTGGCCGTATCCTTACAGGCCACCACTCAATCGGAGAGAGTTATGTCATTTAAGCGTAAGGCCTTAGTTTTTGCTTTAACAACGGGGATGTCTTTATTAGCATCTGGTGCCGCTTCAGCGGAAGTACTGTTTTGGTCCACACAGGCTAAGCCTGTGGAAGAGGCGCAAGCGGTACGAGAAAAAGTGCTTGCTGGTTTCTCGGGCGAAGTCGACTTTCAACCCAGTGATAACGGCCCATGGGTAACACGTGTTGAAGCCGAAGCACAAGCGGGCGAAGGTAAAATTGGTCTGCTAGGTTCATTACATGGAAATTTAATCTCTTTGTCAGACAATCTGTCTGATCTTTCAGATGTCAATGTAGATGGTGTGAACTCCACGTTCCTCGAGCTGGGTAAGCTAGGCACTGACGAGCAAAATACATCCCTTGGATGCAGGCTACATACATCATGGCTGCCAACAAGAAAGCTTTGCCTTTCTTGCCGGAAGGAGCTGACATCAATGCTCTTAGCTATGACCAGCTCATTGAATGGTCAAAGAATATGGCAGAGGAAACAGGTTCTCCTAAATTTGGTTTTCCTGCCGGTCCTAAAGGCCTGAAGCATCGCTTCTTCCAGGGCTATATGTATCCCTCATACACCAATAGCATGGTGACTAAGTTCCGTTCAGCTGAAGCAGAAACTGCTTGGAACAAGTTTAAAGAGCTTTGGAGCTACACGAACCCAGGTTCCACTAACTTCTCATTCATGCAAGAGCAACTGCTTACTGAAGAAGTCTGGGTTGTATTCGACCACACTGCCCGTGTGGCTGATGCGTTCAATTCGCGTCCAGATGACTTCATTGCGTTCCCGGCTCCGGCGGGTCCAACAGGTCGTGGTTTTATGCCAGTTGTCGTCGGTATAGCTGTTCCAGGAACATCACCTGATATGGCCGCATCGAAAGAGCTGCTGTCTTACTTGCTACAACCTTCAACTCAAATTGAAACTCTCAAAGCAACCAACTTCTTCCCGGTTGTTGACGTAGAGCTTCCAGCTGATATGCCTGCTGCTGTGCAGAAGTCTGGTGCTGCAATTGCTGCAATGTCCGGCTCTGCTGATGCGAACCCAGGCTTACTGCCTGTCGGTTTGGGTGACTTAGGTGGAAAGTTCAACGCAGTTTATGTTGATGCTTTCGAGAGAATTGTTCTTGCGGGTCAAGACGTTCGCACAGTACTTGATGATCAAGCTGATTCGTTAAGAAAGATCATGGAAGAAGCTGGTGCTCCATGCTGGGCTCCTGATGCAGTCTCAGACGGCGCATGCCCTGTTGACTAAGTTCGACTAGCGTTATCTCACGCTGAGCTTTCATTAAGCTCAGCGTGAGAGTTTTAACCGCGCAAGCGGCCCCCTCCTAAGTACTTTTGTAATTCGCCGATTTTAGTGCAGCCCTTGGCGCGCTAATCATTGATGTTTAGGGGTTGTTATATGTATCCGAAAAGTCTTCCCTACCTTTTGTTGTTGCCTGCTGCTGTTTTTCTTTGTTTGTTTTTCTTATACCCGTTCGGGTTAGTGGCTTGGCAGGCCTTTGTAAACGATTCCGGGCAGTTCACTTCAGATTTTTTTGTAGAGATGAGCTCGCATTGGAAATTCAACACAGCGTTCACTAATACGCTACTACTAGCGTTAGCTGTGGTTCCATTTCAAATTTGCTTAGCTTTATACATGGCCACATTGGTCAACGGTATGAAGCGTGGCCGAGACCTGATCCTCTATGTTTGGACGATACCTTTAGGAATTTCCGACTTGGCAGCCGGAATCATTTGGCTAGCAATATTCGATCAAACTGGTTTCCTGAATAGTGCTATGCAAGGCTTAGGTTTCATCGATCAGCCTATGAGTCTATTGGGGTACCAAAGCAAGGGCACTATCTTCCTCGCTATTCTGGTCGCAGAAGTCTGGCGCGCCACCGCTATTGTGCTAGTCATTTTAGTGGCTGGTATGGGGCTTATACCCAAAGAATACTATGAGGCTGCAGAAGTCTTCGGTGCGGGTCGTTGGAAACGATTCACCAAGATTACTCTACCTATGCTGAAGCCCAGTTTGCAAACAGCGATGATCTTGCGAATCATTATGGCGTTCGAAGTGTTTGCCGTTGTTGTCGCACTTGGAGGTACGAACCTTCCGGTCTTGATGGGCGAAATATACACGTGGCAATTTGATTTACAGGATGCGAATGTCGCTGCCGCTTACGCGATGGTTATTCTCGCCATTTCTATTGCTTGTACTTTGTTGATTATGTGGGGGCTTAGAACACCCAAGGGGGCGAGAGTATGAGTGAAGCAAATCGTTTCGGATCTGGCCCCGTACAATCTGCAGGTTCTTGGCATAAATACTTTTTTACGGGTGCAGTAGTTCTCTTATGTCTTTGGGTGTTGGTGCCTATTTACTTGTTGCTGGTGAATACGTTTTCGTCGCCCGAAGCAGTAGCTTCTTACCCAAAAAAAGCATTCCCTGTTGTAGACACTGAGAGTTTAAAGTTCTTTATGAACTATGCCGGGGTCGGTCAGGCTTTGTGGAATTCTATTAAGGTCGCGACCGTCACCATGATCTTGTCGATATCTGCTGGAGCGCCTGCTGGATACGCATTGTCCAGATTCGACTTCCGAGGTAAGGATACTTTTCGCGTATTAGTATTGATGACACGAGCGTTTCCATTACCGCTTTTAGCATTGCCGCTTGCAGTTATGTATATAAGAGTGGGATTAGATGATTCAGTGCTTGGATTAGCTTTCGTGCATACAACGCTGGCTTTACCTTTCGCTGTACTCATCACCTATTCACTGTTTTCAGGCATTCCGGTCGAACTAGAAGAAGCTGCCTGGACTCTGGGCTGTAACCGATTTCAGGCCTTTATGAAGGTTATTTTTCCGTTGGTTCTACCCGGAATAGCCGCTTCTGCCATCTTCGCGTTTGTTATTTCCTGGAATGAAGTGTTCGCGGCAGCGGTTCTAACCATTGAGAATAGGACCCTACCTGCATTCTTGTTGCAGGGGCTTAGTGATTCACCAATTCATCTTAAATTTGCCGGCGGGGCTGTACTCGTTCTGCCAGCGCTACTGTTCATTTTCATGGTTCGCAAGTACCTCTTTTCCATGTGGGGCATTGCAAATCGCTAGATAGGTCTATGCGATCGCTTGCTATTCAACTAATACTGAGGACACCACAATGGCTGAAATTAAAATTAAACACGTTGCAAAGCAATACGGAAATACCCATGCGCTGCATTCTATAGATATGACCGTTGCTGACGAGGAGTTCCTGGTTTTACTAGGCGCTTCCGGTTGCGGCAAAACAACGCTGCTGCGGATTGTTGCAGGTCTTGAAACTGCGACCACCGGTGAAGTGTGGATTGGTGACAGAAGAGTTGATCAGCTTGCGCCGAAAGACAGAGGCATTGCTATGGTTTTTCAAAACTATGCGGTGTTTCCGCACTTAACAGTATTCGAGAATATAGCGTTCGGTCTTCGTATGTCGAAAGTGGATCAAGCTGAAATAGACAGGCGTGTTGAAAAGACGGCAACGCTTATGCATATCGAGGGTCTGCTGAAAAGATACTCCGGACAATTAAGTGGTGGTCAGCGTCAGCGGGTAGCGGTAGCCCGAGCATTGGCAACAGAGCCTGAGGTGTTGCTGATGGATGAGCCCTTATCGAATCTTGATGCGTTGCTTCGCATGGAGATGAGGGCGGAACTTAAATCGGTGCTGGCTGAAAGTAAGACAACCACCATTTACGTTACTCACGATCAAGTCGAAGCCATGAGTATGGCCGACAGAATTGCCATTATGAATGGTGGGAAAATTGTGCAGGCATCCAGCGCGGTGGAAGTCTATCGAAATCCTGCTGCACATTTCGTGGCCTCGTTTATAGGTAATCCGCCCATGAATTTTCTGAGCGCCGAAAATGCCGGCGATGGTTGGTGGAATGTCAACGGCGTAAAGTTAAAAGGGCCTAGTAGCTCGAGTAAAACGCTGAAATTTGCAATTCGCCCTGAGGATATTGTGGTTCATGGTCCGTCAGGCGATGGTAGTGCCGCAAATGATGACAGCTTGTCGGCAGGTGTCAGAATATTGGAACCTCTCGGCTCTCATTTGCTCGCAAGCTGCAAGGTTGACGATCAGCTGTTTAGAATCGTACTGACTAGTGATGCGAAGGTTAGTCTGGGAGATACGCTACAATGGTCGCCGCAACCAGATCGAGTGCGTTGGTTTGACCCCGAATCTGAACTGGCAATTAACTGATCGCTGTTCCATTGCATTTGTCGGTTTTTAGTCTGTCTTTCCATACATAGAGAATCATGAATTCTAATAACGTCCAGCAGTCCATGTATGAGCGCGCAGTAGAAGTGCTTCGCGTAAATGATCGAGGTCATTACACGGTTCCAACCAGTGGGTTATATCCATTCCAGTGGAATTGGGATTCGTGTCTTGTTTCAATTGGACAGCAGCACGTTGACGAGGCGCGTGCCTGGGCCGAAATGACAACCCTGTTCGAACATCAATGGGATGATGGGATGGTTCCCCATATCGTTTTCCACGAGATGGATGATGGTTATTTCCCAGGGCCAGAGGTATGGAGTACTGGTAGAAAAATCCCAACGACAGGTATTACGCAGCCGCCGGTTGCAGGCTTTGCCGCCTTGCGATTGTTTGATCGAGCGAAAGACGCGGAATTGGCGAATAAAGAAGCTGCAGAGCTATTAGTAAAAATTGATCGATGGCACGAATGGTTTTATGCAAACAGAGATCCACACGGTACGGGTCTGGTTGCATTGATTCATCCGTGGGAGTCCGGCCGGGACAACTCAGTTGATTGACATCGCCTTAGACCGTGTGCCTACAGAAGGCTTAGAGCCTTATCAACGGCGTGATTTGCAACATGCTAGTGCCGACCATCGCCCTACGGCAGCTCAGTATGATCGTTATATCTGGTTGGTCCAGCATTTTAAAAGTCTGAGTTGGGACAACAGCGTGCTTCATGATGCATCACCCTTTAAGGTTGTTGACCCGGGGTTTAACGCCATTCTGATTCGCTCATGCGCTGACATTGCTGAGCTAGCTAGTCGTTTGGGCCGTGAAGACATTGCTCAGCGCAATAAAGAGCGTGCAGCCTTTGGTTTAAACGCACTGGAAACACTGTGGAGCAATACTCTTCAGCAATATCTGTGTTACGACCGTGAAGGTCGTGAGTTGGTCGACAGCGCTTCAGTGGGTGGACTGATTCCTGTCATCGCAGCGCTTCCGGCGAATCGATCTGCCGCTGTGGCACAGCGAATAGATGAGCTTAGTAAATCGGCGAAATACCTGGTGCCTAGCCATGATCCGACAGACGAACGCTACGATTCCAAACGCTATTGGCGGGGCCCTAGTTGGCTTATTGTTAACTATCTCATTGCCGATGGTTTGAGAAGAGCAGGACATATAGAACTCGTGCAGCGTATTGAGTCGTCAAGTTTGGAGCTTATTAATCAGTCCGGATTTGCCGAGTACTACGATCCCAATACGGGTGAGCCATGTGGTGGTAGCACATTCACGTGGACGGCAGCTATGGTTATGGAGTTCATAAGCAACGCTGCCTGATAGTTCCAGCTGTCTGCCTTGAAATCGGCAGGCGCGCACAAAGATCCACATGGTAGGTCACAGGGTGGACAGATTTTGTCCGGCTCCTCTCTTGGGGTGGCATAGCGTATGCACGGTGAGTGGGTGTGCGAGCTGAGTAACGTGGGGCCACTACTGACGATGCAATCTCCAGAAGAAAGAAACTACACAGAGTTCACGACCGAATCGATCCTATTGCTAGGGCAGATGATTAAACTTGCTCGTAAACAGCGTGGAATGAGTGAAGTGGACCTAGCCCTGCAGGCCGGAATTAATCGCGGCACATTGAATAAAATTGAGCGAGGCGATCTGAGTATTAGTGTAGGGCTGTTTTTTGAAGCCGCGACACTTGTCGGGCTGAAACTGTTCGATACAGACGATAAAGAGCGTTTGCAAGAGCACAGGGCACGCATTGCTGAAAAAATCTCAGCGGCTGGCTAGATTCCTCATGTGGAATACGTTAACGACAGTTTTGCCTTGAGTAACATCTCTAAAGCAAGCAGCTGCATGTAAGGTTCTGACGAATACTGTTGTCTGATTCCAGTAAATTTGGAATGTAAAGCGTATTTTTCTGAGTCACCCTTAATCGTGTTAAGCATGATCAGCCGTGATCTGAGGTAACACCTTGAAGTAACCTGATTTTAGCGAGTCTTTTGAGATCGAATATAGAAATACGTAATTGAATTTGGTGTAAAGATTTGAGCTGAACTGGTTTTTTTACGTTAGATATTACGTTGTTATTTACTCAGTCAAGAAGGGTCATGAGTGCTCAATAAGCTAATAGGCTTATTTTTAAAAACCAAAGCATTTAACTTACGTGCTTTTCTTGCACCGAAGAGTCGAATTTGCGTTCCGGCAGAGTCAGTGTGCGTTGAGACTTCTAAAGCTGCAACTCGGCCTGTATATACACTTTGATATACCTGATTTATTGTGTTGGCTGGCTAATTGCAGCTTCGACTTTGAGCTAGGGATTTCTAAAAACGAGTGCTTGCACTGTTGAAGATGTGTCCTTAGTAAACTCCTTCTTTGATTCCAGGATGATCAAACAGCAATCGCAAATCTATCCGAAATTTGAAATTGGCTAGATAGCTAATATTTGAACACTAAACTATCGATGTCCGTATACACGCAAGAGCAGAGAATCTCTATTCGGCATAGCCAAAACGAATTGTTATACGGTGGAATTAAATTTTCCGCTGCAGGTTCTCTTGCTGCCGCTGTTGTAGTCTGGTTCACCTTTGGGCCTTATGTGGACTCCTGGCTCGCACGTATATGGTTCTTTGGAATTACCTCGGTATATATACTCCGGGTATTGGATTTAAGAGCCTTCTTGAATTCTCCAACCTCTTCAGATGATCCTTGGCGGTGGGGGTTCAGATTCAATCTAGGGGCACTTTTGGCTTCGTCGATGTGGGCATCAAGTATGTGGTTGATGTTTCCAGTTGATGACGTACCCCATCAAATTTTGCTAATCCTTACGTTGGGCGGGGTCGCCGGGGGGGCGATTGCTTCGCTGCCTTATGATCGACGACTGAATTTCATTTTTCAGATGATTATTTTCCTCTCTGTAGAAATACGGTTGCTTGTTAAAGGAGATTCGTTTTCATATGAAATCGCTCTATTTGCATTGTTTGTCTTTGGATTTTTGCTTAGTTGTGGAAAAGAAGTTGGAAGCAGCTACTTCGAGCTTATTAGGCTGAAACAAGATATTCAGGACAAAAGTAGCTCTGTCATGAAGACAACCGAGAGGATGGCACATATCGGTTATTGGGAATGGAATGGTGAAAGCACCACTATCGAACTTTCAGATAACCTTGCTGACATGTGGAATATCGATAGAGGAGTCATAAAGATAAAGCAATGTTTCCGGAGAATTCACTCTTCCGATAGAAAGAAAGTTAGAAATAGTTTTAGTAAGGTGCAAGAGCTTGATGAAGAGGTTGTAGTGGAATTTCGGATGACTTCGGGTTCTTGTTCTAAGGACTATAGAAGTATGCGCCAAGTTGTTAAGCAAGTTTCAGATTCTGGTGGAGATACAAGGCTTCTAGGTACTGTTCAAGATATTACTGATATAAAATCTGCGGAGGAAAAAGTCTATACCATGGCCTACTATGATGGGCTTACTGGTTTGGCTAATAGATCATACTTCCATGAGTACTTAAGTTCAGTCGTTTCTAAATCACGCCACTCCGGAAAGCAGTTCAGCGTGGTATACATAGATTTAGATAACTTCAAAGGGGTTAACGACTCATATGGTCATGAGTGTGGCGACGGTTACTTGCAAGTATTCTCCGAACACCTGAAAAACTCTATTCGAAAGTCTGATTTGGTGGCGCGATTAGGAGGTGATGAGTTCTGTATCTTAGTAAATGATATCGTGGATGTATCTGAATCGGTAAGCATTGCTGAACGTTGTTTGGAGTTCTGTGATAGTACGATTGAAGTAGGCAATCATCGAATAAACCCTCAACTTAGCATCGGAATATCGACTTATCCTCAGGACGGCGAAGAGCCTGATGACATCGTTAAGAGTGCTGACTTAGCTATGTATTTTGTTAAGAATAATGGTAAGCACGACTTTGCAATCTATAACGATCAAATGGCCAAAGAGACTGAAGAGCAGATGCGGCTTGAGGCAGATCTAAAGCAAGCTTTGAATAATGATGAGTTTGAATTATGGTATCAACCACAGGTCGATATTCAATCAAATACTTACAGCGGCGTTGAAGCGTTGATAAGATGGCGTCATCCTACAAGAGGATTGGTAAGGCCTGACTTATTCATTGCAACGGCTGAGCGTGTCGGTATGATTAATGAAATCGGCGAATGGGTCATGGAAACAGGGTGCAAACAGCTTGCTAGTTGGAATTCTCAAGGTCTTTATACCCAGCTAGCTGTGAATATCTCTGGTGATCATTTTATTGCCCAAGGCTTTACGGAATTTGTCAGAAAATTATTGGACACTAACGGCCTTAACCCGAATCATTTTGAAGTAGAAATTACAGAAAGTATGAGCCGAGATCTCGTTGCCCATACAAAGGTGTGTTGTGAATTGCAGGAAATTGGTGTTCGAATCGCTATAGATGATTTTGGTACGGGTTACTCTTCGTTGTCTCTACTTGGCAAGATGCCGGTTGATACCCTGAAAATCGATAAATCTTTCATTGATGGTATTCCCACAGATTCTGGCTCTAAACTGATGGTGAAGGCGATTACAGAGCTCTGCCTAGGGTTCGATTACGATATAGTCGCTGAAGGGGTTGAGGATGTCCAACAATTAGCCTTTTTACGAAGGTTAAATATTCCACATGTACAAGGTTACTTCTTTAGTAAGCCGTTACCTAGCGATGAAGTTCTCCCTGTACTTATGAATGAGAACCCTCTAGGGTTATCCGCCTAGACATAAGCGTAGTTAAATGGTCTAAAATACTCCCAAAGCGTGTGAAGGGAGTTAATCGTACTGATAAACCCCGATCTCGTCTGGGTACATTGAATGTCCGTCATGCGACGATTTGATTGTGCCTCCGACCGGTCACGTGCTCATTGCTAATAGTTTGAGAGCGGTAAGCTCAAGGGGGAATATAAGATGACTAATACAGTTGAAGGTTCTGACTACGGCTTTACGGCTGAATATGTACGTGACTTCATAGATAAAGAATCTGTCAGGCGTCAATCAAACAAGGTATTACACGGTCATCCGTCCCCGCTCCACTGGAAACCTCTCGAAACCCCTATCGAAGAGCTGCTCGATGAGAGATTAGGTTATGGAATGACCACGAGACATGAGGTAAACCTATATGTGGGAACTCCATTTTGTATAAAGACGAAGCCTGCGCGTTGCGGTTTTTGTTTGTTCCCTAGTGAGGACTACGAGGGAAACAAAGGAGTAGAAGCATATCTCGGTTATCTGAAGCGTGAGTTTGAGATGTATAAACCTTTTTACGCGGGGGATACACTGTCCAGTATTTACTTTGGAGGAGGGACTCCAAATTTATATCGTCCTCAGCATTATGGGCGAGTGATGGAGTACGTCGACGATCTTTATGGAGGTGTGCCTAGTGATATCGAAATTACCCTAGAGGGAATACCTCAGCTATTTAACGAAGAAAAAATTAAAGCGATAAGCGAAGCTGGCTTTAATAGAGTGAGCATGGGTGTGCAGCAGCTCAATGATGATTTGATCAAATACAGTGGGCGAAGGCAGACTCGAGAGCAGGTCTTCAATGCGCTTGAAAACTGTCACAAATACAATTTAGCCAATAGTTTAGATCTTATATATGGCTGGCCTGAGCAAACGATTGAAAACATGTTGGAAGATCTACGTACAGCTGTAGATGCTGGCGTGCATCATTTGACTCACTACGAGCTCAACATTGCCGGACGAAGCGATTTTGCTGCACCAAGTAAAAGAGCTCTATTGCCGTCTATCGAGACCAATATTGAAATGTACCACGCCTCGAAGGAGTTTTTACTTAACGCCGGGTTCGAGCAAGTTACTCTTTATGATTGGAGAAAGGTACCAGTTGATTCACAAACGGAAAGGTTAAGTTCTTACGATTACGAGCACAATATGCATCATTTCGTTGCTAAAGATGAGGAAGCATCTGAAACCACGATAAGGCAGGTATGTGGGATTGGTTTCGCAGCAGTAAATTTTCATGCGAATAGTTTGAATGAAGCTGACCGAAACTGGATTTACATGAATCAAACTTCTTTGAAGGACTATGTAGATGACATCGATGCAGGAAGGTTTCCAATTGGTCGAGGGTTTATGTACAACCACCACGATGTAAAGCTTGCATGGTTGTTCCAGTCGATGCAGACAATGAAAATAAATTTTGTTGAGTATATGTCTAACTTTAACGAGAATTTACTTGATACGCACGCGGCAATTTGGGACGAATTAGATAAGCGTGGTTGGATATCTGTTGGTGAGGAAGAGTTACGTTTCGTAGGTAATGGGCAGTATTATATTCCGATGATTCAATCATTAATTGCGAGTAAACGTCTTGCAGAAATACGTGATTCTCGTAAGCAAAAAATCAGTGACATTAGCGTTGTCACCGAGTAGTTAAGGGCATAGGATTGAAAGACAGTAGTGTTCAACGTCACTATGTCGTAAACGCTTCGGGTACCCGTCTAGCGTTGTGGCATTATCGTTGTAATGCTGAGTCTATCGGCATATTAGAATCTGAGCGCAAGCCAGCTAAAAACTCCTGCGTGGTCCTAGCACATGGAACATTCTCAAATCACCGGTCTTGCCGGGGGCTTGCTATATTTCTGGCTAAGAAAGGATTTGATTGTTTGGTTTTGGACTTTCAAGGTCATGGAGAGAGTGATTCTCCTGAGAAAGGCCCTGATTTTGAATCGATGTGCTTGGAAGATGTACAGGCAGTTGTCAATTTTGTAGAGAGGACTAAACCAGGCGAAGAAATTCTTTGGATTGGCCATAGTGGTGGTGGATTAGCAGCCTTAATGTATCTCGCAAGGAATCCGGAAAAGCAATCTAGAGTTGTTGGTCTGGTAACTTTGGCAAGCCAAGCAACACATGCTGGAGTAAAACAGAGAAATAGGATTGCGATTCGTTTAGCGAGTGTGCTTACGCGCTTACTAAACGTTGCCCCTGGGAAATGGTTTGGGCTAGGGCCAGAAAATGAATTTCCAAAAGTAATGTTGCAATGGTTTGGGTGGAGTTTGTCTGGCAACTGGGTTGGATCAGATGGATTCAATTATGAGTCTTCACTCACAAACATTACCATTCCACTTCTGTGCTTTGCTGGTTCAGGAGATACGTTCATCGCACCCGTCGATGGTTGTAAATATCTCTACGATTCTTGTGGCAGCAAAAGAAAGCAATTCCATTATTGCAGTATTGAGGAGGGTTACACCGAGGACTATACTCATTCTCGGATAGTTCTTTCTACCAGTGCTGCCCGGGAAATTTGGCCAAGAATTGCCCAATGGCTCGTCGATTTAGATTAGCTATCCGAAATTTTAAGCGTCCAATGGCCTTTTACTGTTCCTGTTCCTGTTCCTGTTCCTGTTCACTGAGTCATTCGCATGAGCAATACTGCTGACGTAATTATTATTGGTGCTGGAGTTATTGGTGCAGCCGTGGCTTTTGAGCTGGCGAAGACCGGTAAGAAAACGTTGACGGTCGATCGCAACTCGCAGGTAGGTCATGGTTCCACTGCTGGCTCTTGTGCCTGCATCAGAATGCATTATTCAACGTTCGATGGAACTGCGTTTGCGTGGGAGGGATTTCACTACTGGCGCGATTGGCCTGAATACCTCGAGCTACCTGAGGATGCACCGTTGTCCAGATTTGTGCAAACCGGTTGCCTGGTAATGAAGTCTGAATCCAATGGATTTCTAGTGAACCACATGGAAAATAGCCGTCTGCTGAATTGTCCGTATGAGGACTGGTCAGCAGAGACGATTGCCGAAAGACTTCCGCTCTACAACCTGGAGAGTTTCACACCACCCAGAGCTGCTGATGATCCACTGTTTGGTAAGCCAAACGGTAAGCGATTATCTGGAGGTGTTTACTGGCCCAATGGTGGTTACGTTACCGATCCTGCGCTATCAGCTCAGAATCTTGCAGATGGCGCTCGAGCATATGGAGCACAGTTTCGTATGGGGGGTGAAGTAGACCAAATTCTTACCAAGGCCGGACGCGTAAGTGGGGTCAGGTTAGTGGGAGGTGAGGAATTACATGCGCCCGTAGTCGTGAATGTCGCCGGCCCCGCGTCGTGCAAAATCAACGCAATGGCAGATGTTCTCGATGACATGACCATAACCACCCGAGCACTGCGTCAAGAAGTGGTTCACGTGCCTGCGCCTGAAGGGTATGATTTTGAGAAAGACGGCATGATGGTTAGCGACAGCGATATCTCTTTATATTGTCGCCCTGAACATGGCAATCATATATTGATTGGGAGCGAAGATCCGGAATGTGACCCTCATCAGTGGGTAGATGACGATAAGGTGTATAACCGCGAATTAACTGAGCAATGGACTACACAAGCGATGCGTTATGGTCAACGCGTACCGAGCTTAGGTATTCCGCAGAAAACCCGAGGCATTGTCGACCTTTACGACGCTTCAACAGACTGGCTACCGATATACGATAAGTCTAGTTTACCCGGGTATTACATGGCATGTGGTTCGAGTGGGAATCAATATAAAAACGCACCTGTTGCCGGTAAATTAATGGCATCGCTAATTGAATACTGTGAGTCTGGAAACGATCATGATAGCCGGCCACTTCAATTTAACCTGCCGTATATCAATCACACCATAGATGCAGGGTTTTACTCTCGCAAACGGCCCATAAACATGGAATCCAGTTTTTCAGTAATCGGATAAATCCTGTTTTCTAACAAGTGCCTTGAGGCAAACGATTGCTTATACGCTATTGAATCAGAGCGCTAAGTCCGATTCCATTTGCAAGCGTAACCTCATGGCTGCATGCTTTTTGTCTTTATTAACGTTAAGCCACAAAACTGGCAGCTTTGTTGGCATCATCTCGCTTTAACATAGTGTGTCAAAATTTACCGGGCTACTCGAACCCCTCAACAATGAGAAAATTGGAGTCAGCGTATTTGTTCCTTAGTGCTTTAGCGATTTGATATTCTTCGCTGTTGTACGCTTCAATTGCCGTCGCATAGTCTTTGAATTCCACGACAACGTTTCTTGAATGCGTAGAACCTTCCATTCCTTGGCAACGACCTCCACGAACAACAAATCGCGCACCGTATTTTTCGTAAACAGGTGCACCTGCTTTAAGATACTCGGGGTAGTTTTCTTCGTCGGTGACAGTGACGTTCGCAATCCAGTAACCTTTTGCCATTTTTGTTTTTCCAAGTTTGTGTAAAGAACGTACCTCATGGTATCGAATAATCGGAGCTTTGGTGTAAAGTCGGGCAGTATCCCATTGCGTTTTTTCGTTCTCCCACTATGTCATTAGCGTTCGGTCCTCATCATCTGGCGATTCCCGGTCCATCCATTGTTCCAGATCGTGTTCAACGAGCGATGCATCGCGCCTCACCCAATATCTATGAGGGGGAACTGGTGGATATCACCGCTTCAGTTATTGCTGACTTAAAGCATCTGGCAAATTGCAGTGGTGATGTCGCCATTTATCATGGCAATGGGCATGCTGTTTGGGAGGCAAGCTTGTGCAACTTGTTCAGTCGAGGAGACCGCATACTCGTCATTGATACCGGCCGTTTTGGGGAAGGTTGGGCCACTATGGCCGGTGGATTAGGAATTGATGTGGTATCGCTCAAGGTCGATCCGGGCACCGCTATTGATCAGGAGAAACTCGCGTCGATGCTAGAAGGTGATAACGGGCGACAGATCAAAGCAGTGTTAGCGGTCCAAACCGATACTGCGGTTTCATCGCGTAACGATATAGCCTCGATAAGGAACACCCTAGATCATGTGGGGCATCCTGGACTACTTATGATTGACGCAATCGCCTCTTTTGGATGCGAACCGTTTGACATGGACGGGCTCGGTGCTGATGTACTCCTAAGCGCTAGTCAAAAGGGTTTGATGACGCCTCCAGGTATTGCATTGTTGTTTATAGGAGGGCGAGTTTGGAGCTATCACGAAACTGCAAATTTAAATACGCCATACTGGGATATAAAACCTAGAGTTCAACCTACAATGTTTCCCGACCATTTTTGTGGGACGCCACCTACGCATCATTTGTATGGTCTTCGAGAAGCGCTTGATATGGTTCTGGAAGAGGGGATTGATGCGGTCTGGAATCGCCATAGAACTCTTGCTCAGTGTGTATGGAGCGCCGTTGATGCGTGGGGTAAAGACGGTGATCTGCGATGCAGGGTACCTGAGGTAGCTAACCGATCCTTAGCCGTCACCGCTATTTCAACCGGTAGTGGCCAGGCTGTGCGCTTGCGTCGCTGGTGTGAGCAGGAAATGGGCGTAACGTTGGGGGTAGGGTTAGGATCACGCTCCACTGAGGCCATTCTGGATAACGTTTTTCGCATCGGTCACATGGGGCATTTAAACCCTCCCACGTTACTAGGTGTGCTGGCGTGTATCGATGCGGGGCTTAAAGCGCTTAAAATTCCACATGGTGCAGCAGGGGTTGAGGCTGCAACACGCGTAATTAGTGAGTCCGTATCCGGCGATTACTGAGCAACCTCGGTTCGATTGAGCCATTGTTCTGGTGCTCTAGCCATAAACTTTCTGTTTAGGTACATGTAACTGTGAAGTGCGCAGTGTTTTGCTGTGGAATACTTCAGGGTCTATCCAATCTATCCGCTTTACTAGATATGGACGAGTGAAAGTCCAACATGTGTTCTTAGGGTATTTGCATAGCGATTAACCCCTTGAATCTATTTAGCCATGCCGCTTGTATAAGTGAGGATAGAATTCGCTGTATGTACGATGATTTCAATCTCCTATTTAGTCAGTGATCGAGTTGTCTTTATAAAATGAGCACACTGGGTTCAAAAGTATTTAGAGTATTGGTTGTCGATCACAACGAAGCGATGTGTCGTCGTGCTGTGGAATTTTTAAGTAAAGCCGGTTTCGCAGCACAGAGCGTGCTTGACGCGAAGAACGCATTAGAATACATCAAGCGTGACGCCTCTGACGTTGTTTTACTTGATGTTGACATGCCCATTACAGACGGCTACGAGGCGTGTAAACAGATCCGTATGCTAGATCAGGGCGCCAGATTGCCCATACTGATGCTTACCAGGCGCGATGATGCCGCGGCTGTCGATATGGCTTTTGAAGCGGGCGCGACAGATTTCGCAACGAAACCTGTGAACTGGCCACTGTTGCCCCACCGGCTTAACAATATGCTTCGTACCAGTGAGATTCTGGAAGACCTCGATCGCAGTCATAGTAGTTTGGACGTTGCACAGAGAATCGCCAGCTTAGGAAGCTGGGAATACAATATGAGCACAGGCGAGCTTATCTGGTCAGATAATTTATTCAGACTTTTAGGTTTGGAGCCCCAGAGTCAAGCGTCAACGTTATCGTTGTTTATGAAGTACGTTGCCAAAGAAGATCGCAGCAAACTTTTCCATTGGCTTGTGTCTGATAACACCAAATCCGAATCAATGCTAACGCAGCGTTTGTTTACTGAAAACGGGGACGAGCGGCACGTCACTGTACGTATTAGAAACGATTTTGACTCTGACGGTTTGATAGTTAGAAAGTGGGGTGTTGTTCATGATGTTACTGAGCAGTATCAGGCTGAGAAAAAAATCCATATGCTGGCCTACTACGATAGTCTGACGCGCCTGCCCAATCGAGTTCTTTTTTGTGATCGCTTAGCCCGCGACATAGCGATTGCGAAAAAGCAATCGAAGGACATTGCTGTTCTTTTCCTTGATCTTGATAACTTCAAGCACGTTAACGATAGTCTTGGTCATGCCTATGGAGATCTTCTATTGCAGGAAGTTGGAGAGCGCCTTCAGGCGTGTGCCAACGAGATCAATAAGGCATACGACTTGGTGGAAGAATCTTGTACCGTCGCCAGAATGGGAGGCGATGAGTTCACTGTGCTTCTCACGGGTCTCAATGAGCGTTCTGAAGTAATTAAATTTGCCGAAGAGGTCACTGAATCACTTTCAGAGGTGTACGAGATTTATGAGAACGAGTGCCACACTTCAACGAGTATTGGTATTTCTTATTTTCCCGATCACGGTAATTCTGTAGACGAACTTCTTAAGGCCGCTGATGTAGCCATGTATGGAGCAAAGAAGCGAGGCAAAGGTTGTTATCAAATTTATAGTCTCGAACTCAATGCTAGTTCTATTCGTCGTTATCGCATGGAAGAGCTGCTGCGTTCCGCGATCGAATCAGATGAGCTTGTTTTGCACTACCAGCCTCAACTTAATTTTGAAACTGGTAAGTTTGAGAGTGTTGAAGTGCAGGTTCGTTGGAACAACGCTGAATTGGGAATTGTCACGCCCGGTGAGTTTATCCAGCTTGCTGAGGATACGGGCTTACTCGTTGGCATCGGCGAATGGGTACTTGGTGCGGCTTGCAAGCAAGCGGTTGAGTGGATTGACTCAGGTGTTCCGCTCAAAAGAA
The DNA here is from genome assembly GCA_045110515.1 of Granulosicoccus sp. Lineage (GTDB taxonomy): Bacteria > Pseudomonadota > Gammaproteobacteria > Granulosicoccales > Granulosicoccaceae > Granulosicoccus. Next base: position 208,430 of record JBGCGD010000003.1, on the reverse strand, counting down.
TAGCGGTTAATATCTCTTCTCTAGAGTTTATGCAGCCGAATTTTCTAACTCTGGTCGATAAAACTGTGTCTGGCTCAGGGCTGAATCCTGCCATGCTAGAGCTTGAAATATCGGAAAGTGTCCTGGCGGACAATACGTTCAGTACCGTGGAAACTTTCCATTCGCTAAAACAGTTAGGGTTTGAACTAAGCATTGACGAATTCGGAACTGGATTTTCGAATTTGAGTCAGTTAAAGCATTTCCCAATTGATGCGTTCAAGATAGATCACTCGTTTGTGAAAGGTATGCTAGACAATGAGCATGATTCAGCCATTGTGCGGGCGTTACTGTCTATGGCAAATAGCATGAATTTGAGGGTCATCGCTGCAGGTGTCGATACCATGGAGCAGCTTGAGTTTTTATATGATTGTGGCTGTGATGAGGCACAAGGTGATTATCTAAGCCGTCCCGTACCTGGAGCTGCCATTGCCAGAATGTTTGCAGACTTTAATCAGGCAGAGTCAAAACGTTCGGGAACTGGGAGGTAGGGGTGCTTGGTTGTTTCCTTCTTGGCAGCATCTGACTCGCAAAATCCTACGCCATAGTAAATTTATACCACTCGCCAAAGAGTTGAGTTTACTGCTATTGGCAGGTCGCTGTGGTCTTGAGAAGGGTTCTCAGTAACAGGAACATTGGCGGCACTTCAAATCAGTTCCTTGATATTAACGTGCAGGATCTTTCTCCTCGCAGTATTCAATCAGACCTTGCTCTAATGAGGGGGGCTGACGGCTCCCAGTCGGACAAATTTCAGTACAAATTTGACATGGACTGTTTCAAGGCACCGCAATCGGGTAGGATATCGAGACGAGTTTTTCACGTTTACCGGTTTCAAGATGAGCAACAGCATTCTGTTCCTAATTGTTGTAATCGAGGCAGTCATAATCATCTGGTTGGCCAGTAAGCTGACACAGTATCGAAAAATTGATCAGATCCTCGGAGCGTCTGGCGCTAAGTCATTGCCTGCTGGTGATCAGCCAGAAAATCAGCATGCTGTCTCTGCGCAACAACTCTCGCAAAGCACGCCGGCATTAGTGAGCCCTTCTGACGCTGAAGCAGAAAACGAGGGTGAGCCGCAGGAGAACATTGAGGAAGCTAAGCATCTCCAGTGGGTTATGGCCCGATGTCGGTATGCAGAATTCTACTTAGAGCAGCTTGACGACGACTACGAGCGTGGTCAATTTCGACACATTGTTGATGGCTGCGTCGCGAAAGCCCGGAAAATCTCTGACTCCTTTTTTAGGGACAGTGCGTTGCACTCAATAATCCTACTACTCGATAGGGCGGGTTGGGAGCAGTATAGAGATTCATTGCTGGCAGAGGTCGGTGATGAAATAGTCAGGCAACGTATCGAAATTGAATTGCAGGCAGAAGAGGCTTAGAGAACCTCGGGCGCGAGTGCAAACAGCTCAGTCGCACGCATATAAATTGGGAGGCGCAATATGATCGAATGGCCAAACGGTGCGCGCTGTGCGTGTGCAATTACCTTTGACATAGACGCGGACAGCCTAATCCGTACCGCGTTGCCTGACAACGGTCACGACCGACTTCAACAAGTAACCATGGGGCGATACGGGCCGACTGTTGCGATGCCTCGTATCCTGGATACCTATGCCCGGATGGGACTTAAGCAGACGTTTTTCATGCCTGCATGGTGTATGGAGCGTTATCCTGAAACTGTAGATGCCATGTTAGAGGCCGGGCATGAGGTTGCACACCACTCTTGGCGACACGAGAATCCTGCAACACATTCAGATGAAATCGAACCGGATCTCGCTGGCAAACGGAATGCAACGCGCAGCGCCTCTCTAGTTTTGATAGCTATGAAGCGAAAAACACGTACCCGACTGCAGGTAGGGTCTCATTTAGTTAGCGCATTTGAAGTATGTCATTTGCCGCTGAATTTTAAAATCAAGCCTTGGCTATTGGCCGCATACCCGGATGGCATCGAGTATTCGGGTAAAGCTTCTGTTGGCTTTGCTCGAGCTGTGTCTGGCTCGAAGATAGCCATGAACTAGTCCCGGTTCCACAATGCAATTTGCTTTGCCTCCGGCAAGCGTTATTTTCTCCGCATAGAGAGGACCGTCATCGCTGAGTGGGTCGCACGCAGCTGAGAAGATGACGGTGTTCGGTAAATTAGAAAAGTCAGCACCCCACAAAGGGGCGAAGGTATCGTCTGAAGGCCTTGGTTGATTTGGATCAATCCTGATGTTTTCGTAGAACTCCATGTCCTTGGTGGTGAGTAGCGGTGCGTTAGCATGTTCAACGGCTGAGCCCTCGTGAGTAGGGGCGCCTAGATAGGGATATATTAAGACTTGCGCATCGGGTTGTTTTTTATCATGCCTGGATCTGGCTGCAACGCAGGCGGCGAGGGTTGCGCCAGCGCTGTCTCCGGCAAGAAGGATTTTATGATTTGTCTCTAAGGCAATTCTTGAAAACACGGCATAAGCATCCAAAAATGCCTCCGGGTGCTTTTTTTCAGGCGAGAGGCTGTAATCAACAGACAAGACTTTAAATCCTGTGTGAGTACAAATGGCAGCGCAGACGTCATCGTGTGAATTGAGATTGCCGACGACAAAACCTCCCCCGTGATAGTAAATCAGCGTTGTCGAGCCGAGTGCGCAATTAACCGGTAAATACTCCCGGACTGGAACCTCTCGATCGCTGAAGCGGTAGTCTAATCGCGTAACTGGAATTTCGGCTAATGGTTGAAACCCCAAGCACATTTGTGTGTACCATGCGCGTTGCTGCTCTATCGTGTGATTGGCTGCATCAGCAGGGCAGTAACTATTACTTTTATGAATAAAGGACCACACTTCTTCGTCCAAGAGCTGTTGGTATTTTGTGTTGTCTGAATTGTCATCGGTCATAGGCGTCGAGATTGTTTTAAAACCCTATTGAGCTGTTGTATTCATATTTGTTCGAAAACAGCATACCTAACAATTACTTAAATTAAAGAAACTGAGCTCTCCAGCGTGTCACTCGTCACTTCAAATAATTCATGGTCCATGCGGGAATGTTTCAACAGTCCCGCGTTAAAAGCCGACCTGAAGCGAACTATGAAGCTGGGTGTCCCTTTAATCTGTGCTCAGTTACTGCAAATGGGGAACGGCCTTGTCGATGCCATCGTTGCGGGCCGCCTTGGCTCTGCCGAATTGGCGGCCGGGGGAATCGGTGGTGGTTTGTGGTTCGTGGTTTCGCTTTCCTGTATCGGTTTGATGGCCGGTTTGTCACCGACCTTGTCTCGTCTTATTGGCCAAAAACGCAGAGTCTTTGTTGGCGCAATATTCAGACAAGGCCTCTGGTTGGGGCTTGTCACAGGCTTTGTTGCATTGGCTGTACTTCTACTGATTGTCGCAAATGTAGACAGGTTGCCGTTTGCACAAGGGTTGCCACCGCTCATTGAAAGTTATCTATGGGGTGCGTGTTGGAGCTTGCCTTTTTTTGCGTTGGTTATGGCGAGCCGGAATGTGTGTGAAGCCACAGGGCTCGCTCGACCCGTGCTGTATGTGACAGCATTGGGTTTGCTTATCAACATCCTGGCTAATTTAGGTTTAGGGCTGGGTTGGTTTGGTTTACCTAAACTGGGATTATTCGGAATCGGTTTAGCCACTACGCTCGTTAATATCGGTATGGCAACGGTATTGTTGCTTATCCTTCGTGGACCTAGATTTAAACGCTATGCCTTGTTTGCGCAGTTCGACAAGCCTGAGTGGGGTCACATTAAACCGATGCTGATGTTGTCTATTCCCATCTTTCTCGGGCTGTTTTTTGAAGCTGGATTGTTTGTAGCTACATCCATTCAAATGGGTTTTATCGGCGTTATTGAAGCCGGGGCTCATCACATAGCTATCAGCGCTTCGGCCTTTTGCTACATGCTGCCCTTGGGTATGTCATTTGCGCTAACGGCCAGAGTAGGTAGGGCGGCTGCATTAGGTACTATTGCACCCGTTAAGCTGAGAATAGTCAGTGCTGCGATACTGTCGCTGGGCATGGCGTGTCTTACGGTTTCTATTCTCATACTGTTTCGTTTCTCTATTGCGGGGATTTATACGGATGATCCAGCGCTGATAGAGTTCGCTGGTAGCCTGCTTTTGTTAGGCGCACTCTTTCAATTGTCCGATGGTGCACAAATTATGCTGATCGGTACACTTCGAGGTTTGCAGGACACTCGAGTTCCGATGTTAATCAATGCATTCTCCTATTGGGCGGTAGCTTTTGGATTCGGTATTTTTTGTGCACATGTGCTGGGGTGGGGAGCGCATGGCTTGTGGGTCGGGTTGGTCACCGGATTATCCGTAGCCTCTATTTTGCTAGCGATGAGGTTACGCTTCGTACTCAATAACTTGAACACTATTTAATTGTATGATGACTCCTGAACTACACGTTTTAGTCCTTGCAGCACTGCTTCAGGTTTTACAAATGGCTTTGATGGCGGTGCCAGCTAATATTGAACTGGGAACTAAAAAAACCTTATCTCCAAGAGATTTACATCGTCTGGGAGGTTCTCTAGAGTCGCAAGTCAGTGTTAGAACAGCCAGATCGATTCGGGCTATGAATAATCACTTCGAAGGGTTATTACTTTTTGCGATTGCAGTAATGGCCGTTACTCTGTCTGCCAAATCCACTCTCGTTACTGAAGCTTGCGCTTGGATTTATCTGGTAGCCAGAATTATCTATGTGCCTGCTTATGTGTTTGGGTGGGTGCCTTGGCGCTCCATTGTTTGGTTTGCCGGGTTTTTATCCACAGTGGTAATTTTGTTGTCGGTTTTATTCTAAGTGTTTAAACGCCCGTGTTTTTGGATGCTGGTGGTAAGACTATTGGCTGACCATGTGGTGTCGTATTAGCGGCTGTTTCCCATTGTTCATAAAGATCGGCCAATTGGCCTGGCTTACCGATGTCCTTTGCGGTAACCAAAGTTTCCAAAGCATCTAACCAATGCAAATAATAGGTATCGCCTAAATCGGGGTCTCCGTTTTCGTGTGCCGCCGCAATACTTCGGCTCAACTGATCAGCCCACTCCGGCCAGCTAAATAGTTTCTTTTCATGAAGCATTAGCGTCATAGCAAACACTTCTGCCTGCCAGGGTTCACTAAATACTGGGCCTTGATCATCCTTCGGTATTGATGGCACAGCTGATAGTAATTCGCTACTAGCTTGGGCGGGTGTCGTATCTGTTGTATTAGTCATGGCTGAAATCTAAATAAGGTTCCCAGCAATCTACGTGGGTGAAGTCGTGCTGATGTCTGGACTCCCCAAAGAGTTCTGAGGCCCTAAACTGAATGTTGTATAGCCATTGTGGATTTTCACCCAAACCTTGTGCATTAGCATCAGGATAAACATGCGCACCGTGAATAGCATGGACGACCCCAACATGGTTACGAATGTACGATGGTAGTCGTGTATGGGTAGGGGTATGTATGTTATTAACCCGTACGTTATCGCCAATCGAAAAACGAGGTTTATGGGTGACTTCCCGGTCGACCGGGCCTCCTCTCTTAAGCACTGCTGCAACGTCAGCGGATCGCAAAACGCGGCGCACAGGTTTGGATTTACAGAGAGAGTGTCCTGATTTCAACTCTTGCTGCGTTACAAGTTCATGCTTTAGCAACAGAGATTCCAACGCGTTTAGCCAAATTCGGTAATAGCCTAAGCTTAGATAGTCGGAAGGATCGAGGGATTCTCTAGAGAAGCGAGATTGATCCAGATTCCAGGTGCCTGTGGCACCCATTGCAAGCGTGATAGCGAGAACTTGTTTTTCCCAATCTTCGTGAAATTTTTCATCAGGCTCGAGTTCGATGGGACCAAAACATTCAAGGCCGCCCATGTCATGGACGCCATTCACTTGCTTACTCCATTGACTGGTGTTGCGAGCGCTGTACCTATCATAGAATTTCTATTAACAAGTTCCTGCAGCTCGTTCTCAGACAAGTGCTCTGAATATTCCGGGCGCATTGGAATGACAAGGTAGCGAACCTCGGCAGTAGAGTCCCAAACTGAGATGCGTGTCTGCTCGGGTAACTGAACACCGAATTCAGTTAGCACGCTCGCCGGATCTATGACGACTCTTGAGCGATAAGGCGCAGATTTATACCAAGCGGGAGGTAGTCCTAGAACAGGCCACGGGTAGCAAGAACACAATGTACAAACCACCATGTTATGAACGTCAGGAGTGTTTTCTACGGCAACCATATGTTCCCCTTGACGACCCTCGAAATCCATCGAAGCAATGGCCGCCGTCGCATCCTTAAGTAGCCATCGCTTGAAGTCAGGATCGACCCAGGCTTTTGCGATAACTTGCGCTCCATTGCGAGGGCCAATTTTGTTCTCGTAGGTGTCTATCAACTCATTGAGAGTCTGCTCTTCGATATACCCTTTCTCTGTCAGCAAAGTCTGTAGGGAACGGACCCTCAGTGCAGTGGGGTCGAGGTGAGAATGATCGTGGTCGTGGTCGTGGTCGTGGTCGTGGTCGTGATTTGAAAGTTTTTCGCTCATTGGAGCCATCATACGGCCCCCGGAAGCTACGTCAATATGCCAATCCCAGTAAGCGGCTTCGCAGCTTGGGTTCGGACGTTTTTTCACCTAACCAGATATTGAAAAACGCGCGAGTGAATTCGGGATCCTTGATTTCTCCGATCAGTGTGCCGTTTTTATACAATAGCGTGTGAGAGTTGTTGTTCTGAACGCCAGTGATTGTAATGCTTGTATCTACATCCGGGATAATCGAATCCAGAGTCGATTTCCAGGTTGCTAGTTTTTCGGACGGGAAGTTGTCTTGGCTTTTAATCTCAGACATAGATTTTGCGACAATCTCTGATCCCTTAATCTCTCGCAAATATGACAAGGACAGTGTGAATGGTTTGTCTTGTGAAAATTCACCTTTTTCGGCATACAGCTCGGCGTCGAAAACACTCCAGAACAGTACCTTGAACCGTGCCTTACCGACGAGTTGAGCATTGTCGACGTGCTGCTGCGCGATCGAAATATCTGCAACCAAGTGGTGGCTGAAGAGTATAGAGATCAACAAGAGGAATGTTTTCACTGGAAATTTCCGAAGTGGTTGAGAAGAGTTGAACTGTTTAGGTACTACGCACGCCTCTCGGTTCGTGGATGCACCAATTACCGTTATTTAACGCACCTTGTGTTCGCGTCGTACGCGCAGGTGTAGTGTAGTCGATGAAATAGGTAGGCAGACATCCGAGTTTTCGAGTGAAATCTATCTCCATTGCGTCCATTTCCAGTATCCTTGGCGCATTAACTTTGTCCATGTGTTTTTATAGGCACCATCTACTTTAGAGCGTCCGCAAGGGGCGTGCTGAGGAGTACTTATGTACCGAATTGCCCCGTCTATTTTGTCCGCTGATTTTGCTGCTTTAGGCAATGAGGTTCGCGCTGTAATTGATGCTGGCGCCGATTGGATTCATTTCGATGTCATGGACAACCATTATGTTCCAAACCTGACTATCGGGCCGGCGGTTGCCGCTGCGATAAAACCTCATTGTGTGACGAGTGATGGAAAGCCTGTACCGTTAGATGTACATCTCATGGTTCAGCCCGTAGATGCGTTGGCAGTTGCGTTCGCTAAAGCGGGTGCCGATCTAATCACATTTCACCCTGATGCGGAAACACATGTTGATAGAACACTACAGTTGATACGCGATCAAGGTTGTCAGGCTGGATTGGTTTTTAATCCAGCTATGCCGTTGGATATTCTTGAATGGGTCATTGATAAAGTCGATATTGTTTTACTCATGAGCGTCAACCCGGGGTTTGGTGGACAGAGCTTTATCGATTCCACTTACAAAAAAATTGAAGTAGCGCGAAAGATAATTGATCAAACCGGTCGCGATATTCGACTTGAAGTTGACGGCGGTATTAAGGTGGACAATATCGCAAAGGTAGCCGCGGCAGGTGCAGATACCTTTGTTGCGGGTAGTGCAATATTTAACGAACCAGACTACGCTGCAGTAGTCGATGCAATGCGCGCCAATATGGCCAAAATATAACTATATACAACGGCCTCCATCTACCTCCATACAAACTCCTGTAACCATACTGGCTTCGTCGGAGCATAAATAGCAGGCGGCATTTCCCATATCTTCTGGAGATGAAAATCGACCTAGAGGTATGGTAGATATGAATTTCGCTCTAACCTCGGGTGTGTCTTCACCCATAAACGATTTTAATAAGGGTGTTTCGCCAGCAACCGGGTTAATAGCGTTAACCCGAACACCCGCAGGCGCTAATTCCACAGCCATTGTTTTAGTCGCCGTTATCATCCAGCCTTTTGTCGCGTTATACCAACTTAAGTTGGGACGAGGGCTTACACCACCGGTAGATGCGACGTTTAAAATTGCTCCATGCCCCTGAGCTTTCATAAGTGGTACTACCGCTTTAGCCGTGAGGAATACAGACTTCGCATTCACTGAAAACACGCGATCAAAATCTTCCTCGCTTACGTCTTCCATGGGCATTGGAAGATGGGTGACTCCCGCGTTGTTGATCAGTATGTCGATTGAGCCGAAGGACTCTATCGTTGCATCTACAAGTGCGTTGACATCATTGCTTTTGCTAACATTGGTTGCACAAGCTGCGGCTTGATCACCGATCTCCGTCGCCAGAGCTTGAGCGGCTTCCAAGTTGATGTCGGCAATCATTACATTTGCGCCTTCTGCCACGAATTTGCGAACGATGCCGGCACCAAATCCTGATGCACCTCCGGTGACAATTGCGTTTTTACCGGATAATCTTCCGGATGTATTAGTTGATGTCGAATTCATTTTCTACTCCCTAATCGTGTTTTGCGGCAACCGTTTTCAAGGTTGAAAAACCGTACAAGGCTTCGAAGCCTTTCTCACGGCCATGCCCCGAAAGCCCGCTACCGCCAAATGGCAGTTCCACGCCGCCGCCTGCGCCGTAGTTGTTTATAAACACTTGCCCTGATCTAAGTCGTTTTGCCAGCCGCATCTGTCGTGCACCATCGCGAGACCAGATGGAGGCAACTAATCCGTATTGAGTTCCATTAGCGATCTGTACAGCATGTTCTTCATCGTCGAAACCAATGACCACCTGCACGGGACCGAAAATTTCTTCTTGAGCCAGAGTATGCTCAGGTGTGACGCCGCTGAACAACATGGGGCTGACGTAATGCCCCCCATCGTTGACTTCATCGGACACAGAGCCTTGTGCCGCTAAATGTAAGTCTGAAGCTTTGTCTATAAAGTCGTTCACGATGCCTTTTTGACGAGCCGATATTAGCGGCCCGACATCAAGATCGTCCAGAGCTGCACCAACTCGCAATTGGCTATACCTGGCTGCCATCTTTTCCACGACTTCATCGTAACGAGTACGATGTACCAGAATTCTTGAAGAGGCAGAGCAGGTTTGCCCGGCGTTTTGTATACCGGCGTTTACCAAAAAAGGTAGTGCAGCATCGATATCGGCATCTTCAAATACGAGCTGTGGGGATTTCCCCCCCAGTTCTAATGTTACCGGCACAACGTTCTCAGCAGCCGCAGATTGAATGAGTTTTCCAACAGCTACTGAACCGGTAAATGAGATGTGTTGAACGCCAGTATGTGAGCTAAGTGCAGCGCCCGCTTCCGCACCTAATCCGGGTACTACGTTTAAAGCGCCTTCTGGAAGACCGGCTTCCCGGGCAATGTCGGCGAACGCCAACGCCGTTAAACAAGCCTCTTCTGCTGGTTTAAGTACGGTGGCGTTTCCCATGGCAAGTGCAGCGCCTACCGACCGTCCGATGATTTGCATGGGATAATTCCACGGAACGATATGCCCGGTGACGCCATGTGGTTCACGTAAGGTGTATACGGTATAACCATCCATATAAGGAATTGTCGAACCGTGTACCTTGTCGCAGGCGCCGGCATAAAACTCCATATAACGTGCGAGCGCAATCGCGTCGGCCTTAGCCTGTTTTAAAGGCTTGCCGACATCCATGGCTTCTAAGCGAGCCAATTGATCGGCTCTTTCTAGTACAAGTTGTCCCATGCGATAGAGAATTCTGCCGCGTTCAGGTGCGGTGAGTTTGCCCCATTCACTCCCTAATGCTTCTTGTGCCGTGGACACCGCTCTGTCAACATCGGCTTGTTTGCATCGGGCAATCTGGCAAAGCAGGCTTCCGTCCGATGGGTTACTGAGTTCCAGTGTTTCGCCTGAAAGCGGTTCTAACCATTGATTAGCAATAAAGCAGCATGAGGAGTCAAACCAAATATCATTTTTATTCATAACTTAATATGTCTACAACAGCGAAACTAATACAGGAACGGAACCAGCGCCTTGGAACGAGATCGATAGGCTGCGTAATCTGGATAACGGTTGAGCAATGCTGTCTCCTCACGTTTGATTTTGAAATACAAAACAAGTGAAAGAGACAAAAATATGATGCAATGAAATAACGTTGCATGCGCCAATACAGCCCCTAAACCGGCCAGAAGCACGGCGGTATACATAGGATGTCGAATCCATTGGTAAGGCCCGTTCATGGTTAATTGCGCGTTGGCGGAGGGTTCTGGTAGTACTCGGAATGTACCTCTCTTCATGCTGATGACTGCCCAGAGGGCCAGAGCGACTGCGTCTGCTAGCAACATGAGGCTGAGTATGGTGAAAAATGTCAGGTTGAAAAAATCGCTGACGGGTGATGCCAACAAAGCAATACAAAGAAACTGAAGAAACACGAGCGCATACGAATGTGTTGTAGAGCTCATAGACTTTTCCAGCTCCTTAGGAAATTATTAACCAACATATCTACCACGTCTGAGTCACTGCTACTGCGAGCTAGGTAGAGCTGGTCGGACAATCGCAAAGTCGCCGTGCCATGTACTCCTGACCACAGCGCTCTGGCACCCAGTTTTACTTGTGTCGTGGTAGCGTCTGGGTTCAACAGTCGTAGTTGTTCCTCGATAAGGTCAAACATAGAACGTATGCGTGTTTGAATAGCAGCAGGCGCTTCTTCGGAAGGGGAGTCTGCTCTGGCAAACAGCAAGTCGAATTGATGCGTGTTGTTGGTAGCAAATTCGAGATAGGCAATTCCCATCGAGCGAATGGCTGCAAACGGCTCCGTCTGTGATCTCATAGCTTTAGCGCATTGATCGAAAAGCGTGCTCAGCCCTAGTTCATTGACGTGAAGAAAAATGTCCTGAAGGTTAATGAATACGGAATACAGAGTGCCGGGTGTATAACCCACCGCTTGTGCTATCTGCCGAGCAGTTACTTTCTCGGCGCCGTGCTCTTTAACCAAGTCCAGCGTGGCTTCTACGATTAAGCTCTGAAGCTCTTCTCGGCTGTGGTCGCTGCGTCGGCCCATCGTGAATATGCGGTAGGAAGGTGTGGCGATTATAACGGCTAGAGGCCGATTCACTTAGATTTTGAGCGCTGGTTAAAAAATCTAATGAACGTTGTTTAATTTTTGCTTGTAATTTAATTAAACGTCGTTCAATATGATCTGAGCAAAGGCCGATATGCGTATGGCTTTGCTATTAAATTAAACGTTGTTTAATATAAATGGAGCAGTAGAATTGTTTAACTTATTGAAAAATAGATTAATTACCTGTTTGAGAAGATGCAGCCAGATTTTGGGTGCGGTTTCTATGTTGGGTTTGCTTGGTGCGGGGTCGTCTCATGCCGCGGGCCTGTTGAGTCCTAAGGATGGAAGCCCCGAGCTCATATTGGCAGAACAGCACGTGTCCGTGGTGATAGAGAATGGTTTCGCGACCACTGAAATCGATCAAATTTTCAGAAACCCGTATGCCACAGACAAGGATGCGACCTACAGTTTTCCTGTACCTAAAGATGCCGCTGTAGGCGAGTTCACCTTTTGGATAGATGGAGTGCCAGTGCATGCAGAGGTGCTGGAGAAAAAAGCTGCGCGGAAGCTGCACGAACAGCAACAACAGCAGGGGCTCGATTCGGCCTTGGTAGAGCAGGATGACCATCGAACGTTTGATATGGAGGTATCACCGGTACGAGCGAATCAAGATGTCAGGGTCCGCCTTGTCTACTTACAGCAGAATCCGGTAGATCATTCCATGGGACGCTATGTGTACCCCTTAGAGGACGGAGGTGTTGATGACGCAGCCAATAACTTCTGGAATCGTAATGAAGAGGTGAGTGATGCGTTCTCATTCAAATTACGACTTCGCTCTGCGTACCCTGTCGATGCGATGCGGGTAACCAACGGGCAGGGAAGCATACGCCAGATAGATAGTGGGGAGTGGGAGCTCGAAATTGATAGTCAGGTTGGTTCCGGTGCTGTTGTTGGTTCCGGCTTAACGAACGGTGAAATCAACCAAATAGAGTTAGAAAACACAGATGCAATATCCGGCAGCTGGAATCCAAACGCCCCCAAATCCTCTGTCTATTCATTGAATAAAGATATCGTTGTTTATTGGAGGCTTAATGAGAACCTCCCTGGGGCGGTTGACCTAGTAACCTACAAGGATGAGAACTCGTCTAGTGGTACGTTCATGCTGACGCTTACCCCCGGAATTGACCTAGCGCCAATCGTTGAAGGGCGGGATTGGGTATTTGTACTGGATACATCAGGATCAATGAATGGGAAGTTCAACACACTGCTTGATGGTCTTGAACGCTCCTTACGCTCGCTCGGAGAATCGGATAGATACCAAGTGGTTTTATTTAGCGATACTGCCACCAGCCTATCGGGTGAATTGAAATTTGCTACCCACGAAAATCTTAACCAGACCCTGCACCAACTTGATCGATATAAAGTCGGCGGGGGCACCAATTTATACGATGGCCTGCGTGTTGGTATTGAAAGCATTGATGCCGATAGAACATCTGCCATTGTTTTAGTCACTGACGGGGTTGCGAACGTAGGCCAAACTGAAATGACGGAATTTTTAAAGCTGATAGAAAAGAAAGATGTTCGCGTATTTACTGCCGTAATGGGCAACAATTCTAACCGTCCTCTGTTAGAAGGGTTGACGCGACATGCAGAAGGGTTCGCTGTTAGCGTGTCGAATCAAGACGACATGTTAGGGCTGATGATGCAAGTGGTCAGTAAGGTGACTCACGAGGCTATGCACAATATCAATATTAGTATTGATGGCGTTCGAACACGTGATTTAACACCGGATCAATACACTCGTGTTTATCGTGGTGAACAACTGGTCGTTATGGGCAAGTATTCCGGGTCTGGAGAGGCTAGCGTTACTCTAAATGCAGATATTTCCGGTACCTCTAAGCAATATAAATCGCAATTGAATTTCCCTGATGTCGCTATTGAGAATCCTGAGCTAGAGAGGTTGTGGGCGTTCGCTAGCATTAAAGATTTGCTTCATCAGCAGGATCTTTTTGGTGAAACTGATGATACCCTGGACGGAATAACAAGCTTGGCGTTGAACCATGGGTTGGTTACCGACTACACCTCGTTAATAGCAGTTCGTGAGTCAGCGTTTGAAGCTGCGGGTATTGATCGAAATAACTCGGAGAGAATTATTCGTGAGCGAGACGCCAGGGAGAAAAGACTGAGTTCAAGCATTGGGTCAAATCGTCAAGATAGTAATAGCCCGGCTTTTTCTCAAAACAGGCCGGTGGCCTCTCCAGTAGGTGGTGGTTCGGTGGGTTACACGCTGTTTCTGATGCTGCTGTTTTTATGTGTGGTCCGTCTCGGGTTGAATATATATGATGCACTCCCGAGAAAGCGTCATGGCAAGACCTCCGAGCAGTAGAAGTTCTCAGGTTTAGTATGTTGTCTTTATGGTCCTCTGGTGTAGATGAAATTCGTTTGCGTTAGAGGGCCATTTTGGTAGGTGACTAGTCAAACCCGTTTATTGGATAATGGTTTTGTTATTTTAAAACACAGTCATCCATTGCCAATTTCCTCCTCATTTCCTTATCGTCTCGGACTTCCTGCATGGGCGTTTCCTGGTTGGCGAAATGTTTATTTTGATGCAGAGCCATCTGTTTTAAACAGTTATGCATCTGTATTCAACGCAGTCGAGGGAAACACGACTTTCTACCACATACCTTCGCACAGCAATGTTGCTAGTTGGTTGGAAGCCCTACAGGGAACTGACTGCAAAATCAGCTTCAAATTGCCCAGTGCCGTCACACATCAACGACATCCGGATGAGCGGATACTCATTCAGTTTCTTGAGACAATTTACCCACTGCGAGATCATCTGGGACCTTTTCTTCTTCAGTTTCCACAATGGGTTGGGATGGAATTTTTCAGACGCTTCATACAAGGCTTAGATCGAGTTGCCGATATGGGCACGGCAGTTGTTGAGGTCAGAAATCCTGAGCTTTTCTCTCATCCCGAACATTTAGAGCCTATGCTCAATCACTACGGTTTTGGCCGGGCAGTGTTAGATTGCCAATCGTTGTATCAGGGCGATTTAAGCCATCCGGAAGTTGTGGCGGCCGTTCATGAAAAACCGGACTTACCGGTACTACCGAAAGTTTATAACGATAAAGCGTTTGTCCGGCTTATGCTGCACCCAGACGGCCATAATGAAATTTGGATCGAGCGATGGGCGACCCAGACAGCACAATGGATAGCCGAAGGCATAGAACCCATTATCATGATTCACTGCCCCAATAACTTCCATTGCCCGTTGTTTGCAGAACAGTTTCATGTGAGCTTGCAGCAGAAGGTTTCTTTTCGTCTAGTGTCGCTGCCTGCTTGGCCTATTCCTCAACAAGGTTCACTGATATAGGATAGAAAACAGTTATAAAGGTGAGCGTTTAGAGTTGTATTGAGCGTTTAAACTTCAACGCCCTTGTTAACAATAGCTAAGTGAGGAAATGGAATACTTAAATTTTCATCTGTGCAGGCTTTTACACAAGCGCTGTGTATGATTCGTTGAATATCCAAATAGGCGTGAGCTAATGTGCTGTTGCATGTGATGAATACCCAGTAATCCAGAGAGGAAGAATTCGCCTCCTTAAGCTCTACCTCTATATTGCGTATGGACGGTTCATAGCCGGCTGATGTCAAATGATCGCTCAGTGACCGAATTAAAATATCCGGCACGTGTGACAAACTGATGGCTTGATGTTGGTAGTCGATACCAAACGTGCTGCAAACGCCAAACGTACCACCGCGAGAAAGGTTGACCATCTCAGTTCTGTAAAATTCTTTGGTCGGTATGCTGCTGATTTGACCACCGCGTTGCTTTAATTCCACTGTGTCCGGGTTCTGATCAATAATTTCCTGGACAGTATTGTCGCTTAACAGAATCACATCGCCCAGTGAGCTAGGAAACCAGGGTTCATTGTCAACTGCTCGACTGATGAATCCGCTCAAGGCTGCTAATGGGACACGCAACGAACCGTTGAGTTCTGGGTTTTCCAGAACTGTGTACATATTGATAGACTCCACCCGCCACGGTAAGTCGTTGTAAAAAACTCTTTCGTTTTCGCGCAAAGGGCCTATGTTAAGCAGCAGCCGAGCTTCAGAGATATACCGAGGCAAGAGATGTCTGATACCCAAGGCAAGTCCGAATATCAACAAAATGAGAAGCCCTAATAAAAGAACATCACCTCGCTCATAGAACACGCCAAAGACGGCCAGTAAGGTAAAGACGAACGTAAGTGCGTGAACACTGTAGGCGGCAAGTCGGTATCGTGTTCGCTGTTCTGGAGCTATTTCGTTTGAAATGGTTGCGCGGTAGCCGCGTAATAGGAATCGAAGTCCGTACCAAACAATCGCAGCGGCGAAAATCGCAAGCACGAGGGTGAGGCCGCGCCCCGTAATGAAGCTGGACAAATGGTGAAGCACGGTTTCGGATATTGACTTGCTACCTTGCAGTTCTGCTATTTGAATACGTGCAATGCCAATAGCGTTTTCAGCATCAGTACCCCTTTCGTACCATTGAGCAGCGAGTTCTTCCAGCGTGATTTTCAAATCACCCTGCGGATTGAGTGCTAATGAGAGTTCTAAATTCGCCAACGCTTTTTGCGTTGCGATGACCTCCTGTTCATGTCTTTTAATGGTTTCGTTAAGCTCTGCAAGCTTACGTGGTTTCTCGGTGAGCTCCTTCAAGCTATCGATAACAGGCTCTGCAATGAGAGCTATGTCATCTTGCCAGCTGCTTTTTTCGCTGTCTTTTTTGGCCTCGAATAGGCTGGTATCAAGTCCGCCAATAGCAATATTTTCAAGTGTATCCCGAAGCTGTTCTATGTCTGTACTAATAGCTTCTGCTTGTTTGCGTAAGTCTTCTTTGTCTTGCTCGTTAGCCGTCTCTATCTGATTGCCCAGTGCCCGACGATTTTCAATTTTTGATGTGAGCACATCCTGAATATAATTCAGTCTTTCAAGTTTCGTTGCGCTGTCCTCGGACGGCGCATCAAATTTTATCGAACCATTTTCATCAGTGGGTGCGGTGCTTTGCGCAAAGGCACTACAGAGTCCGATAGATAGGCAAACACTTAGTACAGCGAGTGCCTGGAAAAAGCTGCGAGCCGGTTCAGTCATATCAAGCCAGATTTACAAATAACTCACTGATACTAGCTGAGCAGACGAGGCGTGTTGTCTTGATTTATCTGACGATAAGTTAACGAGCTATCGGACATTACGTTTGGTGTGATGTTTAAAAGTACTACTGGGATCTCACGTAGATAGGGAACGCGGTATTAATACCGCCTCTGCTAGAGGTGTATCCTTGTATCTTGAAACCAAGTCCAGAGGGACCTTCAAAGGGTTGTGCCTTAGGGTCTCTGCTGTTGTTGTAAGCGTTGAGGATGGCGTTTAGGACCTCGTCTCTAGACATAGAGTCGGGAAAAAAACTTGAGAACTTCTCTTTCCATTGATTTCCGTCCCGAATTTCGATGGATGCGGTATAAACACCGGCTCTATTGGGCGTGTCGCGAACTGATCTCACTCTTGCGTTTGCCGGATCCTGCCCGTCTGGTCGGGAATGGAATCCGACGGGTTTACCGCTGCGGTTAATTTCGCCGTCAAATATATGCCATAGATTGATATTTGGATTTGTGTCGGACCACTTTTCGGTACTGCTTAATGTGTGGGAATTTGAATTACTACTAGAGTTACTTGACGAATTGTTTTGAGTGCTGGATTGAGTCGTAGTCGTGCCAGCACCTTTTGATAGTGCGTTAAGATCAATCCCAAATTGATCCAGATTTACTCCGAGAGCAACCAAAATCAGGGCTGCTATCGGGATATATCGCTTATATTTGTTCACAATTACTTGTCCGTTCAGTTGTCGTTAAACTAGTTCATAAAGGTTAACAAGTTGATTCTGCAATGATATGCGATCTTGTACTCTAATAGCGGGACGTTCGAAAAGACGTTTGTGCACAGGAACGAAATGATTAGGTTCGTGAAATTTGCGGTAGTAGTTTGGTTCTCGATAGCCCAGCTTCTGGTCGGGACACATTGGGCCCTCGCCCAGTACGAAGCCCCTATAAGCCTTGATGCCGGTGGCTTGGGCGTTGAATACGCGCAATATGATTCATCCACCACGTATCCCAGAATCAGCACCGTCGATGTCGACCCACCTTTAATTGAGCATGATGTGACTGCACAGGCAGAGGCCGGTATCAGGCAAACGTTTGTTGCGACTGTGGTCGACGACGGTGAGCTGGACAACGTAACGTTTTACTATCGGTTTGCCGGTGAGACTAATTTCAGCCGATTTTTAATGACTCCTCTGTCGTCTTCGTCTACGTATATTGCGCAGGTGCCAACCGATCCCAAGCTTTACAGTGCCATCGAATACTATATTCAGGCCCGTGATGTCAGCGGAAACCGAACGGTACGTGGGTACACCTTCAGCCCGCTGGTACGGGAGATATTACAACCCCAATCAGCAGTGTCTCCTACGGCCAAAGCTGCCGAGCAGGCCCCCGCTATTGTCGAAGAATCCAGCTCCGGGATCCCTAAATTCGTCTACATACTAGGCGGTGTTTTGTTACTCGGATTAATTGCTGGAGGAGCATCAGGTGGTAGTTCTGGTGGCGGAGCCGATATTGTCGATGGAGAAGCTTGTGGCGCTGACGGATGTCGATTAACTATTACGGTCAACCGTCCGCTCTAATTTTAAGGTGCAGAAGACAATGCCAGCCATACGTCAAAATCGCTGTGTTCCGGCCGGAAAAAACCTTCCCCAAGCCATTTTGTTTCTGGCAGTTGTATTTGTCAGCGCCTGCACGGACACCCCAAACGGATCGGCAACGCTAAACCAACCTGATGGTATGGTTATTAGCGCACCTGAGTTTTTAAATGCACGAGCCATTGTGCAAGGAAACCTTGATGCCCGTGTTTCAGTTGAAATTGACGGAGTCGATTATCCAGCTACCCGCACAAGCGCTACGGCTTCTCCGTGGGTCGGACAGGTGTTTGTACCTGTGGGCTCAGACCCTAGACTGAAAATCACTTGGGTTGAAACCGATGTGGCTGAGCTGCCGGTGAGTTTTCAAGGCGAGCTTCCCTTGGCTGTATACGACAGGAATATTGGCCAGGCAATTACGGTCAACCAGTCCGTTGAAATAGAAACGGGTGATTACCAAACCAGTACGTCTGATACAAACCCTCTCCCTCAATTAGACGCAGATTCTGACGGGGCGAGTAATCTTGAAGAGCGTCAGGCAGGTTCGAGGCCCGGCGATGCCCGCGATATTCCGCCATCCGTGTTGATTCTATACACAGACCGAGCGCCGGTGATTGACGGCCGTTACGATTCGCTGTGGGGGCAGGCCCAATTTCTAGACCAGCAAAGGGAGTCACTCACTATTGAAAACGTCGTCCTCGACGATGGCGTTGTACAGGATGGCGAAGACCGAAATTTCAAGTGGGCGGCTATGCATGACGGTGAGTACTTATATGTTTTGGTATTTGCTGAGCGAGGTCCACAACAATCACCACACGGGGATTCGCCCGAACTATTTTTTCAAGATGATTCTGTAGACATCTATTGGGACGGCAACAACAGTAAAGGTGCCAGCTACGATGGTTTTGACGACTATCATGTGATTACAGCCTTGCTTGGTAGCGATGGCGGAGAAAACCAATCCAGCCAACCCGCTACTTCTCGGATGCAGTTTGGAGACCGATCAGCACCAATCGACCCTGCAGCGATAAGATTTGGCGTCTGTCTATGTCAAGGGGACCAACAAATTTATGAGTTCCGGATTGATCTGAATGCTGGGCGAATTCCCACCGACACCACGTTTGGTTTTGAAATCAACATTAACAATGACGTTGATGGTGGGATAAGGGATGCCAAGTGGGCTTGGTTCAACGACACTGGCGTAGACGATACTTGGCGTTTTCCACTTAAGATGGGTAATGTTAGGCTAGAAGCCCTTCCGCAATAGCTATCATCTCTTTTGCCTTTTTTATTAGCTGCCTCGAGTGAATAGGCATACCTTGTCCAAAGGCGTGCTGGCTGCTTATGGCAGCTTGGCCTTTCCGCTTGCCGCTGCGTTCATAGCGTTGCAAGTTATCGTGCCCACCTATTACGCCGAGTCCACGTCTTTAAGTCTGTCTATAATAGGTGGGCTGCTATTGCTTGCCCGTTTGTGCGACACCGTAACTGACCCACTTGTAGGGTATTGGTCAGATCAATCGAAAAGCCGTTTTGGTCGGCGAAAAGTGTTTGTCGTGGCAGCGGCACCTTTAGTGGCTTTGTCTGTCTGGTTTCTGTTTAACCCGGCTGAGGATGTCGGTGCCTTTTATCTGCTGTCTTGGACCGTTTGTGTTTATGTTGCCGGTACCCTGGCAATAGTGCCGGCCAGCGCTTGGGCTGCGGAGCTGTCAGATGACTACAACCAGCGGAGTCTTATAACCGGCACCCGTGTCGCTTTCGGGCTGGCCGGTACGCTGGCTGCGCTGGTAATTCCGGCACTGGTGGGTAGTGGTGAAACTCAAGACCTGTCGACCACCTTGTTTATCATAACGTTATTGGTATTGGTTTCTCTGGTTATTTCCACTATCTGGGCGGCTATTAAAGTGCCTGATACAGCGCAAACGACGTTGCCCAGCAACTCGGTGTCGGCCGCTTGGTCCCTGATGAAAACACCCAATCCGTTTAGGCAGCTGCTACTCAGTTTTCTGCTCAACGCAATCGCGAATGCCATTCCCGCTACACTTTTTTTGTTGTTTGTCACGCACGTTCTGAATGTGCCTGATAAAGCTGGTGTGTTTCTGTTTCTCTATTTTATTTGTGCGGCCGCAGCAGTTCCTGTTTGGGTGGCTATTTCAAAACGATGGGGCAAACATAGGACCTGGTCTGTTGCGATGCTTATTGCCTGTCTATTTTTTCTATGGACCCCTTTTCTGAATGGCGACTCCGTTATTTGGTTCTATGTGATCGTGGCGGCAACGGGCTTCGCTACAGGCGCTGATCTGGCATTGCCTAGTGCAATTAACGCGGATGTTATCGAATGGGATGCGTTGGAAAGCGGTTATCGTCGCCCTGGACTGTTTTTCGCGCTTTGGGGGACAGCATCGAAATTATCCTATGGCTTAGCGATAGGTATTGCTTTTCCGCTACTGGAAATTGCAGGCTTCAGCGCCACAGAGGCTAATGATGGTGATGCGCTGTTGTGGCTGGCAATTTTGTATGGCGCACCGTGTATCCTCTTCAAGCTCGCGGCGATTTGGACAATGCGTCATTACCCAATCACAGAGGTGGCGCATGCAGAGATTCGGCGTAAGCTAGCCTTACGCAGCGGATGAGGCAGAGTCATCCTCTTCGGACGCTGAAAACAAATCAAGAATATCGTCAGCCGTTAAATTTTGCATAGCGGTAGCCTCTGTCTGATTGACCGTCTGATCTGCCAACTGCTTTTTCTGGGCCTGCATGGCCATAATTTTTTCTTCTACTGTATTGCTGGCAACCAGCTTGTAGATGAATACCGGTTTGTTCTGTCCGATTCTATGGGCACGATCACTTGCCTGATTTTCAACAGCAGGGTTCCACCACGGATCGTAGTGAATCACAGTGTCTGCCGCTGTCAGGTTTAGTCCGGTTCCACCGGCTTTCAGACTAATTAAAAATAGCGGAATATCACCGTGTTGGAATGAGTCAATGACTTCATCCCGTTTACGAGTTCGGCCGGTAAGTTTGGCGTAGCGTATCTCACGTTTGTTGAGTTCTGCCTCAATCAGTCCCAGCATTTCTGTAAATTGGGAAAACAGCAAAATTTTCTTACCTTCACTGATGAGCTCGTCGAGCATTGACATCAGAAGGTCGGTCTTAGCGGACTCATTGATGCCGCGCGCACTGTCGAGTTTGACTAGTGCAGGATGACAACAGGTTTGACGCAGCTTGAGAAGCGCATCCAACATTTCTATGTGACTGCGTGCCAATCCACGCTCGGCCAATAAGGCCCGTACGCGTTGCTCCATACTAATGCGAATACTTTCGTATAAGCGCGCTTGTGTTGGTTCCAGCGTGACTTCACGAATAATCTCAGTCTTTGGTGGTAGCTCAGTAGCCACCTGTTCTTTTCGTCGACGGAGTAAAAATGGGCGGATTAGTGCGCTGAGTCTGGATTGTCTCTCGACGCTTGCGTGATTCTCTATCGGCGTTCTGAAGTATCGATTGAAGTGTTTCCGTGACCCCAAGAATCCGGGCATCAGAAAATCGAATTGAGACCAGAGTTCACCTAAATGATTTTCCAGTGGAGTTCCCGTTAGGCAAATACGTCTCTCAATGGTGAGCGTTTTCAGCGCCTGAGTTACTTTCGCTGTCGGATTTTTGATGGCCTGAGCTTCATCGAGAACCACACATCCAAAATCTTGCTGGCCGAGCAGATTGATATCACGCGTGACCAACGCATAACTTGTAATAACGATATCGATCGGATTCGTGGTTAGGTCGCGTAACTTTCGCTGTGTACCGTGCCAAATCAAGGTGCTTAGATTGGGTGTAAAGCGCGCAGCCTCACGTTGCCAGTTTCCTAACAGGCTGGTGGGTGCAACGATGAGCGTGGGCTTGGTAAGTCGGCCAATATCTCGCTCTTGTTGTAAGTGTCCCAGAGTCTGAACGGTTTTCCCCAACCCCATGTCATCGGCAAGGATACCGTTGAAACCGAATTCTGCAAGAAAACCCAGCCACGCCATTCCCTCAAGCTGATAGGGGCGAAGTGTTGCGTTTACGTTAACAGGCGCATCTGAATTTTCAATGCCATCGAAATTGCGGAGTTTCTCAGCAAGATCGAAAACGTTTTGCGCTTGATTCCATGCGACATTGACACCTTGTTTTTGCCAATGGCTTTCCAACGTGTCCAGAGTACCGGCACGTTGCCGTGGCAATCTGAAGTGTTCAGCGGAGCTAGGATCGTCGTAAAGCTCCATGAGTGTTTCTGCAACGGGTGCAAACAATTCCGGTGCAACTTCCAACCATTGGCCATCATCGGCTTGTAATAGGATAGAGCTGTCGCGCGAATCCCCTTGAAGCCAATCAATCACGAGCGGTAGGAGATCAAACTGCTGATCGTCATGGCGTAGCTTTAATGCCATATCAAACCAGTTTGATGTGGTTTCGCTTACCGTTGCCTCAATCTGTGTGACCGATTTGAAATTCAGGTCGAAAGGCTCACGAATTTGTACTGTCCAACCTCGATTGCTGAGTTCTGTTCGCTCATTCAATAGCTCGCGCCATGAATGGGCGATACGCTGAACTTCTTTAGATCGCGGTTGCTTGTCGGCTTTGGAATAAAATTCCGCATCGTTTGACGTTGCTGCTTCGAATTCGGGGAAGTGCTTTCCGAAATCCACTGCATATCTAACCTCAGCCAGCAAATCTCTTTTTAAGACCAGCGGTTTCCCGTCTGTTGTTTTTCCCTCTAGGGTTGCATCGGCTTCCATACCGTCGAAAGGCAGCAAGTAATCCGCATAACGAAATTTTATAGATGCGTAGAAGTCGCGGATATCAGCACTGTCATCGCGGGACTGCAACACAAGTATGGGTTGCGGTGCTTCATCAATCCGGACGAAATTGGGTTCTCTTGGCAACGGCAGCGTACTCTCGGGCAGGCGCGAGGCAAGGTAATTACTGACCGCCTGCGCGTGAGCTTCTGGCAGCGGTGGTGCGTCAATAAACTGTGACAGCAGGCCTACGTGAGGGGCTTTATCGAGTTGTCCTGCGCAAACGTCCGAGGAGTCAAGATACCAGGGTGGGTCTGAAGGGATCAGTGTCCAATCCTCAACTTCCGGTAGCTGAGTCGTCAGCTGGAAGCTGTTGTCATCTTTTAGCTGCCAGTTAAAGTCCAGAGTGCGTGTTGTTCCTCGGGTAAGCGGCTTTTCTCTGTCCGGTCCCCAGAAGGTTCTGCCCGTGTCTACCAGCTTATTCATTAGGAGATGACCGATGTCGCCTTCGATGGTGAGTTCACGATAAGAAAAATCGCTTTGCTTGCCGATGGCAAGTTCTAGGATGGCGCGGTCGCTTTGTAGTACCCAATCCGGGTGATAGTAATGTCCGTTGTATCGGTACGGTGTTTCTTTACCGTAACCGCCGCGTTTAAGTAGCCGGCTTTGCAATATTTGCAGAGTGATGCCGCTACTGCTTTGAGTCAGCGGTGTCTTATCAAGTTGATAAAACAACAAAGGTTCGCCGGGCTCATGATGTTCGTGCAGTGGTGCTGCTTTGCGCCCTTGCTCAACGACTTTCTGAAGCCAGCGGTTGACCGCACGGAGCATTTGATCATCGACTGTTGGGGATGCAGTTTGCTGGTCAATCCAGCTCAACAGCGTAGCTGCCACATGTTTACAGTTGTAATGAGCAGGGCAGGTGCACTCACCATCAAATCGATGTGGCGCTATAGTGATTCTCACATGGTACGGCTCTGACTCGCTACCTTGTACCGTTCCGCTCAATATATTGCTATCGGGAATCCAATCAACTTCCTGGACAGCGCCGCTGGCTTTATAAACTTGCCCACGCGATGTGGCCACTGAACCACATAGTTCGATGACATCGTCGAAGTTAAGTATACGGGGCTGATTGTTCACCGGAGAATTGTAACTGCTTGAGTCAATGTGAATGCGCTAGTTGGAAAACTTTTGAAGAAGTGTTGTAAAAAAACGTTATCGCCTGATTTTTGGCAGCATTAGATTCTCATGCAAGCTTTGCAGCAGATCAGGTAGTTTAATTTTTATACGTTCTTCGGAACCTACTAAGACTAGCCACTATTTACGCGGATGCGCGGCTGTTTTCGAGTGCGTTGGCAACAATACCGTTTTTTCAGCTAACACGTAAGCTGATATTCGTTGCTACCCCAACGTTTCAAGATTGCAATTAACCACCCAGGGCAGGCAAAGTTTGCAGGTATCCGTTGATGGCAGCTGCTACCGGTTCAGGGGTATCCATGTGAAGATGATGCTGTCCGGGCAGCGTCACTAACTCAAGGTTTCTCAGCGCGCTGAGGCGATCATTGATTTCCGGCTGTCTTAGAATGATGCCGTCGTCTGCCAGAATCGTGAGTGCAGGGCAGGTCACGGCCTTTAAGACTTCCTGAACTTGCTCCTCAGTTTGGTACTGGGCTGAGGCTGTGCGCCATCGAGGGTCGAATCTCCAGCGGTAACCGTCTCCCTCGACGCTAACTTGCCTGTCGATGATTAGTTTTGCCGAACCCTGTGCCATTTTCGCAGCTCTTAGGCGAGAATCGATAGCTTCCTGCTTCGTGTTGAATAGGCGTGAGTTGAATTTTGATGGGTCGAGACGGTGACTCATAGCTTTGGCGATGCGAGCGGGTAACTGCTCAGCTGATTCGCTCACTGGCCCGATGGCTTCCACTAATAACAAAGTTTGAACAATGTTCGGGGAGGCAACTGCGAGCAGAGGAGCTATGCAGCCTCCGAGTGAATGCCCGAGCACGTGGCATTCGGACCAACCCAGCGCCTCTATTATTCGAGTCAGTTGATAGTACAGTTCGTGTAAGGAGTAGCCTTGCTCTAAAGCATCGCTGTAGCCGCAACCTGGGAGGTCGATGGCAACCAGATCGAACGCTGGCAAGTACGGCATCAGGGGTACGAAGCTGTTTGCATTGTCCAACCACCCATGAACACACAGCATTTTGGGGGCATCTTCCACTGCGGAATCACGCTGGCGAATGCCCGCGATTGTCCGACCGTCAATGCTCAGGCTTAAGGGTTCGACTTTTGGGCTCATAAGTTTCAAGTTAAAGAGAGTTGGAATCTTAGAACTTCCGGGTCTTGTGGGTTTTGATGTGATGCGAAACCTAAGGATTTCATGAGTGCTTGCATGGGTATATTGGTAATCAGAACATCGCCCTGTAAGCTTTCTAAACCTTGTGATCGTGCGTGTTCGAGGAGCAGTTTCATTAAGGCAGAGGCGAGCCCCTGTGATTTCCAGTCTTCTGAAATGGAAATAGCGAACTCTCCGAAAAGGCGGTCGTTGCTGATCACATATCGGCTGACACCGATGACCTCATCAAGCTGGTCGACTGCAACCAATGCCATCTGCCGATCGTAGTCGAGTTTGGTGAATTGCGCGAGCATCTGCGGAGACAGCTCGTTGATGGCGTGCATGAATCGAAAATAGCGCGACTCCGGAGACATCTCTTTCACAAGGTTTTTTATACTGCTGGCGTCCTCTGGTCGAATCGGTCGCAATTGAACGGACGATCCGTTTTTAAGTTCGATGGAGCGTATCCATTGCCTAGGATAGGGGTGTATGGACAAATGACCGTAGAGCTTTTGGGCTTTTGACCGCTCAAGGCAAACTGTCACATTGGATACAATTGCGCCGTCCTCTGTCACAACTAAAGGGGCGATTTCCAGAAAGAAGACATTGGGTACTTCACAGGCGAGCTCTGATAATCGTTGTAATATGTGGGCAACGTCGTTGAATGCCTTTGATTCAGTATGTGTCGACCACGCCATGTAATTTTTAATATCGCGGCTTTGCAAAAGCTCCTCTATCAAAAACCGGTTAAGCGGTGGGAGTTGAACCGAACGTTGGGTGACAACGGCTGCCAGCTGCCCGCCGATGCCCACTGAGACTGTGGGGCCGAATGTTGCGTCGCGGACGATGGACACTATCAGTTGGCGATCTTGCTGTTGTTGTATGTCTGCTGGCAGTGTTTGCTTATTTTGCGATGGCTGTGTAGGAATATCAAACAAAGCCATTAAGGTTTGCGTCGATTCAACATCCAGAAGCCGCTGCCCATTGTCTATCGCGTCTGACACAAGAGTTTTTGCAGTGTTTGCATCGGCTCTGGTGTTGCTGGCCGTGGGGTTAGGTAGCTGTAGAAGTTGCTGTTGACTGACAAAATGGCGGTTTAAAAAATCAAATCCGTCGACAGCCGCCTCCGGAGTTCTAAAGGAGGGAATGCCCGCTTCAGAGAGAGTCTCCCGGGCATCTTTTACACTTGCATCTCCCATCCAACAAGCCAGTATGGGTGTCTTAGACTTTGGAAGTTTCAATACAGCGTTCGTGATATCTGCAGCGTTATTGCGCGAGTCTGGTACAAAAATAACCAAGACAGCGTCTATGTTTGGAAAAGACTGTAGTTGTTCTATCGCTTGCGAATATAGAGCGGGTAAGTTTTCAGGTTTTCTCAGTACAAAGGGATTACTGCCAGATGCGCTCTCGCCCAAAGTCTTTTTAATACTGATGAGGTTTTCTTCAAGCAGACGCGGTAATTGAAAATGTTTAACGTCCAGTCTTTCTATGGCCATCATGGAAGGCGCCGCGCCGTTACTGACAATTGCTAGCCGATTGCCTTTTACTCGCGCACCAGAGGACAGGATTTTTGCAGCAGCGAATAGGTTTTGAAAGGTTCTGATACGAACCACACCCGCTCGGTTCAAGGCGGTTTGGAAGACGTTGTCAGAAGAGAAAACTTGCCCGGAACGCGTTAATACATCGCAGTAACGAGCGCCTTCTTTGGTAGAACGCATTAGAACAACCGGTTTTAATCGGGCAGCGGCACTCAAGGCGCTGAGAAAACTACGAGTGCCACCTACTCTTTCGACATACACGATTATGGCTTTTGTGGCAGGATCTTCGGCCAGTAAGTCGATGATGTCTGCAAGACAAATATCGGTATCTCCCCCAGTGAGTATCACGCCTGAGAAACCGATATTGTTGGTCTGAGCCCAGTCGAGCATCGCGGTGCCCAGCGATGTAGACTGACTGGCTATAGCGAGCGAGCCCGGTATGAGATTGTTTTGACTGTAGCTGACGTTAAGTCCGATGCCCGGTCTGATAAGGCCCGTGCTATGCGGGCCAATGATACGAATTCCTAATGAGCGTGCAAGAGAGCCTAAAGGTTGAGACTCCTTTGAGCCTGTCATCACCATCGCCACTCTGATTTTCTTCTTTGCACACTGTGTCAGAATTTTTTTTAAGAGTCTGGCAGGGGTGCTGATAATGGCTAAGTCGGGCGTTTCTTCAATGGTTTTAAGATCGGGTAGGCAAGGGTGGCCTAACACCGACTTGTAGCGCGGATTCACGAGATGAATCTGGCCGGTGTAATGAGAGCTCAGTAAGTTTCTTGTGACGGAATATCCAATAGAGTCCGCTCGGTCGCTCGCACCAATAACCACGACTGAGGTGGGGTCGAGCAACTTATCAAGATGAAGTGTGGACATAACTTACGATAGTACAGGAGCTAACTGTGCTGGTATATTGATCAAAACATTTCTTTCTTAGTTTTTAGGTAATTCAATGACCACGGCTTTGATATCTCATAGTGTTTGCGTTCAGCATGAAATAAGCCCCGGACATCCAGAATGTCCAGAGCGCATTGCAGCCATTGCAGATCAGCTCAAGCAACAAGGTTTATACGAGCAGCTGGTGCACTGTGAAGCGCCTTTGGCCGACGTCAATCATGTATTGCTCGCTCACCCGCAAAGCTACGTCGATTTGCTTCGCAACAGCTCACCGTCCACTGGATCGGTTCAGTTAGACGCCGATACATCAATGAACCCGTTTTCATTAGATGCTGCGTTGCGGGGTGCAGGTGCCGGTGTGTTAGCCGTAGATCAAGTTATGACAGGCAAGGTTAACAATGCGTTTTGCCTGGTTCGCCCTCCAGGCCATCACGCGGAACGTAGAGAAGCCATGGGTTTTTGTTTTTTCGGCAACGTGGCTATCGCGGCTAAACATGCCATCAAATCACATGGTCTGGATCGTGTGGCCATTGTTGATTTTGATGTGCACCACGGAAACGGCACTGAGGATATTGTTGAGGGAGATGCCAGCATTCTTTTCTGCTCCTCATTCGAACACCCGCTGTATCCGGGTGGTTTTAGGCCCAACATTGAAAATCAACGAGTGAACGTGCCTCTGCCATCTGCAACGGGAAGTGCAGAGTTTCGCGCAGCAATTACCGATACCTGGTTACCCGCTCTTGAGTCATTTAGTCCTCAGATAATTATTGTCAGTGCAGGATTTGATGCACATGCGCACGACCCTTTGGCCAACTTACAATTACAAGATGAAGACTACGTGTGGATAACTCAGCAAATCATCGATATTGCCAGCAGGCATTCTGACGGACGAATTGTTTCAATGTTAGAGGGTGGATACGATTTGCCGGCATTGGGTCGTTGTGGAGCTGCTCATATTAAAGAGCTCATGAATGCCTAAGCGCGTTTAATTTTTATAGAGTTTGGGGCGATACATAAAGACGATGCCAGCATCTCTCGTTCGGTAGTTGGTTTCGTCACCTGAGTCTTCTACGTTGCGACCTGAGCCAAATGCCCATTGAAAGCCAAAGCCGATTCCGTTGCTTGAAAACCAGACATGTTTTCCGCCGAGCTTATTGATGCTGCCATTGTTGCCCGACTCTATGGAGACTTCCAATTCACCAAAACGCTGTGACGTGTCTTTTTGCGAAAACAGTCTTAAGGTCTTAGATGAGTTGTCATCTTCCAGTTCACCAATGCTTGCGGAAAATCTAAAGCCGACTCCCAGGTAATCACTGGTGCTTCCCTGGCGTTGTGAGCGAAATCCGAATCCGTACCAAAACAATGAGTTTGTATCGCTGCTTTGAGTGGGGATGATTTCTCCGTTTACTACACGTCTGTGGAGTGTGGGTTTGCCATAGCCCAGTTGCCCAAACACTTCCTTACGAAAGTAATAGGTCACCAACCCAGTGACAGCTGATGAAGTTGTTTTTAGTTCATTGCCATTTAGCCGCGCATCGGCACTGGTTCGGGTGAATGTGCCTTCAACTCTCAACGGGCTTTGTATTGCCATGCTCTGTTCAGCATGAGCAAGACACGTTAGCGCCATCAAGACGATGAATGTAGTTACACGTAACACGGGATGCAAACACTAGGCAGCGAACTGAGAACTCATAGCTGAGGCAAATTTTTCAAGATCTATTGCCGGTAGTTTGTTAATCCCGGCTGCAGCTTTGCGTCCGCCACCCGTTTCAAATTGTCGGCAGAGTTCATCAGCACCTGTGCGATTGTTTAACGGTGCACGAACACTGACTAAATAGGAGCCATCGTCTAATTCACTAAGCAGGGCGTGCGCTCGTGTCGGATTTTGTTGTGCAAGTTCGTTGGCGTATACGCCGCTGATCCTACGGGCGAAAGCATCATTCGGGAAAATGTAAATAGCGATATCGTCCGTTGCCCTTTCTGCAGTTATCGACAGCGCCCTTTCGTGGTCACTTTTAAAACCATCGGCAAGCGTGGTGAAGGCTCCGTCCTCGTTAATGAAAGAGAAAGGTGAGCTGTGAGGTTGCACTCGTTTGTAGAGTTCCGCTGGTGGGAAGTACAAATCGTCAAGGGTCGAACCATACCCGTTGTAATTGAGTAGGGTACCTAAGGTTTGGAGTTTCTCTAGTTCATCTTCAGATAAATTAAGCGGAGCAGCAGCTGTTCTTGCTGTCGTCAGAAGGTTGTCTCCAAACGCCGCCGTTACGGCCCAGGCAAGATGTTCACCGCCAAGTAGTTCGTTGACTATCAAGCCGGTACACATCTCAGAATCGGTATTGATGTGCGTCGTTAGATTTTGGCGCTCTGGAATGTCGCCTGGGAAATGATGATCAATGTAAGTGACCTCTGCACCGCTATCCAGAACCGGTAGCAGGGCATCGCGATTTTTATCTAACGATACGTCAAGTACCGTGATCTTATCGGAAGCCTCAGCTTTGATTTGTTTGACCAATGCGATATCGCGCTTCACACCTGTGATTAACTTACTATCACAAGGGGCTGCGAGTCTAAGTTGGTGCAGCGCGCAGATGCCATCTGCATCGCCATTGAATACATCGATAAC
Organism: Granulosicoccus sp.; assembly: GCA_045110515.1. Lineage (GTDB taxonomy): Bacteria > Pseudomonadota > Gammaproteobacteria > Granulosicoccales > Granulosicoccaceae > Granulosicoccus. The sequence goes on along the minus strand of JBGCGD010000003.1, from coordinate 178,181 downwards.
TGTCATAAGGCTTCGGCTACTAAGCAGCGGTTATACGGCTGTGCGCTCAACACAATCTCGAACCAGGGCCGGGCCATGGTAAATCAACCCGGAATAAAGTTGGACGAGCGTTGCTCCGGCATCCACTTTGGTTTGTGCATCATCACCACAACTGACACCGCCAACACCAATGAGTGCAGCTTTTGTTCCGATGCGCTGGGAAACTGCGCGAAGCCGGTCGTCGGCCAACGGCTTAAGTGGTGCACCACTCATGCCACCTGTCTCTTTGGCATAGAGATGGGTTTTAACAGGCTCTCGACCGTTGGTTGTGTTGCCGGTGATGACGGCATCGATCTCGTGCGCCAGCACCTGCTCGCAGAATTCATCCAGCTCCGAATCGCTCATATCGGGCGCGATTTTCACAGCGATAGGGACGTATTTGCCATGTTGTGTCGCAAGCCGGCTCTGGGCTTCCTTCAGAGCGTTCAACAGGCTGGCCAGCCGCTCCCCATGTTGCAGGTCGCGTAGCCCTTGGGTATTGGGAGAGGAGATGTTGATGGTGATGTAGTCCGCGTGCGGGTAAACACGCTCAAGGCAAAATAAGTAGTCATTTTGCGCATCATCAATAGGGGTTACTGCGTTCTTGCCAATGTTGATGCCCAACTTGCCGGTGTAACGCCGTTTTTTCACGCGTTCGACTAAATGATCAACTCCATGATTGTTGAAGCCTAAGCGATTGATCAAGGCGCCGTGCTGCGTTAGCCTGAAGATTCTCGGCTTAGGATTTCCCGCCTGAGCACGCGGCGTTACCGTACCGATTTCCAAATGGCCAAAACCCATGGCCCCCAAAGCATCAATGTAATCTCCGTTTTTGTCTAAGCCTGCTGCCAGACCAATGCGATTGGAGAATTCCTGACCCAGACAGCTGACAGGGGAGGCCTGTGTTTCGTATTTTTTTGCCAGAAAGCTGGGCACGGGTCCTGTACTCATGAGCTTGAGTGCCAAGTCATGGGCTTTTTCCGGATCCATCTCAAACAAAATGGCTCGGCTGATGGCAAAAAAGCGGTCTTTTGGGGGCTGTGAAAAGTTCATGTTTTCCACGTCAGGCATCGCGGTTGGGTGTATGTATTGGGTATGCTACACGTTCAATACTTAAACGGTGGCCATGAAACTTTATCCTGACAAACTAGATGCGCATTTGAAGCAAAATCGTGCCCCTGTTTACCTGCTGTATGGCGACGAACCGCTCCAAATCATGGAGATCGGGGATAAGCTGCGCCAACACGGCAAAGAGGCTGGTTTTGCTGAGCGCCAGGTCATCATGGTGACTGACGATTCAGATTGGTCCACATTTCGTGAGGCTGCCGATAGTTTCTCCTTGTTTGCAGAGCAACGGCTCATTGAGTTGCGGCTGCCCACGGGTAAGCCGGGACGAATTGGTAGTGAGGTACTCAAACAGTACTGTGCCTCACCTCCCGATGACGTTTTGCTGTTAATCAGTAGTGCCAAGTTGGATCGAAGTGGCACCAACAGCGCTTGGTTCAAAGCGATTGACAAGGTAGGTGTGACCATTGCTGTCTGGCCTGTGCCAGCCACCCAGCTGGGCACATGGCTCAAGCAACGACTAAGTGCAGTCGGGTTGGTGCCGGACAAAGACGCGCTGGCTATTATTTGTGAGCGTGTTGAGGGAAATTTGTTGGCTGCCCGACAAGAAGTAGAGCGACTAGCGCTGCTGTATCCTTCGGGCGCACTAACGGCTGAGCAAGTGCTTGACGCCGTCTCTGACAGTGCTCGCTATTCAATAGGCGATTTGTCACTGGCGGCTTTGAACGGACAAAGTGCCAGAGCATTGCGAATTCTGGCAGGTTTAAAAGACGAAGCAGTCAGCGAGGTCTTAATTTTATGGACGCTCAATAATGAGATTCGGGCCGGTGCCAGAAGTGCTGAGGCGGTAGAGGCCGGGGTGTCTGAGGCGTCTGCATTGAAAAGTGCCGGCGTTTGGCAGAATCGAGCAGAGCCATTGAAAAAAGCACTTGTGAGGCATTCGGCACGCAATTGGCTATCAATGTTATCTGCGTGTACAAACATTGATCGTCAAATAAAAGGCCAGGCGTCCGGTTCGCATTGGGATGCACTGGAGGCATTGGTTACACAGCTCGCTCTCGGTGGCGATGCTTTAATTAAAAAACATCCAAAGATACCTGCATGAACAAGCAAGATATTGTTGAGCTTCTAAAAACTGAACCCACAGGGCAAACGGTAACCATTCAAGGTTGGGCCCGAAGCCGTCGCGATTCAAAAGCGGGTTTGTCCTTCATTGCGCTTTATGACGGGACTTGCTTCGATGCGCTACAAGTCATCGCAGGTAAAAATTTGGAAAACTACACCGATGAGGTACTCACCATTTCAGCCGGGTTCGCCATTGAGGTAACCGGAACTCTGGTTGCGTCCGAAGGCCGGGGACAGTCGGTTGAAGTGCAAGCTACTAGCATCACCATTGTGGGTGGAGTGGACGATCCAGAGCAATACCCCATTGCGAAAAAGCGTCATACTTTCGAGTACTTGAGATCTGTTGCGCACCTGCGACCACGCACTAATGCATTTGGCGCAATAAGCCGTGTGCGATCAACCTTGTCCAGTGGTATTCACCGCTACTTCAAAGAGCGGCGATTCCAATGGGTCAACACACCACTCATCACAACCAGCGACTGTGAGGGCGCCGGGGAATTATTCCGGGTAAGCACACTCGATGCGTTGAAGCCGCCAACCACTGACAAAGGTGCAGTGGATTTCGATAAAGACTTCTTTGCTCGTGAGGCTTATCTCACCGTATCCGGTCAACTCAATGCTGAAAGTTATGCGATGGCCTTGAGCAAGGTATACACGTTCGGCCCCACGTTCAGAGCTGAAAACTCTAATACCAGCAGGCATCTGGCTGAGTTTTGGATGGTTGAGCCGGAAATGGCATTTGCTGATTTAAATGATAATGCTGATCTCGCTGAGGATTTTTTAACCTACTTGTTTAAGGCTGTGTTGGATGAGTGCGAGGATGACATGGCGTTTTTCGCACAGCGCATCGATAAAGACGCATTGACTCGATTGCAGCATGTGGCCGAATCCAGTTTCGAGCGAATGGATTACACCGATGCCATTACGCTGTTAGAAAAGTGTGACAAGAAGTTTGAGTTTCCGGTGAGCTGGGGGCTGGATTTGCAATCAGAACATGAGCGCTGGTTAGCTGAGGAGCATGTTGGCCGACCTATTATTTTGCAAAACTACCCTAAAGAAATTAAAGCGTTCTACATGCGTGAGAACGATGATGGAAAAACAGTCGCAGCTATGGATGTGTTAGCACCGGGCATTGGTGAAATCATTGGTGGCAGTCAACGTGAAGAACGATTATCAGTACTTGATGAAAAATTGATAGCCCATGGTTTGCAAGATGAGTTGGATTGGTACCGAGACCTGAGACGCTATGGCAGCGCGCCACATGCAGGGTTTGGTATGGGGTTCGAGCGGGTACTCAATTACGTAACGGGTATGGAGAACATTCGAGATGCGATTCCATTTCCACGCGTGCCGCGTAGTGCACCTTTCTAAACAGCGCCTATTCAGCGTGAGGGTCACCGCAAGGTGGCCTACATGCTGTATGAATACCTAGTAAATTTGTTAATGTGAGTTGTAAGGGCTAACCCGCTTGATTATCCTTGGGGTCGTCATTCTGATACCGTGAGATAAAGGAAGATGTTTCTCAATCAAATGCCTGACTCAATAAATCGATCGGCCAAAGGCTTTACTCTTGTCGAAGTGGCTATTGTGCTGGTCATAATCGGTCTGATTCTAGGCGGTGTTTTCAAGGGGCAGGCACTTATCGATAATGCGCGGGTGCGATCCTTAAGTACTGAAGTCTCCAGTATCCAGACAGCCTGGTTCTCTTTCCAGGAACGCTATCGATCCATCCCCGGTGATTTTTCCAAAGCGGAAACCCAAATAGACAGTGCAGCCCTAGCCGGTAATGGCAATGGCCGTATCGATGACTCTCGTGAGCGCGCTGGCGTCTGGCAGCAACTCTCTTTGGCAGGTTTTATTAAAGGTCAATATAACGGGGCACAATCATCTGTCGGTTCAGCCACTGATGTGGAGTGTGCCACGGGTACATGTCCAACCAATCCATTTAATGGGTATTACAAAATCACGTACAGCGCCCAGGCTGCAGATGCCGTAAGCCCTGCAAACGAAATTTATACCGGTAATCAAATACCGGTCAATATCCTTTCGCAACTAGACAATCAGCTCGACGACGGCATCCCGAATAGCGGACGCTTTCGCGTGCATCGCTCTTACGCTTCAGCATGCACGCGTAACGGTGAATGGGATGTCAGCTCAGCAAATGCGAATTGCGCAGGCGTGCTGCGCGACTAAGCTTGCCTCCCTCGGGGTTCGTTATTCCATTTCTAGTTCTTTTATTTTTCGGGTCAGGGTATTTCTACCCCAGCCAATCAAGCGGGCGGCTTCTTGCCGGCGGTCTTGTGTTTTATTAAGTGCGCACCTAATAAGAATTCTCTCAACAGCGGGTTGTGCCATCCCCAATAAATCAGTATTGCCCTCATTGAGTTGGCGATTTGCCCATTGCCGTAAACCGCTCTGCCAATCAACTTCCACGGTTCCGTGCTCGTCTCTGACTTGAGCGGGCATATCATCGATTTCCAGCTCGGTGCCACCGGACATAACCGTAAGCCAATGTGCGGTGTTTTGTAGCTGACGTACATTGCCTGGCCAACTGAGCGAGCTGACATAGGCTTCCAGTTCCGGTGTCATCATCTTGGGTTCTTCACCGAGCTCCTCTGCGGCCTTAATTAAAAAGTGACGAAGCAAGCGAGGGATGTCTTCTCGTCTTTCGCGCAGCGGGGGTGCTTCGATACGAATGACGTTAAGGCGATGAAACAGATCTTCTCTAAAGCGCTTTTCTGCAACCAGAGCTTCCAAATCTTGATGGGTCGCTGCGATGATGCGAACGTCAACTGTTATGGGAGTGTGTCCGCCTACCCGATAGAACTGCCCGTCAGCCAAAACACGCAGCAATCGGGTTTGTAGGGTTGCCGGCATATCGCCAATCTCGTCTAGAAAGAGCGTACCTCCGTCCGATTGTTCGAAGCGTCCTATTCGAGTACTTTGTGCGCCGGTAAACGATCCCTTTTCATGTCCGAATAATTCAGATTCCATAAGGTCATGTGGAATCGCTGCCATGTTGAGTGCAACAAAGGGTTTGTTTGCACGCGGGCTATGACGATGTAGGGCGTTAGCGATAAGTTCCTTACCGGTTCCGCTCTCACCGTTGATTAGTACCGTGATCTTTGAGCGCGAAAGCCTACCGATAGCTTTGAACACATCTTGCATGGCCGGAGCATCACCAATGAGTTCTGCCGGTTCATCGTTTCGTGTTTGTCCTTTGGGTCGTATAGTTGCTTGACTGCGCTGGTCTTTTTGTAAGCTGCACGCTCGTCTTACCTGATCAATTACCGTATCCACATCGAACGGCTTGGGGATGTATTCGAAAGCACCTGCCTCGAATGCTGAAACCGTACTGTCTAAATCTGAGAAAGCGGTCATGATCAGTACCGGCAAATCTGGATGAGACCTTTTCATCTGATTCAGCAAGGACAGGCCGTCCGAACCTGGCATCCGGATATCACTGATGACAGCGTCCGGTGCTAGTGCGTTTGCACGCATTGTGTCCAGAGCTTCATCGGCAGACTCAAATACATTTACCTGCATGCCAGCCTGTTTGAGCGTTTTTTCCAAGACCCAGCGAATCGACTGATCGTCGTCTATCACCCAAACATATTCGTCGCTCATGCGACCTCCAGAGGAATTAGAACAGTAAAATTGGTATTGCCCGGTTCACTACTGCATTCAATAAGACCGCCTAGCTGATTCATTATTGTTTGTGCAATGGATAGTCCAAGCCCGGTCCCATGGCTATTACCTGTTACCAAGGGGAAGAAAATTTGGTCGATCAGTTCGGCAGGAATGCCCGGGCCGTTGTCGATAATTTCGATACAAGCAACCAATGGGTGGCGTATTCCCGCAATGGTGAAACTGCTGACAACCCGAGAGCGAAACGTTATGCGGCCGGCGTCTTTCAAGGCTTGCAAGGCGTTGCCTGCAATATTAAGAATGACCTGAACCAATCGGTCTCTGTCGGTAATGCATTCGGGAATGCTGGGGTCATAGTCAAAGCGTACGATGACGCCATCAGGCGCACCAGCAATAGTAATTTTTCTAACGTGTTCGAGTACTTCATGCAAATTCACGACATCGCGACGGGTACGGTTTGTCGGGCCGAGCATGCGATCAATTAAATTGTGCAAGCGGTCAGCTTCGCGAATGATGATCGAAGTGTATTCGGCTAACTCGGTATCGGGGAGCTGTCGGGCTAGAAGCTGGGCTGCGCCGCGCAGCCCGCCAAGTGGGTTTTTAATTTCGTGCGCAAGGCCTTTTACCAGCGAGCTGGCATGCTCTTGTTGGGCGAGCATCGCCTCATCTCGAGCGATACGAAGAGGCCGGTCGACGACGCTGATTTCCAGAATCAGGCCAATTTGATTTTCATCAGAGCGAAAAGGGGACAATGAAATGTCGACAACCTGGGCGTCCTGACCATGGGGCTCGACAGTGACTTGCCTGTCGGTTAATGGCTGTCCGTTATCAAGAGCTTCTCGAATTCTTGAAAAGAGCGCATCGGGTATGTTGATCGCGCGCGTGAGACTTTGGCCTACAGCCTTGCGCTGGCTGATGCTCAGTAGCTGCTCAGCTGCAATATTCAGATACCGAATACGCAAACCGTTGTCGATGGCAAGCACCGCGGTTGCCAGCGAATCCAGAAGCGAAAATTCAGCCGCCTTTGTAGGCTCAGGAAAATTAGTCACATTCACAAGTTGCAATTTACGCACCTTGTGAAAGCGAAGAGTTTAAAGCTTGGTACGCCAATTAAAGCTATTTAAATCAATCAGATAGCTTGCTTGATGGCTTCGTTGCTCACTCTCGTCTGCACAATAATGGTGCTCCAAGTGAATAATATGCACCAAAAAGGCGCATCATAGGTGGCTTACTACTCAGCTTAGCCACCACCACCGGCAACGCTTTTAATAACATTGATTTTGACCGATCTGGATCGCGCACGCAGTTTACCGGATGCATCAAAGACTCTGGCGCTTAGTGTGTGAGTGCCTCTGTGCGGCGTAGGTACCGAGAAGCTAGTGCCTGAGCCGGTGCTGACCACCTTGCCATCAAGGATAATTTGCGCGCTGTGACCCACCGGAAGCCCGCCGTCGTGGCCCGTCGTAATGGTCACTGAAATGCCACCCACCGGGTTGACGTAGGTCTGATCGTTTACCGGGCTTTGTATTTTCACAAACCGGACCGTGCGTAACTTTAAGGCGGCTTCAACTTGCTCTTTTGCGTCACCAGAAGGCTTTTTCTTTCGCTCCTGTGGCGGGACAATATTGAGCTCTTTCGGTTTAAACGACGTGGCGCCGTCAGAAGGCTCGTCAGTGAATACGACACTGCCATCTTCGGCAATGGACTTATATATCTCGGTATCTGCAGCGCTGACCGGACTGCTAAAGGAGCAGATGGTCGCGAGCACCATCGCTGGAGAAAATACAAGGCGAAAAATTTCGCCAATACTATTTTTTGGTTTCATCGGAACATTTTTGCAGGAAATGCACCACCGTAGTTCTGGTCATGTGAATTCTGTGCGGAAATAGCTGTTATATCGATTGATTTTGAGACTGAGTGTCGCTGTTGTTGTGACAAGAATTTCGCATGGATTAACACTTAGAAACGGCGGTGTATGAATTTTAACTGCTTGTTTATAAGAAGGTTATAGTCCTGGAGGCATCGATGGAAACCTCGTAAACATCGAATATGCGTAAAAACTGTGGCACTGTAGGAGCCAGTGGTTTTGCCAATCACTGTTCACAGCCAAGGGGTATGCGTATGAAAAGTTCGAACGTTATAGCAGCATTTCTGACGACAACCTTTATAACAGGCCTTGCACAGGCTCAAGACGTTGCCGACGGATTCGCGCCAGAAATTGCAACGGGTATATCGACACGCACGTTGCAGAGTGCAGAGAAATTCATGGTAGCGGCCGCAAATCCACATGCAGCCCAAGCGGGCTACGATGTGCTTGCCAAAGGTGGCAACGCTATCGATGCCATGGTAGCTACACAGCTTATGCTAGGCCTTGTTGAGCCGCAGTCATCCGGATTGGGTGGTGGTGCGTTCATGGTCTATTACGATGCCCAGAATGATCAACTCACCACATACGATGGTCGTGAAACAGCGCCGATGGCAGCTACACCAACACTCTTTCAAGATGAAAACGGTGAGCGCCTAAAGTTTTGGAGTGCTGTAGTAGGCGGGCTATCGGTGGGTACTCCAGGCACTGTGAAATTACTGCATGAAACGCATAAAGCACACGGAAAATTAGAGTGGTCGAGCTTGGTACAGCCGGCTATCGATTTAGCCGAGAGTGGTTTTGAAGTATCTGAGCGTTTGCACAAGATGATTGCTAATGATCAGGAGCGGCTGTCAGTCCATCCGGATACCAAAGCCTATTTTTTTGATGATGCTGGTAGCGCACATCCGGTTGGACATGTGCTAAAAAATAAAGCCTATGCAGATACGTTGTCGCAAATATCCGAAAATGGAGCAGATGCTTTTTATACAGGCCCTATCGCTGAAGCCATAGTAGAAAAAGTAAAGAGTGCTGGCAATCCGGGTGTCCTTGAGTTGGCAGATCTTGCTAACTACAACATCAAGGAACGTGAGCCAGTTTGTGTTGCTTATCGTGATCATGATGTTTGCGGCATGGGGCCGCCGTCATCTGGCGCGCTTACGGTAGGGCAAATATTGGGTTTGTTAGAACCCTTCCCATTGAACGATTTGGGCCCAACATCGGCCGAGAGTTGGCGTTTAATTGGTGATGCATCTCGTTTGGCATTTGCTGACAGAGGTCGTTATATGGCCGACAGCGATTTTGTGCCCATGCCGACAGATGGGCTGCTTAGTCCTAAGTATCTTAAAGAGCGTTCAAAACTTTTATCGGGTAGTAGTGCGCTTGAGTCGGTGGAAGCCGGTGAGCCTGAATGGGATCACGCCATGTTGTTAGCAGACGATGAGAGCATTGAGTTCAAATCGACAAGTCATTTCTCGATTGTTGACTCGGACGGTAACGTTGTATCAATGACAACAACAATAGAAAACGGTTTCGGTTCCCGTCTCATGAGCGGTGGTTTTTTACTGAATAACGAATTAACCGACTTCTCTTTTTCAACCCATAAAAACGGAGTGCCAATCGCAAACCGTGTGGAGCCTGGAAAACGCCCGCGCTCTTCCATGGCGCCGACGGTTGTCATGAAGGGTGGAAAGCCTTACATGGTTGTAGGTTCTCCCGGTGGCAGTCGAATTATTGGTTATGTCGCCAAAACGATCATTGCCCACCTAGACTGGGGGATGGATGTGCAAGCGGCCATCAACATGCCGCATGCAGTTAATCGATTTGGTACCTATGACTTAGAAGAAGGCACAGGTGCCGTTGCATTGCAAGGTGAACTGGAAGCGCTTGGGTTTAAGGTCAACGTAAGAGGCTTGACGTCAGGGCTTCATGCCATTGTTATAGAAGATGGCAAACTGTTAGGTGGTGCCGACCCAAGGCGTGAGGGTGTTGCGATTGGTGAGTAAGGGTAAAAAAAAGGCAGCACTCTAAAGTGCTGCCTTTTTAATTTTGTTAAGAGTAAGTTATCTTAACAGCTGTAGTACATATCAAACTCAACCGGATGAGTAGACATCCGCATACGCGTAACTTCTTCCATCTTCAAGTCAATGTAGCCGTTGATCTGATCATCAGTGAATACACCGCCGGCTGTCAGGAAGCCGCGATCTGCATCGAGTGCTTCGAGAGCTTGGTCGAGTGAAGAGCAAACTTGAGGGATGTTTGCTGCTTCTTCTGGAGGCAGGTCGTATAGATCTTTATCGGATGCATCCCCAGGGTGGATCTTGTTTTGGATACCATCAAGGCCTGCCATCATTAATGCAGAGAACGTCAGGTACGGATTGCCTGTTGGATCAGGGTAACGAACCTCGATGCGACGACCCTTAGGGTTGCCGACATACGGGATTCGGATAGAGGCTGAACGGTTACGAGCAGAGTAGGCCAACATAACGGGAGCTTCAAAGCCAGGTACCAATCGCTTGTAGCTGTTTGTTGATGCGTTGGCGAAAGCATTAATTGCACGTGAATGTTTGATGATGCCGCCAATGTAGTGGAGGGCAGTTTCGGACAGTCCACCGTAGAGCTCGCCTGCAAACATGTTGTCGCCACCTTTGAATAAAGACTGGTGAACGTGCATGCCGCTACCATTGTCACCAACAATTGGCTTAGGCATGAAGGTCGCTGTACGACCGTATTGATGTGCAACGTTTAAAACAACGTACTTTAAAATCTGAGTCTGGTCTGCACGCTTAACAAGCGTGTCGAATTTAGTGCCGATTTCGCACTGGCCTGCAGTCCCCACTTCGTGGTGATGAACTTCAGGTGTTACGCCCATTTGATCAAGGACCAAACACATCGTTGCTCGAAGATCATTTAACGAATCCACAGGTGGAACTGGAAAGTATCCACCCTTAACTTTAGGCCGGTGGCCGATGTTGCCACCGTCCATTTTTTTGTTTGAGTTCCAAGCCGCTTCCTCAGAGTTAATGGCGTAGCTCATGCCCTGCATTTCAGTGGACCATCTAACATCGTCGAAGACGAAAAACTCTGGCTCTGGACCAAAGTAGGCTGTGTCAGCAATGCCTGTGGACTGAAGGTAAGCTTCTGCTCGGCGGGCAACAGAGCGAGGGTCGCGCTCGTAGCCTTCCATCGTGTCGGGCTCAACGATATCGCAGCGAATGTTTAGTGTTGTTTCTTCAGTGAACGGGTCAAGAACCGCGGTTTCAGCGTCGGGCATCAGTAGCATGTCAGAGGCGTTGATGCCTTTCCAGCCGGCGATAGACGATCCGTCAAACGGTTGGCCGTCTTCGAAAACGTCTTCTTCAAACAGTGAGGCCGGGATTGACGTGTGCTGTTCCTTGCCACGAGGGTCGGTAAATCGAAAATCAACGAACTTTACTTCGTTGTCTTTAATGCTCTTGAGTACGTCACTCGTTGACATGTCTAGGTTTTCCTATAAAAATTTATCGTCTGGGCCACGCTTACGTGGGGCGCGTTTAATTCTTTTAAAATCAAAAAGATACTGACTCTGCAGAACCGAAATTTGCTTTGAAAAGGTACGGGTCGCAAGGGTGCGCACTATTATAGTGCGTAAATAGGCGTGAAAATGATGCCAGTCCACTGAAAATGCAGATGGATTGTCTTAGTCTACCGTATCGTCGTAGCGCGTAGGATTAAGTACACTGGTAGGCTTCGTTTACAGAGCTTGAATTAACCATGAACGACGCTGCCGCGCAGCCTGATGTAAATACCTTCCAGGGCATGATTGCCGTGTTGCAAAACTATTGGGCTGCCCAAGGGTGCCTGGTGCAACAGTCCTACGACATGGAGATGGGGGCCGGGACGTTTCATCCTTCCACATTCCTTCGTGCCATCGGCCCTGAGCCATGGTTTGCCTGTCACACGCAATCCTCAAGACGACCTACTGACGGGCGTTACGGGGACAACCCCAATAGGCTGCAGCATTACTACCAATTTCAGGTGGCAATGAAACCGTCTCCGGAGGGTATGCAGGATTTATATCTGGGCTCCTTGGAAGCTCTGGGTTTCAATACCCTGGAACACGATATTCGTTTCGTCGAGGACAACTGGGAATCGCCGACCCTTGGCGCATGGGGGCTGGGCTGGGAAGTGTGGCTCAATGGTATGGAGGTCACTCAGTACACCTACTTCCAGCAGTGCGGTGGTATCAGTTGCAAACCAGTACTAGGAGAGTTGGCATACGGTATTGAGCGGCTGGCGATGTACATTCAAGGTGTTGAGAGTGTCTACGATCTGGTGTGGGGGGAGACGGCTGAAGGCACCGTGACCTACGGTGATGTGTTTCATCAAAATGAGGTGGAGCAGTCGGCTTATAATTTCGAGCACGCCGATGTCGATGCCTTGTTTGCGCAATTTGATCAATGTGAAAAAGACTGCGCCAAGCTGTGTGAGTTATCTCTGCCTTTGCCAGCCTATGAACAAGTCCTCAGGGCCTCTCATTCTTTCAACCTGTTGGATGCAAGGCACGCTATCTCAGTCACAGAAAGACAGCGGTACATATTAAAAGTACGCACTCTGTCAAGATTGGTGGCAGACGCATGGCTGACTAAGCGTGAGTCTTTGGGCTTTCCCTTATTAAAGAACAACGCTAACTCGGAGGCCTCTGACAATGTCTGATTTATTAATAGAGATTGGCTGCGAAGAGTTGCCGGCCGGTTCAATGATGCCTTTGGCCGAGCACCTAGCATCATCGTTGTTTGCGGTATTACAGCAAAGCCAGCTCTGCTCGGAAAAGCCTGAAGTATTCGCTACCCCGCGTAGAATCGCCGCGCGCTTTAGCTCAGTGGGTGAAAAGCAGGCGGACAGTGTCGTAGAGAAGAAGGGACCGGCAAAAGCGGCTGCCTTTAACGATGGCGTTCCTACCAAAGCGTTAGAAGGTTTTATGCGTGGCGCTGGTGTCACTGTGGATCAACTCACTACTATAAACACAACGAAAGGCGAATGGATGGTGGTTAATCAGACTGTAAAGGGCAAAGCGTTGGTAGATGTCCTTGCAGAAGCACTGCCGAATGCCATTAAAACGATGTCCATGCCACGCAGAATGCGTTGGGGTGACAAGACACATGAATTTTTGCGCCCAGTTGTCTGGTTAACCGCGTTGCATGGCAGTGAAACTCTGCCGCTGAGTGTGCTTGGACTGACAGCTTCAAATACAAGTCTGGGGCATCGTTTTCATTCACCAGCACCTCAGACTATAGATCAGCCGTCAAGCTATGAGGCAATTTTGGAATCAGCGTTTGTCATGGCTGACCCTGCCGAACGTCGTGCGCGTATTGTTAAATCTGTACAAGCTGAAGCCATGCGAATGGGGGGAACGCCGGTCATGGATGAAGATCTCGTTGATGAGGTAAATGCTTTGGTTGAGTGGCCGGTTGCATTGGCCGGTAAATTTGACGAAGCGTTTCTTGAAATTCCGAAAGAAGCGCTGATTCAGACCATGCAGGAAAATCAACGATACTTTGCCTTACTGGATGACAAAGGAGAGCTGATGCCTGCGTTCATTACTGTGGCCAATATTGAATCTGTAAACAGTGCCACGGTTGTCGATGGGAATGAGCGGGTTATCCGCCCTCGTTTTGCCGATACCATGTTTTTCTGGAACCAAGATAAACAGCAACCTTTAGCGGCGCATCAAGCGCAGCTGTCCCGCCTGTTGTTTCAAGAGAAGCTAGGAAGTGTTGCCGATAAGGTATCACGCATGGGTGTGTTGGGTGAGTGGCTTGCAACCGAACTCAATGCGGATAAATCAAATGTCGCCTTAGCGGCAGCTCTGTGCAAGTGCGATCTAAACACCGAGATTGTAAAAGAGCTGGCGAAAATGCAAGGTATTTGCGGCCGCTACTATGCGGAGCGAGACGGTCATCCTAGTGACGTGGCTGAAGCTATGGAGCAGCATTACTTTCCGAAACAGGCGGGTGGGAAATTACCTGAAGGCCTGGTTTCTCAGATCGTTTCCTTGTCTGATAAAACCGATACGCTGGTTGGAATCTTTGGTTTGGGCATGAAGCCAACGGGGGCTAAAGATCCTTTTGCACTGCGCAGAGCATCGCTTGGTATTGTCCGTATTGTTGTGGAACAAAAACTTGATATTGACCTGGTCGAACTGCTTGATGCGAGTTTGGCGAGTTATGCGGATATTTTGGATGACCCCGATAAATCGGAGATGCTCGCGTATATTGTTGAACGTATGCGTGGTTACCTGGTTGACCAAGGCTTCGCACCTGATGCTATCGATGCTGTACTTGCGAAAGGTATCTACAGACCGTTAGACATCGTATCCCGGTTGCAAGCAATGCAGCAGTTTCGGCAAACGGACGCGGCGGTATCGTTAGCTGCTGCAAGTAAGCGTATTGGGAACATTCTCAAGAAAGTTGAGACAGACGTACCTGTTGCTGTTGATGCATCGTTACTTGTAGAAGCGGCGGAATCTCAGTTGTTCACACGCTTATCCGACATCTCACCAACCATTGAGACAAACATTGGTTCAAATGACTATGCGTCGGCTATGAGCCTGACGGCCAGTTTGCGTGAGGATGTGGATGCGTTTTTTGACAAAGTAATGGTAATGGCTGAAGACACAGCACTAAGAGATAACCGCTTGGCATTGTTAAAGCAGGTTAATGATCTGTGCTGTAGTACTGCTGAGCTGAGTTTGCTCAAGCCTGTTAATGCATCATGATTAAATTGATTGTTCTGGATCGGGATGGTGTCATCAATGAAGACTTGGAGCGCCCAGTCTCTTCTGCAGATGAATGGACACCGATCCCGGGCAGTCTAGAAGCTATTGCCCGTTTGCATCAAGCAGGTTGGCATGTTGCTGTTGCGACTAATCAAAGCGGTATTGAACGAGGCTTAATAGAACTTGAAACTTTGCATGCAATACATCAACGTATGCATGAGATGGTGAATCAGGCTGGCGGTAAAATTGATGTTGTAGCGTTTTGCCCACATAGTGAATCCAACCAGTGCGCCTGTAGAAAACCCGCGCCGGGAATGTTGTATACCATCTGCGAACGCTTAGACATCGATCCGAGTAAAATAGTACTGGTTGGGGATTCTTTAAGAGACGTTCAAGCAGCTATGGCAACTGCCGCAACGCCTATCATTGTCCGAACCGGTAAAGGCCAAATGACGCTCGACAGTAATAAAGGCCTGGAACACATACCAGCTTATGACGACCTTGCAAGCTATGTTGAGGCTTTGCTAGCGCCAACAGAGGACGAGTAACCATGAATCGCATATGGCTGACATTTCGCAGCGCTGTGTTTTGGGTTTGGCAAATTCTCTGCACACTGGCTATTGGGCCGCTTGTTCTGTTGTTCGGTTTGTTCTCTTTCAAACTTGGTTACGCAACGGCACTTGTCTGGAACAGAGCAAATATCTGGGGGCTAAAATACATTTGCGGCGTTACCTGGACGGTAGAAGGGCGTGAGAACATCCCGGAAAAACCCTGTGTGGTTTTGTCAAAACATCAATCAACCTGGGATGCGTATTTTTTGCCTACGCTTTTCTCCTACAGCGTTTATGTTGCGAAACGCTCTCTGATATTGATACCTATATTCGGTTGGGCACTATACATTCTTAAGTTCATTCTTATTGATCGCAAAAGTGGTCGTTCAGCCATTCAGCAAATGTGCGAACAGGCTGCCGACCGGCTTGCCAAGGGTCGCTGGGTACTGGTGTTTCCTGAAGGGACGCGTCGGCCGGTTGGGGCGCCTCCGGCCTACCGAATTGGCGGTGCAAAAATTGCCGAGCAAGTGCCTGCTGATGTGCTGCCTGTTGCCGTTAACGCCGGTGAGTTTTGGCCGCGTATGGGTTTTATCAAATGGCCCGGTGAGATAACCGTGTCTATTGGTCCTGTTATCAAGACTGAAGGTAAGACCGCAAGTGAAATTCTTCAGGAAACCGAAGATTGGATAGAGGGTCGTATGAGCGAAATAACGGTGCTCAATCGTTTTCCTTACTGACTGCGTTTTTCTTAGCGCGCTTTCGCTTTGAAGTCTTAATTTTCAATCCAAACAGATCTATAGCGTTCATTGTTGTGGTGTCTGCAATAGACTCTGCATCTTCACTGCGTAAGGTGCAAAAGGCGGTATAAACATCGACAAGATAAGCAGGTTCGTTACGAAGTCCTGTATGAATTTGATCGGGTTGATCTGGCGCATCTGTTTCAAGAAGGATGCTCTCCAAGGGTAAGGCGGCTGCAATGCCCCTGAGTTTAGTGGCCCGCTCATAGGTAATAGCGCCACCGAGACTGAATTTAAATCCTAGGTCGATAAGTCGGTGGGCCTGTTGTTCTGAGCCGTTGAAGCTGTGAATGAGTCCTTTATGAGCGCCCGAAGCTTTAATCAATTCGATAACGTCCTCAACCGCTTTCCTGGCATGAACAACGATGGGGAGATCAAATTCACGGGCAAGTGCTAGTTGGGCTGCAAACAATTGTTGCTGAAAAGGCTTGTTCGCATCTGGCATATGGTAGTCCAAACCGCATTCGCCAACGGCAACAGGCTTTTCTCGCCCTAGCCAGTAGGCAAGTTCGTCTAGATGCTCTAGGCGGTGTTCATCTTGAAAACACGGGTGTAAGCCATAACAAGCGAACAGGTCTGTGTGAAGGCTACATAAATCGCGCACTCTCGGCCACAGTTGTTGTGAAATTGCCGGAACGATTTGCGCCACCACATTGGCATCGCGTGCGCGTCTTAGTACCTCATCGATATCATTGAAAAAGCGCTCATCGTCAGTGTGTACGTGACTATCGATTAGTTGAGGCGAAAGTTGTTGGGTCATCGTCAATCTGCGCACTGATCCGAGTCGAGAAACGTGTAACAATCTATCATGTGGCAAGTGGTTCGGCAGCTCGAAGTTTCGAGCAGTGATAAGACGTAGGAGGCAGTGATGCGCTGGAGAAAAGGTCGGCGAAGTAGCAACATTGAAGATCGACGCGGACAAGGTCCGGGGCGAGCACGTGGTCGTGGCGGCGCGGGCGTAAAGTTAGGCGGTGGTGCAGGTATTGTCGTCCTGCTTCTGGGTATGTTTCTGGGTGTTGATTTATCGGGGCTTCTTGGTGGCGGTGGTTCATCGAGTGTGAGCCTACCGCAGTTGACTAATAAACCCGCAGGGCAGGTTAAGAGTGACGACGAGTCCACGCAGTTTGTATCCACCATGCTGGCGTACAACGAAGATGTCTGGACTAAGTTATTTGCAGAGGCGAACCAGCAATATAAGCCAGCCAAGTTGGTCATATTTGATGGGGGTGTAAACTCTGCCTGCGGATTTACCTCATCGGCGGCTGGGCCGTTTTACTGTCCAGGTGATTATCAGATTTATATCGACCTGAACTTTTTCCGCGAGCTTCAAAGAATGGGCGCTGGTGGAGATTTTGCTCAAGCCTACGTACTGGCTCACGAGGTTGGTCATCATATTCAGAATTTATTGGGTGTCTCGATGGCTGTGCAGAGACGTCAAAGAAGTGTGAGTAAAATTGAAGCTAATCAGTTGTCTGTTCGAGCAGAGCTGCAGGCCGATTGCTATGCCGGAGTTTGGGCTCATCACGCTCATAAAGACAATCAGTTACTAGAGCCTGGTGACCTTGAAGAAGGTATGAACGCAGCGGCTAAAATCGGTGATGACGCACTGATGAGTGCGGCTGGTGCTCGGGTACGTCCTGAGGCGTTTACACATGGTTCGTCAAAGCAGCGTCAAGAGTGGTTGTATCGAGGGTTGGAAAGCGGCGACCCTCAACAATGCGATACATTTGCCAGCTAATACACCGGGTAGTTAATGTCTATGCGAATGGATCGAGAAGAGTTTCTAGCTTGGCCTAGTAAACGCGTTACTTTACTTGGCATGTCTGGTGTGGGGAAAACACGATTAGCCAACATGCTGCGAAACGATGACTGGTTTCACTATTCAGTCGATTACAGGATTGGCACTCGCTACCTCGATGAGCCTATCCTGGATAATATAAAAGCTCAGGCTATGCAGGTGCCTTTTCTACGTGAACTGTTGCTGTCTGATTCAATCTACATTAGTAACAACATAACCGTAGACAATCTTGCACCCCTATCCACGTTTCTTGGCATGTTGGGCGATCCAGATAAGGGCGGACTTGCATTATCTGAATTTAAACGTCGGCAGAAATTGCATTTAGATGGTGAGCTGGCTGCTATGAGAGATGTTGAATCGTTTATTCAAAAAGCGAAATCGATATATGGCTATGATCATTTCCTCAACGATGCCAGCGGTAGTTTCTGTGAAATTGATGACCAGTCCGTGATTCAATCTATTGCAGAAAATAGCTTGATGATCTACATCAAAACCAGCCCTGAAGACGAGGCTTTTTTGATTGAACGTGCTGCTTTGCACCCAAAGCCTTTGTACTATCGTGAGGCTTTCCTTGACGATCAGTTGGCTGATTACTATGCCGAAACTGGGGTTGAATACACCGCGCAAATTGATCCTTCAGACTTTGTGCGGTGGGTGTTTCCACGATTGTTTAAAACCCGTATCCCTCGATATGAAGCTATCGCTGAGGCCCATGGATATGTAATCTCGGCGAAAGACGCATTTGAAGTTCAAAATGCAGAACAATTTTTAGAATTAATCGGGGACGCGCTGTAGCGCCCTAGTTGCTGTCTTTATCCGCCCACTCGAAATTCCGAGAGGGTGACTGTCTTTTACTGAGGTTGACCCATGCCACTTGTCGCCCATAATGAGTTGCCCAGCTTCGAGCGTCTGCGGGGTGAGGGGTATAGAATCCTGTCGCCAGAGCGCGCTCAGTTGCAGGATATTCGCGCGTTGCACATTGGCCTGCTCAACATGATGCCTGATGCCGCCTTAGGGGCCACGGAGCGACAATTTCTCAGGCTCGTCGGTTCGAGTAATCCCATTTCACAGTTCTACATCCATCCGTTTACTCTCGATGAGATTCCGCGGGGAGATGTGGCTCGTGCGCATATCGATAAATACTATGAGCCGCTGTCTTCAATAATGGAGAATGGGCTCGATGCCTTGATTATTACTGGAGCTAACGTCACCAGTCCCGATCTCAGCGAAGAGATTTTTTGGGATCCTCTGCGTAGGGTGATTGATTGGGCTGATGAGAACGTTACTTCAACATTGTGTTCCTGTCTTGCTACCCATGCTGTTGTACTCGCTCGTCACAATATTAAACGGCGTGGTTTAGGAAAAAAATGTTGGGGTGTATACGAGCACGATGTTGTTAAGAAAGATCATCCACTTGTGCAGGACATTAA
The DNA here is from genome assembly GCA_045110515.1 of Granulosicoccus sp. GTDB lineage: Bacteria > Pseudomonadota > Gammaproteobacteria > Granulosicoccales > Granulosicoccaceae > Granulosicoccus. Next base: position 159,128 of record JBGCGD010000003.1, on the reverse strand, counting down.
TACCCGCGTAGTGGTTCCACATTCCAGATTTAATGAAGTGACGGAAACTCAATTAACGGAAGCCGGATTGCATGTGCTTATTACCGGTGAGGAACCGGGTGTGCAATTAGCTGTTAGTCCAGACGGTTTTCGTACCGTATTTTTTCAAGGACACCCTGAATACGACAGCATCAGCCTCATGAAAGAGTACAAGCGAGATGTTGGGAAATTCATTGATGGGCATTTCGATAGTTACCCACCCATCCCTCAGCATTATTTTGATCGGCACACCAAAGCGTTGTTTGATGAGTTTAAGGGTAGAGTTGCTGTCGCTATGGAAAACGACCGACCTATACCGGCTTTTCCAGAGCATCTAGTGACGCATCGTCTGCCCAATACCTGGCATGACAGCGCAGAGGCGCTGGTTGGAAATTGGATCGGGCTGGTTTACCAAGTAACCCACCGGGAGCGCTCTCGGCAGTTTATGGATGGGGTGGAACGTGATGATCCGCTGGGTTGGTTAGCTGGAGATGTGTCGCGGCTCACGTAATTGGCTTGTTGACTGCATATTTAACTGATTAACGCCGATTAAATAGAGTCGGGTTCACGTCAGTTACGGCTGTAGTCAGGGGCAGGATGGCACAACGTCTAAAAGAGGGTCAACAGATACTGGTTGGCCTATTGCTATGTTTTGGCTTCCAGATAACATCATCGGCCGCCGTGGTTTCAGGGGCCTTTGAGGCTGCACCCGACTGGGTTAAGCCAGTGCCTGCGTTTCAGTCGGCATCGACCCCTGTTGACTCAGAGTATGCTCTGCATGAACATCTGAGTGATGTGCAAATTAACGCCTTAAAAAAAGGCGATTCGCAAACTTACAACGCGAGTGAATTTTCTTTAACGAATGAATTTGGTGTTGAGAGTTTTTCAACATTGGATATCTCGTTTGATCCTGCTTATCAAACCGTGAAACTGCACGAATTACTGGTTAACAGAGGCGGGCAAATAATCGACAAGGCACAGGATACGGAAGTCACGGTATCCGAAAAATCAATTAATACTCAGGAACTCAGCTACGACAGCGTGGTAACGCTGAGCGCCGTTGTTGCCGATCTTAGAGTTGGTGATGTCGTTCGTTATGCGTATACCATTTCCGGTGACAACCCGGTGTTTGACGGGTATCGCGAATTTAGTTTTCAGACGGAGGTATGGACTCCGTTAGATCGACAGCATGTCCGGGTGCTGGCCCCTTCAGAGCAACCGCTTAATCGTCGTGTAAGAGGAGATCGTCATTCTGTATCGGTTAAGGATAAACTGGGCGTTCAGGAATTAGTGTACGAGCAGCGAGACGTTAAAAAAATCTCTGCCGAGCGTAATGTGCCCATTTGGCATGAAGAACGGGGAACGTTAGTTTTAAGCGATCTCGAAAGCTGGCAGGATGTTGCCACGTGGGGGCGCTCCCTGTTTCAGTTGCCTAAACAAGCTAGCGATGAAGTTATAAAACTGGCTGACAACTTCCGTGCTGAAAACGATAGCGTAGAGGAACAGATTGGTGCAGCACTCACGTGGGTGCAATCCGAAATTGGCACGGTGTCGGTCGACTTAACACGGAGCTCTCAAGCTCCGGCTTCTCCCGAGGAAACTCTCAGGCGCGGTTTTGGTAGTAGCAGCGACAAAGCTCAGTTGCTTATTGCCATCCTTCACAAGCTAGATGTTGACGCAACTGTCGCACTAGTTAATACGGCTAGAGGGCTGGAAGCCGGTGACTATCCCTATAGGCTGCTAGCCTTTAATCATGCGCTTGTTCATATAGAGCGAGATGGCGAGTCGCATTTTATTGACCCGACTAGAGAGAGTCAATCAGGTGCCTTAGGAGACATCTTCGAGCCGAACTATGGTCGGGCATTAGTGCTCTCAGACGATGCAGTCTCTTTAACAGCGATGAGCGACAAGCGTTCTGCCGTTCGTTTAGCTGTGCACAAGGAACTTACTCTGCCGGGCGTGGGAGGGCAGTTTGTTCGAACTTCGATGAAACAAGGTGAGCAGGTGGATGAATCTGTTGCTGCACTGACCGTGGTGTCCAAAAGGTATGGCTTGTTAGCGGAACAGATTAGGAACAACTTGCAGGAGGGTGCATCTGGTGATTTAGAGAGAATGTACTTGGATTACTATCAGGTGCTTTTCCCATCAATCACGGCAGTGGAATCGATTGAACATCAGGATAGCGCTAACAACCTCTCAACATCAACTGAGCGATATTCCATTGAAGATTTCTGGAATACTGATGAAAAGGTAGGAGAACATCGTTGGTTGTATGCTGACGACATTATTGCGAATCTTGATTTGCCGCGCAAGATAGATAGCCGACGTCATCCGTATGAGTTGACACATCCCATTGATATCCAGGAGACTTGGGTTGTCCCGGTATCAGCAGATATTCGTATGTATTTGCAAGAAGCGTCTGTGAGCAATGAATGGCTGACGTTTTCAAAAAGCGCTGTCATCAATGAAGCTGAGTCACTAGCTACCATCACGTTTAATTACTCCACGCTTAAAAATGAAGTGGCTGCTCAGGATGTCGATCGTTACGTGGCATCTGTAGAGCAGGTTAACGATGATGCATCGTTCTATTTGCAGCACGCACCATCATTGGCTGCGGCAAGAGAGGCGACGGTTGTTCCATGGAACACGCCGAAAGTTAAGTTCTGGGTGCTGTTTATTGGAATGTTATACTTCACTGGATGGTGGCTGCATTTTATGAAACGTTATCGAAAGTCAATGGACTACTATTCGGACGAATCCTAGTTTTTTGCGTTACACCTTTTGACCTTATAGGTACGTATATAAAATTTGTGGCTGTGCCGCATAACGCAAATACCTACAGGCATACTGAGGTTTCGGCTCATGACTGAAACAACACTAACTCAATCACACACCGATCTAATTCAGCTTTTTTGTTTGGTCCTGGCGGTGCTAGTCACCGCGACAATCACCGGACAACTACTAAAACGTAAGAGCAATCAGAACAACCAGCTCACGATTGATAATTTCAATGATCGTGTTCAGGCATGGTGGGTGATGGTTGTTTTGATTGGCGCGGCATTCATGCTGGGAAAAACCGGTGTTGTTATTTTGTTTGCCATTTGCTCTTTTTTTGCTCTGAAAGAGTTTGTTGCAATAACCCCCGATTTTGAAGCAGAACGTCTCTCTTTGTTTTGTGCATTCGCCATTGTGCTGCCAGCACAATACTATTTGGTCAGTATGGAGTGGTATGGACTGTACTCTATATTTATACCGGTCTATTCATTTTTACTCTTACCTATATTGTCCACTTTGCGTGGTGATACCACACAATTTTTAGAGCGAATAGCGCAGACACAATGGGCGCTGATGATCTGTGTTTTTTGTGCATCACATGTGCCTGCGCTTTTAAGTTTAACGATTCCAGGCTATGAAGGGCGAGAGGTTTTGCTTATTGCGTTTCTGGTGTTTGTCGTGCAGATAAGCGACGTATTGCAGTATGTTTGGGGCAAGTTGTATGGTAAGCATCCCATTGCCCCTGTTTTGTCACCGTCTAAAACGATAGAAGGCGCAGTAGGCGGTGTGTTGAGCGCTACGTTCATCGGTGCTGCGCTTTTCTGGATTACTCCGTTTACACCCATTCAAGCGGGTGCATTAGCATTCGTCTGTGCTCTTATGGGACTGATGGGCGGGCTTGTATTGTCTGCGATAAAGCGCGATAAGGGTGTTAAGGACTGGGGTAAAACTATTTCAGGCCATGGAGGGTTTATCGATCGTTTAGATTCAGTGCTATTTTCAGCGCCAGTGTTTTTTCATCTGGTTCGCTATGGTTGGGATGTCTCATGAGTTCGCCTAATGCTGATTCTTCTGTAAACAGACGGCCTATATCAAGTCGAAATCATTACTGGGCTCAGCGTTTAGCGCTTTACTTAACAAAGAAGGGCATTAGTGCTAACCGTATATCTCTGGCCAGCCTAATATTCGCAGTTATAGGGTTTGTCGCCCTGTGGCTCAGTGCTGATATTTCTTTGCGCTGGCAACCCTCCTTGTTCGTCGGCGCGGCTCTTTGTTGTCAACTGCGTTTATTGTGCAATTTGTTGGATGGGATGGTCGCTATGGAGTCATCTGTTAGGCCACCGACAGGCGCCCTATGGAACGAAATCCCGGATAGGTTCTCCGACATCTTGTTTTTTGTCGGGATAGGATTCGCTGCTGACGATATGACCTTGGCTCTCGTACTATCGGTTTTGGCTGTTTTATTGTCCTATGTCCGCGAGTTCGGGCACGGGGTGGACGGCTCTATGGACTACGTAGGGCCGATGGCTAAACCACAGCGTATGGCACTGACAACGTTTGTGTTGTTGCTTGCCTCACTTGTGGGAGTATTGCCTGTGCTCAAAACAATGGGCATGACGTCATCAGACGTTCTAAGTCTGGGTCTTTGGTTAATGGTATTCGGGTGCGTAGGAACACTTGTGCGCAGACTTAAGCGCTTGGTGGAGCGTGTTAGTCATTAAATTATTGGCAAGGCTTGCCTAGCTTTATAGCATCGACGATGATGAGCCGGCCAGCGCGACCATGCGTACTTGTATCGATAATCCCTTCATCGAATTCCCAAAATGGATTAACTGGTGGAATACGTTGTTTGTGCTGACTAGCAGGTGTCAGCGGATGATCACCTAGATGACTAAGTTGAGCATCAGAAGGCTGACAATCAAGAACAGGATAGTCATCAAACCGCCAGCACGCATGAAATCGGCAACTTGATAGCCGCCCGGGCCCATTAGCAGCGCATTAACTTGATGCGTAGGAATAAGAAAAGAGTTGGAAGTTGATATCGCTACTGTCAGGGCGAATATTCCTGGGTCTGCACCCACCGCTACGGCCATGTTAACTGCCAGTGGAACCAGTAACACCGTTGCGCCAATGTTCGACATAACCAGCGTGAAGAAGGTGGCTAGCAGTGCGATGACGACTTGTAACACCCAATTAGGTACGTCTCCGACCAGTAGTAGAATTTCCTGCGCAATCCAAGCAGCGGTGCCTGTTTGGTCAACTGCAATACCCAGTGGAATTAGGCTGGCTAATAAAAACACAGTTTGCCAGCTGACTGCATCGTAGGCTTCATCGATGGTCAACACGCCGGAGAGGATCATGCCCACAGCTCCCGTCAGCAATGAAATGGACAGGCTATCGGTCAGCAGGAAAAGGGTTAGCGCCAAAGAAAAAAAGATGAGCGCCTCTTTGATTTTATTGGTCCGTAAGTCTTCATACTTCACATCAGTAGCAAGCACGAAGTCACGATTTCTAGACAGGCTTTTTAGATCCTTCCAGCTGGCGTGCACAACCAAGGTATCTCCCGCATGGAGTTTCTGGTCACGGAAACCGCGTTTGATGATTTCCTCATTGCGATAGATCTGCAATATATTCGTGCCGAAATTTCTGCGTGGCTTGATGTCGCCAATGAGTTGACCTACCAGCCCCGAGCCCGGAGGAATAACGACTTCTGCGATGCCGCCATGTTGCGGATTAAGCACGTCAGCAAAGCGATCGGGTTCTCCTAATATTTGCCAATGATTTTCTTCGCAATATTTGGCTATTTGCTCGCGATCTCCCATGAGGCCTAAGCGGGTATTTACCCAGATCATTTCTTCACGATCAGGGGGAACTTTCACCACATCGCCACTGTATAGGGCCAGCATTAGGGGTGTGTTTGCACTCGTTTCCTCTACCTGGTGTATCGACATGCCCACTTGGGGGCTGTCATCGGTAATACGAACCTCGACCAGCTCACCCTTGATGCCGTAGAGGTTTTCAAAGTACTCGGAGGCGCGTGATGTTCGGTTGCCGCTAGAGTCACTGGTAGATGGGAGGATGAAACGCCCGGCAATGATGAAGTAGACGATACCGGTGATAACCAACGCTATTCCGATGGGCGTGACTGAAAACAGCCCGAAGGTTTCCATTTGTTGATCGGCCGGAAGTGTCTTGTTAGACGAGATCAATAAATCATTGAGAAGTATTAGCGGACTTGAGCCGATCATTGTGATCGTGCCGCCCAAAATGGCGCAGAAGCCCATGGGCATGAGCAGACGAGACATCGGTATTTCTGTTCTTGCGCTAATGCGTGAGACCACCGGTAGGAACAATGCTGCAGCCCCAATATTTTGCATAAAGCTTGAAATAATGGCGACTGTTCCTGATACCAAAGGGATAATGCGTTTTTCGGTTTTACCGCCTTTTTGCAGAATTACGGAGGCAAGCCGACCCATCAGCCCGGTTTTATCCAAACCAGCGCCAATGATCATAACGGCTATCACGGATATAACGGCGTTACTGGAAAAGCCGGAAAACAAATCTTGACGGGAGATTAAAGGTTCGATTCCCGGCAACATGGTGCTAAGGCCCAAGAGAACCATGACGCAGATTGCCGCCAAATCGACTCGCACAATTTCGAACGCGAACAGGATAATCGTGACAACGAGCAAGCCCAAGACCAGCATCATTTCGGTGCTGAGTGTGAGCTGCTCAATCATAGGGCCTTGCAAGCCGTGTTGGCGTATGTTGCATCCATTGGTCGATTATTTAACAAAGTAGAGTAAATCGATGACCTCATGCCCAAGGCGATGACCGCGCTGTTCAAAGCGCGTGACGGGCCGCCAATCGGGGCGTGGAGAACCGTTTCCGGGGCCAGCACAATTGTCGAATCGGGTGTCACTTTCCAATTTTTCGATCATCCACTCACCGTATTCTGCCCAATCGGTTGCACAGTGGAGGATGCCTCCTGGCTTCAGTGTTCGTGCCACGGCATTAAGGAAGTCTTCTTGAACGATACGACGTTTGTGGTGCCGTTTTTTGTGCCAGGGGTCGGGGAAAAGCAGTAGCACTTTATCGAGGCAGTCTGGTGGGAGCATGTTCTCCAGGATTTCCATGGCGTCATGCTGAATCAACCGAACATTGTTTAGCGTATTTTGTTCGACACCAATCAGTGCATGGCCAATACCGGACTCATGCACTTCTGCACCTAGGACGTTGACCTCCGGGTTGTTGCTGCCCATGTTGATCAATACATCACCGTTGCCAAAGCCGATTTCAAGCCACACTGGGGCAGTTCGGTCAAAGGCGTCACTCAAATCCAATGGAGTATCGGAATAGGGGATGCCGAACTTAGGCAGGAGTCGTTGCAGTGCGTCTGTTTGTGCGGCTGTTGTGCGGCCATTTCTGACGACAAAACTACGGATAGAACGTCTTGTGAGGCGCTCTTCTGCGTTCGTCTGTGTTGCAGGCTGACGGTCAGCGTTGACCTTGTCAGGGATGGTCATCAAAACTCCGATAAGCGAGCTGCCCCTTCGGCAGACACTAAACACTACTCCTACACCACATTATAGGTGGCTAAAGTCATTCGGACTTGATTGATTGTGGTGTCATTAGCGGGGGAAGAATGTAGCCAGCAGCAAATTTTGCGCTACTGCTGGCCGGAAAATGCAGGTTTTTAGCGACGGCCTCCGCGCTTTCCACCTTTGCGTGGTTCTTCAAACTGCACTTTTAAAGATTTGTCGCCAACGATTTTGCCGTTCAGAGCTGCGATTGCGGCACGGGCTTCGTGCCCTTCCATTTCAACAAAACCAAAGCCTTTGCATTTGCCAGTAAATACGTCAGAGGCAAGTTTGATAGACCGCACCTTGCCATATTCATTGAACATTTCTGTCACAGTATCTTCCGTGGACTCAAGTGGCAGGCCACCAACAAACATCTTTTTCACGTATAAACCTCGTAGTTCGATTTCGGTCTGAGGATGTCGGACAAACGCAGAGCCGCCAGCGGCGCTAGAAACGCGCTGGAGGGGCAGTTGTCCACATCGTTTGTTATCAGTATTACCCGTGCGGATGGTCGGATCGCTGTAGTTATAGATCCTTCAGATTGGCCTGTGCAGGGGCTACCAACAATCAATAGCTCCGTTGAGTGTACTCCTAAGTGGGCGTATTTGCTAGGTATTGGCCAAGCGATTTATTAGCGTTTCTTTATCCTTGCGCCCCAGTCGCTTTATTTTCCACTCGTGGCGACTTGCCTCCGCCCGGTCAGCAGCGGCCTCGCAGAAGACCAGTTTGACGGGACGGCGAGCCCGGGTGTAGCTTGCACCGCGCGAAGACTGATTATGTTCTTTTACACGTCTGTCTGTATCCGTTGTGATTCCCGTATACAGCGTGTTGTCATTGCACCTTACTATGTACACAAACCAAGGTTTATTTTTCGACAATGTCTTCTGAGAATTCTGATGCTGCTTTTGGTGCGTTGGCGCGTGTTTTTGGCCACAAGGCTTATGGATTTTTGTCACAGCTACGCATATGTGTTGTCGGCATTGGCGGTGTCGGTTCCTGGACTGTTGAATCGTTAGCCCGAACGGGTGTGGGGCATATCACGATAATAGACCACGATGATGTCTCTATAAGTAACATCAACCGACAGTTGCATGCTTTACATAGCACCATCGACCAGTCAAAAGTTGAGCTCATGCGCCAGCGAGTAGCTGAAATAAACCCTCACTGCGACCTGCAAGCCGAGGATGATTTCCTGGTTGAAAAGAATCTTGAGCACTACTTAGAGCGCGATTTCGATGTGGTGATCGATGCGATAGACAATATCCGGTTTAAGGCGGCCATGATTTCGTTTTGCCGTCGGCGGAAAATCAAAATTATTACCACTGGTGGCGCGGGTGGACGTACTGACCCACAGGCCGTGGAAGTAGCGGATCTATCCCGAACCTGGAACGATGCGCTGGCAGCCAAAGTCCGTTCCCGTTTGCGATCAGACTACGGTTTTACCAGTAATCCTAAAAAGCGGTTTGGCGTTGAGTGTATCTACTCAAGAGAGCAGCCCATGTATCCAGGCAAAAACGGCGAGGTTACTCACGCCAAGCCCGGAGTTCCCGGTGCGCGCCTCGACTGCGATCAGGGCTATGGTTCCGTGTCGTTTGTAACAGGTACCTTTGGTCTTATGGCAGCTTCACGTGCCGTAAACTATGCTTTGGCGCAGCGTTTGCGTTCTGATCGCTAAGTCTACGGGTGCGTATTATGGATATAGGCCTCAACAGAGCAGTCTCAACAAGTGAGCACAAGCCTTGTGTCGTCCACAAGTTTTTTGCGCTGACAGCGTCAGTGGTTTTGGCATCGGGCCTAACTGCGTGCTCTGGATCCAGCGATTCCACCGCACCCGGCGTCGTCTCAACTGCCTCGGCATTGGTGGGCGATCCACTTGGTTCTTACCAGCAGCCAGCAGCTTTGCTGACGTTGCAGGATGACATTAGGCGCATCTCAGAAGTCCCTACGGTTGTAGCGGGTGAGATTCTGGCGGATAGCGGGCTGGAGGTTGCCTACACAAGCAAGGCGCTCAGTGCTGATATTCCGGCTTTGAATATTGAGGCGAATTGGCTAAATATGCAGTCGTGCCTAAATTTGGTGTCTGTAGCGCCTTTGGTAATTGTGGCTGAGAGTGTATCGCCACTCACTCGCCAGGATGATGTTATCCGTACCATTGATGGTTTTCCGTTTGCGACTGCAAGTGATAGTGATATCCCCGTGCTGCAAATCGATTCAGAGGATTTTTCCACGGATCACATCTACGGAAGTAGCTTGAGATCGATAATGGGCCGTCTGCTTTGGTCTACGGCTGGCTTAGCTGTGAGAGACTATCCGTTCGAATGTGCAAATCAAGTTATTGAGCCTTAATGATGACCGTTTCAGCGGCCCCTACTGCGGCGGTTTTACTGATTGGAAACGAGCTATTAAGCGGTCGCACTCAAGATAGTAACCTGGCGTACATCGCTAAAAGACTGACTGAGAAAGGAATACGCCTGCGAGAAGCACGTGTGATTTCTGATACACCCGATGTCATCGTCCCTACGCTGAACGAACTACGTTCCACACATACCTACGTGTTCACAACGGGCGGTATCGGTCCCACACATGACGACATAACGGCTGATTGCGTTGCAGAAGCCTTCGGGGTGGATTTGCCTATTCATCCGGAAGCTGAGGCCATACTCATGACCTACTTCAAAGAGCGTGACATAGAGCCGAACGCAGATAGGCAACGAATGGCCCGTATTCCGGTTGGTGCGTTGTTGGTGGAAAATGCGGTATCGGCAGCACCTGGATTCCAAATGGAAAACGTATTCGTTTTTGCCGGTGTTCCCCGAATCATGCAATCAATGCTGGATTCTGTGCTTCCTCGCCTTGAAGAAGGCGACGTGGTACATAGTGTCACGGTGTACTGCCATTTAGGCGAGGGGACCGTAGCCTCATCGTTGCGCGATATTCAGTCTCAGTTCCCGGCAGTTGACCTTGGATGCTATCCGGGGAAAATGAGTGGGCAAATCAAACTCTCTCTTGTTGCGCGCAGTACCGATGAAGCCGAGCTAGCTACTGTGAAAGCGTTACTGGAGAAGATGGTAGCCGATTTAAGCTAGCTGTGATTCAGTGGTTGCGTGATGTTTCAATTGCGTACTGTTAGGCATACCGGTTGTATCGTTGCTAACGACTAGAATGCGCATATTTTGATATTCATCTTTGATATCCATGGTTGCTGAAGCAATGACCTCGATGTGGCATCCCGATTCGCTGACATAGCGGCAAGAAATATTTTTTACGTTTCCTGTTTGCCGAAGCTGTTGCAATGCGTTAGCGATATTTTTCCGAGAGCTTTCGTGTAAGTAGCGGAACGCATGGCGCCCCAAAACATTCTCACTTTTTGCGTCCATGATCTCGAGCCAGCACCGGTTAACGCTTAGAAGTCTTCCGCGTATATCCAGTTCTTGCATCATGACGGGAGCATTTTGGTATAGCGATTGAAAGCGCTTTTTGCTAGCCAGAGCTTCTTGTTCGGCGCATCGTATGTCAGTAACGTCCGTGCCTATGGATTGAACCTCGAGCATGATCCCATTGGAGTCAAAGAAGGCTCTGTCAGTCCACTGTATCCAGTGAACATCACCGCCGCTAACCATGCGCTTTTCATAGCTTGATGTTGGAAATGCCGGTGTTAACGCATAAATCTGGTTTTGGTAACGTTCAAATTCATCAGGTGTGGTTAACTGATTGAAGCTTCTGCCTTCAAGCTCAGAGACGGTTTTTCCCAAATAATTTGCGTATGCTTGATTGACGAACGTTAACGTGCAGTCGGGCAGGCACCGGTAAATGAGTTGTTCTTGGTCTTCAACTACATTTTGATAGCGGGCGTGGTTTACGACCAAGTCGCGATGGGCTGTATAGCTTCGCTGAGCACTCAGTATTATGGTTACCAGTGAACAACTAAGTAAGTTCTCATACACGATCCAATCTTGTGCACCCGCCTTAATGGCATTGAGTGCGGCAGATGCATCGCGTGAGTCCCCTAACAAAATTACGGGTATATGTGCATACAAGGCATCGCCCAGCTCATCGGCATCTATGTCATGGAGTTGCAAAGCTTTTATATCGAGAAGAGCAACATCTACATGATCCAATGAAATGGTATGGATGTCGGTTGTGCTCAGGCATATATGGTGTAGGCAGAGAGCACCTGCTGATTGTCGTACTTGTTCAACAACGAGTCCGATATCGGATCCCGGATAGCCTATGAAAAGAATGCTTTTGGAGGGGCGCCCTGACATTTTTTGGTGACTATATAGACTGGCGTTGCAATTGTTCTGAGTTCAGGATTCTTATGCAAAACATTTTTATAGTCAGTATCTTTCCTTGAAACGAACCGACGCAATCCATTGCATCGGAAGTATTAACTTGTAATTTTAGATATCAATTACAAGGTTCATGCTTGTCACACTGTCGCTGTTAGAGCTGAGCGGGTTGTCGCCTGAAGAAAGGTCGCTATTGCTACGCGAAAAATGCGAGATTTTGAACGCCATCTTTTCGGATACTTTGAACGCAACCCCAAGACCCATTTCAACAAACGTGTTGTCGCTTCCAAAGTCACTTCTTAGATCAGCGTTAAATGTAACGTTTTCGTTAACACGGCTTAAGAAGTTCAACCCTAAGTAGCCAACGCCACCGTTGATGTCGTCACCCAACACTAAATCAGTTGTCTTGTTACCGAAACCCACTTCAGCTGTTAAGAAACCAGCGGGCGTTGAGTAAAAACGATGACCGACACCAATGATCTGGCGAGTCGCTGTGTCAACGTTAGCAGGCTCATCTTGTTCCCAGTCCAGGATGCCGAAAAAGTAAGTTTTAGGGCTGTAGTAGAACTTAGGCTGGTAGCCTAGTGCCAATCTATCGGAGTTATCTCCTTTGACAATTGTGCGTTGCGGTCGACCGTCGTCACCTAAGATAGGGTCACCATTTTGATCGCGCTCAACGATAACGATCGATGATGAACCTTTGAAAATGCTGCCAAATACTAAGTGTTCCCAACGTTCAACTGTTTTACCCAAACGGACAGAACCATTAATGTTGCTTGACTCAGAGTTACCGCTCGAGCTTGTTGCACCTAAGGATGCAGTGCCACTCCATCCATCAAAGGCACTTGTTACTTTGTCCTTGATGTCGTCTTGTGCTGTAGCGGCCGGTGAGAAAGCTATGGCGCTGGAAACCAGTAAGGCGGCAATTGATTGTTTGGAAGAATTATTGAGAATCATATCGATGACTGTTTGTGTTTAGGAGTCGTAATTATGACTAATGATGGTCCACTAATTCTGCGCGTTACGATGTTTAACACATGGGTTAAAAACTTAACCCGCTGTCATTTTCCTAACCTTGAAACAGCGAATAATGCACTGAGTTGATGCGCTTTCACGGTTTATCTATACGGCGTCACACAATACTGAGACGCAATACCGCTGAATACGTCATTAGTCTTTCAGTCTGATTTGCGATTAGATTATTAAGGGTTCGTGGTTACGATTTTTGTAGAGCTTTGCTTAATCGTTGCAAACGTTGACCACAGTCGCCTTCTATCTTCAAAAGTGCGAGTTCGTCAGCGCGCGTTTTTCCATTGTTGACTATGACAATAGGTTGATTTCGACGCTGCGCATCGCGACAAAACCTAAAGCCCGAATAAACCATCAGTGAAGAACCTACAACAACAAGTACATCTGAAGAGCGCAAATTGTCCATGCAATCAGCGACGGTACTCTTGCCGACATTCTCCCCGAAAAATACAACGTCCGGTTTCATCAAGCCGTCACATGCTGGACATGGTGGAACTACCAAGCGGGAAAGGTTATCTATTTCCAGATCTGCGTCCCCATCCGGGGCGTAGTCAGCGGTAAGGGCGCTGAGCCAACGATTGGCTGCATGTAATTGTTGTTGGTAATCATCGCGAGATTGCTCGAACCCGCAGTCAATACAGCTGACAGTGGATAACCTTCCGTGCAAATCGACAACACGTTTGTGACCGGCTTTTTGATGTAGCTGATCTACATTTTGTGTCACGAGTGTGGCTATTAGGTTCCGTTCCTCAAGCTGTTGCAGCGCTTTGTGTGACGAACTAGGTTGGGCTTTGCTAAAGGATGGCCATCCGACGAAGCTTCTTGCCCAGTAACGTTTGCGAGCTAGCTCATCACCTATAAAAGTTTGACCGGTTATGGGTTGTTTGCGTTTCCATTGACCCGCTTTGTCCCGATAGTCGCCAAGTCCAGAGGCGGTGCTGCATCCCGCTCCCGTTAAAACAAACAGTCGGCTAAACCGACTCAGGCACTCAGAGAGTCGATGATCGTCATCGTCGGTATTCAAATATGCCTGCCTGAGTTATTTAGGACTTAAGTCGCCATTCACACTGAAAGGTATTTTTAATGGCCAGTTAGATAATTTTACGAATCCGTTTACATCGTAGTTCACGGTTTCGGTGTCTGATCCGGCAAGTTGGAATACCTGGGCCAGTATCCGATTTAACCGAGTTCTCACAACGACACCTACCATTGCGTTTGAATTGGCTGGCAGTGTCACCGGTTCATTGCTAATGCCTTGGGCGACTTCGCTGCCTTCAATCTTGGCAATAAAAGATAATGACTGGAGAGGCAAATCATAAGGGTTTGGGTTATTGATATTGAGCTGGAACAATAACTCTTGTTTGCGTAATCCAAGTTTCACCGGTTTGACCGATTCGAGCTCTACCGTGGGCGCAATGGGCGGGGTGCTGGGAATTGAACTGCACGCAGCTATTGTCGTGCTCAAGAGCACTAAAAAAACGATGCGTAGCAATAGTGTTGTCATAGCCTTCTTATCCCAGGTCGCCTAATAGAGACTGCACCACTGCGATAGTGGCGGGCCCAGCGGTTTCAGTTCTGAGTATACGCCGTCCAAAATTGACAGCCAGCACACCTGAGCCCATGGCCATTTGAATTTCGTCTTCATCGAAACCACTTTCAGGCCCAATTATTAATGCGCAGTGTTCAACAGGTGCTGAACGGTTGCTAAAGAGTTCGCTAAAACTTGATTCAGCGTTTGGCGCGAGTATCAGGCTGACAATACGCTCAGGCGATGTCCCTTCAGCTGTGGGTGAGTGGCCCTTTTGTTCGAGCAATGTTGCCAAGGGTTGTGGTTGTTCAAGGACGGGAACACGAGCACGGCCGCTCTGCTCACATGCACTAATAACAATGTTTTGCCAATGCTCCATCTTTTTGGCCGTACGCTTCTCATCGAGTGCTTTTGCCGATTGACGAGAATAGATCGGTTGTATCCGGTTTACACCCAACTCAACTGCTTGCCTGATAGTGATATCCATCCGATCACCTCGAGATACAGCCTGAACTAGTGTGGTCACAATAGGGGATTCTGTAGACGCTACTTTGCAGTCGATTATTTGCAGCCGGGCACGCTTGCCGGGGCTGCGTTGTCCTGTGTCTGCCACGATGGCTGTGTAGTTATTGCCATCGCCGTTAAACAGTTCGATGCGCTCATCTTTCTTCGTGCGAACCACTGTGACTAAATGATGGCTGGCCTTTTTGGATAACTCCAATTCGGTTGCTTCCTCAATAGCACCATCATGATAAAAACGTGGCGTTCTTGCAGTGCGGGTTGCTTTCACCGGAGTAACCTTGTCTGTGTCATCACTTAAAGACTTAACGACGTTTGAGGCCGAGTAATCCTGTACGGGCAGATGGGGCAACTCGATCGGCAAGCTTTTGTTGGCTACGTTCTTTTAGTCGTCCGATACAGTGTGCAAACTCAAGCTCTGCGGAGCTTTGATCAAGCTCACGTCCATCAGGATAGTAGGGTTTGGTTGCAAGCTTTACCAAATAGGCGTGGTTTTGCCCCTCTCTGAATCTTTCTAATAAGCGAGCAGTCGTGATGTCCGGTGTACTATCGCAGTAAGCAATCAATTTAAGCAAGACATCTGCACCCGGTAGTTCAGGATTTACATCATAGTCATCGGGTGCAATGGTTTGAACCACGCTCGGGTATTGTAGACACAGCAAAACAGCGCGGCTCATCGCAGTAAGACCTGCATCGCCCTGATTCCTGGGTGGTCTGCTGGCTGGTGTTCTGCTGCCTACTTTTTCGCTACCTAATGACAGGCCAATTAAGGTTTCTAAACGTCGGAGGGCGAGTTGCTTATAGATACCTTTTGGAATAGTCGCTAGCAGTGGTTTTGCTTTTTCAGCTAATTGGGCTTTGCCACCAATACCGGACATATCCAAATCGGAGGAAAGGTATTGGTAGAGATAATCGATAATGGGTATTCGATAGGCTAAGAGATCGTTGAAGCTGGCAGCGCCACCAGCTTTGACAACCGAGTCCGGGTCTTCGCCATCGGGTAAGAATAGAAAGTGCGCATCTCGGCCATCTTGCAGGCATGGCAGTGTGGCTGTTAGTGCTCGCCATGCAGCAGCTCTGCCTGCGCGATCCCCATCGAAACAGAACACGATATTACTGACTGTTCGAAAGAGAATTTCTGAATGTTGCTGGTTGGCCGCTGTGCCTAGAGTTGCAACAGAATTTTGTATGCCGTGCTGGGCAAGGGCGACAACGTCCATATAGCCTTCAACCACGATGATCATGCCGGCATCCTGGCCAGACTTACGAGCTTCATAAAGTCCGTAGAGTTCTTGCCCTTTATGGAACAGAGGCGTTTCAGGTGAATTCAAATATTTAGGTTCCTGTTTATCCAGAACCCGTCCACCGAACGCTATGACTCTCCCGCGTTTATCCCGAATAGGGAACATGATTCGATTGCGAAATCGCTGATAGGGACGTTTTCCGTTATCGCCCTGTATGAGCATACCCGTTTTGAGCATGGCGGCTTCTTCGTTCGGGAAGTGTTTTTGAAGCGCATCCCAACCATCGGGCACATACCCGATAGAGAATCGTTTTGCTGTCTCGCCACTCAAGCCACGGGCTTTAAGATATTCGATGGCCTCTGGGGATTGCCGGAGTTGGGCTGTGTAAAACGAGGCAATGGATTCCATCAGGGTGTAAAGAGGCTTACTGTCGTTTCGGACCTGCGTGGCCTTGGCATCCCGAGGAACCTCCATGCCTACGGACTCTGCCAGAGATTCAATGGCATCCACGAAGTGCATGCCTTCATATTCCATGAGAAAACTGATGGCAGAGCCATTGGCACTGCAGCCAAAGCAATGATAGAACTGCTTGGTTTGACTGACGGTAAAGGAGGGTGTCTTTTCGTTATGAAAAGGACAACAGGCGCCGTAGTTACTACCGCTTTTCTTGAGAGAAACTCGTTGGTCGATAACATCAACGATATCTACTTTTGCAAGTAGATCGTCGATGAAGTGTTGAGGAATCTTGCCAGCCATTATAGTGGCACTATACGGCTTCTACAGCTATTCGGGTATACGCATATTCCCTTTAATGCGTATACCCGATACTCGTTAAGCTGCTCGACCCAGAGTGGAGAGTAATTCGCCAAGTTCTGCAGCTTTTGGCTTCACCATCCAGAAACGTGAGGCCAACGAGTAAAAGTCATCAATGAGTTCCTGCCCAAGGAAGCTACCCGTCTCACGAACATGATCTTCAATAAGGTTCTGCAGGTAGTTGCGGTACCTCTCCATTGACTCGGAATGCAGACGATGGATGTCGATGAGCTCGTGGTTATAACGATCCACAAAAACGTTGTGTTGGTCAAAAACAAAACCAAGACCACCCGTCATACCCGCGCCGAAATTCACGCCAGTCTCACCTAAGACAACGACACAACCACCAGTCATATATTCGCAGCCGTGATCACCGATGCCCTCTACGATGGCAATGGCGCCACTGTTTCTGACGGCGAATCGTTCGCCGCCAAGACCTGCCGCGTAGAAATTTCCACCGGTTGCCCCGTACAAGCAGGTATTTCCCACAATCGTGGATTTTCTACCGGTGAATCGCGCATCATTGGGCGGACGAATCACAATCTTCCCACCGGCCATGCCTTTGCCGACATAGTCGTTAGCATCGCCGTCCAGGTATAGATTCAATCCGCCAGCGTTCCAAACGCCGAAGGACTGGCCAGCAGTTCCCGTGCATCGAATGTCAATCGGTGCATCGGCCATACCTTTGTCACCATGTGCCTTAGCAATTTCACCGCTGAGGCGAGCACCAATGGACCGGTTGATGTTTTTCAAGGTGTAGTGGAATTCACCACCGGACTTCTTACGAATAGCCGCCTTACAATCGGACACCATTTGCTCTGCCAGTAAGCCTTTGTCGTAAGGGGTGTTTCGTTCAACCATGCAAAAACGAGGTGCAGAGTCGGGTACACCGCCTGTTGCCAGGAGTGGAGTAAGGTCGAGCCTTTGCTGTCTGGCAGTTTGGCCTTCTGCCGGCACTAAGAATTCCGGACGACCAATAATGTCGCTCAGGTTCCTTACACCCAGATACGCCATGTGTCGTCGTACGTCTTCAGCGACAAACTTCATGTAGTTCATGACTTTCTCGACGTTACCGTTGAAGTGCTTAATTCGCAAAATTTTGTGCTGTGTTGCAACGCCGGTTGCACAGTTGTTTAAGTGACAGATGCGTAAATACTTGCAACCCATAGCGATCATGGGGCCTGTGCCAAAGCCAAAGCTTTCGGCACCTAAAATGGCGGCTTTTATGACGTCTAAACCAGTCTTTAGTCCACCGTCTGTTTGTACTCTAACCTTGCTGCGAAGGTTGTTGGCGCGAAGCACTTGATGAGTTTCGGACATGCCGAGCTCCCAAGGAGAGCCTGCGTATTTCACACTGGTTAATGGTGAGGCTCCGGTTCCACCGTCGTAGCCTGATATTGTGATCAGATCTGCATAGGCCTTTGCCACACCAGCGGCAACCGTACCGACGCCAGCCTCCGCCACAAGTTTTACCGAAACAAGCGCTTCAGGATTGACTTGCTTGAGGTCGAAAATAAGCTGAGCAAGATCTTCGATTGAGTAGATATCGTGATGCGGAGGTGGTGATATTAAGGCTACACCGGGGTTACTGTGGCGTAGCTTGGCAATCATGTCATTGACTTTATGCCCGGGCAGCTGCCCACCTTCACCAGGCTTTGCGCCTTGAGCAATTTTAATTTGCAGAACTTCGGCGTTGACCAGATAGTTTGGTGTTACGCCAAAGCGTCCGGACGCAATTTGCTTAATCTTGGACATTTTCAGCGTGCCGTATCGCGCTTTGTCTTCGCCGCCTTCCCCTGAGTTAGATCGACCACCCAAACGATTCATCGCTTCCGCCAGAGTTTCGTGTGCTTCTGGTGATAGTGCTCCCAGAGACATACCGGCAGAGTCAAATCGGGCAATGATGGAATCGACGGATTCCACTGCTTCCAGTGGAATTGAAGGACCCTTAGGTTTGAGATCGAGCAGGTCGCGAAGCATTGCCGGGCGACGACCATCAACAGTCTTCGCGTAGATTTCGTAGTCTTCGTAATCCCCGCTGGTTACGGCTGCTTGTAACTGCTGAACCACATCGGGGTTGTAGGCGTGGTATTCACCGCCGTGGATGTATTTCAACAAACCACCTTGACTCACAACAACCTGTGGATTGAACGCAGCTTTAGCCAGCGTTTTGGTATCAACTTCGATATCGCTGAAATTAATGCCTTCGATGCGATTGGTTGTGCCGCAAAAGCAGAGGTCGACCACTTCGGAGTGCAGCCCGACTATTTCATAAAGCTGTGCTGCACGGTAGCTTGAGATCGTGGATATGCCCATCTTGGACAGGATCTTCATCAAGCCCTTGTTAATACCTTTACGGTAATTTTGTTCAAGCTGCGGGACGTCTTCATCAGGGAGTTCACCACGACGGGACATACCTTGGATTGATTCGTAAGCTAAGTACGGGAACACACACGTAGCACCGTAACCGACCAGAACAGCCACCTGGTGAGAGTCTCTTGCCGTTCCTGTCTCAACAACAAGATTGGCGTCCGTTCGGCAACCGGCGTTGATGAGTGCATGGTGAACCGCGCCTGTAGCGAGCAATGCGTGGACGGGCAACATACCGGTCACTAATTCGCGATCGCTAAGCACAATAACAACTTTATGCTCGTCAACAATTGCGCTGATAGCCTCTGCACATAGGCGTCTAACCGCTTCATCCAAAGATTCTTTTTCGGCGTCGTAGTTTAGGTCGAGACGAATGTGCGAGTAGCCTGGCTCGTCGTCCATGGCCAGCAAGGTGTCGAATTTTTCGCTGGATAAAACCGGCGACCTGACGAGCAGTCGGTTAGCGTGATGGTGGGTCTCGCGGAACAGATTTTTCTCTCGCCCAAGACAGGTTTCTAGAGACATGACGATTGTCTCGCGCAGAGGGTCTATTGGCGGGTTGGTCACCTGTGCAAACTGCTGTCGAAAGTTATCGTAAAGCGGGCGTACATGTTCTGACATGACCGGGAATGGCGTGTCATCGCCCATAGAACCAATGGCTTCTGATGCGCCTTCAGCTAGCACGCGTAAAACCTGATCACGTTCCTCAAAACTTATGTTGAACATCTTCTCGTAGGTTGCGAGCTGATCGTCCTTCATGACGGGTGTTGAGTGCGGAAGGTCGCGTAGACGTGATCGAAGGTGACGAGCATTCTTCTGCAGCCACTTCGCATAAGGCTGGCGATGTTTTAGCAGGTCGCTAACATCCTGAGGTAGCAGTAAGCGGCCGGACTGTGTATCCACAGCCAGCATCTCGCCCGGCTTTAAGCGGCCCTTTTGAATGATGTCACTGGCAAGGTAGTCGTAGACACCGACTTCAGAGGCGAGAGTGATGTGCCGATCTTTACTGATGACGTAGCGGGCGGGTCGTAAGCCGTTTCTGTCCAGTACACAGCTGGCATAGCGCCCGTCGGACAGTACAACACCGGCAGGGCCATCCCAGGGCTCCATGTGCATAGAGTTGTATTCGAGGAAAGCCCGTAGGTCGGAATCAAGTTCCCAGGTGTTCTGCCATGCTGGCGGCATAAGCATGCGCATAGCACGGAAAACATCGATGCCACCAGCCATTAATAGCTCGAGCATGTTGTCCAGGGACATGGAATCTGATCCATGCTGGCTTACTAATGGAAGCAGTTCGTTAAGCTCGGGTAAAACGGGCGATCGCAGTTTAGAGGCACGCGCATTCGCCCAATTACGATTACCTTGAATGGTGTTAATTTCACCGTTATGCGCTAGATAACGAAATGGCTGTGCGAGTCGCCACTGCGGTAAGGTATTGGTGGAAAATCGCTGATGAAAAACCGCGATAGACGATTCCAGTGATTCGTCTTCTAAATCGGTATAGAACGTCGCCAGATATTCCGGCATGACGAGGCCCTTGTACAAGATGACATCACTTGAAAGGGAACAGACATAAAAATCAGGGTCGGTGTCGCGAAGGCAAATTTCGGCTCGTCTGCGTGCAACAAACAGATGGCGATTGAATTCTGCTGAATCCATCTCCTCCGTTGCTGACACAAAAATTTGTTCTATCACGGGGACGCTGGCCTGGGCTTCTTCACCACAAGCGGAAATTTCGGTTGGGACAACGCGCCAGCCGTTGACTTCCAGGCCGCGTTCTTCACAGGCCTCGTTCAGCGCTGTCCTGGCTGCAGCGGCAAGGTCTTCATCACGGCTGAGAAATACGATACCGGTTGCAAATTCGCTGCGTAAGGAGATGCCAGCTTCGGCAGCAGCTGAGCGAAGAAAGGCCTCGGGTTGGCGTAGCAGGAGTCCACAGCCATCACCGGATTTACCATCAGCACCGATAGCGCCGCGATGAGTCATTCTGCCCAGGGCGGTAATGGCGGTTTCGACCAACCAATGGCTGGGTCTGCCGTCCATTTGGGCGATGAGTCCGAAGCCACAATTGTCGCGTTCGAAATCTGGTTGATACAGGCCGTGTTCGGCTAAATTATCCAGGTACGTCATAGCAGTAATTCGATATAAAACGTGGAATTCAGGCGCTGAGATTCATCGCGTAGCTCTCCATTATACCGAGTCGGGGGGGCTCAATAAGCCATTCGGCCGCTTGAGAAGGCGGATAAATCTTATCCGCCTATTAAAATCAATTACTTACTGATCTTTCAAAACGTCTTGTACACGCCCAACTGAGCGAATCCAGGGCTGATTGACCAGTGCTTCAGCTGGCATGCCTTCCACCGCTGCGCGAGCATCCTCAATGCTGTCATACAGACCGTGAAGCAAGGCGTACCAGGTGCTGCCGTTTCTGGCGAATGAGTAGATGGAATTAGGGGCGGGCAGGGTCTGCGCGTGCTTATTTAGAAAATTGACTACCGAATTCCGGTCTCTGGATGCGCTCATCTGAACGGTAAAGCGGTTTCTGTCCTGAATCAGTATCCAGTTAGATGATTCCAACTCTCCTTTAACAGGTGTATCCCGCACGCTAGCCGTTTCTTGCGACGGTGCCGAGCTAGGGACTCGAGATGGTGTGGAGTCTGTCTGGGGCGCGGGCGCAGCCGATAGTACAGACTCTGGTGTGATTTCAGGTGCGGTGGTGCCTGCCTTTTCGGCTTCTTCGGCCGTCGATACTGATGATGCGGTGGATGTGCCCTCGGAATTCGCACCGGATTCAGGCACGATAACAATAGGCGTTTTTGCCGCTGAGTTTTCCCGGTTTTCGTCGGTTATTGCGCCGATCGTGGAGGTGGCTTGTTCTTCTGCTGATTGGCCAGAATTCGCTTCGGCGATTGCACTTTCTTGAAGCTGCGCACTTGTTTCAACGCCGTTCAGTGAAATGGATGCGTTTCCTGAAAAGGTTGATCCGGCGCTACTTTGATTGGCCGCGGCCCCCGTGGAATTGTTAACTAATTTAAGTTCGCTTTCGTCTGTATCCCCGAGATTAATGGGTTGAGTCGTTACAGTGTATCGGGTTGAATCCTCATTGGATTTTCCTGGAAGAAACATCAATATGCCTAACAGTATGAATAGCGAGGCAAGTACACCCATGGCAATTTTTGCAAAGCGTGATTGCAACCAGGCACCACCCGCTCCTTTGACAAGCTCGCTGCCAAATTGACTTTTCACCGGCCCGTGCTCTTCGTTTAACGCATTTGCAGCCGCCGCCAGCAGAGGTCCCGGCAAACCCTCACTTTGGTGGACTAAGCCGTCGACTTCTTCTTCTGATAGCAGAGGCTCGCCCATCAGACCGGCCTGTCGAGCTCGAAAATCGAGAAAGTCTGTAGCGCGCACAGTGCTCAAACCATTGATCATGAGGCTGGAGTAGGGAAGGTCGGCCCCCGGAGGGAGTAAGTCCGGAATACGTTCTTCAAATTCAGGGTGGGCGGCCATAGCAATTCTGAGAACTGTTTCGTCCTGGCTGTTGACGTACAACATGCTGCTGAGCAGCTGAGTCAACTCGGCCTCGCTGACGTGGTCTGCATCATCAAGAACAACAATGCTTAATGTGTTTCGAGAGACTAGTGTCTGCAAGTAGGGGATCAGATCATCCAGAATGTCTTGAAGTTTTTCAGGTGGTGAATGCTTGAACGCCTCTAGCAGTCCAGCAAACAGATTCATGGTGCTGAAGCGCTCGCTTCCCTTCACCGCGAAGCATTGAATTCGCAGGCCGCTGTGCTCACCCAATTGCTTGAGCATGACACTTTTACCTGAGCCCTCGGCCCCTAGGATGAGCAGTAGATCGTCGCCCGTGATCAGTGCCTGTTTGACGTCAGCGAGTTGTTCGGCAGTGGTTTCATCGCTGAACGTATTGCTGTTTGGGTCCAGTTGACCGAACGGCTGTTGCGCCAAATCGAGCGCCGCAAGGGTGGCGTCGGAGAGTAATGCTGATTGGGCCACATCCGATGCGTCTTTTAACGACATGCTAAAACTTCGATACGGTAGAAAGGTGGATACTACTATAGACCGGGCTGGTCTCGCGCATCGATCACAGAAAACTCAGTCGCAAAAGTGCGCAAGGGTTGAGTGCAAGGCTGAATGATCAAAATCCTGACTCACATGTGCTTGACCAATATTGTCCAGCAAGATAAGACGGATATTGCCTGATAGGACTTTTTTGTCTCTTGCCATATAGCGCAAAAATAAATCAGCCGTCATTTCAGTGGGCGGTGTGACCGGCAGGCCTGCTTTATCTAGCAAACGAAGGCCCCGCGCCTCAGTGTCGTGGTCAATGAGTTCCAGGCGTCGGGAAATATCCATTGCCATGGCAATGCCGGCGCTGACAGCTTCACCATGTAGCCAGTGGCCGTAACCCATAGCAGCCTCTATGGCGTGACCAAAGGTATGTCCCAAATTTAATAGTGCCCGGATGCCATGTTCTCGCTCGTCGGCCTCAACAACACGGGCTTTGATTTCACACGATCTCTTCACTGCTGTGGCAGTAGCGAGTGCGTCGCGGCTCAATAGGGCGTCCATGTTGTCCTCAAGCCATTTGAAAAAATCGGCGTCTATGATGAATCCGTACTTAATGACTTCTGCAAGTCCGGCCCTCAGTTCCCGGTCATCTAGGGAAACAAGGGTGCTCATGTCGGCTATCACGGATATGGGCTGATGAAAAGCCCCAATCATGTTTTTGCCTAATGTGTGGTTCACAGCGGTTTTACCACCGACGGAGGAATCTACCTGGGCCAGAAGCGTGGTTGGAACCTGGATAAAGTCCACTCCCCGTTGGTAGCTGGCAGCGGCATAGCCCGTCATATCCCCAATCACGCCGCCGCCTAGAGCGATCAGCGTGCAATTCCTGTCAAAATTTTCACTCAACAGTGCCGAGAAAATCTTATTCAGCTCGTCCAGATTTTTAAAATTTTCTCCGTCGGGAAGAATCACGCTCGATGACGGGATGTTGCCTAGGCTGGCCAGTGTCTTGTCCAGGTAGAGCGGGGCGATGGTCTCGTTGGTTACGACCATGGCACGATTCCGTACGCTTTCGGCTAAGAGGCCGCGCTGACCAATGAGGTCCGATCCTATGTGGATCGGATAACTGCGATCGCCGAGTTCAATGGAAACCGTTTGCATGTTTGAAGCAATAGAATTTGTTGAGGCCGAAGAGCGAATGTACCACGCTGTCCGTAAAATTTAACCCGATCTGCCGCTGTTGCAAGGACGGAGAGTCTTAGCGGCTGGAGTTTTGCGAAGTGTTGGCGGTTTTCTTTAAAGGTTCTTTAATCGCTTTGCGCTCTTGTTTGTCTTTTGGAGCGGTTTCGAGCTTGACGTTGTTCTTTTTTAGGTGCCTAAGGATGCGTGTCACTACGTGGAACATACGACGCGAATCGGTAGAGATCTCTACGTCGGCTACTGCCTTGTAAATGGGCTCCCGTTGTTCCATGAGAGATTTTAAACGAGCTTCAGGGTCGTCCGTTTTGAGAAGCGGCCTGCTGGAATCAAATGCGACCCGGCGTAGTTGTTCTTTGATATCCACCTGCAGGAGAATGACATGGCCACGAGAATTTAAATGTTCGCGATTTAGCTCACGGAGTATTGAACCGCCCCCGGTGGCAAGCACGATGCCTGGTAGTCGTGTTAACTCGTCAATCATGCGTGATTCCCTGTCACGAAAGCCAGCTTCGCCTTCGTAATCGAAAATCGTGGGGATGTCCACGCCACAACGGGCCTCGATTTCCCGATCACTATCGAGAAACTGATAACCGATTTTGTTGGCAAGAGCTCGACCAACGGTACTCTTGCCCGAGCCCATTGGGCCGACTAGAAAGATACTGGTCATGAGACTCTTTTTAGTGCAGGTGGCTAATGATACCTAGTGTTGCCCCGCTGAGAAAGCATTCATTCCAAGTCGCGCGTAGAATTCTCGCGTGGTCAAATTCTGGGCAAAAAAAACCCACGCTTATCGTGGGCTTGAAAACTGTTGTTTTCTAAAGAGCTAGCTCAATGAGCTTCCTAGTAGTTCAATGAGACGTTCTCTTTGACGATCTTAGGCGTTACGAACACCAGTAGTTCAGATTTGTCATCTTGATTAACGGTGTGTTGGAACAGTCGGCCAATTAATGGCAGGTTACCAAAAAACGGAACCATATCGACTTTGTTCAGGATTGTCTGTTCGTAGACTCCGCCTAGTACGACTGTTTCACCGTTGTCGACAAGCACCTGGGTGTTGACTTCGCGGGTGTCGATACTAGGTACTGCCAGAGAACCCGCTCCGAAGATTTCACCAACTGTATCTTTGTTGACCTTTAGATCCATGACGATACGATCGTCAGGTGTTATTTGCGGTGTCACTGTCAGGCCCAATACTGCCTTTCGAAACGATACGGATGTCGCACCGCTTGAAGAAGCTTCGAGGTAGGGAATCTCAACACCTTGCTCGATATAGGCTTCATGCTGATTGGCTGTAATAACACGTGGGCTTGAGATAACTTCACCGGTACCTTCAGCTTGCATTGCTGATAGTTCCAGTTCTAGCAAAGTGCCGAATGGAAGTTTTGCCAGAGCAACTCCCAGGGAGCCTGCCGCGTTGTTGGCCGGTAGGTTGGTGTTGAATCGTCCATCACCCACCGTTTCATTGTTGAGAAGATCCTGGATACCTTGAGCATTGCCTGATAGTGCAAAGCCGCTTCCGCTATCGCTACCATCTGGGTTGGCGGTGTTCCGGTTCAGACCCCAACGTACACCAATGTCTTTATTGAAGTCATCTGTGGCGATAACAATTCGTGACTCAATTAAAACCTGACGAATAGGGACGTCCAGTCGATGAATTAATGCGCGAATGGCTGTCAGCTGTTCGCTGGTATCACTGATAAGAATAGTGTTGGTACGGTCGTCCACCGAGACATTCCCTCGATCTGACAACAAACCGCCTGAGCTACCCGCTAACTCACCGCCGCTGCTTGTTCCTTTCAGCAGGTTGGCTAAATCGCTGGCTTTAGCGTAATTCGCTTGAAAAAATTCTGTGCGGATAGGGGCTAATTCAACTATCTGCTTTTGCGATTCTAGAGCTATACGCTCGCTTTCAGCAATTTCCTCAGCAGGTGCAATCATGATGACGTTCCCCGCTTGACGCTTACCCAGCGCCTTGGATTGAAGAATGATATCGAGAGCTTGGTCCCAAGGTACGTTCTTCAAGCGTAGTGTGAGCTTGCCTGTTACCGTGTCACTGACAACAACGTTTAGGTCCGTGAAGTCAGCCAACAACTGTAGAACTGAGCGAATTTCAATATCTTGGAAGTTCAGTGAAAGCTTTTCACCGACAAAGCCGAACTTAGCTTTCTTGCTAGCTATTATTTCGTCTCTGCTCATCGGTTTTAACTCAACCGTGAACAAATTGTCTGATTGATATGCTAACTGTTCAAAATCTGGCGAGGCTGGTTGAATAACAACTTTGGTTCCACGCTTGTTAGAGATTGAATCGATGTATTTGACCGGTGTGCCAAAATCCATAACGTCCAATCGCTTTTGAAGGTTAGCAGCGAGTTGCGTGTCTGGAAACTCAACAATGAGCTTACCGCCTTCCTGACGTAGGTCTGTGACCGCATTGGGAGTAGATAGATCGAAAATGATGCGACCCTCCCCCATCGGTCCGCGTCGGAAATCTAAGCTGTTGATCGTGCTACTACGCTGCTTAACAAACTGTGAGTTATTTGTCGCAGGTGTTGCGGCTCCCAGGTTTAGGGGTTCATCATCTTCAATAAAATCTGACGCACTTCCAGACGAGTCGAGGTTGATCAGTAGTCGATTCCCGTCAACAGTCGTGGAGTAGGGTGCAATTGCCGTGAGGTTTACGACAACCCTTGTGCGACCGTCTGCTTCAATGGTTGTCACATTTTGGAGTAGTCCAGAGCTGATGCTAACAGTACGGCTCTCCATCGCATTTGATGTATCAGGAAGGTCCAGAGCAATCCTGGCAGGATTATCAATGGTGAAAGCTCTCGGCTCGAAAGCAGGACCACTCATTGTTAAAGCCAGTTGCTGCTTGTTGCCCGGAAGCGAGACATGTGTGATGTCCAACAAGGAGTTTGTTGCGGCATGTAAACCGTTACCTGCAAGAGCAAGTCCTGCAATCAGCGCTGCGCCAGCTACTCGAGTGATGTCATGTAAACCAAGCTGGCTCAGACGTCGCAACTTATATCGGACTTGCATTGTTAAGTTATTCTCCATTTGTCTAGTCCTCTGCCATGGCGAGCTGAGCCTCGCGGTTAACCCAGCCACTGAGGCCATCTGGCACCAGTTCGACTATATGAATTTTTGTATCAGACACTTGAGTAATTTTGCCGTGATTCTGACCGGCGTAATTCCCTGGTTGGACTCTATGAATAATTCCATCGGGGTCTCGTACTAATCCCCATGTTTGTGATTTCTGCTGCAATAAGCCCACCATTTTCAAAGCATCAACTGGATAACTCTCTAAAGCCTCTTTCTGACGTGTAGCTTCGGGTCTTGGACCAGTGCCATCGCCGGCAGCCAAGTCGATGTCAGAATGAGGTTTAAACGGATCGCGAATGTCTTCAACTTCATAGGTGAAATTGGTGTATTCGGGAAATTCCGGCAGTGGATCCACCTTGCCATGGTGGGCTTGTTTCGTCTGAGCGATAAATTGCTCGAGGTCGGCCATGCTGCCCCCGCAAGCAGACAATAAGCTTGTGATACCTATTACCGGTATTAGTTTCAAGCGTGTCATGGCTTATTCGCCCTCCTCAATGTATCGATAGGTCGTAGCCACAAGGTCCATCTTCAGCTTTTTAGCACCTCGACTAACGCGACTAAAAGAAGACTGGTCCTGTTGGTCTGTAGCAGGTCGATCAGTTATATCTGTAATGTCGATATCGCTGAGTGTGACAATTCGTGGAAGCGCGGCCAGTCCGCTAACAAATTTTCCAAACTCATGATACTGACCGGTTACGCTTATTCGTATTGGGTACTCAGCATAAAACCCTCTCGGAACTTCGCTATCAGGCTTGAAGAAATTTACTTCCAAGCCACTGGCTACGCTTGTTTGAGACAGGTCAACCAAAAGACTTTCTATGTCGGTTTTATTAGGTAATTGGCGAAGCATGACTTTAAACGTCTTCTTCATCACTTCCAGTTGTTCAACGTAGGCTTGGCGATTTGCAGCTTTCGCCTGCTCTGAGTCAAACGTTGTTCGAAGAACTAATTCCTGTTGCTTTAACCCATCGAGTTCAACAAACTTCGGCTTAATGATGAAGTGGGCTGCGGCTGCGATAACTGCTGCACAGACAATGAGTGTAAGAACTGCTCTTGTGGCGATCGGTGCTGTGCCAATTCGGCTGAATGATTCAGCGTCGATGTTTTGCAACTGATCCCATGTTTCACTAAATGTCATTTTCAAACTCCGTATCCTTGGCAGCGTTCGGATCGTTTTGTTCTAGACTGAGCTTGAACGTCGAAATAGCATTGTCTTTGTCAGATGTAATGACTTCCAGCGCGGGTTTAGTGAAGTATTCGCTTTGGTCCATTTTGCGCATGAGTGCCGAGACCCGAGCGTTTGATTCAGCTATTCCGTCCAGCTCCAGTTTCTTGTCACCAGATTGCTTCATAGCCGTTAGAAAAATTCCATCAGGAATTCGTGCTGCGATCTCGTGAAACGTATGAACGATTTGCGGTCGTCTACTTTGAAGGTCTCGAATGATTTCCATCCGTGACAGCAGATCGTTTTTAGTCTCTTCTAACTCGTTGATCGCTTGAAGCTCCTCTTGTAGAAGTGCTATTTCATTATTCAGGTGAGCGTTCCGCTTTGCTTGAAAGTTGACTTTATCCTCAGCATACTTGAGGCCTGCGAAACCAACGCCAGCTGCCAGTGCTACACAGAATCCCATGACAACATAGAATGCTTGGTTCTTCTCACGCTGATATGTTTCGCGCCATGGAAGAAGATTGATGCGTGTCATAGCTCTGCTCCTCGCATTGCCAGCCCGCATGCTATCAACATCGCTGGACCGTCATCCTTCAATCGTTGTGTGGGTATATCTGAGCCGACTCGCATTTCACCGAATGGGTCTGCTACCACTGTTGGTGTTCCAATACGTGCTTCTATTAGTTCAGCCACACCTGGTATACCGGTACAGCCACCTGCCAGTACGATTTGATCAACGTAATCGTTCTTGTCTGCAGAGAAGAAGAACTGCAAGAATCGGTTTGCTTGCTGAACAATCAAATCTCTAAAAGGTGCGAGTACCTCTGGGTCATAGTTGTCCGGCAGACCGCCGACGCGTTTCACGCGACCTGCGTCTTCATAAGACAAACCGTATCGACGCATGATTTCTTCGGTCAACTGTTTGCCGCCAAAGGGTTGTTCGCGTGTATAGACGAGCTGTTGATTTCGAAGTACGCAAAGGCTCGTCATACTGGCACCGACGTCGAGTACCGCAATCGTACGGTCCACGGCATCGTCGGGTATCTGATGCTTAATCAATTGAAAAGCACCTTCAACGGTGTAGGGTTCAACATCAACTACCTTGACATCAAGGCCACCGATTTCGGCTGCGGCGATTCTATCCTCAACGTTCTCACTGCGAGAGGCGGCGAGCAGCACGTCAACGGTTGTAGCATCATCTTCAGAGGGGCCGATAACTTGAAAGTCTAGATTCACTTCTTCGATGGCATAAGGAATGTACTGATCGGCCTCGAGTTGAATTTGCGCATTCATCTCGTGATCCTTGAGATAATTGGGCATTTGAATCACCTTTGTGATGACCATTGCGCTTGGAACGGCCACAGCGCATGCCTTCGTCCGGGTCGCTGAGCGTTTGTAGGCCCGACGAATCGCTTCACCAACAGCCTCAACGTCCTGCAGGTTTTTCTCAATGACCGCGTTGGCCGGTAAGGGCTCCACGGTATAGCTCATCACTTTGAACCCCTTTTTCGCCGGTTTTAATTCCAGCAGCTTCACTGAGGTTGCAGTGATGTCCAGGCCGATGAGGCCATCTTTCTTCGATGATATTTTGAGTGCCATGTCCCGTTTAGCGCCCAAAGAGTGACTTTCCTTTAGGCTCAGTCGAAATTTCTTAATTTCAATGCGAGATCCAGTCCACATTAATGGGGCAGCTTCCTGTTACGTGACGTAGGTAACCTAAAGCCTCAAATACTGGTTGATTTCGTGATTTGAAGGGCTTTACAGCAGAGAATCCGCCATTTCAGAGTATTTCAAACCCTTACTAATGTATTAGGTCCCGCCCAGAGCTCAGGCTATTGATATAATTCCGGTGTTCCCAACCGAAATGGCTTCTAGATGCCTTCATCATCAGGTTCTTCGAGAAGATCTCGTCGACGTCGCTCAGAAAACGCCAAGAAAGGTGGCTGGATCGGCAAAATCGTCAAGTGGCTGGCGTTTACCGGTGTCTTGATCGGTTTGCTTGTGGCTATCGGGGTGGGTTATTTGTATTACACCATCTCTCCTACGTTGCCTGATGTCCAACAGCTGCGTGAAGTTCAGTTGCAAATGCCGCTACGTATTTTCACCGCTGAGGGAGATTTAATCGCGGAATATGGTGAGAAGCGGCGAGAGCCAGCCATGATTTCCGAAGTCCCGGATAGCCTCAAGAATTCAATAATTGCGGCAGAAGATCAGCACTTTTATTCGCATCCCGGGGTTGCGTGGCAAGGATTGGTGCGAGCAGCCATCTTCCTAGTAAAAACCGGACGTAAGGGCCCGGGTGGAAGCACAATCACCATGCAGGTGGCGCGTAACTTCTTCTTGTCGAATGAGAGAACCTACGACCGAAAAATAAGGGAAATATTCTTATCGTTCAAAATCGAAAACGAGCTAGAAAAAGATGAGATTCTCGAGCTCTATATCAACAAGATTTACCTGGGTAACCGTTCGTACGGATTCGCGGCTGCGTCAAAAGTCTATTACGGGAAAAAGATATCAGAGCTAGAGTTAGTCGAATCAGCGATGTTGGCTGGATTGCCCAAAGCCCCTTCCCGCTTCAACCCGATCGTTAATCCCGAACGCGCTCTGCTGCGCAGGGATTATGTGCTAGGGCGGCTTCTCGACCTGAACATGATCACTCAGGCCGACTACGATTTGGCCAAGGCACAACCAGTAACAGCTAAACTTCATTACGCAACGCCAGAAGCTGAGGCTCATTATGTGGGTGAAATGGCCCGATCTCGTGTCCAGCAGTTATTCGGTCAGAACTGGGCAAACGCTGGCTATAACGTATACACGACGATTCGTTCAGATGATCAAAAAGCGGCGAATGCAGCGCTGCGAGACGCGTTGTACGATTATGAGCGTAGGCATGGTTACACCGGCCCTATAGACAGACTGGCCCCGGAAACACTGGCAGACCCTGAAGCCCGCATTGCAAGCCTCAAAGCCTTGGCTGATCCGGGAGATATTCAGCCTGCTGCCGTCATCGCGGTCGATGCTTCAAGTGCCACGGTTGTTACTGAAGAAAATTCTGAATACGTTATTCCTTTTGAAGACGTTGAGTGGGCGCGAGAACGCATCAACATTGACAAACGCGGCAGTAAAATCGAATCCGTCGATCAGGTGCTGGCAGTGGGTGATGTAATCGCCCTCCAAATTAAAGATGATGGATCTGTTCGGTTCGTTCAAGAGCCGGGCGTAGAAGGCGCTTTTATAGCCATAGAACCAACGAGTGGCAAAATCACAGCGCTGGTTGGAGGCTACGATTATTTCCGAAGCAAATTTAATCGAGTCACGCAGGCTCGCCGCCAACCCGGGTCCACGTTTAAGCCGTTTATTTACTCGGCAGCATTAAGCGCTGGTGATACGGCCGCCACCATTTACAATGATGCTCCGGTGGTTTTCCATGACGACGCACTGGAGGGTGAGTGGAGGCCATCTAACTATAGTGGCCGCTTTTTCGGCCCCACACGATTACGTGAAGCGTTAGTGAAATCGCGTAACCTTGTGTCAGTAAGAGTGCTTCGTGAAATAGGCATTCCTTACACCGTGGAATATTCACAGCGCTTCGGCTTCAAAGCTGAAAATTTACCGCCAGATCTCTCTTTGTCCCTAGGAAGTGCTGCCGTCTCTCCCCTTGAGATGAGTTCTGCGTTCTCTATATTTGCGAATGGTGGGTACCGCGTGCCTGCGCATTTCATTGATAGGGTACAAGATCCACGAGGTAACGTTCTTTATGTTGCACCTAAAGTGGTCTTTTGCGATGGGTGTGATCCGGCGGTGAGTAATCCTCTTGATGCGGAGATGGGGTCAGAGACGGGAGAGGCTACAACAGGTGCAGCAACAGCCGACGATGCCAGTTTGGCGGTGCTGCGAAATGAAGATGCAACTGCCATTGAAAGTGCGGCCGCCAGTCTTGAACTCAAGAAAGTTCTGTTAGATGCAGTGGATGCGCCGCGAGTGATCGATGAGCGCAACGCGTTTATCATGACCAGCATCATGAAAGAGGTCGTTCAGCGCGGTACTGCCAGACGCGCGGGCGAGGCGCTGCAACGTCAAGATCTGGCTGGAAAAACCGGCACGACGAACAACCAGTTAGATGCATGGTTCGTCGGTTATAACCCGAAAGTTGTTGCGTCTGCATGGATTGGTTCTGACGGCCTAGATCCGTTGGGACGTGGTGAAGCCGGTGGTGTTGCGGCCTTGCCAATGTGGACAAGTTTTATACAGCGAACAGTTGTTGGCTCGCCGCAGGTCGAAGCGCCTGTGCCTGAAGGCATCAAGATTGTTCGAATAGACCGTAAGAGTGGGGAGCCAGCTGTCGGTCAAAACACGATCATGGAAATGTTCATGGAAGACAACATGCCAGATGAGGAGGAGATCGAAAGGCTAGAGGAGGCTGAGATCAAAGTTCAGCAGGGCGAGGCGGTCGTTGTTACCAAAACGCGGAAAGAAAAAGCCAAAGAAGTTGAGTCGTTATTCTAAAGAGGCGTTAGGGAAGTATTATTTTTTAACAGCCTTTTTGTGACGGAATTTGCGGATAAGCAATAAACGTATAATTCTTTATCATTAAGGGTCGCCACGCTTAGCAGTAGTGTAAAGATTACTGCCTTTAGGCTGCCCGCGATTAGCTTGGGTGCATCTGAGTAGGCATTCAGCGAGTGGGACAAGTATGAGCGATGTTGTCGCGAGGATCGGAGATAACACCTGGCGTGAGCAGGCGATGATGCCCGTGTTCCTAGGAAGCTGCATCCTGCCTCTGATGCTCATCGTCGCGACGGTTCTTTACCCAACTTTCACTGCCGAATTCTTAAGGCGTGCAGGCGAATTTTACCTTGCGAAATTTCCGCATTGGATCCTTTGGAGTATTTCGTTTTTTCTTATCTGCACGATGGTTGTTATCGTGCTGCCTCGTATTGGCGAACTCAAACTGGGTCTTCCCGAAGACCGCCCGCAGACATCGTTCTTTTCATGGTTTTCTATAATCTTTGGCGCCGGCATGGGTGTGGGCCTTTTGACATGGGGGGTTGCCGAGCCTTTGGCTGGAATGCAAAACAATCCTGATGTCATCATTGGTTTTTCCGAAGCGAATTCGTCCCAGGGCATCCCTAGTGCATTGAAGTGGACATACGCACATTGGGGACTTGCCGGCTGGGCAGGGTATGCCATCGTAGGTTTGGCAGTTGCTTACACAGGGCACAGACAGAGGTTGCCCTTAACTATCCGAACGGCCCTGCTCCCCATATTCGGAAATGCTATGAAGGGCAGTTTAGGGCAATTCATAGATATGGTAACGGTCGCCGTTACTTTATTGTGCGTTGTGCAAATTTTGGGTTTTGCACTCGAAGAACTTGTTTTTTGTATCGCGATAACGATAGATGCGTTGTGGTTGTTGGAAGCCGACGGAGGTGTCAAAGTTGGAAGTAAGATTGGCGCTAGCATCTTCATAATGTTATTTGCTGCGGCGTCGGCTATTTCCGGTTTAGGCCGTGGGGTGAAATGGGTCTCGAACGCGAATATGCTTATGAGTATTACTATCCTTGCTTTAATACTTATGGCGGGCTCGTTCGTGGACAGCATTAATGCTCTGTTTTTCAGCGCCTCAAGCTACTTAAGGGATTTGCCTATTTTGCTGTTAAAGGTCTGGATGGCAGACGGCACCGAAACCATGGGTAAACTACACGCCTGGCAAAGTGAGTGGACGATGTTCCATTGGACCGGATGGTGGTTAGCGTTCTCTCCGTTCATTGGAATTTTCCTAGCGAAAGTATCCAAAGGAAGAACGATTCGTCAATACGTATTCGCCACGGTCATACTCCCCGCTTTTTTAACGATGGTTTGGATGTCATTTGCGGGAGGCAATGCTATTTGGCTTGAGCTTAATGGAACTGCAAACGGCGAGTTGATCAAGGCGGGCACTGGTCAGAAAATATTTTCGATGGTCGAATACTTATTTGCTGGATGGCCTGCCACGATTGTGTCAATCGTCTTAGTGTTGCTATTGATAACCTATCTGACCACGAGCATCGATAGTGCAATTATTGTAGTCAATACGGTTTTGGGACAGGAGTCTTCACGTGACAACCGACGCGCCGTAGTGGGTTGGACAACGGTTTTGATAGCAGTGATGATATTGTTGATCTTACTAGACGGATTTTCATCAATCCGCAGCGCAATGGTTGTATCTGCTGCCCCTATTTCTGTGCTTATGTCGCTGCTTTGCGTATCACTCGGCGTCGCAATCTATAAAGACGAGAATAAGTAAGCTAGGCTAACTACAGACTCCCTGCAGCGCGATACTCCGTTCTTAACGAAGGAATGCGGGCATGCGGGGCGAATTTTACGGAACGATATAGCTTGGCTTCGATGCGTCAAGTATCAGTGCCGTTGCGTAGTTGTCCCGAAAGTATTATCGGGTTTGTAGTTTATAAAACGATTGCTTGCCAGTTAAGCAAACTCTTTGAGATCAGCCGACAAGCCCGATTCGGCCAATACCAGATATTGATATTTTTCAGTGACTGCCTAAAGCAAGCGGCTCGTTGCTGTTGATTTAGGCGCTTGCCTAGCGGCTGCTTAAGTCTCGAACAGTCTCAACCATGATGCCTAAGTGTTCTGGGTTGACGAACTGATGTATGCCGTGCCCCAGGTTGAACACATGCCCGGGCCCTTGACCATAGCTATCTAGTACCGCCTTGACATGATGTTTGATGGTGTCAGGTGATCCGTACAAGACACTGGGATCAAGGTTGCCTTGTAAAGCGACTCTGTCGCCTGTGCGAGCACGAGCATCGCTTAAATTAGTGGTCCAATCGACTCCCAAGCCGTCGCAACCTGTGTCCGCCATGATGTCTAACCATTGGCCTCCATTTTTAGTAAACAGAACCACTGGGACTTTTCGGCCATCGGCTTCACGCGTTAAGCCATCAATAATTTGTTGCATGTACCGAAGCGAAAATTCCCGGTAGTTTGCAGGCGACAATACACCACCCCAGGTGTCGAAAATCATGAGTGACTGTGCACCCGATTCAACCTGAGCATTCAGATAACTGATAACTGACTGAGCTGTTTTGTCCAGCAACTGGTGCAAGGCTTGAGGATCGCTGTAGAGCATGCCTTTTACTTTAGAAAAATCTTTTGTCCCGCCACCTTCAACCATGTAGGTCGCTAAGGTCCACGGGCTTCCCGAAAATCCAATTAGGGGTACGCGACCGTTTAACTCACGGCGTATCGTTGAAACTGCGTCCATGACATAGCGCAGAGAGTCCATGGGGTCGGGGACAGGAAGTTTTTCAACGTCGGCACGAGTGCGGACAGGATTGGAAAATTTTGGACCTTCGCCAGTTTCGAAATGTAAGCCTAATCCCATGGCATCAGGGATAGTTAAAATGTCGGAGAATAAGATTGCCGCATCAAGATTGAATCTATCGATGGGTTGAAGAGTGACTTCGCATGCTAAGTCTGGGGTGCTGCACAGAGTCATGAAGTCGCCCGCCTGTTTGCGAACTTTTAAGTACTCTGGCAAATATCTCCCAGCTTGCCTCATTACCCAGACAGGGGTTCTTGGTGTCTCTTCTCTATTTAATGCTCTGAGGTAGAGATCGTTTTGAAGCGAAGTGCTCATGGTGCGTCGACTGTCTCCGCTAAATAGCGAATGATGCCATCTGCGGCGTTTCGGCCTTCGAAGACTGCTGTGACAACGAGATCAGAGCCCCGGACCATATCACCACCTGCAAATATTTTAGGGTTGGTGGTCTGATGCGTGAATCCACCGTTCTCAGGTGCTATGACTCTCCCAGAATCGTCCGTTTGGATGTCAAAGTCTGTAAACCATTCGGCAGGGTTAGGTCTGAAACCGAAGGCAACCAACACGGCATCGGCAGGTATGACTTCCTCTGATCCTTCAACCACCGTGGGCATACGCCGACCTCGTTGATCAGGCTCACCCATCTTCGTTGTTACCACTTTGACGCCGGTCACGTTGCCCTGATCGTCGCCGACGAGCTCAATGGGTTGTCTGTTCCAGACAAACTTTACGCCTTCTTCTTTTGCGTTTTTCACTTCGCGACGTGAACCCGGCATGTTCTTTTCGTCACGGCGATAAGCGCACGTTACTGACTTGGCAGATTGTCTGATTGATGTGCGGTTACAGTCCATAGCAGTATCACCACCGCCGAGAACAACGACGTTCTTATCTTTCAGGTCAACGAAGTTATCTTTATCTTTGTCCCAACCGTATTGATAGTTAACGTTTGAGATAAGGAACGGTAGTGCTTCGTGCACATTGTTAAGATCTTCGCCTGGGAAGCCACCACGCATAGAGGTGTAGGTTCCCATGCCTAAGAAAACCGCGTCGTATTCGTCAAGCAGTTGTTGGAAAGGAATGTCTTTACCGACATCTGTGTTCAACACGAACTCAACACCCATCTCTTCCATGATGTCGCGACGAGTGAAGACCACTTCTTTTTCAAGTTTGAACGGGGGTATGCCGAACGTCAGCAGCCCGCCGATTTCTGAGTATCGGTCGTAAACAACCGCCTTCACGCCATTGCGTGTCAGGATGTCAGCACAGCCCAGACCTGCAGGGCCAGCGCCAATGATGGCTACTTTTTGTCCGGTGGGTACAACATCAGACATATCTGGGCGCCAACCCTTTTTTAAGGCTTCGTCGGTTATGTACTTTTCGATAGAGCCGATAGTGACGGCGCCGAATCCATCGTTGAGTGTGCAAGCACCTTCGCACAGTCGATCTTGAGGGCAAACGCGACCACACATCTCAGGCAGAGAGTTCGTCTTGTGCGACATTTCAGCGGCTTCGAATAAATTGCCTTCAGCAACCAGTTTCAGCCAATTGGGAATGTAGTTATGTACCGGGCACTTCCATTCGCAATACGGATTGCCGCACGACAAGCATCTGCCTGCCTGTTTTCCTGCTTTTTCAGCAGAAAACTGCCCGTAGATTTCCTTAAAATGTTTTATCCGAACCGGGACTTTGACCTTTTTTGGGTCTTTTCTTGGAAGATCCAGAAACTGAAAGATCATGTCACTCATAGATATTTCCTTATCCTAAATGTGCCCCGCATTGCGGGCACCGGATTAAAAGATCACGAATTGAGGCGATCTTTAATGTTTTTGCTGACGCTGGACATGTCGGCACGACCTTGAAGTTTGGGCTTTACCATGCCCATAACCTTGCCCATATCTTTTACGGACGCCGCGCCAGTAGTCTCAATAGCTTCAGCTATGATCGCAGAAATTTCATCGTCGCTTAATGCCTCTGGCAGATAAGTCTTGATAATCTCTGCCTCGGCTTGCTCTTGCGCAACCAGATCGTCACGTCCCGCAGCTTCATACTGAGAGATGGATTCTCTTCGCTGCTTCATCAGTTTATCGATGATGGCAAGCGTGGCTTCTTCGTTGAGCTCGATACGCTCATCGACTTCTTTTTGTTTGATGGCAGCTGACATCAGTCTTAGCGTGGCTAAACGAGGCTTATCGCCTGCTTTCATCGCTGTTTTGATGTCATCTAAGATGCGTTGACGTGTTTCACTCATCACGTGGCTCCAATAAACCAAATGGGTGGAGCATTTTACGCTGGTTGCTGTGTTTTGCACGCACAGACACGCTGTGGCGTAATGCTAGGGGGCGGAGTATCGTATTGTTGATCTAAGACGCTAAGGTGGTTAGATCTAGAATGGCGAATAACAGACTAAGGTAGCTGGGACAATTGCCCAGCTGCCAGTACGTTATTCTTAATACATTCTTACGCGACGTGAAGATTCTTTAGAAACCTTTTTCTGATGGCGCTTAACAGCTGCTGCCGCTTTACGCTTACGCTCAGTGGTTGGTTTTTCGTAGAATTCACGACGGCGAGTTTCTGTGAGAACTCCCGCTTTTTCGCAAGATCGCTTAAAACGGCGTAAAGCCATTTCGAAGGGTTCGTTCTCTTTGACACGTACTGAAGGCATTAATGAATTACTCGGCTGAATCGCGGAAAGCTCTCTATTATAACGGGTTCCGTGCCATAAACTCAAACTTCGTGATATTTCTTTGAAAAATTCCATGATTACCCTCGGAATCGAGAGCTCCTGCGATGAAACAGGGCTGGCTTTGTACAGCTCTGAGCGCGGTCTTCTGGCCCATTCGCTGTTTAGTCAGGTGGACTTGCATGCGCTTTATGGCGGCGTAGTGCCTGAGCTGGCATCTCGCGACCATGTTCGAAGGTTGGTGCCGCTGACACGCCAAGTGTGTGAAATGGCTGAAATTTCTCTGGAAGATATTGATGCGGTGGCCTACACAGCTGGCCCTGGATTGGCCGGAGCGTTGCTGACCGGCGCGATGATGGCGCAAGGTTTGGCGTGGGCAATTGAACGCCCAGCTCTTGGCGTGCATCACTTGGAGGGGCATTTGTTAGCACCGATGCTGGAAGATGAGCCTCCTGAGTTTCCTTTTTTGTGCTTATTGGTATCAGGCGGGCACACGCAGTTGGTCAGAGTGACTTCGTTGGGAGATTATGAGCTTCTGGGTGAGTCCATTGATGACGCAGCGGGTGAGGCGTTCGATAAGACTGCGAAAATGCTCGACTTGGGTTATCCAGGTGGGCCAGCGTTGTCGGCTTTAGCCAGTTCCGGCGATGCTAGCCGGGTTAAATTACCGCGCCCCATGATGAATAGACCGAATCTAGACTTCAGTTTCAGCGGGTTGAAAACGGCGGCGATTACGCGTTACAAAAGCTTCGATGGCCCAGATGATCGCCATCCCCAGTTTATGGCAGATTTGGCCGCCAGTTTTGAACAAGCTGTGGTTGACGTTCTTATCGGTAAAAGTCAGAAAGCCTTACAGGAAACCGGTTTGACGAGGCTTGTGATTTCCGGAGGAGTCAGTGCTAACCGACAGCTAAGGGCCGCCGCAGATGCTTTAACCGCAGAAGGCGTGCAGGTTTTTTATCCGCGACTGGAATTTTGTACCGATAACGGCGCCATGATTGCGCTTGCGGGTGCTCAGCGTTTGGCGCGCGGAGAGGTGTCTGAACTAGGCGTTAAAGTTAAGCCAAGGTGGCCTCTAGATACTCTAAATTAGAATACTTTCAGTATGTTAAGGGCTTTTCCTATTTTTTGCCAATGACGGGTTCGGTGCCGTTTATCAGACGTTGAATGTTAGACCGGTGAGTATAAAAAATAAACGCACCGATAATGACAAACGCTACAGCGTAGATTGTCTGTTGATCAAACAGCAAATAAAGCGGGATAAGCACAAACGTGATCAGACCGGCTAGTGAAGATCGCTTAAGCGCAAGGCTCATTGCCAGCCAAGTGAGCAGTGCCAAGGCACCAATCGTCAGATTCAGGCCAAGCAACGCCCCAAATCCGGTTGCTACACCTTTGCCACCCCGAAAGTCGAAAAAGATCGGATACAAGTGCCCAAGGAACGCCGCTAGCGCTGCAAGGGCGACTGTTGGCGCGTGATCTATCAAAGCGGCTGTCACTATCACGGGCAAAAAGCCCTTGAGTGCATCGCCCAAAAGCGTCAGCGCTGCGGGAACTTTGCCACCCACGCGTAGAACATTGGTGGCGCCCGGGTTGCCGGAGCCCTCGGTTCGAGGGTCGTTAAGCCCCATCGCCTTGCAAACGAGAATAGCGGCGGATACTGAACCGACTAAATAGGCAAGAACCCCAACGAACAGAGCAGGTATGGCAAGATCAGCGCTAAACACGATTGAGTGTCCTAGGTCATGAATCAGATGGCAGGGACTATATAAGAATAACGCGCGCAAGATCCAACCCTTTGATCGCCCTCAAAAGACATTCTCGATCATGAGCTCTCTCATTCAACCCGGCTCGGTGGCGCAGGTACGCAGAAGCTTGGTCAGAAATCAGCACGCGTTTGACCAGTTCTCAGCTGTGTTTGAGGCAACATCCGAGCAACTGCTTGAACGATTGGATTTGCTGGCAATTGCGCCTAAAACCGTGTTAGATCTGGGTTGTCGAACCGGCTACCAATTGGATTCTTTGCAGCAAAAATATCCCTCAGCCGAAATCATCGGTTGCGATTTTGCGACACTCCCACCGGCCAAAATTCCCCGTAGTTGGCCAGCCTGGCTTCGATCGCAGCCGAAAAATCCCGTGCGGCTTGAGTGTGACCCGCATCAACTCCCTTTTGCAGCTGAGTCGTTTGATCTGGTGGTGTCTAACCTGATGCTGCCGTGGTGTCACTCACCCCATAGAGTTTTTGAAGAGGTCGCTCGCGTTTTGACGTCAGGCGGCGCTTTCATGTTTGCTAGTGCAGGCCCAGACACGTTAAAAGAGTACCGAGCCGCTTGGGCCTGCATTGACGGTTATCTGCATGAGTTCGGCCTGATAGATATGCATGATATCGGTGATTCACTCATGGCAGCCGGGTTC
Organism: Granulosicoccus sp.; assembly: GCA_045110515.1. Classification (GTDB taxonomy): domain Bacteria; phylum Pseudomonadota; class Gammaproteobacteria; order Granulosicoccales; family Granulosicoccaceae; genus Granulosicoccus. Next base: position 118,042 of record JBGCGD010000003.1, on the reverse strand, counting down.
GCAGCGCCAGTGCTGGACAGAGATTCGCTCAATGTTGATTACCCTGATATTGGGGCGTTGCAGCATGAATTGAGGGCTTTGGGGGCGGTCAATGTCGCGACTGGGCGGCGCCTGGGCCTGATGTCGCCGAGTGTTAGGCAATCGTTAAGCGCCAATGCCGGGGAAGCTGAGCGTTTTAAGGTATCTCTCGAGCTAGTTCACGGTCATGGCTGGAAAGGAGAATTGCTTCCATCTAGGCAAAACTCTGATTCCGAATATAGCATACCCGCAGATAGCCTGAGAGGTTCATGGAGCAGTAAAATTGGACGATAGCGCCTCTATTAGGGTGGCATGACATTAGCTGCGGTTAGTTCATGGCAACCATTCGTTGTCGATTGTCGTAAACACATCTACAAAATAGGTAGACCGGCGTTGTTTAGGAAAATTGCCTGTGATTGAAGTTCAGGAGGAGAACGGCAAGACCACTCGTCTGATAGTGAAAGCTAATCAGTCCATGAGCTGGCGTGCCAACCTCTATCTGGCTGCCAGCCTGGGCGTCATTTGCATGGGTGTGGCCATTGCCATGGCGACATTCGGTCTATGGATGGTTATCCCCTTTGCTGGTGCAGAGATCATCCTGATAGTGGTTTGTTTGTACCTAACGCTAAAAAGGTTGTCCAGAAAAGAGGTAATTACGCTTAACAATGAAGCGATTCGGTTGGAGTGGGGCTACAATCAACCCGATGTCACTGTAAACTTGCCACGCCGGTTCAGTCGGTTGTCCTACAGCTGCCCGGAAAACATATTTGAAGTCGGGGATTTAAGCGTGTCGGCTCACGGAAAATGCTACGTACTGGGAAGCAGTCTGAACAGGGAAGAAAAAAAAGAGTTGTACACAGAATTGCAGAGCGCACTGAGTAATCAGGCATAGGCCTTTGAATCTTCAGGGTGTAGAATTAAGAGTTACCAACAAGTTCCTGACTTCCCTATGGGGCGCGCAGGTTCATCAGGTTTAAGCGCGAGAGTGCTGATCGTTTATTTGTTTAATTTTTTGGAGAGTAGTTATGACGTCTAACGTTTCTCGTTGGGCGCTTCTGTCGTTGATGCTGCTACTGGTGCCGTTGGGCGCTTGGGCAGACTGGGGAGCGTTGAACATGCCGCAAGGCGTAACGGAGATCAGCAACGAGGTGTATACCCTCCATATGCGGATTTTTTATATCTGTTGCGCAATCGGTGCAGCAGTGTTCGCTGTCATGATTTACTCCATGTTTGTTCATCGGAAATCCAAAGGTGCTAAGCCTGCGACGTTTCACGAGAGCACAACCGTTGAAATTGTCTGGACCGTCGTTCCGCTGATTATTTTGATCGCCATGGCGATTCCAGCGGCCCGGGTTTTGATAAAAATGGAAGATTTCAGCGATTCCGAAATGTCCATCAAAGTCACCGGCTACCAGTGGCGTTGGCACTATGAGTACATGGACAGCGGCGTGTCGTTTTTCAGCCAGCTAGAGCCGACTCACAACCAGGCTCGTCAGATGGGTTCAGATATCGATCTGCAGTCTACCTTCGTGCCTGAGTCAGGTAACTACCAAGGCGAAGGCGAGATCTACCTGAAGGAAGTCGACAACGAGCTGGTTGTGCCGGTTGGTAAGAAAATCCGATTTCTGCATACCGCAGCTGACGTTATCCATTCATGGTGGGTTCCTGACTTGGCGGTCAAAAAAGATGCTATCCCCGGATTCATCAACGAAAACTGGGCTCTCATCGAGGAGCCGGGCATCTACCGCGGAAAGTGCGCAGAGCTTTGCGGTCGCGACCACGGCTTTATGCCAGTCGTTGTTCGAGCAGTATCTCAAGAAGAATACGACAGCTGGATTGCCGAGAAGCAAAGCGCGATGGCGTCCGCTAGTGGGCAGTCAGAGCGCCAGTGGGCTCATAAAGAACTGGTCAGCGTTGGTGAAAAGGTTTATCAGGCCAACTGCATGAGTTGTCACCAGGCCGAAGGTCAAGGCATTCCGGGCATGTTCCCAGCAATTGCAGGGAGTGAGATTGCCACAGGCAGCATCGATCAACACGTGGATACAGTCATGAACGGTATCGAAGGCTCAATGATGACAAAGTTCAGCGATGTGCTGAGCGATGCAGACATCGCTGCGGTCATTACTTTTCAGCGAAATGCTTTTGGCAACAGCACAGGAGACACACTCCAGCCAGCACATATCAAGTCGTTGCGTGATGGTCTCGACATCAGTGCTCCGGCAAGTGTCGCCGCTCTGCCTGACATGAACACAACTACGGGAGTCAACTGATGAGCTCAAATGACGTCACACACCACGCACCGGATGATCATGCGCATCATGATCACGACGAGCACGGGCCTGCTCCAGGTCTAATGCGTTGGGTCACTACGACCAACCATAAGGACATCGGTACTTTGTACCTCTGGTTCTCTCTAGTTATGTTTTTCATCGGTGGTGCTATGGCACTGGTTATCCGGGCAGAACTTTTCCAGCCTGGAATTCAGATCGTCGATCCGATGTTCTTCAACTCAATGACAACGCTTCACGCAATCGTCATGATTTTTGGCGTCGTTATGCCAGCCTTCGTAGGTTTGGCTAACTGGATGATCCCGATGATGATCGGCGCACCAGACATGGCTCTGCCAAGACTGAACAACTGGTCTTTCTGGATCATGCCGTTTGCCTTCCTGATCATGCTTTCCACTTTGTTCATGGACAGCGGCGGTCCCGCAGGTGGTTGGACGCTTTATCCGCCGCTTGTACTGCAAATGGGCGATAGCTTTGCGTTTGTTATCTTTGCAATTCACTTCATGGGAATTTCGTCGGTCATGGGCTCGATCAACATCGTAGCCACCATTTTCAATATGCGTCCACCGGGCATGACCTTCATGAAAATGCCTATGTTCGTATGGACATGGCTCATCACGGCTTATCTGCTTATCGCCACTATTCCGGTATTTGCTGGCGCGGTAACAATGTTGCTGACAGACCGTTATTTCGGTACGAGCTTTTTCAGTGCTGCAGGCGGCGGTGATCCAGTCATGTTCCAGCATATTTTCTGGTTCTTTGGACACCCGGAAGTTTACATCTTGATTCTGCCGGCTTTTGGTATTGTCTCTTCAATCATTCCAACGTTTGCTCGTAAAGAACTGTTCGGATATGACTCAATGGTGTATGCGACAGCGTCAATTGCATTCTTGTCGTTTATCGTTTGGGCCCACCACATGTTTACAACGGGTATGCCGTTGGCCGGTGAGTTGTTCTTTATGTTCTCCACCATGATGATCTCAGTGCCAACCGGCGTTAAGGTTTTCAACTGGGTCGCAACAATGTGGCGCGGCGCAATGACATTCGAAACCCCGATGCTCTTCGCAATTGGTTTTGTCATCATGTTTACTGTGGGTGGTTTGTCGGGCTTGATGCTCGCGATCACGCCAGCTGACATCCAATATCACGATACCTACTTTGTGGTTGCTCACTTCCACTATGTATTGGTTCCGGGCGCCATCTACTCACTTATGGCTGCTACCTACTACTGGTTGCCAAAGTGGACCGGTAACATGTACGACGAGAAGCTGGGCAAGATGCACTTCTGGATCTCAACCATTTTCGTCAACGTCTTGTTCTTCCCTATGCACTTTGTAGGATTAGCCGGCATGCCACGACGTATTCCGGATTACAGTCTGCAGTTTGCTGACTGGAACATGATTGCCTCCATCGGTGCTTTCGGGTTCGGCTTCAGCCAGCTCATGTTCGTGTACATCATTGTCAAGTGTGTACGCGGTGGTGAAAAGGCTACCGGCGAAGTTTGGGAAGGAGCAAGAGGCTTGGAATGGACTGTTCCATCTCCAGCGCCATACCACACGTTCGAGACTGCCCCTGTCATCGAACCTTCGACGGTCACTCGATAACAGGGTCCTAGAAGGCTCGGTCAAATACACAGCTATGAGTAACGATCAGTCAGACAATGCTGCGAAGGAGCCGGGAGCGAAATCTCCCGGATTCTTCAAACGTTATAGGCTTCCGCTGAGTCTGGCGGTTATAGCGCTGTGTCTTTATGTGGGTAGCATCATTTACATTCTTTATGGAAGGGGGCAGGTAGCGTGACCGAATTACCACACGATCCACCTCGTAGATCACATGCCAGGGTGGCGGGCAAGATGGTATGTCTTGCGTTTGCCATGTTCGGTTTTGGATACTTGATGGTGCCGCTTTATGACATCATTTGTGATATCACAGGACTCAACGGTAAAACAGGTCGGCTCAGTATCGCAGAAGCGGAAGCGACGCAAACTGAGATTGTTGCAGAGGACCGGAAGGTCATTGTGGAATTCGTGGCAAGTATTAATCAAGGTGGCTCATGGATTTTTAAGCCGATGGAAAAAACCATGACGGTCACCCCTGGCAAGATGTATCACGCCAGTTATTACGCAGAAAACCTGAGCGACAATGCAGTAGTTGCGCAAGCAACGCCAAGTGTTACGCCTTTTGCAGCTGCGAAATATTTCAATAAAACCGAGTGTTTTTGCTTCACTCGACAAGCCTTTGAGCCTAAGGGGTCGAAGGATATGCCGTTGACGTTTATTATTGACCCGGATTTGCCGATTAATGTAGACAGGGTCACTTTGTCCTACACTTTTTTCCGCTCACCGAATCAAAGTTAAGACGACGTGATATCGGTTATTTGTAACTATTTTTTTGACGAACAGGGCGCTGCAGCGCTCAAATAGGATCAGACATGAGTACTGCCACTGGCTATTTCATCCCGCACGATGCACGCTGGCCCATTGTCGGCTCGATAGGCTTGTGCATTTTCTTTTACGGATTTGGACTTTGGCTGAACGAAGCGGCTTTCGGAAAAGAGCTGTTTTTCATCGGCGCCGCGATCATCGTATTCATGATGTTTGGTTGGTTTGGTCTAGTTGCAAAAGAGAGTGAGTCTGGGGCGTACAACCCCCAGGTCGATAGTTCGTTTCGCATTTGCATGATGTGGTTCATCTTCTCTGAAGTCATGTTCTTCGCAGCCTTCTTTGGAGCTCTGTTCTACGCACGGTCTTTCTCTGGTCCATGGTTAGGCGGTCTTGGCGGCGGCGGTGCCGAAATGACCAATGCTGTACTTCATACGGGTCACGACTACGTTTGGCCCAGTAATGGTCCTGGTGAGGTGGGTGGAAACTTCCAACCCATGGGTTGGTTTGGTCTGCCGCTTATCAATACACTGCTCTTATTGACATCAGGTGTTACTTGTACGCTCGCTCACCACGCGATTCGCGCAGGGCATCGAAAGCCTTTTATTTGGTGGTTACTTGCTACAGTTACCTTGGGAGCTATCTTCATCGGCTTGCAGATTGAAGAGTACATCCACGCTTACACAGCTTTGAATCTGAAGATGACGAGTGGTATATATGGCTCCACCTTCTTTATGCTCACTGGATTTCACGGCTTCCACGTAACCATGGGAGCAATTATGCTGTTCGTCGTTATGATTCGCGCAATGCGCAATCATTTCTCAGCGGAAAACCACTTTGCGTTTGAGGCGGCTGCCTGGTACTGGCACTTTGTTGATGTGGTTTGGTTAGGGTTATTTATCTTCGTCTACCTGTTCTAACGACGTTAAAACTAATATCGGTATTTTAGGCAAAAGGGCGATTTATTCGCCCTTTGTCGTTTTTTGTAGGTCCGTTTTCGGTTACTAAGGCAAGCTCAAGGCATACCTCGGGAATGGGGTATAGCAATCTAAAGCAAGAAATGACAACGGTTAAGGATTGTGGCACCCGAGCCCTTTTAGAGCCTTAGGATGCTGCGCCACACACGTGTGGCTTAGACAACCCTGAGAGCTGCGATCGTAATCAAAGTTTTTTTCGTAAGAAAAAATATTGACTAGTTGCCTGACTGGATTGGACGTCTTCCGCTTCCGGGCTTTGAAACCTCATCAGAGGAAGCTCCTTCGGACGAGGGTCTGGTGACCGTCGCGTTTTCATCGAGTGGGCTTGGGTTAATTTCCAGAATGCCTGTAACGCCTGCTATCAAAACCACGATAATAGCGACCACAGACAAGCCGATTCGCATGGTTAAGGCATTAACGGTTCTATTCGATTGCCCCTTATCTTTTACAAGGAAGTAGAGTCCCGAGAAAAGGCTGATAATGACGAACACCAACAGCACTAAAACGATGATTTTGACTAATAGCATTACGCTAGGTTACCACTATGCGCATCGGTAGCAGGCAGTTTTCGCCTAAGCTTTGGGCGATAGCGTTGTATGCGGCAGTGCTGTCATGCATGTTGTGGTTGGGTCAATGGCAGATGAATCGAGCCGCTTTAAAAGTCTCGCTCCAGAAGGCCGCCTCACAAGCTCAACTAGCTTCAGCATCACCTATCAATGGCGTTTCGGATCTGATCAACGCCGCTGCAGTTTACAAACGGGTTCTGGTTGAAGGAAGCTACGATCCTGAGCGACAGTTTTTATGGGACAACAGAACGAAAAATGGCATAGCTGGATTTGAAGTCATATCGCCAGTGAAGATGGATTCAGGCGAATGGGTGTTAATCAATCGAGGCTGGGTCGCGCCAGGGGCATCGCGAAGCCAGCTACCGAATGTTCTACTTCCCACCAGCGCGCTAGAACCGCGATTGTTTATTGAAGGCTTATTGTCTCGTCCTTCAAAAGGCTTTTCCAGTGGCGATGCCGTTGAGACAAGCGATGGCTGGCCGCGTATATTGCAGTTCTTCGATTATGAGTCCCTGTCGGATATTTTGGGTGGACCAGTTCTGCCAGTTGTCGTACAAGTACAATCAGTGAATGAAACAGGTGCGGGTATCACGGTCTATCAGGTGAGGCCCGAGTGGCTGGAAGCCAACTGGGAGCCTGCAGCATCAGGCCCAGCCAAACACTACAGCTACGCGTTTCAATGGTTTGCAATGGCCTTAGCCTTGAGCATCATTTTTATCGTCGTTAATACCCACAAACTGAGCAGTCCTTCGGCTGATGCCAGTGCATAACGACTAATTAGTTAACTTGAGTTTTTGAAACGATGAGTAAATCGAGCCAGTCTAATATGAAGTCTGAGACAGATTTTCCTGAGATCGACCCGGAAGTTCGACGTCGTTCGCGCATTAAGCTGATCCTGATAATCGCGATATTTGCGATCCCCTTGTTATTAGCGAGTATTTATCTGCATCTGGTGCGCAGTAGTGGTGGCCAAATCGGAGACACGTCGAGGGGGCAATTGATTCAGCCGGCTGTACCTTTGACCGAGTTTTCATTTGGCGAAGGTGAAACGGCATTCAATTTGGACGTTGCTCGTGGCAGCTGGACAATGCTGTACATGCCTGTGGGTGAGTGCAACGAGGCCTGTGAACTTAATCTCTATCACATGCGTCAAGTTCGATTAGCGTTAAATCATCGAATGGATCGTGTTCAAAGAGCCGTTCTTGTGGAAACAGAATCTCAGTTGTCCACAGAGTTGTTGGCAGAGCACCCTGGATTGATTGTCGCTATCGGTGATGAATCTGAGCAAGCTGCTCTGCGCGATCAGATTATTGCTGCGCAGGAGGGTATGGAGAAAATTGATAATGCAATTTACCTGATAGACCCGTTTGGCAACATCATGCTGCGCTTTCCGCCGGATTTAAAACCCAATTCGATGCTTAAAGATATAAAACATCTATTAAAAGTGTCTCGCATCGGGTAAATTTCTGCACCAAGAGCCCAGTGTGTCTGGAATTTACGTCGTGCCGGAACTGAATGAAAACCACAACACAAACCAAGTCTGCTGAAGGTCTGCTGTCTCACAGCTTGCTGCATTGGCGTGATTATCTGGAGATAACCAAGCCAAAGGTGGTTTTGCTGCTGGTGTTTACGGCGTTGGTGGGTATGGCGTTGGCCGTGCCACTTTGGCTGCCGCTGCAGGAGACGTTTTTTGGTTTGCTCGGGATCGGCCTCGCCTCCAGCTCAGCTGCTGCAATCAATCATGTTATCGACCAACGTACCGATGCAATCATGAAACGCACGGAGAACCGGCCGATTCCCCAAGGCGCTCTATCCACCCGGCAATGCCTGGTATTTGCGCTGTTGTTAGGCGTTATCGCCATGGTGATGTTGGTGGTTCTGGTAAATCCACTCACAGCGGTATTAACCTTCTTCTCATTAATCGGTTACGCCGTTGTTTATACCGTCTATTTAAAACGAGCCACGCCGCAAAACATCGTCATCGGTGGAGCTGCAGGTGCTATGCCCCCGGTGCTGGGGTGGGCGGCTGTCACGAATGAAGTGACTGCTGGTGCTTTATTGTTGTTTCTGATTGTGTTTATTTGGACACCGCCGCATTTTTGGGCGCTGGCCATACATCGGCGCGATGACTATGCAAAGGTGGATATCCCGATGTTGCCGGTCACGCATGGAATTCCTTTCACGCGGGTGCAGATTTTTCTGTACACGGTGTTATTGGTCATCGTTACCCTACTGCCGTATCTAATAAGGATGAGTGGTCCGTTGTATCTCGTGGGTGCGGTGATTTTGGGCGCGATGTTTCTCTATCATGCCTGGAAGTTGTTTGATGATTCAGCGGTTAAGCAGCCCATGAAAACCTTTGTTTTTTCTATCAATTACCTGATGTGGCTGTTTGGCATCATGCTGGTTGATCACTATATTCCAGTGATTCAGCGAGCTTTCGCGTAGCCTGAGTCTGAAATTCTTATTCATTCATCGTAAATAACGAATCGTTTGACAGAAAAGCACGACTATTCCGGATTATAATTCTGGCCGACACTACACCAAGGCCTAGAGATGCGCTGCGCACACGCTAGCTGGCCTTCAGTATCGAGGCCTACAGGCAGCTCGACAAGAGAATTATCACGGGAATCTTAACAAACTCATGCTGCTTTATATTTTGGCGATTGCTGGAGGCTGTGTAGGTCTCTACTACGGTGGTGATCTGCTGCTGAAAGGAGCAACCACCATAGGCACAAAGCTAGGGTGGTCTGCTGCCATCATTGGCTTTGTTTTAGTGTCACTGGGAACCAGCGCTCCAGAGCTATTTGTGAGCGCAGGTGCGGCTATACAAGGCTATGGAGACATGGCTGCCGGTAACGTAGTTGGATCAAACGTCGTCAACCTAGCAATAGTTTTGGGCCTGGGTGCCTTGATTGTACCGCTCAGTATCGAACGGGCTATCAAGGTTCACCAGCTACCTCTGATGATTGCGCTCACACTGTTGGGCTACTTCTTTCTGATAGACGGTCATCTGGGCCGCAGCGAAGGTTTGATTCTTTTTTTGTTCGCCTTCGCCAGTGTGTTATGGGCGATGCGAGTCGATGGCCCTCCAGCAGATATGGAAGAAGCTTTGGGAACCAGCGTCAGCGAGGCGAAGTCGCTGAGCTATGGCCGCAGTTCATTGCTAGTTTTAGGTGGAATTCTCCTGCTGATCATTGGCGCAGAAGGGCTAATTTGGGGAGGGGTGGGCTTGGCTCAGATATTCGGTGTCCCGGATGCTGTCATCGCGCTAACCGTGACTTCCATAGGTACTGGCCTGCCAGAAATTACAGCAACTGTTCTGGCGGTTTTACGGCGTGACAGTGCTATGGCTGTAGGCAATGTTGTCGGCTCTAACTTACTTAATATTGGGTTGGTATTGGGAACCAGTGGAATGATCGCGCCAATAGACAGCGGGGGAGTAGGCCACCTGCCGCTCATGACGATGGTTCTGTTATCGCTTGTGTTGGCATTGCTGGCCTGGTTCCCGGGATACATTTCCCGATTAGCCGGAGGTGCCTTGCTGAGCTCCTTTGTGGTTTACACAGTATTGCTCATACGTTGATAAATGAACTCGCCGGCAATCGGTATATAGGTAATTGTTGATGCGTCATCTGAACTACAACCACCTACTTTACTTTTATACGGTGGCAAGGGAAGGCAGTGTGGCACGGGCTGCTAAAGTTTTACACTTGACCCCTCAGACTGTGAGCGGCCAGGTAAAACTACTTGAAGAAGCTGTTGGAGATGCTCTGTTTATCAGGGTGGGGCGCGGTTTAACGTTGTCTGATACCGGTCGTGTCGTACAAAGCTACGCAGATGAAATATTTTCCGTAGGTATCGCTCTCACTCAACGCTTGTCTAATACGGCACAGAAGAGTCCGCGAGCATTAAGAGTGGGCATTGTAGATTCCTTTCCCAAATCCGTTGCTTGCCGTTTACTAGAGGGTACGTTAACAAACGAAGATCCTGCTCGCCTTTGCTGTTCCGAAGGTAAATTGGAAGCATTGCTTGCTGATTTGTCGGTGCACAAAATTGACTTAATACTCTCTGATCGTCCAGTACCGACAGAGCTTAATGTGCGGGCGTATAACCATACCTTAGGCTCGAGCAATATAGCGTTCTTCGCTCCCGAAAGCTTAGCTGAGCGACAAAGTCTAAAATTTCCTCAGTCCTTAGGCGAACTACCTTTGTTGTTACCTAATGCATCAAGTGCACTTCGACGCAGTCTTGATCACTGGTTTGATGAGCGAGAAATTCAGCCGACCGTGGCTGCTGAATTTGACGATAGTGCGTTGATGAAGACGTTCGGTGAGGCAGGCTTGGGTGTTTTTCCGGCACCCGAAGTTATTGCTGATGATGTCAGGAATAGCTCTCGCGCGATAAAAATAGGTACGGCAAACGATGTTCAGGAAACCTACATTGCTATTTCACCACAGCGAAAACTCCGTCATTCGTCTGTGCTTAAAATTGCTAAAACAGCAGAATCTGTTTTCGCTTAAAAGCAGGTCATTTTCAAAAAAATCCTGTGCAGGCTCGTTAAGCCACCTTGTAGGTGGCGTCGAACTTCACTGGAAAATTCAATGAGCGAGCGATAAAGCAGTATTGGTGTATATCAGCGTGAAGAGCATCGGCGATGCCAACGTCTGAACTTTCAGACAAAGTAATAGTGGGTCTTAACGTAACGCTGATAAATCGCCCCGCTCCGCTACTGGCGACTTCGCCGGTGCCAATCGGACTGTCAGTATAGGCTTGTACAATAATCCCGGCATTACTCGCTAGGTGCAGATACCAAAGCATGTGGCATGCTGAGACTGCGCTAAGCAAAAGGTCTTCAGGATTTGGCAGGCAGGGATCACCACCCAAAAGCGGATCGTTAGAACAGTGCACAACTGGTTTACCAGGTGTTTGGATATCCCAGGTGCGTTCATATGCGCGGTACGCACTGGTACCTGCTCCGGTATTCCCTGTCCAGGTTACCGTAGAGGTGTATTCGTGTTTGTTAACCTTCAGTTTGCTGTCTGACATGGCGCCAGCATTACCCCTATGAGGTGAATCAATAGCGACTAAGTCTACTGCTTAAAGAGGCTGCCAGCGCAGTTTTAACACGCCAGTTAAAGACTGAATTCCGACAGAGTAGGCGTCCAGAATTTCTGCACGGTCGCGCAAATCATTGCGCTCACCAATCCAGTCCCGTTGGTTGGATATGACTTTACCGTTGTCCCAATCTGTCCATGCGTCTTCAAACAGCTTCTTGTTTTCGTTCCAAAAACGAGAAACAGATGGGTCTCTTTGCAACATGGCTTCACGAGTCGGGCGAGTGACTGTGCGTGCCTTGGTCAGTAATTGTGTTGACATAATGGTAACGCCTATCTTTGTATAAAAAATGCACCGATCTGTGGCTCTTACCAAAACCGGTATGGGTCTTTCTGATGCACAGTATCTATTAGTTTGTTAAATGATATAAATATAGGTATTGTCGTATTCTGTATTTAGAAATTAAATATAATATGGATACCGACGCTGTTCGCTTGTTTGTTATTGCCGCTGATCTCCTCAATATCAGTGCCGCAGGCCGACAGCTAGGACTTGCACCTGCGGTCGCAGGGGCCCGATTAGCAAAGTTAGAAAAAGAAGTGGGTGCAGATCTTCTGCATCGCTCCACGCGTAAAGTGTCTTTGTCATTGGAGGGTGAGGAATTTCTTCCTTTTGCAAAAGAAATCATTGCTCAGGAAGATGCAGGCATGTTTGCTTTGGGCAAAGGCAACCCAGAGGTCTCAGGCACGCTCCGTTTTGCTTGTTCGAGCACATTCGCACAACTCTATATCGCACCGATATTGCCCGAATTTCTCGACCGTTACCCACAGGTCAATCTCGACCTACGTTTTTCTGACACGCAAGCGAAGCTAATAGAGGGGGGATATGATCTCGCACTGCGCAACTTTGCGATTGAAGACAGTGCAATGATGGGACGTAGACTGGCCGAAGATAAACGCGTATTGTGCGCCTCTCCTGCCTATCTTGCGCAGTACGGTACCCCTGACGCGCCAGAAGATCTAGTCAATCACCGTTTGGTAGTGTTCGGGGATTTGAAGCGTGAACTAACCACGCTAGCAGGCCCACATTGCCAGTTTCCGCCCCCAGGAGCGATGATCCGTGTTCAGAGCGATGATGGCGCCAGTACACGACTAGCTACACTGGCAGGTGTTGGTATTTCTATGAACTCTATGTGGAGTATCCATCAAGAGCTTAAGGCGGGAACCTTAGTTCGAGTACTTCCCGATTATGAAGTGGATGATGGTTCCGCCGTTTGGTTGGTGTATCCAAAATCCAACGTATTGACAGCGAAGGTCCGGGTGATGATTGATTTTCTTCTTGAGAAGATCGGCTCTCCACCTGTTTGGAAGCAGTAGTGAAAAATTATTTTCGGTAATATTACCCTCGCCAATATTACCTTGATTTGTCATTATTCGGTCGTGCCCATGGAGGGGCCATTTTAAGGGCAAAAAAAAGCCACCCTCGATATCGGACATCGAAGATGGCTTTGTAGCCTTGAATTTTTCTTCGCTTGGCTAGGCTGCCATTAGGTGCGTCTTAATCTTCTTCATCGCAGCTTTTTCGATCTGACGAATTCGTTCTGCGGACACACCGTATTCATCAGCCAGCTCGTGCAGAGTGGATTTTTCTTCCTCTAACCAGCGACGTTGCAGAATCGTACGACTTCTGTCATCGAGAAGTTCAAAACCGGCAGCTAAACCTTCGTGCGAGTTGTTTCGACCGTCTTCACGCTCAAGAATGATGGATGGATCATCTTGATCTTGGAATAAAGATTCCGAAGGCGACAAACTCACACGATCTTCGCTCGCACCTGGAGGTGCATCGAATGCCGTGTCATGGCCATGCATTCGAGATTCCATCTCGACCACCACCTTTGCATCGACTCCCAGATCGGCAGCTACGGCATCGACTTCTTCCTGGCTGAACCAGTTAAGCTGTTTCTTGGCACTACGCAACTTAAAGAAAAGCTTACGCTGAGATTTTGTCGTTGCCACCTTCACGATGCGCCAGTTCTTAATAACGTACTCGTGAATCTCTGCACGAATCCAATGAACTGCGAAAGAGATAAGGCGCACGCCGACGTCCGGGTCAAATCGTTTAACCGCTTTCATAAGGCCGATATTGCCTTCTTGGACCAGGTCGGCCATTGGCAAGCCGTAGCCTTTGTAGGTTCGGGCAATATGAACGACGAATCTCAGTTGAGACATGACTAATTGGCGAGCCGCATCAAGATCTTCTTTATCGCGCAGACGGCGCGCAAGGTCTTGCTCTTGCTCAACGGAGAGTAGGTCGATGTTGGCAATTTTTGCCAGGTAGCTATTCAGGTCATCGGTGATGACGGGAATAGGCATTGAATTTGTGTTTACAGTCAGGGCGTTACTCATATATTTCTCCAACTACTGTCGGGACAGCCTTATTTTAGCACTCACCACATGAGAGTGCTAATAAGCCGCAAAGTTCCGGCCAGATGGAGTTATTTTTAGTGAGTAACTGGTAGCTTGAAGATCGCGAAAAGCTTTATAAAACAATAGGTTGATGTTATTTTAACTATTTGATATACGAGATGTTAATTGTTGTGAAGGCCTGTAAAGACTGCTAAGCGCTCCGACGATACCCAGCAAAAGTGAGACTCCTAGCACCATTAATATCTGTCTTGCGGTGGGCATTAGCAGCTGAAATGAGCTTTCATAAAGTGATGAGAGCTCGTGCGCAGGCTCTCTGATCGCGTAGAAAGACAACAATGCTATGAAGCACGCGACCAACCCGCCTAAGAAACCATAGAGCGCTCCCGTATAGAGAATAGGGCGGTTCATGAAGGCCCGGCTGGCACCCAGAAGGTTTGCCACTTCCATTTCGCTTCTGCGGCGCAAAAGCTCCAACCGGATTGTGTTGCCGATGACCAGAAGGGCAGTCAACGTCAGAAAGCCGGCCAAAAGACCACCGACAAGTTGGATTAACGCTACAACGGCTTGCAGGCGCTTCACCCATCGCAGGTCCATTTGAATGCGGTTGACGCTGGGCAAGGCCTGAAGCTCGGCCAGTAGATTATCGACCCGGCCAGAGCTCAGCGCATTACTATCAGGAAACACCATAATAGCTCCAGGGAGCGGATTAGTACCCAGGATGCTGATGGCCTCGCCGATATCGCTTTTCTCGCGGAATAGGCTAAGCGCTTCATCCTGAGAAATATAACGGGTGGAGCGAATACCGGGTCTGCCGAGCCAGTCCTCTGCAAGCTGAGCGCCCTGCAAATCGCTAAGATCGGTTTGTAAGTATGCCGTCAGGCTTTCACCTTCCAGATTGCGCGTTCCCAGTTGTTGAAGAGCGTTGCCAGCAAACAGAAGAATGATCGGTAGCGCAAGCGTAATACCCAGCACTATTAATGTGGTTGTGCTGGCAAATTTATACCGTTTAAACTGCTTCAGGCTTTGCCTCAAAGCATAGCCACGCTGGGTATACATCCATCTTGATCCGGTCGCTGACCGAGTTGATACAGGCGCTTTTTGATCAGAATCAGCAGTTGAATTCATTGGGAGTACCGGGATTGCATCAAGCAGGATTTCTAACGCGCTTTATGCCGGGTTGACGTCGGTTCGAACTGCCATCTTTCACGCAGTGTCGTGAGTCGCCAGGATGAACAAGTTTTCCTTGTCGGAGTACCAGTCGCGGGTAATTGAACGTATTAAGAAGCCCTTCATCATGAGTGGCAATTAAGACAGTGACTCCGGAGGCGTTGAATTGCATGAGCAGCTGCATTATTTCGGCGCTCATCTCAGCATCAAGGTTTCCTGTGGGCTCGTCTGCCAATAAGATTTTGGGGCGGGCGACAACCGCTCGTGCTATTCCGACTCGTTGTTGCTCACCACCGGATAGCCCGCGTGGGTCCTCAGCTCCTCGATCAGCTAGGCCCACTTTTTTCAACGCAGCATTGACGCGTGTTTGAATGTCAGAGAACTTGTAGTTGTGAATAATGAGCGGGAAAGCGACGTTATCAAAGACGTTACGATCAGTCAGTAGCTGATTGTCCTGGAAAATAATGCCCATTTGCTTGCGTAGGTCGGGCTCCTGTCGTTGATTCAGCTTGCTATACAGGATTTTACCGGCCTGAATTTCACCGCTGGTGGGTGTCTCCAAGCGTGCGATCAGCTTCAACAGTGAGCTTTTTCCGGCACCTGAGTGTCCGGTTAAATAGGTGAACGAGCCGGGTTCGAGCGAAAATGAGACGTTTTGCAATGCAAAGCGATCCGCTTGATATTCCAGGCTGACTCGTTCAAATGAAATCATGACGTGGCGACCAGTGCATTCACGTAGCGTTCGGCTTCAAACACTTCCAGATCTGAAACCTGCTCACCAACACCGATGAATCGGATGGGTAAGCCAAGTTTTTCTGCAATGGCGAAGATAACACCTCCTTTGGCAGTACCGTCTAACTTTGTCACAACCATACCTGTCAGCTGCATAGCCTCATGGAATTGCTGAGCTTGGTTGAGTGCGTTTTGCCCAGTGCCACCATCCAGTACAATCAACGTTTCATGCGGTGCTGATGAGTCAACTTTGCCCATCACACGTTTTACTTTTTGCAGCTCATCCATCAAATTGTTTTGTGTGTGAAGCCTGCCTGCAGTATCGGCTATCAACACATCAATATTTCTCGCCTTGGCCGACTGTACAGCATCAAAAATGACGGATGCTGAGTCGGATCCAGTACTTTGAGCAACTACCGGCACATTGTTGCGCTCTCCCCATGTCTGAAGTTGTTCGACAGCAGCGGCACGAAACGTGTCGCCTGCGGCCAGCATTACAGACTTCCCGCCGTCTTGTAGCTGTTTTGCCAATTTACCGATAGTGGTGGTTTTTCCCGAGCCATTCACGCCAACAACCAAAATGACAAACGGGCTATCGCTATCAGGAATTTCCAGAGGTTGTTCCACCGGGCGCAGTAGCTCGGTCAACTCTTGCTGTAGCGCTTTGCGAAGCGCATCGGAATCGCCAACTTGAGAGCGACTCACCTGTTGATTTAACGATTTCATAACCCGTGATGTCGCATCAATGCCGACATCTGCCATGATCAGTTGGCTTTCGAGTTCTTCGAGAAGGTCGGCATCGATGGGCTTGTTGCCCAGCATAAAGTCCAGCAAGTTGTCCCGGAATCGAGATCTTGTCCGAGTCAGCTTCTTTTCAAGCGGAGCAACCGCTTCAGGGGCTGCGTCACGCTCTTTATTCTGCCGCTTGAGAAAGCTAAAAATTCCCATCGATTAATTGAGACATTCCAATAGATTGAGACTGATAATAGTGGCGACAGAGACTGTCTGCGTGAGTATCATAAATGATTGTCGCTGGACAGCATCCTAACATCGTGTCGCCACCTTCAAACCGTAGTCGAAACCCACGCCAGAACAAGTCTACGGGACAAATCCGCATCATAGCTGGGCAATGGCGGGGAAGAAAATTGCCTGTGCCGGCGGTCGAGGGGCTTCGCCCCACAGGAGATAGGGTTCGTGAGACCTTATTCAACTGGCTACAGACGGATATTGCAGGCAGCCGCTGTCTAGACTTATTTGCAGGCACAGGTGCTTTGGGTTTTGAAGCTTTGTCCCGATATGCCAAACACGTGGACTTTGTTGAGCCGCATGTTCTCGCGAGTGCTCAGATAGAATCCAGCCTCGTCCAGTTAGATCATGTGGGTAGTGTCCATCAGTGCACCGCGCAAGTATTCTTAGCCTCAAATAACAAAACCTTTGACATCATCTTTATTGATCCTCCATTTGCCATGCAGTGTCAGGAGGAAATTCTGCAGCTGCTTTGTTCTGGACATGCCTCAGACGGCGCTTTGGTGTACATGGAAGCGCCGAGCCGGCAGGTGTTTTCAGAAAATTGGCCTTCAGGCTTTGAAATACGGCGTGAGAAACAATTTGGCGATGTCACCGCACGATTGTTCGAATTGCGCAAAGATGCCGATAGCTAAAGTGACATTGATAGCACTTCGGATGTTCGTTGAGCGGCTGTGTTGCACTGCCGCGCCTTTTCCCCCAAACTCTGACTTCAGCTATGAGGGGGCACCTTGATGCGAGTAACTGCCATATATCCTGGAACCTTTGATCCCATGACCGTTGGGCACATGGATGTCGCCAAACGTGCAAGCAGCATGTTTGACGATGTCATCGTTGCGGTGGCAGGAAGCACCTCTAAAAACCCTTTTTTCTCGCTTAATGAACGTGTCAGGATGGCAACGGAAATATTAGCTGATCTGGACAACGTCACCGTACAGTCGTTTGATGGACTACTGGTGGAATATGCGGCTCAAGCAAACAGCAAAGTTATTGTCAGAGGTTTGCGGGCAATTTCAGACTTTGAATACGAAGTGCAAATAGCGGGCGTGAATCGCCACTTGTCGCCAGACATCGAAACCGTTTTCATAGCCGCTTCGCAGCAATACACGTTTCTCTCATCCAGTATTGTTAGAGAGATCGCTAAGCTGCACGGAGATGTCACAGAATTTGTGCACCCGATTGTTATTGACGCGTTTGCGCGTCATCATAAAAAAGACGTTTGAAGGAATAACTCATTGTGGCGTTGCTGATTACCGATGAATGCATCAATTGTGACGTTTGTGAGCCTGAGTGCCCGAACGATGCAATTTATATGGGTGAGGAGATTTATGAAATCCACCCGCATTTATGCACTGAGTGCGTGGGCCACCACGATGAGTCTCAGTGTGTTGTGGTTTGCCCGGTTGAGTGCATCATTATTGATCCACAAAATACCGAGACTAACGGTCAATTGAGACTCAAATATGAAGCTCTAATGAAAGGCGCTTCAACTCAGTGACAAAACCTTTAGATCTGTTCTCGTTCGGTACTCTCATGGATACCGATCTACTCCCACTCGTGTGTGAACAAGCCGTTAAAAGCTTAACGTTGGAGCCGGCCAAGGTTCCAGACCACTCAAGACGTTGGGTGCTCGATGACGCTTATCCAGTGCTCGTCCCAGAACAGGGGCGTGTCACTGAGGGTTTAATTATTCGCGGTTTAAGTGATGATGCGCTGGAACGGATTGTTTTTTTCGAAGGGGAAGAGTTTGAACTAAAACCCATCGACGTTCAGCATCCGGGAGGCGTGTGGGAGAGAGTTCAGTATTTTGCTGATACGCATCGCAAAGCCATCAGTGAAACCGAATGGTCTTTAGAGAATTGGCAGCATTCAACGAAAGCCGACACCTTGCCACGCGTAGAGCGGTATATGAAGTGCTTTGGCAAAATGTCTAGAGCCGAGGCAGACGCTTACTGGTAGTTAAACGCGCTTTAACGCTGGCACAGCTTGCAATAGAATGTTGATCTCTGGCCAATCGTTTTTTGGCTGATGGGTGTCTTACATACCCGGCATGGTTCCTCTGTTCTTCCATACACAAGTAGCTGCTGTGCGAAATATCCCGGGTTGCCGTCGCTATTGACGAAGTCTCTCAGTGTTGTACCACCTTGGGTAATAGAACGTTGAAGAACCTGTTTTATGGTGTCTACCAGTCTGTTGGTTTCGTTTTTGGTAACACGTTTGGCAGCACGCCCCGGCCTGATACCCGCCATAAACAGAGATTCACTGGCGTAGATATTTCCAACCCCGACAACCACCTCGCTGTTCATGATTAAATTTTTAATGGCCACCTGGCGGTTGCGAGTGGCTTTAAATAAATGCTCTGCGTCGAACGCATCTGACAAGGGTTCGGGACCGAGTTTAGCCAGCAAACTGTGGATTGGATCGTCGACTCCCTGCCAAAGCACGCAACCGAATCGCCTCGGATCGTGGTAGCGCAAAATTTGCCCAGTCTCTATCACAATCTCTACGTGATCGTGTTTACGCAGCACCTCGTTAGGCTGGCTTAATCGCAAGCTTCCGGACATGCCCAGATGAATGATGACAGTACCAGCTGCAACATTCACCAGTAAGTACTTACCACGACGCCCGACTGATAAGACGCCTGTGTTATTGAGTTGCTTGATAGTGTCTGGTATTGGCCAGCGTAAGCTTGCATTGTGGATACGAATGCTTTTAATTTTATGTCCGACCAAGTGAGGCTCTATACCCAGTCGTGTCGTTTCAACTTCCGGTAACTCAGGCATGGGCGGTGGAGGCAGTCATTAAAGTTGCTAGTTCAGTCGTTACGTAGAGGGTAATGCTGCGTTACTGACGATGTAGGCGCAATGCTCGTCAGATTTTGTAATAGCGCTAAAAGCTTCGTATTCGTGGACTATCATCTGTCCGCTCTCGGTAGGGCTTATAAAGTTAATTGAATAGCGTTGAACGAGTTCGGGAACGTTAACTTTTAATGGCCAGGCAATTACTTGGTTGGCGGTTAGAGCTTGCCATTGCTGTAACTGTGATGTCGATGTGTCTATGCTTCCGGCGTTGACTGCTGTCAATGCATCGGGGAACACATTGAGATTGGCGAAAGCAGAAGTCCCGCCTTGTACCAATGACAAAATCCATTCCGGAGCGAACTCAACGTCTGCGCCGCGTTGGATGTACCGCCTTTCACCTGATAGATCAGTCTCGCCAACTTTTAAGTTGGTACCGTTGATGGTTATGACTGCTAGTGGATCTAACAGTCCGGCTTCAGCCAGATCAACTTCGCGAGCATCGTAACTGTGCGTTGCCGGGCTCTGGAGTTGTTCAAAAGCCTGAACACGTTGGGGGTTTGCAATTGCCTGGCACGGTGACGTCAGCTGCCACTGTGATTGCGTGTACTCCAACACAATGTCGGCATATCCTGGACGCTGTATGGCGACGGTACGCAAGGCGTTTTTCTCAACGGCTAAGGGTCTGCCTGATTTCTCAGTCCAAAGAATGATGGCAATGATTCCGAGTAGGGCGATGAGCAGTAATGCGGCTATATAGACACTGCGCTGAAGTGCGCTCTGATGAGTGATCATGCTTTGCGATTACGCCAGCGAACAACAATGCCTATCAGTAGTAGTAGCAAGGGTATGCCAGCCAGATACAAACCACTGAGAACAATAATTGAACGGTTATCCAGAGTCAGTGCCGTGTCAGGAGCTGATTGAGTAATGAACTCTAAGGAGTCGGACTCACCGGTTAGCCACAGCATCAAGCCTTCAGCAAAAACCTGATTGTCGCCGTTGTCGACAAATTGTGAAGAGGCGAAATCGGCATCACCAATTACGGCCATACGTTGTGTGCCAGAGGGAGTCTGACGCTCAACGCTTACACCCAACAGTAGTGGTCCGGCGATTTCTCCGCTGGTTTCATCAAACGATACAGCTCCTGAAAGTTCTCCCAGTTCAATCCAGCTCGTCTCTGTTGTTTGCAGAAGCGGTAAGACTGTTTGACCTGCAAGTGGTGTGATTGCAAGAGCGGAGGCTTGAGGCAGTAAAATCGGATTATTCAACAAGCTGTTAACAGGATGGTTTGGAAACCGGGTTAATAGAATGAAACCTGGAGAGTCTGCGAGAGCTAGGCTGCTGTCTTTATCGATGACCCTCCCAGGCAGTGTGTCAACACCAAGGTAATCAGCTAGAAACTGAAGGTTCGGACCGCTTGCTGAGCCTTCATCGAGTTCGCTTAACCACAATAAGTTGCCACCTTGAGCCAGGTAACTGTTCAGGCTCGCTATCTCGCCGGGAAAGTAGGGGCGGCGTGGTGCTGCAATCACAACTAAGTCAATATCATCGCCTAGTACGGGGTCGCTGACCAAGCTGTGCTCTTCGCTAACCAGGCCGATTGCAGCAAGTCTATTTGCCACCGCACCCCAGTCGAAATTGCTGATGTTGCTTGGGCTTCGTTCCTCATGCCCGGTGATAAATGCGATGCGATGATCCTGATCACGATTCAATTGGCGTAGGCCGTTACTCAAGCTTCGCTCAGACAAACTCTTTAAACGGCTCTCTCGACCAGCGCTGCGTAAAATGAGCGAGCCACCGTTCTCGGCTTGTAGCTCGCGTACGGCTGCCGGGTTGGTTTCAGGATTGATGAACGTAAGCGTAACGTCCGATTTCTCGGACTGGAGTCTGGATACAAGCTCAGTAATTGCGCTGCGTTGTTGTGTGTCCGGTCCAACGACTGCAATGATCTCTACTGGGTCCTTAAGCGCTGCGAGCACGCTTTTGCTACTTTGACTTAAGCTGTGTCTGCCGTTGGTGGTTAGATCCAATGCTGAGCTGTAGCGCTGACTTAGCCATCCTAAACAGAGCGTGATGCCGACAAGCAAAGCCGATAAAATCAGATGGGTGCGCTTTGTACTCATGTCACCGACCCGTGTGCCTTATGGCGTCAATCTTGATAATGCTTACCCCCAAGAAAAGAGCTGTAGAGAGCGCAAAGAAGGCGATGTCTTTCGTTTGAATGTAGCCTTGGAAGAATCCGTGTAGGTGATTCGCTATAGACAAGTCTTTTAAAAACTGTACCGGTAGGGATGCGAAATTGGCACTGCCGAGTAGCCAGGAGAACAACAACAGCGCCAAGCTTGCGACAATCGCTATGAGGCTGTTATGAGTCAGAGTGGAAAAATAGATACCACAAGCCGTACAGGTTGCCGTACATAATATAAGCCCTAGGGTTGCGCTTAGCATTAGGGGTATGTCGATGGCGACGTAAAACTTCATGATAAAAAGCATTGCGCAGGCAAGCACGATAAGCATTAGCAGGACCGTAAATACACCCAAAAATTTTCCGGTCACCAAAGCGCTGGCACTGACTGGGGAAGATTGCCAGAGCGCGAATGTCTGTTGTCGATATTCTTCACTGAAACTTCGCATGGCAAAAAGCGGTGCCACTAGGGTGAATGCTAAACACAGAGGTTCCAGGTACCGCACGCTCATAAAACCGCTTAAACCAATAGGATGGTCCTGAGCAGCGAGCGTTTCCTGAACAACTAGGAATGATTCCAGCTGCTTTAGAAATAAATAACCGAATAATGCGGCCATGATTGCCACCATTACCCAGGTTTGCATATTGCGCAGAAGCCTTCTGCTCTCAAGGTGCGCGATGGTGGTGATCATTGAATGGCTCCCTGGAATATACGTTCAAGGTCCTCGCCGCTTGATGCCTGATCAGTGACCAGACGGCCTTCGTGGATGATCGCCACGCGATTACATATCGCTTGTGCTTCGCTCAGTAGGTGAGTGGAGAGAATAACGGCGGAGGTGGCAGCTACATCGGTGATGAGCGCGCGCATGCCCTCTAGTTGCTGAGGATCTAGCCCATTACTGGGTTCATCAAGCAGTAGTAGTGCTGGCTCATGAATTAAGGCTTGCGCCAGCCCCACTCTTTGTTTGTAGCCTTTTGACAGAGCGCCGATATGTTTTCCAACAACCGGCCCGAGCATGCATTGCTCAATAACCGTTGATTGGCGTTTTTGCAATTGCTTGCCACCCAATCCACGAATTTTGCCTGCAAGAATCAAATACTCATGAACTCTTAAATCGTCATAGAGCGGGGGCTGGTCGGGTAGATAGCCTAGGCGTGAACGTGCGTGAAGAGGCTGGCCTGACAAAGAAAAACCGTCTATCGAAACAGTGCCCGAGTCTGGAACCAAAACGCCGCTAAGCATCCGCAGTGTTGTCGTTTTGCCAGCGCCATTTAAACCCAGCAATCCCAGTACTTCGCCGCGCTGAAGGTTCAGGGAAATATTGGACACAGCAGCATTCGCGCTGAGTCGTTTGTGTAACGATGTCGCTTGCAGCGCAAGGTGGGTCGATTCTTTGTTGTTATCGAGCGCTGCGGCCATAGCGGGCTAGAATTAAGAGTTGTTGCACGTCGGTAAAGTCTCAAAAGAGTATAGAGCAGCTTTGCAAAGGTCTTGATTAAAGCGTGCTGGATTCATCTTGTTTGCCACAACGCTCGGCGCTTTGTGTATGGTATTCACATTACACAATGGTTAAGAGGTATTGAGCTTGTTCCTTTTAGGTTTCTGGGATGTTTCGGTTTGGACTTTAGTGTTCTGGACTGCCGTTAGCTGTCACATTACGTTGCTATCAGTCACTATATTCCTACACAGAAGCCAGGCCCACCGGTCGGTTGACCTTCATCCGATACTCCAACATTTCTTTAGATTCTGGTTGTGGCTGACAACAGGCATGATCACGAAAGAGTGGGTTTCCGTTCATCGGAAGCACCATGCCAGGTGCGAAGGGCCGGAAGACCCGCATAGTCCTCAGGTGTACGGCATCCGCAAGGTATTGCTGGAAGGGGCCGAGCTGTATCGAGATGCAGCTGCGGACAAGGCAATTCTGGAGCAGTTTGGTCGAGGTACGCCAGATGATTGGATAGAGAGAAACCTCTATTCCCGTCATAATACGCTGGGCGTGGCCATACTGGCGATCGTTGAGTTTTTGCTATTTGGATTGGCTGGCATTGCCGTTTTTGCTATCCAGATGCTATGTATTCCCGTCCTCGCTGCTGGCGTTATTAACGGTTTGGCGCACTTCTGGGGATATCGGAATTTTGAAACAGACGATGCCGCGACCAACATCACGCCCATAGCAGCCATTATCTGTGGTGAGGAGTTGCACAACAATCATCATGCTTATCCATCGTCAGCAAGATTTTCACTGCGCCGCTGGGAACTTGACTTGGGTTGGGTGTATTTGCGCCTATTCAGCGCACTGAAACTGGCGCGGATTCGGCGAGTTGCCCCTCGGCCCCATTTTGACGCAAATAAAACAGTCATGGATATCGATACCGTTAAGGCAATCATATCCAGCCGTCTGCACGTCATGGAAAGCTACGCCCGCAAGGTAGTAAAACCCATTCATGCTACTGAGCTCAAAGCTGCCACTGAGCATCGACAGACGCTACGGGAGGCGGCCCGCGATGTTCTAAAGGTTGATCATTTACTGGATGAGACGGGTAGGACCAGAGTCGCTGCGGCGCTGGCAGCCAGTGAAAGTCTGCAAACTGTCTACGAGCTGCAGAACCAGTTGCAGGCGATCTGGCACAAAGCCGGAGCCAGTCAGGACGCGTTGTTGCAATCACTACAGGACTGGTGCAACTATGCGGAAGCTACTGGAATCGACTGTCTAGAAGAATTCGCCGCCCGTCTGCGGGGCTATGAATTGAAGCCCTTCAACGGCTGATTGGTAATTAGGGTTGCCCAGTTCGGATCGTCCTGACTGGGCCAGGCTGGCCGGATCTTCCAGACCGGATCTGCCCGACCGGATCTGCCTGTTTGTTGTGACGACGGAGCCAGGGTACTGTCAGGCAAGCTCGACTATTCAGTCATGCACAAAAAAGCCTGGACTTGCCAGGCTTTTGAGCGCTTGCTGATAAAGACCAAAATTATTTGATTTTGGCTTCCTTGTACATGACGTGCTTGCGTACAACCGGATCGAATTTCTTCATTTCCAGTTTGCCAGTCATGGTGCGCTTGTTCTTGGACGTTGTGTAGAAATGTCCTGTGCCTGCTGAAGACACGAGTTTGATTTTATCTCGCATGATTCAATTTTCCGTTTAAACTTTTTCACCGCGAGCACGAAGCTCACCGAGGACGACATCAATGCCGCGCTTGTCTATGATGCGCATTCCGTTGGAGGAAACTCGCAAGGATACAAAACGCTTCTCTGCCGCAACCCAAAAACGATGGGTATGAAGATTGGGCAAAAAGCGACGTCTACGCCGATTTTTGGCGTGCGACACATTGTTACCTGACATTGGGGCTTTGCCGGTGACCTGGCACACTCTGGACATGCGAAACTACTCCGAATTAGGACTTGTACAACGTTTAGCCTGCGAAGTGTAGCGAATTCCTAGCCAAGGCTCAAGCCATTACTGGCACAATTTTCATTTAACCGCAATCTGGAACTCAAAATGGACCGCATTTTCATCACGGGATTATCAATCGAAACCATAATTGGAATATACGATTGGGAGAGAACCACCCGTCAGCGCGTCGTTATCGACCTTGAAATGTCCGCCGATATCGCTAGGGCTGCGAAAGCTGAAGATGTTGAAAGCACTCTCAACTACAAGACTTTGTCTGACACTTTGACAAACTTCATTGAAAACAGTGAGTTTCAATTGATCGAAACGATGGCTTCCAGAATTTGCGAGATAGTTATTGAAGATTTTGGTGTTGCCTGGGTAAAACTGACTTTGCATAAACCGGATGCGCTTTCGGGTAATACCGACGTTGGCGTCATTATTGAGCGCGGTAGTCGCCCTAGTGAATGAGCGGATTGTTAGCGCGTTGCCAATGCCGTCTGACGATGCTTTAGCTCATAGTCGGGCGTTAAAACGGTTCATACAGGCTCGATGCGCTGACCAGACAGAGTCTATGTCCTTCGCGGACTATATGAATCTGGCCCTCTATGCGCCAGGGCTGGGCTACTACATGGCAGGCGCAGCTAAGTTCGGGGCCCAAGGCGATTTCGTGACATCACCAGAGCTCACGCCGCTGTTTGGTGCGACGCTAGCCAATCAGGCGCTGAGCGCTCTAGCTGTGACCGGTGGCGGTGTGCTGGAATTAGGTGCGGGTAGCGGGGCTCTGGCGGCAGGATTTCTGGAGGCACTGTCGCAACCCATTGCCTACAGCATTCTAGAGCCCAGTGCCGAGCTTCAACAACGTCAGCGCCGTCTTTTGCAACAGAGGCTCAGTGCAGCTCAATATGCTGCGATTCGTTGGATAGATCAATTACCTGCAAGCTTTACGGGCGTTGTCATTGCTAATGAGGTTATGGATGCGTTGCCGGTGGAACGGTTTAAAGTCATCGACGGGCAACTTCACCAGCAGTATGTCTCTGACGACCTGGAAGCTAGGTTCGACGTGCCACGTAACGCACTGCAGCTGGCTGTTTCGGCCATTGAGCGGGATCTGGGCAGAGAGTTTGCGGAAGACTATTCTTCCGAGGTCTGCTTATTGCTTGAACCTTGGATTGCAAGCCTTGCAGATGTGTTGCACACAGGTGTGGTGTTGTTAGCTGACTATGGCTACCCGCGCCAGGAATACTATTCTCCAGAGCGGCTGGAAGGAACCCTGTCCTGTTATTACAGGCACAGGGTGCATTCTGATCCCTTTTTGTGGCCAGGTTTGCAGGACATCACGGCTCATGTGGATTTTACGGCGGTCGTAGAGGCAGGAGTTGCTAACGGATTGGATTTGCTCGGATATGCGTCCCAATCTGCTTTTTTATTGGACAATGGGCTTTTGGCATTAATGGAAGAACAGCTCCAGGAATTATCCGGTGAAGCCGATCGTGTCGCTTTATCGAAGGTGGTCAAGACACTAACCTTGCCCGGTGAGATGGGGGAGAGGTTTCAGGTTATGGCCTTGGGTAAAAATTTTGATGAGCCGTTGCAGGGCTTTCAAACACAAGATCTGTCGTACCGGCTTTAGTCAACGTTTTAAGTAATTAGGAAAACACACTCCTTACTATGGAATTAACTCATATCATTTGGTTGGCGCTGGTACAGGGCTTAACTGAATTCTTGCCGGTTTCCAGTTCAGCTCATTTAATTCTGGTGCCACGGCTGCTTGAATGGCCGGATCAGGGACTCGCCTTTGATGTTGCTGTTCATCTGGGTACATTGCTGGCAGTCGTTGCCTACTTTCGACGAGACATCATAAGTTTGTTCCTGGCCTGGGTGGCTTCCATGACCCAGAGAACAATGACGCCTGAAGCCAGGCTAGCCTGGGGCGTTATTCTTGGAACTATTCCGGCAGGTTTATTCGGGCTGGCCTTCAAAGATGTCATAGAAGTTCATTTGCGCTCGCCGCTGGTTATTGCAGTAACCACTATTTTATTCGGCTTGTTGCTTTGGCTGGCCGATCGGCGAAGCAAATTGGTGCGCGACGAATATTCACTAAGCTGGCAAGATTTTCTTGTGATTGGCGCTGCTCAGGCCATGGCCTTAATTCCCGGCACATCGCGTTCGGGTATCACTATTACCGCAGCATTGTTATTAGGCCTGACACGCGAAGCAGCTGCGCGCTATTCATTCCTGCTCTCCATTCCTATTATTGTACTCTCAGGGTTGGGAGTGACTAAAGACTTGGCAGAAAGCACGATGCCGGTGGATTGGACAACCCTGACGCTGGGAACTGCAATAGCAGCTGCCAGCGCTTTCGTTTGTATACATTACTTTTTGGCGTTTATAAATAAGATGGGTATGACCCCATTTGTTATCTACCGACTATTGTTGGGCGCGTTGCTACTTTGGGTTTTTCTGTAGTGCATGTGTGACGGGTGCTTCCTATTTAGAGGTGTCCGGTACCGCAAGTTTGAATTCAACGCCACCTAAACCATGGACTGAGTCATTAGCTCTAATGATTACCGTTGTCATTCCAGCAGGGATTGACAGTGTCAATGAGCGTGTAAAAGGTTGCTCGTTATCATGAGGATGAGCAAGTACTCTACTGTCTAGTACATTACCGTCTGTGTCCAAGACATCCCAACGATCAGCATAGTGGTCCCAGCCCGCGTCGTCATGTTTTACAGTGGTATCGATTCGGTAACGGTCACCACCCAAGTGTTTAATCGTGGCGTTCAACACATCTGCCTCGCCCGCGTGGACGTAGTTCATAGTTATAATGCCGAAGGCTACGGCCGCCATCTTTAGAAACCGGCTAGACCGCTTGAGATTTTTACGCTGTTGACTGCTTTCAAATTGCATGGTGTTCACTCGTTTGATTGGCTCAGGTAGTTGAGATTGGCGCAAAGATCACTTCTTAGACACATTATGGGACTATGACAAGAAATCTTCTGGGTGATTCCCGAGTAGTGGGGCCGGTAATGCAATTTTCATTGCTCATCGTGCCAATGGTCATGAATGGCTTTTATATGGTCTACTCGCTAACCGGGTGGATAATCTCCGGCCGCGACAAGCTCAACTGGTCTCTCGAAGCAGAAACTGTCGGTTTGTGGGTGCTTGCGGGTTTGGTGATTTTTTGTGCGCTGGTGGCTGCCTATACTCGATTACGAGGTGGAAACCGTTGGCATCCACTGATGATCTCCAGTGCAGGTCACATTATTGTTGCTGTGTTGCTCACAGTATCGATCTTCATTACGGTTCGTTTGTAATTCCCTCTTTAGGTGGAAGGGTTTTTGCCCGTTAGCGTTACTTGAGGCTTCTCAATTGGCGTTATCAAGGTAAGACGAACTCACCATGAAATTCGATTTTGGTACAAAAGGCATGCTGAGTATGCAGCATCTGACCTACAAGCGTGTCTGGATCGCCTTGGGTTTTTTGATGCTGGCAACGGTAGTTTATGCGTCTTTAACCAGTGTGCCGCATGTGTTCCGAACTATTATGTTGCACGATAAGCTGGCACATAGCGCGGCGTATGCCTCGCTTATGGTTTTGTTTGCCCAATTATTCCGGCATGATTTAACGCGATTGTTGCTGGTAATCGGTTTAATCTTATTCGGTTTCGCGATGGAATACTTTCAGGGTATGGTGCCTTACAGGCGGTTTGATTACCTAGACATGCTGGCCAATTCGGTTGGTGTTATCTTGGCCTGGGGCCTGGCTTACACTTGGTTTGGAGATCTGGTTGTCAAAGCCGAGCAGCTCTATGATCGACTTAACTCTATGGGTTCTCTCTCGGTACAAAGCACTTAGCGTTTCGTTTTTTAGCCGATCCATGCGGCACGAAGGCCAAGCTATTACCCTATGAAAAGCCCACCAGATGCTTCGGTTAACTTTGAAGTAACACCGTTAAGATACAGCTGGTTCTGGCTTGGGCTTGGTGTACTTTTCATTCTATTTGTGACTATTGCGTCCCTAGTTGATCTTAAGCCTGTAAAAGGCATGCTGTTGCAGGATAAGCTAATGCACTTGCTTACCTATGGTTTTCTCATGGGTTGGTTTTCACAAATCTATAAATCACACTTTGCGCGTTTTCTACTGGCAGTGTCGCTGATCGCGTTGGGTGTGGGTATCGAGTTCTTACAGGGACTGTCGGCATTACGCCAATTTGAGGTGCTCGATATGTTTGCCAACGCCTCGGGTGTTGTTATCGCATGGGGTTTGTCTTACACCTGGATGGGCAGTATTCTTCAATGGTGTGAAAACCTGCTAGAGGATTAAATTCCTTGTAACGAGCCGATACAGTATTTATCACTCTGGCGCTAATAGCATATGCTGCTATGAAAGGCCTTTGTCACTGCGCCATTTTTTCATAGTGGCGACACGAGCCTGCGTAATTTTGTCGGCAATATGAGCTTTGTTTTCCGTGTTTTTGGCAATGGTGGCTGTGTCTATTTCTCGAAACACCGCGGCTGCTTCGCGCAACAAAACGGCCTGAGGGTACATCGTTTTTTCATAACCGAGTCTGCCACGCGCATCGGCTTCACAAACGAGTAAAAAGTGTTCGAAACGCTCGGGTTTCCTGACAACGTCCAAGCTCTGCAGAAGCTTAGCCAATGTACTTGCGTTTAGGTCCCGGATACGATGACAGTGCGTGTGATAGCGAGCGCTTAAGACAGCCAGTTCAGTCGTTTTCTTTGGCACTCGCAGCCGGCTACATAGCTTTTTGCTAATTTCAGCGCCTCGTTTCTCATGCCCATGATGAGAGGGGAGAATTTCTTTTGGAGTCGACGCTTTTCCCAGATCATGACATAGGGCCGCGAACCGAACATCAACTGAACTACTCAGTGTCGCGCTCTGTTCGAGAACCATCAAGGTATGAATGCCCGAATCGATCTCAGGATGCCATTTGGCTTTTTGCGGTACACCAAACAGCGCATCCAGTTCAGGCAGAATGCGAGCTTGCGCGGAGCAGTCCATTAAGGTGGCAAAAAATGCTCTAGGGTTTTTTGCGGCTAGCGCTGCTTGTGTCTCTTGCCACACACGTTCTGCAACCAGATTGTCAGCCTCACCATCGCGCACCATAGACTCCATGAGCATCATTGTTTCGGAAGCGACTGAAAAGCCAAGATGAACTAGGCGCGCCATGAATCTTGCCACGCGAAGTATCCGGACAGGGTCCTCAGTGAATGCATCGGAGACATGTCTCAGTACTTGGTTGTCTAAATCGTCGCGACCGTTATAAGGGTCAATCAACTCGCCATCTTTTGTCTTGGCTATCGCATTGATAGTTAGATCACGCCGGCTCAAGTCTTCTTCAAGGGTGACCGAGGAGTCTGTGTTAAATTCAAAGCCGTGATAGCCAGGTCCAGTTTTACGCTCCACGCGTGCCAGGGCATACTCTTCGTGAGTGTCAGGATGGAGGAATACAGGGAAGTCCTTTCCCACTGATTTGAATCCTTTAGCAAGCATGGCTTCAGGTGTACTACCGACAACCACCCAGTCACGATCAAGAACGGGTAGGCCGAGTAGTTCATCGCGCACCGCGCCGCCCACTAGATAGTGTTTCATGAGACGAACTGAATTAGCGTTGGCATATTCGAATGTTACACTGATGCGCTACCCGCAGGAGTAAAGTCAATCTTGCGAACCGCTAGCGATGTCTGCTTGTTATCGTCTCATACACGGACCACTCGACTCAGAAAACTATGTCTGCGACCAAGTTAAGATATTGGGTTTTACTCCTCTGTGCGGTCACACTTGGTGGCTGCAGCACTGTTGGATACTATTCACAGGCGGTGGGTGGTCACTTAAAATTGATGAGTAAGCGTCAGTCTATAGAGAAGCTGCTAGCCGATGAATCAACAGATCAGGACTTGCGTTATAAGCTTGAGACTCTGATTGCAGCTCGGCAGTTTGCTATAAATGAGCTGTCGCTGCCTGCTAATGACAGCTACAGTACTTATGTTGAAACAGGGCGCGCTGCGGTGACCTGGAATGTGGTTGCAACGACTGAGTTTTCACTGGTGCCGGTCAGTTGGTGTTTTCCGATTGCTGGCTGTGTCAACTACCGGGGCTACTATGACAGGGAAGATGCGGAGCACTACGCGGCAGCATTGGCCGAGAATAAACATGATGTCACTGTTGGCGGTGCCGCAGCTTATTCTACATTGGGATGGTTTGATGACCCGGTCTATGACACCATGCTTCGTGGGCAGGATATTCACTATGTGGGCACTCTTTTTCATGAGCTTGCTCATCAGCTTTTGTACATACAAGATGACAGCAATTTCAACGAAGCCTTTGCCTCTTTCGTCGAGCAGGAAGGGGTGCGTATCTGGTTAAACCATCGTCAGCAGGCTGAGCGCATTAGCGGCTATGAAACCTCATTGCAAAGAGCAGCGGACTTTGGTGATTTACTTAAGAAAAGTCGTGAAGCTTTGATTGGCGTGTATTCAAAAGATATTCCTGATGATGAAAAGCGACGCGGCAAGGAAGCAGTTTTTGCTCAATTGTTAGAGGGCTATGAAGCCTTGAAAACCAATCAATGGGGCGGCTATGCCGGATATGATGGCTGGTTTCGCCGTGGTTTGAACAACGCCCGTCTGGTGGCTGTTGCAACCTACCGCCAATATGTTCCGGCGTTTGCGGCTATGTACGATGAAGCAGGGCAGGATCTAAACCGATTTTATGAGCGAGCAAAAGAGGTTGGCGAGCTACCCGCCGAGCGCCGGCGGGAAGAAATGCAGCGCTATCTGGATACGGCGGCAGCCACTAACTGAAGCTGTCTATCGACGAGCTGCCGCTCGCCTTTTTTGGAGCCTGCCGGCCCAGTCAGCTGCACCAATGTAACGAGGTACAACGGCATCTAACGAGGTGGGTTGTCGCTGCGTACCTTCTGCGCAAACGCTATCAGTTTGCAAAGATTGATAGTTGTCCCTTGAAAACGGTTTGCCCGGTACGAATTCCATAATGCGCGCTTGCAGTTTTGCGGCCCAGTCCGGTAGTCCGATAATTTTGCTGGATAAACCCGCTGTATCGATAGTGTATTGGACAAGCTCGCGCAACGTGTAGTCGTGTGGTCCGCACAATTCGATGACAGCGCCTACAGCACCCGGGTCGTCTATTGAGTTGATCATTGCATCGCAGACATCGCCAATGTATACAGGTGCTAGCTTTGCATCTGGCACGGCAAGTGGAAATACCGGCATGGCACGAAGTAGTGCAGCAAATTTGTTAAAAAATGCATCGTGTTTGCCGAAAATGACCGAGGGTCTGAACATCGTCCATTGAAGAGAAGCAGCTGCCTGCCGGACTTTTTCCTCGGCCACGCCCTTTGTTTTTAAGTATTCACTGGAGCCGCCACTCGCATCTGCATTCAATGCGCTCATGTGCAAATACCGGGTAATGCCATTAACTTT
Organism: Granulosicoccus sp.; assembly: GCA_045110515.1. Lineage (GTDB taxonomy): Bacteria > Pseudomonadota > Gammaproteobacteria > Granulosicoccales > Granulosicoccaceae > Granulosicoccus. Next base: position 85,561 of record JBGCGD010000003.1, on the reverse strand, counting down.
GCAGGCATTCAATACTTTTTCGGTCAGTTCGCTGTGAGCGCTAGCGAAGCTACTTTCTGTTGCGTTAGAACCCTCATTGAGGATGCCTATAAGGTTTATCACCACTGATGAACCGACCAATGCGGCCGCAAGTGCATCTGCGTCATGCACATTGACCTCTTTCACCTGCACATTAATGATGGTTCGTAGGGTCCTTACGCGTTGGGCTCGCCGGGTCAGAACCACGACTTCGTCAAAAGTCTCTGCTAGGCGATAGGTCAGTTGAGATCCGACGAAACCGGATCCACCTAAAATTGTTACGCGTCTGGTAGACATTTGGAGAAGGGAGCTCCTAGTAAGCCGAATGTACGGAGAGCCTATTTTGCCCCAAACCGCTGTTGAGATGCAGGTTTCAAGTATTGAGCCACCCATTTAGCGATCTGGACGCCTGCTTTCTGTCACTAAAAAATTTATGGGACCGCAAATATTACTGGTTGGCGTCCCGGGGCAATGACCGGCATAGTGTGCGCTCCCGCCATATACCTGCGAATTACGATCACCGCCTATGTCTGCACTTCCTGAGTTCGAAAATCACGCCGAGCAAACGGTCAAAACGACCACCTGTTATATGTGTGCCTGCCGCTGCGGCATCAAAGTCACATTAGAAGGCAATGAAATCCGCTTTATTCAAGGCAACCCGAAGCATCCCGTCAATAAGGGTGTTTTGTGTGCCAAAGGTAATGCCGGCATCATGAAGCAGAAGTCACCTGCAAAGCTGACCCAGCCACTGGTGCGCAAAGCGGGAACAGAGCGAGGCGCGGGTGAATTTGAGCCCATTTCCTGGGATAAGGCGCTAACCCTGTTGACAGAACGCCTGCGGAAAATCCGAGAGACTGACCCCAAGCGTTTGGCATTTTTTACGGGACGTGACCAGATGCAGGCGCTGACGGGATTCTGGGCTTCGCAGTTTGGCACTATCAACTGGGCAGCTCATGGCGGGTTTTGCTCAGTGAATATGGCTGCGGGCGGCCTGTACATGACAGGGCAGTCTTTCTGGGAATTTGGTGATCCTGACTGGGACCATGCTAAGTACTTTATGTTGTGGGGAGTGGCAGAAGATCACGCCTCCAACCCGATAAAAATCGGCCTGGAAAAACTCAAACGCCGCGGAGCGAAGTTTGTCGCTATTAATCCTGTGCGAACGGGCTACCAGGCCATCGCCGATGAGTGGATCGGAATTCGGCCGGGCACCGACGGATTGCTAGCTTTGTCGTTTGCACATGTTCTTTTGAAGAACGAACAGTTCGACTGGGACTTTCTAACGCGCTACACGAATTCTACGCAGCTAGTCATTCATGCTCCGGGTACATCCGATCACGGCTTGTTGCTTCGAAATGACGAGGGTGAACTGCAAGTATGGAATCAGGCTACCGACAGTGTGGCCTCCTGGAATGATTCCAGTCACGATGATTCTATTCAAGCAGCATTGTTCGGGGAGTTCTTAACACCCGGTGCAAAAGGCGGCAAGACCAACGGTGTAGCCGACTGTACCCAAGTTAAAACAGTAATGACGCATTTAGCGGAGAAGTACCTCAGTGAGGAGTACGCGCCGGAGAATGTGGCGGCAACCGTCGGCATCGATGCTGAAACCATTGAGCGTCTTGCGCTTGAAATGGCGCACGTCGCGTTTAAGGAAACCATCACCATTGAAACTCCGTGGACTGATTGGACAGGGCGCCGACATGAGCGATTTATCGGGCGTCCGGTCGCGATGCATGCAATGCGTGGCATTTCTGCTCATTCCAATGGATTCCAAACGTGTCGCTCCATCCACCTGCTGCAAGTCATGTTAGGTGCGGTCGATTGTCCCGGATCTCATTTGGCCAAGCCACCTTTCCCTAAGCATGTAGCACCGCCTATAAAACCTGCGAAGGCGATGGCACCTAATACTCCACTGGCATCACCGCCATTGGGTTTTCCAATGTCTCCTGAAGACCTTGTTGTTGATGCCGATGGTGAGCCTATGCGCATAGACAAAGCGTATTCATGGGAAGCGCCGATTGCGAACCACGGCATGATGCACATGGTGATCAACAATGCCGTAAAAGGTGACCCGTACCCCATCGATACGCTGATTCTGTTTATGGCGAATATGTCCTGGAATTCCAGTATGAATACGGCTGAAATTCAGGACATGCTGCGTGAAAAAGATGAGCATGGTGACTACAAACTGCCTTTTATTGTCACCAGCGATGCGTTCCATTCTGAAATGGTCAATTTCTCCGACCTGGTTCTGCCGGATACCACTTATTTGGAACGCTTCGACACTATTTCCATGTTGGATAGACCGATATCCGAGCCGCATTCTGCCTGTGACTCCATACGGCAGCCGGTTATTGAGTTAGATCGAGACGTGCGTCCTTGGCAGGAAGTGCTTGTAGACATCGGTACGCGATTGAAATTTCCGGCGCTAACTGATGCGGACGGTGGAGCTAAGTTTGCTGATTACAAAGACTTTATTACCAACTGGGAAAAAGCACCGGGTATCGGCTTCTTGGCAGGTTGGCGCGGCAAAGACGGTGACGAGCATATGGTGGGTGCTCCCAATCCCGATCAATGGCAGGCCTACCAGGACAACGATTGCTTTTTCGAACACAAGCTTCCACCTGAGCAACGCTATTACCGTTTTGCCAACAAAGATTATTTGGAGTGGGCAAAGTCTGTCGGGTTTAATGGGCATGATGGACCCATCACGATAGAGCTGTACTCAGAAGTTCTGCAGAAATTTCGCTTAGCGGGGCAGGGCTTGTACGACGGGCCACAGCCGAACAACGATACTGATCGCGCAAGACTGGTTGAGTACTTTGATCCGTTACCGGATTGGTATGTTCCACTAGAAGAGCAGCGTGTAGACAACGATGAATATCGTTTTCATGCAGTTAATCAGCGTCCTATGTTTATGTACCATTCCTGGGATTCGCAAAATGCCTGGCTTCGCCAAATCATGGCGCAGAACTACCTCTATATGAACCGCGAACGTGGTTTGGGTATGGGTATTGATGACCTTGATTGGGTTTGGGTGGAAAGTCATCACGGTAAAATTCGATGTCAGGTCAAACTCATGGAAGGTTGTAATCCGGACACCGTCTGGACCTGGAATGCGATCGGTAAGCAAAGCGGAGCTTGGGGATTGTCAGACAAAGCGCCGGAATCAACAAAAGGCTTTTTGATGAACCACTTGATATCTGAGCTTCTGCCATCGAAAGATGGTGAGCGCGGACTGACGAACTCGGACCCGGTTACTGGCCAAGCAGCGTGGTACGACCTGAAGGTCAATATCTACAAAGCGGAAAAAGGCGAGACGGGAGTTTACCCAAGCTTCAAAAACATTAAGCGACTCCCCGACATGGCGGAATCGCCAACGGTGTTGCATTACCACACACATGAAGCGGTAAACCTTGAACGCTCAATGGAAGATGCCTTGTCCCGTGGACACCTACCTACAGGAGAAAAACGATGAAACTCGGACTCGTTATAGATCTTGATACCTGCGTTGGATGTCATGCATGCGCAGTGGCTTGTAAGCAGTGGAATACTTCCGGCACAACGGGCCCGCTAACCGACTATGACCCGTATGGTGAAAACCCTTCGGGCGTTTGGTTTAATCGCATTCGCTCCTTTGAAGTGGATGAGTATCCAAACAACAAAACTGTTAATACCCCAATGTCCTGCATGCATTGTGATGATGCGGCGTGTGTAACAGTTTGTCCAACGGGTGCCTCTTATAAGCGTGAGGAAGACGGTATCGTTCTTGTCGATCAATCTAAGTGCATGGGTTGTAATTTATGTGCTTGGGCCTGCCCTTACGGTGCTCGTGAACTCGACGAAGATGCCGGTGTTATGAAAAAATGCACTCTCTGTGTTGATCGAATTTACGACGAAGCACTGCCTAAAGAAGAAAGACAGCCTGCCTGCGTTATGACCTGCCCAACAAACGCGCGCTTTTTCGGTGATTTCGACGATCCGAATTCTGAAGTCAGTACACTGGTTAGAGAGCGAAGTGGATACTCCATGATGCCTGAAGTAGGCTACAACCCGGTCAACAAATACCTACCTCCTCGTCAGCGTCCTAAAGCGCCTACCGTTGAGAAGAAAGAAGCTTCGTCGGGTCAATCGTTAATCGGTAAGTGGATGAAGCGTCAGAAAGATGCTTTCAATGATTTTGGTAAGGGGGCACGCTAATGCATCCGGCTCTATCTGTTATATTTTTTACGGTCACTGCAGGCGCAGGCTATGGCGTTTTGTTTTTGCTGGGTATCAGCCGACTAACGGGGCTTACGCCCGGTGTAAGCCCGGATCAATTGACGCTCATGGGAGTGGTGGGTCTGGTGTTGGTGACCGCTGGTCTCCTATCTTCCACTTTTCACTTAGCCAACCCTAAAAACGCCTGGCGATCATTCGTACGTTTTCGTACGTCGTGGCTGTCCCGTGAAGCGGTATTTGCTGTTTTGTTCTACCCGGTTTGCCTGAGTTGGCTTGCCTGTGATTTCTTTATGGGGAACACGACAACCACGAAATTTCTGGGATTGCTAACCGCATTTTTATGTATCGTTATTCTGATTTGTACTGGCATGATCTACGCGTCATTGAAGACCATCCGTCAATGGCACACGGCACTAACACCGGTAAATTTCGTTTTGTTGGGCTTGCTGTTAGGCGCATTGATTCTTGGCTTTATGCTGGCTTCTCAGGGCCTGTCAACGGCAACACTCATGAGCGTGGCATTAGGGGTAGTTGTGTTGGCAGCACTGGCAAAGGTCGTTTATTTCTATTGGATAGGACAGCCTGCCGGACCTTCTATCAACACGGCCCTCGGTTTTACCCGTGCAACGGTTCGTCTTCTGGACGTCGGCAATAGCAGCGATACATTCCACAATAAAGAATTCGGCTATCAGGTAGATAAAGTTAAGTTGATTTGGTTACGAACCATCAGCATGATTCTTATGGCACTGCTTCCATTGCTACTTATCAGTGGGGTGTTTGGTGAAGTGGGTAGCTCAACGTTATTGCTGGCTGCATTGAGTGCTTATGCTGGCGTTTTCGTTGAGCGCTGGTTGTTCTTTGCTGAAGCGCGACATGTTGTTAATCTGTATCACGGATTTCAACGAACCTAAGAACTATGGCCACCCAGCTCTCTGTCAATCTCAATGCAATAGCCCAGCTGAGAAACCGGCGTGATCTTCCGTGGCCGAGCGTGACAGGAATTGGGCGAATTGCGCTGAGCAACGGGGCGCACGGTCTAACCGTGCACCCTCGTCCTGATCAGCGACACACCCGCTTTACCGATGTTGCAGAGCTGCGGGCTTTGATCGACGAGGAGTTCCCGAGTTGTGAGTTCAATGTCGAAGGCTACCCCACGGAAGATTTTCTGGCATTGGTTGAAAAGAACAGACCTGAGCAGGTCACGTTGGTACCGGATGATCCGACACAGGCGACATCTGATCATGGTTGGGATTTTCGCTCGCAGCACAATATGTTGGCACCGGTTGTCGATCGCCTAAAACAAGCAGGTATGCGAGTCTCTTTGTTCGCTGATGCGGACGCTGAGCAAATTAAATGGGCGAGTGAGACGGGCTGCGATCGGATAGAGCTATACACAGGCCCTTACGGTGGTACCTATAACAACCCGACCGCTATGCGCAAAGAGGTGGAATTATTAGGGGCTACGGCTGATGCCGCGTTGACAATGGGAATGGCGGTCAACGCGGGGCATGATCTAACGGTTGCCAATTTACCTCCACTTATCGAGCGTATACCCGAATTAGCGGAGGTCTCCATCGGGCATGGCTTGACAGCAGATGCTGTGGAATACGGCATGGCCGCGACCGTGAAGCGTTTTCTAGCTGCCTGTGGGGCCTAGCCTGACAACAAGCCCTTAAAGGGAACCTCTGGTGCCAGTGGCAATCAGAGTGATTATAAAAATGCGACACCAAGGCTTATGATTGCCTTCTACGGTGTTGGTTACAGCAATGTCTACCCCAGGAGCTGTCATGTTTAAGAAAATAATCGCACTAGTTTGTATCTCAATGCTGGCCTCGCCTGTGTTTGCCGATAGTGAGCGTTTCACACTCGATAAATCTCACACCACCGTCGCTTTTTTAGTGGACCACGTGGGGTTTGCGAAAACCTTGGGGTATTTTTCCAGCGTATCCGGATCGTTTAACTACGACGCCGAGTCCGGTGTTGTCAGTGAGGTCTCCATAACGGTTGAGACAAAATCTGTTCAGTCGGACAATAAAGCTCGCGATAAACATTTAAGAAAAAGTGACTTCCTTGATGTAAAAAAATTCCCTGAGATGGTGTTCACGGCGTCAAGTGCAACGCTCAACGATAAGGGTATGGCCGACATAAGCGGACAACTCACTTTGTTGGGCGAAACGCAGCCTTTAACTTTACAGGCCACCTTAAACAAGTCGGAAAAATACCCGTTTGGGCATAAAAAGCTGACCTTGGGTATTTCGGCCCGTGGATCGTTGCTTCGAAGTGACTACGGTATGGATTATGGCGTTGCTAATGGATTGGTCGGAGATAAGATTGATCTGATTATTGAGACTGAAGCCAACAAAGCCAAGTAGTTATTGTTTATCGGTAAAGAGACATCAACAAAGCGCTAAATTCCGCCATATCCGTTGGCGGAACTCTCTCGTCGGGGACCACGCCTGCAGCCCATGTTGTTTCGGGTAGACGCGTTATTAAGTGCCGGCTCTTGGATATCACGTGTATGGGGACGTCCATAGAATTCCCTAATCCCCCGATGATGGCCGCGGGTTGATGGTCTCCCAAAACGATAAATAAAGCATCACGCTGGTAATTGTCGATGAACTCACTAACCACTTGCAGTGTGTATTGAATAGATCGTGTGTAGTAGTGCTTTAAACCGTTGAGGTCAAAAATGGATGTTCCGCGCTCCTCGCGATGTGAGCCGTTGTAAACACTACCGTCTTGGATACTCGACCACGGTAGCTTTTTAGGTAATTCATTCCAAGGTGCGTGTGAGCTCAGTAAGGCGATGGTCGCCATTACCGAAACGTCAGAACGTTGCACCTGTTCGTTGAAATGCGCAAGGGTGAATTGGTCTGGCATCGTGATGTAGCCAAACCGCTTACCGCCATAGTTAAAATCATCTTGAGTATAGAGTCGGTCGAACCCGTACCATTCGCCTTCAGGCCAATGGAATTGGATACCGGGCACCACACCCATACTCGACCAGCCTGATTGTTCGAAAATCGTCGCCAGGGATGAGTGTTTGGAGGTTACCAATAGTTCGTAGTCTGCTTGTTTTTCTATGGTTACCCCAGCGTGTAGTGTTGCATGTGACAACCAACTCTGCCCACCGCTTACTGGTGCTTTGAGCCAGGAACTCTTTACGTGTGCTTGCGCATTTTTAAGTGTATCGGCAAAGGTCTGTAGGGTATCCGATGCGACGGGGTTGAAAGCTGGGTTGGATATAAAGCTCCGTCCGTAGGATTCGACGAAGATGATGACGACGTCATGCTTTAAGAGTGCATTAAACCTAGGGTCTACGTTGTCGCCAAGGCTTGTGTGTGTCACGGCTCGATGCACATGCGCACTTCGCTGTTGGGAAATTTTAGAAGCTTCGACGTTATTGCTCAGTTGCTCCATGACTGTCGAATGAAGCACTATCCGTTCTGGGAGAAATCGCTCACCGATAATGGTGGCAACTGTCAGTACCAGCATGGCCACTGTGATATTTAATCGCACCTTTGGCTGCAGACGCCCAAGTGCGCTTAATCCGTTCAAGAGATAAGAAAGTAACCAAGTGACTGCTGTGGTCAGTGCGATGACGATGATAACGACGAGCATCGCTGTCAATTGACCAAAGCCTGTTTGCAGTAGGTTTATTGCGGAGACGATTAAGTATCCGTCCCGTAGAAAGTTAAATGCCCTATCGAATGCTAAGTAGAAACCGAAATCGAGAAGACGAAGCACAATAAGGCTTGTGATTCCAATCGATATCAGCCACCTTAACGCAACTGGCTTAGTGTTTGTCCAATATAGTGTAGTTACCACAACGAGCGGGAACTCAATGGGAAAGCGCCAGGGCGTCGCAAAACTTAGATTGGATGGATGGTTTGGAACCGCAACACTCACCAGTACCACACACAGTATTGTGAGAATATGAACCGATGAAATTGGGTAGTCCCTGTTGAACAACGTACTGACTCAGTCAAGATATTTACGGTGGTTTTTATTCATCCTAATCGTATTGCTCATTGTTTGGCTAGTTGATATTCAGCAAACGTGGAAGATGCTTAAAGGCACGGACCTGCGCTGGTTGGCTATGGCCTTTGTTGTTGTGCAGTTTCAGGTGCTATTGTCTGCAATCCGGTGGTGGATCACGGCCAATAGACTCGGTCAAATTTTGGGACTACAGCGAGCCATCAGTGAATATTATCTGGCGACACTGGTTAATCTTAGTTTGCCCGGAGGAGTAGGTGGCGACGCAGCTCGTGTGTATAGAAATCGCGTGGGTGGTAGTTTTCAGTCTTCCATTTTGAGTGTGACCATTGAACGTATGTCTGGTCAATTAGTTCTTTTTATCGTGACTCTTGCGGGGTGGCTGATTTGGCCGCTGGTGTTTACACAAGCAGTACCTAAACATTTGCTGAAGGTGCTGAGTATTTTTCTTCTGTTGTGCGTGATAGTTGCCGCGATGATTGCGTTGTTTAGTCGCTTCTCATTATCGGTTAAAAGATTCGTTCAAGAACTGAGCCCAGCGCTTAGACGTGTTTGGCTTGACGACCGGCAGTGGCTACTGCAGTCCGTTTTAAGTGTGGCCATAGTGGCAAGTTATGTCAGTGTATTTGCTATTTGCGCTCTGGCTCTTGCTCAACCTTTACCGTTGGCTGCCATGTTCACAGTTGTCCCGGTGGTGCTGTTGAGTATGGTTATACCGCTCTCAGTCGGAGGGTGGGGGATACGGGAATTAGCGGCTGCCTCACTTTGGCCTGTGATTGGCTTGACGGTTGAGGCAGGCATTGCGTCAAGTATTGTGTATGGTCTTGTCTCCATGGTGTCGGTGATACCTGCTGCGCTTCTCTATTTTCTAATGAGAAAGCAAGCTTAGCTACCGGCCTCTGAGTCGTTTGACGCTTGCCGGTACAACCAGACAATATCAACAAGAAACGACGCGCTCAGACACACAAGCGCAGTAACACCGACTAGCATGATAGCGTTCCCGTGCAATAGCGGTGAGATCATCAGGCATAAAGCGCCCAGTTGAATCACGCAGACAACCTTGCGCCTCATTGATGGAAACAGTACTGCGGTGAGTGGTGGAGAGAACCAGCTCCAGAATACAAAGACATAGCGCATTAATCCCAAACCAAGCACCCAGATTCCAGCTCGACCACTATCCCAGATCAGCAGAGAGACAATCAGTGCCAGGAAAGCATCGGTCTCCATATCGAACCGGGCACCGAAGTCCGAGGTCAATTTTTCCCGTCTGGCAAAAAAGCCGTCGACGCCGTCAAAGCAAATAAGTCCGGCGATGCACAGGGATACAATCCATAGGGCCGTGCTTGTTTCGACGATAGTGTGAGACACAGGAAGCATTCCTGCGAGCATAATAGCCCCGGCTGCTCTGAACGATGTCACAGTATTCGCTGTTCCGAACTTAGAATGCCTGTGATATGGCAGGCCACGAAAAATTAGTAGAACTACGATTACCCAACAAGCACTTGCCGGCAGTGGAAAAGATCTACCAAGCCCCAAGCTAACGTAAATAACACTGCCTAGTACGAAGCCACAGGCCGTGACTAAGGCTAGCGTTTTACTAGTAGCCTTGAGTAGTTGGGAATATTCCGAGTGGTTGAGCTGTTCTTGTACTAAATCAGTCGAGTTTGTCACGGACTATTCCTGAGCCGATGCAGCGCGATAATTGAATAACGCTTTTATGGCGCTAATTCGTTTATTGTTGTAACCAAACATTCTTTGTTGGAACTAAATTACCTTAAGTTGTGGAATCAGATTCTCAAACCACTGCACAATCAATAGGACTAACCGTCAACGAAGCCTGGTCGTTACTGATAGCTGCCCGGGATATCGTCGATTCTACTCAAAAGGTATCTCCTTGCGGGCTCTCCCACCGTCAAGAGGTCGCGGTTTGCGACATCACCGATTCTGCTTGTCTGTTGCGAATTGATAATGGACGTGTTTGGAGCAACTGCACTTCTCTGCCTATTGATGCCCAAGCCCTACTGGATCTATACCTACCGTTCTTGAATCAGGGTAAGAATAATTCGATGGTAGTCGGCCATATAGGTCAGAGCTTGGATGCGCAGATAGCCACGCACACGGGTGATGCTTTTTTTGTCACCGGACCTGAAAATCGAAAGCATTTGCATTGCATGCGCGCGTTGGCACACGCCGTTATCGTGGGCGTAGAAACGGTCGTTGCGGATAACCCTCAATTGACAACGCGTGATGTTGTCGGTGAACACCCGATTAGGGTTGTGCTAGATCCTTCTTCGCGCATGCCTGAGGATGCGGGAATGCTTCGGGATCAGTCTGCACCTACCTGGATAATCCGGGGCTGTGATGTGGAGCAGGGTGAATCGATTGACGAAAATATCACACGTATCAGCCTTCCTTTGAAGAACGGACGTATGCAAATGCGTGATGTTCTGTCAGCGCTGGCAGAGAAGGGCGCCCGTAGAATTTTTGTGGAAGGTGGCGGTTTAACCGTGTCTGGAATGTTGACAGAAAACTGTCTCGATTATTTTCAACTAGCGGCTGCCCCGGTATTTGTCGGTGCAGGACGATCCTCGGTGCGCTTTCCTACTGTCATGTCCATGAATGAAGCTTTCAGGCCTCCATATTCCTTGTATCGTATGGGGGCAGATGTTCTTTGGAACTTTGATTTAAGAAACATTGATGCATCCGAGTCAGGGATAGCATCAAGAAAATCTTTTGATGCCGCTGTGGATGATCTACCTGCTATCCAGAGACTGTTCTAATTCTGGGTTTTTAAGTTGGTAGGCTCAACGTATCCACATGACCCACACGAAGTACTGATGATTCGTTTTCTAAGAACTTAGCCCGTTGTTGCGCCCATTCATTAATGGCGTTAGAACGAATGGGATTTTGTTCGGTAGCCGCTGCAGCCCAATCACTGATCAATACTCTCTGTATAGCGTGTGAATCATGCTCGAGAAGCCAGTCTGCAGGCTCAGATTCTATTGCATGATTAGTCAGCTCGCCCATCAAATACTCGTAAGCGCTTGGTCCTAGTGCATTTCCGAAACCTTTGTCATTGAGCTGGTGCGCATTGAGTAGTTCGGTTATCGGTTTGTCGAATTGCAGCTCGGGTTGCCAATATAGTTTTCCGTTATAGCTTAAGACGAAAAGAGAAGCGCATTGTTGTGCCTTGATAATTCGTGCAAGTTGGCTCATCCAGGCGGCAGACGTTAGATCCAAAAGCGCGGAGCCTGTAATTAAATGCGTGTTCTCAAAATCAATAGTTTCGAGTTCTTTTGCAAGATCGCATGATTGCCAAGTCAGGTGTGCATTGAAACTGGCATGCGTTATTGTTGCTGAGTTGGATGAGATACGATCAAATTTACTATTAGTGTCAATCGCCCATTCCGCTAGACGCTCAGCAATGCAAGATAGAAGCCCTACGTCGTTGTCCAGTAAAGTCCATCGTTGATTCATACCCAGCTTAGGGCACAGGTAGCGAAAATTTGAAGCGGTTCCAGAACCGAGATCAACGACACTAAAATCTGCGAAAGATTCTCGCCAGCGCGCGAGTTTCTCTGTCAACAATGCACTGCGTGCTTGGTGATCTGCAGGTTCTCGTAAGCGAAGCCAGTCGGGGCTAAATCCTTCCGCCGGTTCAATACTTTGTTTTTCTTCAGCCATGCTGTTTTAGTACTGAGTCGAATTGAAGGGCTGCGTCACTCCAAGAGCGAAGATCTTTTCGCGCAGTTGCAGCGCCAGCTCTCAATGATTCTCGAACAGGTTCATTTTCCATGAAGCGCTGCAATGCACTGGCAAGTTCTTCGCTATCGCCGGGCGTTGTTAAAATGCCCGCTTCACGTGGAACTGTATTGGCTATGGCGCCACCACGGGTGGCAACAATCGGGAGGGCACGGGCAATGGCTTCGTCTAGTACCATACCGTAGCCCTCATAGTATGACGCGAGTACGAATAGGTCAGCGCGCTGATATTCTGTTTCAAGCTGCTCGTTGTTAAGTTCGCCACAATACCGAATGCGGTCATTTAAACCGAGTTTCTCGGTGAGTCGGACAAGGTCTTTATAGGTGTCCGGATTTCGGTCGTAACTGCCTGCGCAGCTCAGTTGCCACGGCAGGTGCTCGATGTGTTTAAGCGCTTTAACCAAAACAGCGTGACCCTTGCGCTCGTTGATAGTCGCGACGCAGATCAAATTGAAAATATCAGATTGGCTACCCACTGCAACCGCTGCTTGTGCGGTTCCCGGAAATACAACGGTAATTCTGTCATTGGATACATTGAAGTCGGCCAGTGTTTCTGCAGTATGCTCGCTGGTTGTAATGATATGTGCCGCGTATCTCAAAGCTTCGGTCTCTGACTTTTTCAGTGTTGCGCTTTGTTCTTCAGACAGCCCGGTTTCTAAAGCAAGTGGGTGATGAATTAAAGCAACGATTCGTAATCTTGAATCATGCTTCTTAAACAGTTCTGGCAAGGCACTAAACGCTAAACCATCGGCAATCACCAAGGAGCCGTTCGGGATAGCAGCTAACTGACGAGCGGCGGACTGTCGCTTTGCCTCATCCGGGAATGGGTAGTCCCCTTCGAAGGAGATGAGAGAGATATCCCATCCAACTTTTTTTAGCTCCTCTAACATGAGCTTGTCATAGAGGTAGCCACCTGTTCGCGTATTGATATCTCCCGGGAATACGAAGAAAGCCTTGGTTTGACTCATGTTGTCGATAGGTTTCCTTCAAATGCCGCCCATGCAACATGAGACTCATGAAGCGTTACCTTCATTTGGGTAAGGCCGTGTGCGCTGGGGCCGAGTTCACCATTTTTTATAAGCGCTTCGATTCTATGAAAGATCACTGATGCCATGAATTCGGTTGTCGTATTGCTACCTGAAAACTCAGGGATATCATCAAGGTTTTTAAAGTTGAATTCTGAAAGTACGGCGGCTAAAGATTGACTGGCCAAACCGATATCGACGACTAATCCATCATCATCAAGTGAGGGTCTACGCATTTCTAGGTCAACAATATAGGTTGCTCCATGTAGCGATCGCGCTGGCCCGAAAATTTCGCCTTTGAAACTATGCGCGATCATGAAATGTTCACGAACATTCAAACTGAACACAGTGAATTCTCCTAAAAATGGTTTAGTCGTAAACGATTCGATGGCAGAGCACGTCTGCGTTTTTATCGGTGATTGTTAGTAATGTGCTGGGAAGATCTTCAAACATACTTTCACCGCTTATAAGATGATCCAGACAATTGTGCTTGAGAAGGCTTAAGGCGAGTTCCAGTCGCCGCTTATAGTCCCATCGAGAGCGTTGTGGGTTTGCGATGTGTCCTACCTGCGAAGATCGTATGTTCAATCGACGGGAATGAAACGCTTCTCCCAATGGAATGGTTACCGGGGTGTTGCCGTACCAACTTACTTCCACGATTGTCGCTTCAAAGCCTGCGCAACGCAGCGCCGTGTTAAGTCCTGCTTCATTGGCTGATGCGTTGATGATTAAATCGCGTTCTGGTGATGCGTCTTCCGGTGCTCTGAAAGTGAGGTTCAAATGTCCGGCTAGTGTTGAGCGTCGGTGATCAATATCAACGAGTTCTACGTCAGTTCCGGGTATCTGGGCGGCAAGCCATGCAATAAGACTTCCCACTACACCTGCACCTATGACTGAAATTTTGTCGCCGATGGAGGGTTGAGCATCCCACAAGGTGTTAACCGCTGTTTCCATGTTGGCGGCTAGTATCGCGCGACTAGCAGGTACATCCTGTGGTACGGCCGTTACGGCACTGGCTGGAATGGTAAACACCGTTTGGTGCGGAAACAAACTAAAAACTGTTTTCCCAATCCAATTATCGGGTCCCTGAGTGACGAGTCCAACGTTTGTGTATCCGTATTTTACCGGGTACGGAAACGTACCCTCTTGAAAAGGGGCGCGCATTCGTTCGTATTCGCTGGGAGGGACATTCGCGTTAAATACCAACGACTCCGTACCTCTGCTAATTCCAGAGTACAGAGTTTTGACCAGCAAGCCATTACAGCCGTCGTCATCGAGAGGAAATTGGCGGATTTCAGATTGTCTACAACCTGTTATCCACAATGCTGAAGTGGTGGTTGGCAAGATGCGTCATATAAAACGTTGCGTTCGAGCGCACAGTATACAGTCTGTGGAACGATTAGGCCGACTGCGTGTTACTCACCATTTAATGGCTTTACGAACAAAGATAAATTTTATACACGCAATAAAAGCGGCCATGTTCAACTGTAAAAAGACGACAATTATATTGAACAACTTGTTACTCGTACCGGGAAGTTGAAGGTAGCTAGCGGCTGCCACAACGTAGAACACAATTTGCAGCACCAGCATGGTATTGAGAAATGGCCCTTGACCTATCGCTGCAGATAAAAAAGCTAAAATCATTGCAAAAGGCACTAACTGCCGGAATAAACGGTGTGATAGAAACTGCCACCATACTGGATTCTTCGATGGGCTGAACAGCCAGGGATTATTGTGAAAAGTCTGCCAGCTACCGGAGTTCGTTCTGACCTTTCGAGCAAACTCATGTTTCAGGTCGTTTGACACTTTGTCATAGGCATAAGCCCCCTGAACGAACAAGGTTCGTTTGCCTTGCTTGAGCAGGCTTAACGGTGTTTCAAAGTCGTCGAGTATAGTTCCCAGTTTGTTGGGTATAAAATCTTCCCTGCGAATGGCGTACAAAGCACCGGTTGCACCCGTTGTTGAAAAGAGTCGGCTTTCATTGTCGCGTATCCATTTTTCATAGCGCCAGTACAGGCCGAAGTTCTCAGCTTCAAGTGTGTCATCGTTGGCGAGTACGAGCTCACCGCTGACTGCACCTATTTCAGGGTTTGCAAGGAATGGCACAAGTTTTTTTATTGTGTTGCTCGATATCCTTTGCCTTGTATCCATGAAGACAATAATGTCGCCACTTGCCTTTAAGACGCCTGCATTCAAAGCACCGCATTTGCCTAGTGCGGTTTCTAAATGATGAACATGGCGGTTAGGGTGGTCGGCGAATGCTTTTTCTAAAAGTTCGACGCTTCCATCGGTCGAGCCGTCAGAGACGATGATCCATTCGATTTGCTCGTCTGGGTAATCCAGTTCTGACAAGGTTTTTAGTTTTGCCGGTAGATTGTTCGCTTCGTTATGGGCTGCGATAAGGACAGTTACTGTCGGCCATTCGTCGGGTTGAGGACACTCAATGAGGTCCCTACGCTTCGCCTTTATATGCAAGTAGATTGGAAAAAGCGCGTACGTATAGAGAATGAATATAACCGAAATAAGAAAGACGGCGAGCATGGTCGGGTGTACCCAATAATCGTGCTGGTTTGTAGGTTCGTATCGGCGCCATAAGCGATACCTCCCGCCGATTTATGAGTTATCCATGAGAATGAGAATTAGCTCTCATTATCAGTGTGACAGCTTACCGCAACTTGCGTTGTTAAACACGGCTTCGTGCATGTGTCGAATGTGCCAACCACTTAGGGTTTGGCTCTGCACCCCAACCCGGTTTATCCGTCACACGGGCTTTACCATGTTCGATGGTATAGGGGAAATCTACGAATAGGTTTTCTTGCCAGGGGTAGTAATCAGAACCTTCAATGGAAAATTCTAAGTATTTTCCGGCGTTGGGAATGGCCCGCAACAGGTGCATTGTGAAAAGCGTAACCATCGATAAATTGGCGCAGTGTGGTGTACAAGGCAACCCGGCAATCTCACCCATTTTTGCAACCTGGAGTGTTCGCGTCATGCCACCGAGGTAGCAAATATCCGGTTGAATAATGTCAACGATTTTCTCATCGACCATGCGTTGCCAGGTGGCCAGCTCGCAATCTTGCTCACCTCCGGTGACGTCAATATCCAAGGTATCAGTGACCTGACGAGTTTGTTCGAATTCCCAGTATGGGCAGGGTTCTTCGAAGTGGATGACGCCTTCGCTTTGCAGCAGTTGCCCGACCTCAATGGCACGAGCAGGTGAGTAACATGAATTGGCATCAACCAGTAAATCTGTTTCAGTGCCGAGTGCTTTTCTGACCGTGGGTACAATCTCTTCGGTGCGTCCCGGCCATTCGTCTTGATCATGCCCACACTCTGAGCCGACGCGAAATTTAAATGCGTCGAAACCCAAAGCTGTTTTTAATTTTTCGAGCCTGTTGGCTTCTTCCTGCGGGGTGATGTCGCGTTGCATCGATGAGCCGTATGCGCGGATAGTGCCCGGAGTGCCTCCGATCAATTCGCAGACTGCTTTACCCTCGAGCCTACCTCGAAGGTCCCACAGGGCCGTTTCTACACCACCTAAAGCCCGGTAGAGATGAGAGCCTGGAAACTTGTGCTCGCGCTCCAGTACGTGGTTTATGACGCTTGAGATATCGAGTGCATCTAGATTTAACGCATGGACGGCAACCTGTCTATGTACGATTTGAGCAGTAATATCTGCATGGTAAGGGGCAACCTGTCCCCAACCTATTGCACCGTCATCGGTGGTGACTTTAACGAAACAAACAAATTCATTACTGAAGGTTTCAATGTTGCTGATTTTCACGGCTGTAGCTCGTCTTCAATATACACTTTGATGATTTCATCAAAAGAGGTTTCGCCCTGGAAGCCAAGTTGCAATGCTCTTTGCGCATCAAATGCTTCTGGCCAACCCGATACGATGGACTGGATAGTCTCGTCATCCTCTCGATGAATGAGTTTAAGTGCCTCGGATCCTGCCGCTTTTTCGAGTGCAGTAATTTGTTCGGCAACGGAGGCGCATAGTCCGGGAAGGTTTAAATTGCAGCGCAGTCCGATTGCATCTTTGGATAGCGTGGTTGCATGCATCAGAAAGTTGATTGCGGTACGGGGGCTGGCAAACCAATGCTTAACGTTGTCACTAACCGGAAGAATGGCAGGCTTCCCGTTCAGCGGCTCTCTTAAAATATTTGAAAAGAATCCTGAGGCTGCTTTGTTAGGCAGGCCGGGTCGAATACAGATAGTTGGAAGCCTGAGTCCCATTCCCTGAAGAATTCCCCGACGGTTGTAATCGGCTATCAGCAATTCACAAATAGCCTTTTGTGTGCCATAGCTGGTTTGTGGCGTTAAATGAAATTCATCCGGGATCGTCTCTGGAAAAGGAGCACCGTAGACCGCGATTGACGAAGCGAAAATTACTTTAGGCGTGTAGCCATTTTTCTCGTGCTCAGTACGTATCGCTTCGAGTAAAAAGCGAGTGCCGTCCAGGTTGATCAGGTAGCCCTTATCAAAGTCAGCTTCGGCTTCACCGGATACGACTGCCGCCAAGTGAAAAATAATATCTGGTTGATCTGATACTAATGATTCAGCTACACCTTTGCGCGTAAGGTCGGCAATTTCACAATCTATTGTTAATCCGCTATCGCTTGGTGTTGGTGGCGATTTTGGTTGAACAACATCTACAAGCTTTAAGGAGTCGAGGTCTTGGCTGTTTATGCGCGTCTGTGTGGATAGTCTTTGGGCTAATTTAGCGCCAATCATGCCCCCGGCACCGATAATTAGAATTTTCATAGGGTGTCACTTGCTCTGTAGAATGTCTTATCCAAAATCCTGCCTACAAAGATACTATTTCTAGCCATCCTTGTATTCACTTAAGAGGCGTATTTGCGGTGTTACTGATGGGATTGGAGTAGGCTAACGACCGCGTCAAGATCGTCCAGAACCGTATGCCCAAGCGACAGTAGCGCTTCATTGGGTTGGAGTGTGTCAGGGATCTGTATCACGTTCAGGCCGGCACTCAGCGCCGCTTTTACGCCGTTAGGTGAATCTTCCAAGCCCAAACAATGTGATGGTTCGATGCTAAGCGCGTCAGCGGCTTTAAGATAAATATCGGGAGCCGGTTTGCCGTGAACTATTTGGTCACCGCCGATGATGAATGAGAACCTGTGCGCGATACCTGAGTGTTCGAGCTTGCCGATGGCACGTTCCGTTTGAGTCGATGTCGCGACGGCTTTGGGTATCTGCATGGTTTCCAGATACGTAAGCAGGTTGTCGACTCCCTTCATCAGAGGGACGCCTTGGCTAGTCAAGGCCGAATAGTGTTCTGACCAGTACTCTGTAAATTCCTGAACATTTATGCGTGCAGGAAGTTCCTTGTTCAGTATGGTTCGGGTTGTTTCGTGGTTGGTGCCCAACAGTTGCTGATACAGGGGTTTTTGATGTCCGATACCGTAATGATCGCAGGTCTGTTGAAATACGCGCAGAGCGATGCTTTCGCTATCGATCAACAGGCCGTCCATATCGAATATACACGCCGAAATATTCATGTAAGTCCTTACCACTGAGAGTAACCGCAAGCCTAAGACTCCCATGTGTGCGTCTTGAGTGCTACATTGGGGCCGTAGAAAATCGTAGAGAATCCCCAAGGATAGTTGAGTTCATGACAGAGCATGTTAATTACGAACATTCCGCGACGGTCACTGAGGCGGTCAATACCCGTCGTTCGCTACGGGCGTTTCTCCCTACAGCGGTGCCAAAAGAAGCGGTTGCTCAAATACTTTCAACGGCCGCTCGGGCACCCAGTGGAACCAACATGCAGCCGTGGAAAAGCTATGTGCTTGCAGGTGAGAGTCGTCAAAAGCTTTGTGATGCCTGCTGTGAGGTCTTTGATGAGCAATCGGGTGACAACATCAGCGAAGTACGCTACTACCCTGAAAAATGGTTCGAGCCGTATCTGGGAAGGCGTCGAGAAGTGGGGTGGGCGCTTTATAACTTGTTAGGCATTCAAAAAGGTGACAGAGCCAGAACTCATGCGCAGCACCGGAAGAATTTTCAATTCTTTGATGCTCCTGTCGGCATGATCTTTACGATACATCGTGATTTGGCCACAGGTAGTTGGCTTGATTACGGAATGTTTATGCAGAACATAATGCTCTTGGCCAGAGAGCAAGGTTTACATACGTGCCCGCAAGCCGCATGGGCTGATTATCATCACGCTGTGAGAAAGGTTTTGCTATTGTCCGACGATGAAATCGTGGTGTGTGGATTGGCATTAGGTTATGCCGACCCTAGCGCTATTGAAAATAGCTTGGTGACTACACGAGTGGCACTGGATGATCACGTAACGTTTTTGGGCTAACGTCTATGATTAAATTTTCTAAGGATGAAACTGAGATTTTGACCCGCAAGATCCAGTTGTATTTCAATGAGGAATTGGATCAGGACATCGGTCAATTTCCGGCGCAGTTTCTTTTGGAGTTTTTTACAGAAGAGGTCGGTCCGTATTTTTATAACCGGGGCTTAACCGATGCGCAAGCCGTGCTGGAAGCGCGAGTGGATAGCATCACCGAAGCTCTGTACGAACTGGAAAAGCCCACCGAATTTACGCGTTAATCAATTTGAAGAAACTGCACGACAGCAAACACCCTTGAGTGCAGAGCTTAGAGACTATTGGTGACGCCATAATGTAGGCAGAGAAAGACTGTGAAAACAAAAAAATCCTGGTTCGTTCTGAGTACATCCCAAGTGGTGACGATTGTTGCCGTTTTACTGTCTGTAGTTTTAGCTTTGATTCCAGCCACAGACGAAGTGGGGCAGTCGCATGTTGATACTGCCTTCAAACGTGCTTTGGTCGGTTATGCTCTGGCACGCGGCCTTAACGGGGCTATCTCTGTAGCTCAAGGCACTGAGGTGGCCATTCAGCCGGCAGGCGTAGGCGTGAATTTTACTCCCGGCCAGATACTCGATCCGGTCAATGATTTAGTTGAACGGTTTTCCTGGATCATGATGCTTGCTAGTAGTTCCTTGGGCATTCAGAAAGTGCTGCTTTCCATGAGTGCATGGAACGGATTGCTATTAGTGGTAGTCCTATCAGGCCTGTTGTTTCTGCTCTCCATACTATGGAGTCGGCTATCTGAAGTACGTTGGGTATTGCAAAGACTATTTTTGTTTGTGCTGTTACTACGATTTATGATGCCGGCTATCAGTATCGCTAACGATTGGGTGTATCGAACGTTTCTTGAAGGCGATTATCTGGCCGCTTCGGCATCACTCGAGCAAGCACAACTGGCCATAGGGGAAATTAACGATGAAGTGCTTGCAGAGCATAGGAATGAAACACCAACGCTGTTAGAACGAGCTCGTGTTATTTACGATCAAGCCATGGCAAACGTAGATATAGACAGACGTCTTCAGGAGTATCGGCATGCCGCCGAAACGATTAGTGAAAACACGATTCGACTGGTTGTCGTGTTTTTAATGCAAACACTCGTGTTTCCGCTTCTCTTTATGTTCATTGTCTGGGGAATTATTCGCAGGCTGACACGTCGATGACGTAACCTAAAATTCACTAGCTCTAGCCTCAAACGATTACGTCCTGTTGTTCCATATTGTCCAATCCAAATATAGAACGGTAGCGCTCAATTTCATCCTCAGGTCCGGTCGCCTTGTCAAAATTATCTGATAGTTTGACCGTCGGCTTTCCGTTAGCATGAGTTACCTTGCACACCAACGATATGGCTTTAAGCTGTTTGTTTTCAACCGTTGCGCAATCACTGAAGTCGTTAGTCAAATGTGTGCCCCAACCGAAGCTCAGCCTTACGCGACCATTGAAGCGCTTGTACACTTGTTCAATTTTGTCCACAGTAAGCCCGTCAGAGAAAATAAGTAGCTTAGTTTTCGGGTCCTGACCACGCTCTTCCCACCAGCTTATAAGTTCTTCACCTCCTGCAACCGGCTCTTTTGAGTCAATCCTGAAACCACTCCAGTCGGCCACCCAATCAGGTGCTTTTTGTAAAAATGCGGTTGTTCCATAAGTATCGGGAAGCACGATGAGAAGATTTCCATCATAGGTTCGGCTCCAGTGCTTAAGCACTCGATAAGGGGATCGCAGCAGCTCTTCATCATTTTCTGCCAACGCGGCTTCGACCATTGGCAGCTCGTGCGCATTGGTACCGATGGCGTCTAAGTCTAAATCCATCGCCATTAGTACATTGCTGGTACCGATAAATTTCTCGGCTAAGCCTTCGCTCATCGCGGCAATACACCAGCGTTGCCAGAGAAAGCTGTGGCGTCGGCGTGTACCAAAATCTGCGATTTTTAAGTCAGGAAGTTTTTCAAGCTTAAGCACTTTCTCCCAAAGCTTGGCTTTAGCGCGGGCATAAAGTACATCCAATTCAAATCGGCCGACTCCGTGTAATGCCGCACGGGAACGTAGCTCGCTAATGATAGACAGGACCGGAATTTCCCATAAGGTCACATCTGCCCAATCACCTTTAAAGTCTATTTTATATTGACCGTTTTCAACGGTGAGCTCGTATTCGGGTAATTGATAGTGTCTTAGCCATTCCAAAAATTCTTTAGTGAATAATCGTTCGCGACCATAGAACGTATTACCCGTCAGCCAGATCAATTCTTTTTTAGATATTTTTATGCTGCGCGCATGATCAAGTTGAGCACGTAATTCTTGCTCATCGATTTCTTCGGCAAGCTTTACAGACTTAGTGCGATTGATTAACGAGAAGGTGACAGGGACATTAGGGCGTTCCTTCCAGATGGTCTGCAACATCAGTAACTTGTATACATCTGTATCTAGCAAGCTTCTGACGATAGGGTCTGATTTAAAGTTATGGTTATAGACACGAGTAGCGATGTCTGGCATTGGGTTTTGAACCATGGTGGTTTTCCTTATTTCGCTAGAAAAGACGTGATTCTGTCTAATGCTCGTTCTATGTTTTCAAGAGAGTTTGCGTACGACACTCTGATATATCCCTCCCCGTGAATGCCAAAGTCTGGGCCGCCAATGGTTGCAACCCCTGCATCTTCTAGTAAAGCCGTGGCTAGAGGTTTTGATTGCCAACCGGTTTGTTCAATATTTGGAAATGCATAGAAAGCGCCTTTGGGTGTGACGCATTTGACGCCGGGGATGTTGTTCAAACGCTCTACAACGACGCGACGCCGTTCATCGAATGCACTCATCATCGTTTGTATCGCGTCTTGTGGTCCAGTTAACGCGGCCAATGCTGCAAACTGTGCGGGTGCATTTACGCAACTCCAGCAGTTAACAGCCAGTTTTCGCACAGCCTCGAAGTAGGCGGGTGGCCATACTGAATAACCCAGCCTCCATCCGGTCATTGCATACGTCTTTGACCAGCCGTTTAAGAGTATGAGTCGGTCTCTGATCTCCGGGTAGTTCAGCAGCGAGACATGCTTTTCGCCGTCGTAGGTCATATGGTCGTAAATTTCATCGGACATGATTGCCACATGTGGATGATCAGCGAGCCCCGCAACCAGTGCATCTATCTCGCTTTTTGGAGTGACTCCACCGCAAGGGTTGGCAGGTGAGTTAATAATGACAAGCCTTGTTTTGGGTGTTATCAGCGCGAGAGTCTCACTAGCTGAAAATGCGAAATTATTGGATTCACGAATTGGAACAGCAACCGGAGTCGCACCAGTGAATTCGATCATGGATCGGTAGATTGGAAACCCTGGGTCCGGATACAGGATTTCCGCATGCGGCTCGCCAAACATTAAGATGGCGGCAAACATGGTGACCTTACCACCCGGTACAACCATGACGCTATCGCTGTTTACCTCGGTGCTGTAGCGTTTGGATAAATCAGCGGCAACCGCCTCTCTCAGTTCTGGAATGCCGACTGCGGGTGTATAGCCATGGTGGCCCTCTTTGAGAGCTTTAACGGCGGCATCCACGATATGGGGCGGTGTCGGAAAATCCGGCTGTCCGATCCCTAAATTAATGATATCGCGTCCCTGAGCGGCTAATTCCCCGGCTCTGGCGAGAACAGCAAACGCATTTTCCTCACCTATTCGGTCGAAGGCGCTAGTAGGGGAAGGTCCACGGCTTCGGGAATCAATCATGGTCAACTATTGGCGTTCCGGTGTTTCGATGGTGTGGCCAGCCATTTCGGGTTTGATGATTAACTGGCAACTCAAACGAGAGTTCTCTCTTCTCTCAGAGGCTACACCTTCAAGCATTTCTAGCTCAAAATCATCGGGCTCATCGAATAGCGCGGCGGATTC
Source organism: Granulosicoccus sp. (assembly GCA_045110515.1). Classification (GTDB taxonomy): domain Bacteria; phylum Pseudomonadota; class Gammaproteobacteria; order Granulosicoccales; family Granulosicoccaceae; genus Granulosicoccus. The sequence goes on along the minus strand of JBGCGD010000003.1, from coordinate 62,304 downwards.
GTCACTGAGATAGACATGGCAAGTTGCGCAGATCAAGCTTCCACCGCATTCAGCAACAACATCGTCGATATCGTTCTTAATAGCTGTGTCCATAATGCTGTCGCCCACCCGGGCGTCGACTGTATGCACCGTGCCGTCGCTGGTTTTGTAGTGAAGAACAATTTCCTGAGTCATGTTGTTAGTCATTAAATAGCGTGATAGAGGGCGCTAATGGTATCCAAGTCGGAACCGAGAGTCACCATAGTGGGCGCCAGTTCGGTAAATCCGGCATAACCTATCTGTTTTGGTAGCGTTTGCTGCCTTGTAAATGCGTACCGCTAGACAGTTTGGCTGGCGACGCTATGTCAATGGAATGGCATACTGTTTTGGTCCTGAGCGGTGCCATTTGATGACAGAACACGATCGAAAAATCTATCAGGAGCAGATTCGGCTGATATACAACCAGGGTCCCGTTTTAGTTGCGGGTGCTACGTTGTGCGCATTTATCATCACTGCATTCTTGTGGCGGCAAGTGCCGCAGTCCACTTTGCTTATCTGGCTTGCAGCTATTGGTGTGTCCACCGTACTTCGTGTGTGGATGATCTACGTATATCAAACGGCCAAAGAGACAACTCGTGAGTTACCTATTTGGGGGCCATTGTTTTGGCTTGGTACGCTCACGGCGGGGTTAATTTGGGGGGCGTGGCCCTTAGTCTTCTATCAGCTGTACAGTACAGAATATTTATTGCTGATCTCCACGATATTCGCAGGCATGGTCGCTGTGAGCGCTGCCTCCGGGAACATTTATTTACCGTCTTTTTTATCGTTTTCAGTGCCGCTGATACTGCCGCTTGCGATCACTCATATTACTTCAAGAAACGACTCATTGATTCTCACGGGCTTGCTGCTCATTATGTTTCTTGCGGTCAACTTCTTTCTATGCATGAGAGGAAACAGTCAGTTTCGCGAGCTGCTGCGTTCGCAAATAAAAAACGATGAACTCATGAAACGTTTGGCTGAGGAGAAGAGGATCGCAGAGCGTGCGGTCATTGCCAAAAGCCGTTTTTTAGCGGCAGCCAGTCATGATCTAAGGCAACCCTTGCACGCTATGGGACTATTTTTAAGCGCGTTAAGGCAACGTGAATTTGACGAGAAGAAACTTGAAATCATTGATGACATGACGAATTCGTCTGAAGCGCTCAATGATTTGTTTAATAGTTTGCTGGACGTGTCCAGGCTAGACGCTGAGATTATCGATTTCAATCCCTCGCACATCACAGCAGCTGATATCTTTGAGGGTCTGCGTGTTCAATTCATGCATCAGGCTGCTGAAAAAAATATTCGATTAGATATCGAACTTTCTGACCATGTATTTTATTCTGATGCCATTTTACTGGAGCGTGTACTTAGGAATCTGATTTCTAATGCTGTGCAGTACACGCCAAGTGGTTCGATTGTTTTAAGTTGTGTTGACCATGAAGACGGCTCGAAACTAATCAGTTTGAAAGATACAGGCATAGGCATTCCAGCGGAGAGCACTGAGGATGTCTTCTCAGAGTATTATCAGCTCAACAATTTGAGCCGGGATCGAAGCAAAGGTCTGGGCTTAGGATTAGCCATTGTTCAGCGTTTGTGCGAACTCATGGCTATCGAGCTGAATATGCGCTCTGAAGAAAATGTCGGCACGCAGTTCACGCTCTTAGTACCTGGAGGTGACCCTGCGCAAATAAAACCACGCATTAAATCAGATAAAACCATGGAGGCAAAAGACAGGCGCATACTAGTTATTGATGATGAAGTGCAAGTGCTGCAGGGAATGCGTCATATGTTGGAAGGCTGGGGTTGTAAGGTTATGCTGGCAGAATCCACGCGTAATGCTTTAAAAATAATTGCTCTTAGTGAAGAGCAGCCTGAATTGATCATCTCTGATTTCAGACTTCACGAAAGCGATGGGATGGACGCTGTTGAAGCCATAAGGGAAGCATTAGATACCGAATTGCCAGCGATCATAATTAGCGGAGATACTTCTCCTGAACGGCTAAAACAAGTGAAGAAAACTGGGCTGCTTTTTTTGCATAAGCCCGTACGAGCTGATGAGCTTCATCAGCATATGCAGGCTCTACTTAAACCATCAACTAGCCGGTCAAAAATAAGTCCCGCTGATGAAAGTAAACGAAATGAGATGTTGGCTGAACTTGTTTAGTGGTTTGGTTTGTCAGCTACGTCAACAGACGTTGCCTTTACCAGCTTGCCTATAGTGAGTCCTTGGAGAAGTATTGATATCACAACGATCACATAAGTGACCGCAACTATAAGGTCGCGTTCAGGACTTGCCGGTATGGATAAAGCGAGTGCAACAGAAATACCGCCACGCAGCCCTCCCCAGGTCAGTATTTTAATAGCGTGCGGATGAAACTCTCGATTCATCTTTCGCAGTACCGTGACAGGCATTCCTACCGATATCATTCTGCAGCACAGCACTAGTATCGCCATGGCAATGCCTGCGAGCCACATATCCATGTTCAGACTTAACACCATGACTTCCAGTCCGATAATCAGGAACAGAACGGCATTTAGGATCTCATCAATGAGCTCCCAAAAGGTATCCAAATGCTGAACGGTAGTGTTGCTCATAGCGTCTCTGCGGCCATGGTTGCCAATCATTAACCCTGCAACAACCACCGCGATCGGAGCAGACAAATGCAGGCCGGCAGCGGCAGTTGCACCGCCAGAAACCAGCGCAAGTGTTAACAAGATTTCAACTTGATAGTTGTCAACGCGCTTTAGCATTTGCAGCACTACCCAACCGCAGACAAAACCGAACAGGGCTCCGCCAAACGCTTCTTGAACAAACAACACACCAATGTGTTGTGCATCAAACGTATCTCCATTCACGGCCATTCCAAAAATGGCTAGAAATACGACGATTGCAACGCCGTCGTTGAAGAGTGATTCGCCTGCGATTTTGATTTCAAGCGACTTGCTGGCACCCGCTGTCTTTAGGATGCCCATCACAGCGATCGGGTCGGTAGGCGATATGAGAGAGCCAAACAGCAAGCAGAATATAAAGGGCACTTCAAAGCCGAACAAACGGAACAAGTAGTATGAGCCACCTGCCACTAGGAACATACTGGTGATGACACCGACTGATGCCAGTAGTCCTATTGTCCATTTACGTTCAAGTAGATGATCAAGGTTGATATGCATAGCACCTGCAAACAACAAAAAACCGAGCATGCCGTTGAGCAAGGTATTATCGAATTCAATTTGCGAGATTATTTCACTGGCTATCCGTTCGCCATCGCCATAACCCAGCTTACCTAGTGCAACCAGTGCTAGAGAAAACACCAGTGAGCACACCATGATGCCAATAGTGTTCGGTAGCTTAAGGGTGCGGTAGTTGACATAGGCAAACAGTGCGGAAACTGTAATTAAAATGCTTGTGATGCTCAGGAGAGTCATTGGCAGAGAAATGTTTTGCTATGGGGAATGAATACTTTGTTCATTGGCGTTCAAAGTGTCGAGATAACGGTTACCATTAAATCGTCAGCGCGATCTGGGTACAAGGGTTCGCATACTACATAAAACGCTACACTCAAACATCACTATCGAGGAAGGTTTCAACATTTGTGGCTCAACTGTCGCTCGAACTAGAAACAGCACTTGACTATCAGGTTGTAGTCTCACCCAGAGCGAAACGGCTTTCACTGAGGGTAGAGGCTGGAAAGGGTGTTGTCGTTACAACGCCAAAGCGTTACCCGCGTCGAGATATCCCAGGATTCGTCGAGGCGAATCGAGAATGGATAGAGCAAGCGCTTGATGACATAGAGCGTCGAACCCCGCCTGAATATAGAGTCTGGCCGCCGCAGAGATTACATCTCAACGCAATTTCTAAAACGGTTCTTGTTTCATATGGGACGCAGAATGCGCCTGAGGGGCCTAAAGATGATCGGACTGACACGTTTGAACGTCTTCATTTATCTGCAGATAGTGGTGATAAAGTCGCGATTGCCACTGAGATTGCACACTACTTAAAGGTGGTTGCGAGACAGGTTTTGCCACTGGCTCTGGAAAATCACGCACGTGAAAAAGGTGTTCAATACAAGCGTGTGCAGATCAGAGGTCAACGTTCGGTTTGGGGGAGTTATTCTTCAAGCGGTACTTTAAGTCTCAATTATAAGCTCTTGTTCCTTCCGCCAGAATTAGTCGACTACGTACTGCTACATGAGCTTGCTCACACAGTATATTTAGATCATTCGTCGAAATTTTGGCGACAGTTGGAAGCGTTTCAACCGGGCGCTCAAGCCTTGGACAAGCAGCTAGCTGCTGCTGGCAGAGAGGTACCCCCGTGGTTGGAGTGGGCACTCTAGATACTGATTTCTATTGCATTTTCTGGTGATTGAACTATCGCGCAAGCCGTGACAAATCCGACTTTAACCTTCTGGTTATTCTGCTATTCTTTCACCAAGTTTCACCGATGCATCACAGTTTGGCATGGGTGACAAGCCCTTTTTAACTGGCGACCTTCATTCATTGTGTCACTGACGACCTCAGACGATTTACTTGTGCGCAAACAAGAGAGCGTAGAAATCTGGCAAGTTATTCCGCTTATATTGGCGGCGGCGTTGCTGACGATTGGACTTTCGATGTTCCTGAGCGGGACCGAAAATCTGGTTGACGTGGTTCAGCCGGTCATCGTCGTTTTCGGCGGAGCATTAGCGGGTTTGTTGCTGACTTTCTCAACCTCACACATCGGTCAGGCTCTTCAGCTTGCATTGGTTCGCGGTATCCGCGGAGGCACTGCACCCGCTGCAATGGTCAGAGCCATGCTGAAGGTGTGCGAAGTTAGTCGTCGTGACGGCTTGTTAGGAGTTGCCGATATCCGGTCTAATTCAGATCAAGTGGAAGAGGTGTGCCATCTAATTGGAGACGCGTCAGATGAATCAGCCATCCGCTTTGCGCTCGATCGACGAGTTGCGAGTGAAAAGCGGCGCCATCAAATGTCTGTTGACGTATTTATTTTCACAGCGATCTACGCGGTGCTGATTGGCATGCTTGGATCACTCTTGTTGTATGTCTCACCCGTGCAGGGAATCGCCAGTGGTACGGTCGTTTTACCTTTTGTGTGCGGTATCAGCCTTGCAATACTGATGTGCATTCTTGTTGGCCGCCTACGCTTTTCCCATTTTCGTGAATTGGTGATGGTTGAAGTTGCTTATCAGGGCGCCAGCATAATATTGGAAGATAACAATGTGCAGCGCCTAAGAAGTCGTCTGGGTTTGCTTGTGACTTCCGGGTTGTAGAAGGGTGGTTACACACCATGAATGACATCACTATTCAAACTACTAATAGCGGTAGGACTGCCTACCAGGTAGTGCCTGATCCTGATGATCCTATCATTCTTCAAATCGAAGGTAAGCTGAGCCGGGTTCTGGATATCAGTGCAAATGGTTTTACCTTGCCTTCTGATGTGGTTGCCCCTGGGCGACGATATCCTTTCAGCCTCGACTTACCCACAGGACAAGTGCCGATCGCTGGTTACGTCGATGTCTTATCTGAAGATGACAGCGGGCAGGCTCAGTGTTTGTTTGTAAATCTGGCGCCAGAAGAAGTCGAGTCTATTCATCGTTATGTACTGATTCGACAAAAAGAAGCCATTCGATCTTTCCGGGCACAGCGTTAGTCTGCTGGTGTGCGTTTAGCAAAGACCCTTTAAACCTCCGTGTCTCTTAAGCGTTACGATGAAGAAGTTTCGCAGGGCTTGCTTTCGCCAGACGAAGAGCAGCGCGATATCATGCGAAAACTCGATTTCATTGGCAGTGAGCTAAGGAAACGCAGCTCCTGGAAGCCTCCCTCACGATCTATTTTCGCACGCTGGATGCGCCGACAGGAGGCACATGTGGAAGGTGTGCAAGGCTTGTACTTATGGGGTGGTGTTGGCCGAGGTAAAACGCATTTGTGTGATCTTTTTTTTGAAGAGTTGCCGTTTGCTGACAAAACACGACTGCACTTTCATCGTTTTATGCAACAGATCCATGCTGATTTGCGTCAGCTAGAGGGTGTGGAAGATCCGATTGACGTCATCGCTACGGATTGGGCAAAACGCGCAAGGTTATTGTTGTTGGACGAAATCCACGTTAATGACATTACCGATGCCATGTTGCTGGGTGGGTTGCTCAGTGCTTTGTTTGAACGTGGCGTTACGTTGGTGACCACATCGAATGTGCCGCCGGATGGCTTATACAAGGATGGGTTGCAGCGTGCGCGATTTCTGCCAGCCATTGCCCAAATTTGTAAGCATACGAAAGTGGTGGAAATGCTCGGCGAGACCGATTACCGGCTTCGACTGCTTCAAACCGAACCTATCTATTGTGTCGGGCAATTTGAAAACGGGAAAGCTGAAGAATCCGTTCAGGCTGCCATGCAATCGCATTTTGAGCGGTTGAGTCTGGAAACCGTCGATACGCGTGAATCTATCGAACTAAACGGACGGTTAATACCTTTATTGGGTCGATCGGGAGATCTTGTCTGGTTCTCATTTGACACGCTGTGTAACACACCTAGGTCGACGGAAGACTACATCGAAATCGCCAGTGTCTTTAGCACGGTGCTGATCAGTGATATTCCGGTCATGGACGCTATGTCCAGTGACGCGGCCAGAAGATTCGTAAACTTAATTGATGAGTTCTACGACCGTCACGTGAAGGTGGTTGCCTCGGCCGAGGCGCCGGCCGATCAGCTCTACACGGGCACCAAACTGGCCTTCGAATTTGAGCGCGCCGCCAGCCGTATCTTCGAGATGCAAACCACCGCCTACCTCTCCGCGGGTCGGACCACGAAACTTAGCCAGAGCTAAAAAAAAGGGTCGGACCATGAAGATTAGCCAAGGCTAATCTTCATGGTCCGACCCGATGGCTCTTTAAATGGCCCTTTTAGCGGCAACAAATACCTGATTAAGAGCGATCAGGCGGTTCGTTAAGAACGTTTTTTATTTAAAAACAATGAGTTGTCGTGGTCCGACCCGGTGGTTAGCTGGCTTTGGCTTGGCGGGAGTTGCGTTTGCGATCGGTTTCGGTGAGAAACTTTTTGCGGACGCGGATGGATTCGGGTGTGACCTCTACGAGTTCGTCGTCATCGATGAACTCTAGTGCTTGTTCCAAGCTCATGTTGATGTGCGGCGTCAGGACGATGTTTTCATCGGTACCCGATGCACGCACATTGGTCAGCTGCTTACCTTTGAGGCAGTTGACGGTTAGGTCGTTGTCACGTGAGTGAATACCGATAACCTGTCCTTCATAGACCTGTGAGTTGGCACCAATGATCAATCGACCACGCTCTTGCAAGTTCCACAGAGCGAAGCCTAAGGCTTTGCCTTGGCCGTTGGAGATAAGCACACCGTTGCGACGTGCGCCGATGTTCAGCTTCAACTGAGGACCGTAGTGATCGAACACGGAGTAAATTAGACCGGTACCGGATGTCGCCGTTAAGAACTCGGTACGAAAACCAATCATTCCACGGGCAGGAGCAATGTAGTCGAGACGAACTCGGCCTTTGCCATCGGGAACCATGTCTTTCAATTCGGCACGTCGCTCACCCATCTTTTCCATGATAGAACCTTGATGCTGCTCTTCGACATCGATGGTGACTTGCTCATACGGTTCTTCAACCGTGCCGTCTTCGTTTGTCCGAGTGATTACAACAGGTCGGCCGACACCGATCTCGTAGCCTTCACGGCGCATGTTTTCAATCAATACAGACAGGTGCAATTCACCACGGCCCGATACCTTGAACGTTTCACTTTGTTCTGTTCTTTCAACGCGCAGTGCAACGTTGTGCAGTAGTTCGGTTTGCAGGCGATCCCAGATATTACGGCTGGTGACGTACTTGCCTTCTTTACCGGCAAACGGCGAGCTGTTGGGTTGAAACATCATACTGATGGTGGGCTCATCGACCGTCAGCGGTGTCATCGCTTCAACAGCTGATGGATCACAGAGCGTGTCTGAAATATTCAGCTTATCGATACCCGTGATACAGACGATATCGCCGGCCTGGGCCAGATCCGTTTCAATGCGCTCTAGGCCATGGAAGCCAAGCACTTGAAGTACTTTTGCGTTTCTCTCACTAGCATCTGCGCCAACAACACGAACCTGTTGGTTGGGGCGAAGTTGGCCACGTTGTACACGCGCAATACCAATTACGCCAACATAGCTGTTGTAGTCCAACGAGCTTATTCGCATCTGAAGTGGGCCGTCTGTGTCGACATCCGGCGCTGGGACTTCTTTGATAATCGTTTCAAACAGAGGCGTCATGTCACCTTCAGTGACTGTGGGTTCCATGCCAGCATAGCCGTTCACAGCAGACGCATAGACAACGGGGAAGTCCAGCTGCTCGTCAGTGGCACCTAAGTTGTCAAAGAGCTCGAAGGTTTGATCCAGAGCCCAATCGGGTCGCGCGCCTTCACGGTCAATTTTATTGATGACGACGATAGGGCGAAAACCCATGGCGAACGCTTTTTGCGTTACGAATCGTGTCTGTGGCATAGGGCCTTCAGCAGCGTCAACGAGCAGCAGCACCGAGTCAACCATACTCAGAACGCGTTCAACCTCGCCACCGAAATCGGCGTGGCCGGGAGTATCAACAATGTTGATCCGGAAATCGTTCCAACGGATGGCCGTGTTCTTGGAAAGAATGGTGATTCCGCGTTCTTTCTCAATCGCGTTGGAATCCATTAGACGTTCAGTTTGTTCCTTGCGCATATCCAATGTGCCGGACTGCTGAAGAAGCTTATCAACCAGCGTAGTCTTGCCATGATCGACATGGGCTATGATGGCTATATTGCGGAGTTTCTGGATCACGATGAAGTCCTGTCGACGCTTTAGGCGCGCCTATCATTCACCTCTGAGTGGAGGCGACACTAAAGGGTTGCGGAAGGTGCGCATTGACCAGTCGTATGCGCAGGCAGTAGTAAACGGCCCAGTATAGCGGAGAAACACGGTATTCGGGTGCCATCTGGTCACCATATAGGTGCCTAAAAAGTAAGAGATAGTGCACGAATCTGGCCACTTTTTGACGACGTGGCGTTAAATGACTCTGGGAGAGAGGGCTTATGAGCAATCTACGAAGTTGGAATGAGAGCGCCGCCACACTTGTTGATGTGGCGATGGGCCGAAAAATGGCGGATGCCGTAATCCGCAATGCCCGCTGGGTAAACGTGCATTCTGGGGAAATTATCCCGAAGACAGATGTAGCCATCAGCGAAGGCCGATTTGCCTATGTCGGACCGGATGCCTCGCATGTTATCGGACCGGACACGATGACCATCGACGCTGACAATCGGTACATGCTGCCCGGTCTATGCGATGCGCACATGCATGTGGAGAGCGGCATGGTGACGGTCACAGAATTCACGCGAGCGGTATTGCCGCACGGCACAACGTCCATGTTTATTGACCCGCATGAAATTGGCAATGTTCTGGGGCTTGATGGCGTAAAGCTGATGCACGATGAAGCTATGGGGTTGCCAGCGAATGTCTATGTACAGATGCCCAGTTGCGTGCCTTCCGCTCCGGGTCTTGAGAATGCGGGCGCTGAGTTGGGTGTTAAGGACGTTCAAGAGGCTATGCAGTGGCCCAACATTATCGGCCTGGGGGAGGTCATGAATTTCCCCGGCGTTGCCGGCAATGATGAAAAAATGCGCGGAGAGATCGCGGCTACCCGTAGCGCCAACAAGACAGTCGGAGGCCACTATGCCTCGCCAGACTTGGGGCTTCCTTTTCACGGCTATGTAGCTGGTGGGCCAGCCGATGATCATGAGGGCACACGTGTAGAAGATGCGATGGCAAGAGTTCGGCAGGGGATGCGTTCCATGTTAAGACTGGGCTCGGCTTGGTACGACGTCGCGCCGCAGATAAAAGCGATCACCGAGCACGGTCTGGATCCGCGATATTTCATTCTGTGCACAGATGATAGCCATTCAGGCACTTTGGTACACGAAGGGCACATGAACCGCGTCGTTCGACATGCCATATCGCAAGGACTAAAACCGATGACAGCCATTCAAATGGCGACAATTAATACCGCCGAGCATTTTGGTTTGGAGCGCGAATTAGGATCTATCACCCCCGGCCGTCGAGCAGATTTAATACTGACTTCAGACTTAGTGGAGTTACCTATAGAGCAAGTGTTCGCTCAGGGTCAATTGGTTGCAGAATCAGGAAAACTATCTTTGGATATACCGCCGCATGAATATCCTGCATCGGCGAAAAACACCGTACATTTAGGTAAAGCGCTAACAGCTGAGGACTTTGAAATTGCAGCGCCAGCCGATGCCGCTCAAGTCACCGCGAAAGTTATTGGCGTTATAGAAAACCAAGCGCCAACGCGTGCATTGCAGTTTGATTTACCGGTGCAATCAAGTATTGTGCAGATGGATCTGGCAAACGATGTTTGCCAAATAGCCCTTGTCGAAAGGCACCGAGGTACAGGCCTTGTGGTAAACGGCTTTGTTTCAGGCTTCGGCTATAACGTGCCGTGTGCTTTGGCGTCGACCGTAGCTCACGACTCTCACCACATGATAGTGGTCGGTACGAATCACGCAGATATGGCATTAGCGGCTAATCGCTTAGGCGAGGTGGGTGGCGGTGTCACCCTATATTCACAAGGGCGTGAATTGGCGATGGTCGAGTTGCCCATCGCTGGTCTGATGTCTAACGAGAGGGCAGAGGTTGTTGCGGATAAAGCCAGTCAGTTAGTTGAAGCCATGCGTGAATGCGGATGCATGTTGAACAACGCGTACATGCAACATTCACTGTTGGCTCTAGTCGTTATTCCGGAGCTGCGGATTTCCGATGTTGGCCTGATAGATGTCACTAAATTTGCGCAGACCCCGCTATTTGTGGATTGAATGACATGATTCGTTTTCTTCTCGATCAGGAACTCATTGAACTGACGTCGGTATCACCCGACTTAACCGTCTTGGACTGGTTACGTATACACCGGCAGCGAACAGGTACGAAAGAAGGTTGTGGGTCCGGAGACTGCGGTGCCTGTACGGTGGTTCTGGCTTCAATTCATGAACAGGAAAACGGACGGGCTAAGCTCTCCTATCGATCAATCAATAGTTGTATTACTTTCATTGGTGCGTTACATGGTAAGCAACTGCTTACCGTCGAATCTCTAGCTTCTGACGGTGACTTGCACCCGGTACAGCAGTGCATGGTCGATGAGCATGGATCACAATGTGGTTTTTGCACGCCGGGCTTTGTTATGTCCTTGTATGCGCTATACCAACAGGATGCAGATACAAAATATTTAAAAACTAAAGTCGAGCAGGCTTTGGGTGGAAACTTGTGCCGATGCACGGGCTACAGACCGATCATTCAAGCCGCTGAAAATGCGTTGGACCTAAAAGAATCTGTCAGCGCCCGGCCTGAACTCCACGCCGAGGAATCCCAGACGCTTAATAAGCTTATGGAAATTGGAAAAGAACCCGCAAACATTGTTGGTTTTTATCAGCCGGATAATCTGCCCGCCTTTGCAACTTTTTTACAGAACAACCCCACTGCACGAATACTTGCCGGTGGAACCGATCTAGCGCTTGAGGTGACGCAGCAAATGCGTAACCTCCCCAGCATCGTTTCGGTGAACGCAGTGCCGGAGCTTAAATCCATAGAGCTGAAAGAGAATTCTATAGAACTAGGAGCTGCGGTAACTCTTAATGATTGTATGACGGCCTTACAAGATAAAATTCCTGGATCGCGAGAATTGCTTCTGCGTTTCGGTTCTGATCAGGTCAGGAATCAGGGGACGGTTGGAGGCAACATTGGTTCAGCGTCACCTATCGGCGATCTTCCTCCATTACTCATCGCACTGGGCGCAAGCATTACTCTACAAAAAGGTGATGACTTAAGAACACTAGCATTGGAAGATCATTACCTAGGCTATCGAAAGACAACACTGAAAAGTGGTGAGTTTATCCGTTCAGTGAGCATTCCTCTCCCGGCAGCTGAAAGTCATTTCTCGGTTCATAAAATAAGTAAACGAACAGACGACGATATTTCAAGTGTCTGCCTTGCCGTTCATTTACCCATGCACAACGGTGTGGTCAACAGTGCGCGCTTAGCATTCGGTGGAATGGCGGCAACGCCTGTTAGAGCAATGGAGGCCGAACAGAAACTCAATGGTGCTGAATTTACGCAAGCTAGTGTATTGCAAGCGCAACAGGCGATAGCGTTGGAGCTAAAGCCATTGAGCGACGCACGAGCCAGTGCAGCCTATCGTTTGCAGGTTGCACAGAATTTGTTACAGCGCGTGTTGTTAGAGGTGCAGTCATCATGAGTGTTGCAGGTACTCCTATCAAGCACGACAGTGCAGTCGGACACGTTACCGGTAGGGCGCAATACGTTGACGATATAGAGCCCTCGGTCGGTCAGTTGCATGTGGCTATCGGGCAGGCAAATATTGCTCATGGAAATATTGTGTCAATGGACCTGTCGGACGTGCATAGTAGTGAGGGTGTGGTCGATGTTTTAACGTTTAGCGACCTTCCGCATGCCACCGATATAGGGCCGGTGTTTAAAGGTGATCCATTACTCGTTGATAAGACGGTTGAGTTTATGGGGCAACCGGTCTTCGTGGTAGCGGCAAGCTCACATCGTTTAGCTCGGCAGGCTGTTCTTAAAGCCAAGATCAACTATGAAGAACTAACGCCTCAGCTCGATATAGCAGAGTCTATCGAGCAATCGTTTTTCGTCCGACCACCTCACCGGATGCAACGAGGTGATTCAGCGCGGAAACTAGAACAATCTATACATAGAATTCAGGGTGAATTGCATATTGGAGGGCAGGAGCACTTCTATCTAGAAGGGCAAGTGGCGAAAGCCCGACTTGACGAGGAGGGGGGTGTCACGGTCTGGTCAAGCAATCAAAATCCAACCGAGACTCAACACTTATTAGCACACGTATTGGGTATACCCATGCACCGTGTCAACGTCATCGTGCGTCGTATGGGCGGAGGCTTTGGTGGTAAAGAGACGCACGCTACGGCCTGTGCTGCGTTTGCCGCACTGTTTGCACAACGACAGCGCGTTAGCGTTTCCTGTCGATTATCGCGCCGGGACGATATGGTGCTAACAGGTAAGCGTCATGGTTTTCTCAATCGCTACGATGTCGGGTTTGATAACGATGGCCGAATTACAGCGATTGAATATGTTTTGGCAGGTCAATGTGGAAACTCGCCGGATTTATCCGACGCGATTGTCGACAGAGCAATGTTTCATTGTGACAACGCGTATTACCTCCCGAATGTCACCATTGACGGATTGCGATGTAAAACCCATACAGTTTCGAATACAGCCTTCAGGGGTTTTGGTGGGCCACAGGGCGTGATGGCAATGGAAGCCGTTATCGATGCCATCGCATTTCATTTGGGTAAGGATGCTTTGGAGATAAGGCGCAATAATTTCTATGGAGAAACAACACGGAACGTAACGCCTTATCACCAAACGGTAAATACGTTTACGGTGCCGTTACTGTTCGATCAACTAGAAGCCAGTTCGCAGTACCAATCACGGCGGCAAGCAATACGGGAATTTAATCGTGAAAATGCCGTGATGAAAAGGGGTATTGCCATCACCCCCGTTAAGTTTGGTATCTCATTTACGGTAAAGCATTTGAATCAGGCGGGTGCGCTAATTCATATCTACAGTGATGGTAGCGTCCAGTTGAATCATGGTGGTACCGAGATGGGGCAGGGCCTGATGGTTAAGGTGCAACAGATTGTCGCCTCGGAGCTCGGTATGTCATTAGATCGAATTGCGGTTATGGCAACACGAACTGATAAAGTACCTAATACATCGGCAACAGCTGCATCTTCGGGAACAGACCTAAACGGTATGGCAGCCCTTAAGGCAGCACAAACACTTAAAACGCGTCTCGAGGACTACTTACTGGAACGCCACGATGTGCAAGCAGATCAAATCACCTTCGAGAACGACCGAATAATTGTGTCAGCCAATAAAGTGCAAGCGCGCGCGTATACGTGGCCCGAACTTGCCGATGCGGCGTACCGTGACCGTGTGCAACTCTCGGCTACCGGATATTACCGAACACCGAAAATTCATTACGACAGGCAAAGCGCTAAGGGTCATCCTTTTTTCTACTATGCCAATGGCGCCGCTGTGAGTGAAGTTCAAATTGATACCTTAACTGGCGAGACAACAATACTGCGAAGTGACTTGCTTCAAGACGTCGGTCGCTCGATAAACCCGGCGGTTGATAAGGGGCAGGTAGAAGGCGGCTTTGTACAGGGCGCAGGTTGGTTGACCCATGAAGAATTGTGTTGGGATGATAAAGGGCGATTAACCACTGATGGGCCGGCAACGTATAAAATTCCAGCTATTGGTGACATGCCACATCAATTCAATGTTGACCTACTTAAAGACAGTCCGAATGAGGAGGCAACGGTTTTCCATTCTAAAGCGGTGGGTGAGCCACCTCTAATGCTCGCGATGTCGGTGTTCTCTGCCATCCGCGATGCAGTCGCATCAGTTGCGAACTATTCAGTGTTTCCGCCCTTAAACGCACCGGCCACGCCTGAAGAAGTGTTAAGGGTATGCACACTGCTATCACAGGCTGCGGAGTCCGCTGCAAATCAACATGAGTAGTTGTGCATGAATTGGTTAAAGGCCCTGGCTCAGCACGCTGACGATAATATTTCATGCGTATTGATTACGGTAATTGAATCGACAGGTTCCGCCCCGCGAGTGGTGGGAACGCGAATGGTTGTCACTAGCGATGGTTTTTCCGACACTATTGGGGGCGGAGCTCTGGAACATGAGGCGATAGAGCATGCTCGCAAGCTTCTGCAGGCTAGACAATATGAGCCGCTAATCAGTCATCAGGAGTTTACGCTAGGGTCTGATTTGACTCAATGTTGTGGAGGTCGGGTCACTTTACAGTTTGACTGTCATTGGTCAAATGACTTTACCTTGCATGTATTTGGTGCAGGTCACGTTGCGCAAGAACTCGCTCGAATAGTTCGGCGCTTACCGTGCAGGACCACATTCTATGATGCTAGAAAGCCCTGGTTGGATAAGCTTAAAAAGGGTATTGAGACTCAAGATGGAGACACTCATGCGTTTGTCAGTACACATCTAATCACTGAAAACCCCTACACGCTTGTAGAGCAGTGTCCAGCTAATAGTTACTTTGTCATCATGACCCACAGCCATGAGCTTGACATGGAGCTGGTTGAAGCGGTCCTCAGTCGTCAAGATGCTTTGTATTGCGGATTGATTGCTTCAGACTCCAAAGCGGCTAGTTTTCGCAGTCGTCTCAAACGCAAAGGATTCTCTACCGGAGAAATTGAAGGGTTAACCGCTCCGTTAGGGTGTCACAGTGAAACCGGTAATACACCGATGGAGGTGGCTGTGGCGACAGTTGCTGACGTACTGCATATCCGGCAGCAGCATTTAAAAAAGCAGGCCGTACAACCAACCCCTACAACTGAAGAACCATAAAGACGCTGTTAGGGTCTTCCACATAATCTTCAAACGGGGCGCACTCGATAAATCCAAAGCGGGTGTACAGCAATCTAGCAGACTCAAATTCGATCATGGACCCCGTTTCTAAATAGAGCTGTTGATAGCCTCGAGTCTTTGCGGTATCGATAATGGTCGTTAAGATGTTCGCCGCTACTCCTCTGCGTCTATGTTGTGTGGTGGTACGCATCGACTTTATTTCGCCGCTTGTTGAAGACAACTCTTTAAGAGCGCCACATCCTGTCAGTTCTGTATTTTCCCATGCACTCCAAAACGTGACATTTGGTGCCCTTAAACCTTCCAGGTCTAGCGCGTGAACACTTTCCGGGGGCGAAGTCGATTGCATATCCTGCATATGCTCTTCAAGAAGATGAATGACTTCAGTGCCACGTAAGTCGTCAACTTTGATTTGCATACTAAAACGTAAACCTACTATTCATTGCCCGCGGCGATATCGCGAAGCGCGAATTTCTGAATTTTGCCTGTCGACGTTTTTGGTAGTGCACCGAATACAACAGACTTAGGGACTTTGAATTTCGCCAAGTGTTGCTTGCAGTAGTCCATGATGTCTTGGGCTGACGCGGTGGCGTTTTCGTGGAGTGTCACAAACGCACAGGGTGTTTCACCCCAGGTCTCGTCAGGTTTCGCCACAACTGCTGCTTCTAAAACGGCGGGGTGTCTATAGAGGACTTCTTCCACTTCAAGCGTTGAAACGTTTTCACCACCACTAATAATAATGTCTTTAGCACGGTCCTTAATTTCTATATAACCGTCGGCATGTTGCACGCCTAAGTCGCCGGTGTGAAACCAACCGCCATCAAATGCCTCTTTGGTAGCATCGGGGTTTTTCAAATAGCCTTTCATGACGGTGTTACCACGAATCATGAGCTCGCCGATAGTGTTGCCGTCGTTGGGTGTCGGTTCCATGGTTTCGCTGTTCACGATAGCAGCATCTTCTAAGGTCAGGTAGTGAACCCCTTGTCGAGCCATGCGACCGGATCGCGTCTGTAGTTCAAGCGAAGGCCAATCGTCTTGGGGAATACAAACGGTTGCCGGGCCATAGGTTTCGGTAAGACCGTATAGGTGCGTCACACTAAAGCCAATAGCTTCCATGGCTTCAATAACCGATGAAGGTGGTGCCGCTCCTCCGGTAGCAATTTCAATATCAGCGCTTGCGCGTTTTTGTATCGACTTCGGTGCATTTGCCAACATGTTAAGCACAATGGGTGCACCGCACATGTGAGTGACATCTTCAGATTCTATTAAGTCGAAAATGAGTGCGGGGTCCACTTTACGCAAACACACATGAGTCCCCATGGCAGCTGTCACGCCCCATGTAAATGTCCAGCCGTCGCAATGAAACATGGGCAATGTCCATAAATAGCGTGATCGATGGGTGACGCCCATGGTCGTCATATTGCCAATAGCATTGAGATAGGCACCACGGTGGTGATAGACGCAGCCTTTAGGATTGCCGGTTGTACCAGATGTATACAGCAATGAAATAGCCTGCCATTCATCATCGATCGCATCGACGGCTGTGTCGCTTTTAGCGGTTTTTAAGAATGCCTCGTAGTCCATTGAGCCGAGTAGCTCTCCGCCCTCAGCCAGTTCATCATCGATGTCAATCACAAGAATATCTCTGCCAAGCAGGGCGAGAGCATCCTTAATCGTATTGGAAAACTCCTTGTCAGTGATAAGCGCCTTGGCTTCACCATGATTCAAAATAAACGCAAGCGTCTTGGCATCGAGTCTGATGTTGAGGGAATTAAGAACAGCACCCATCAGTGGCACACCATTGTGAGCTTCGAGCATCTCTGGCGTGTTAGCGCCCATAATCGCGACGCAGTCACCTTTGCCTATGCCATGCTGCTGTAATGCAACAGCCAAATGCTGACTGCGTTGCCAGAACTGCGCATAGGTATAACGCCGCTTTCCATGCACGATGGCCAGTTGATTGGGACGAATAGCGGCGGCTCTCCTTAGAAAACTCACCGGCGACAAAGGTGTGTGATTGGCGCTCGTTGGATGTAGCTCGTCTTCGAAAATAGACACGTCGTCTCCAGTACAATTAACAAGGGTGCGACCCGATACTGCTTCCGGTCGGCATAGCTGGAATATTACAACACTTGGGATTGCAGCTTCGTAGTACCCTTAGCCGAAAACGACTAAATACGAGATTCGCAAATCGGTACCAGTTTGCGACCACCCTTTAATTTGCACGCATTTGGAGCGACATGACTCAAATCACTTCCCACATCCTGGATACATCTCAAGGTAGGCCCGCCGAAGGCGTTCTCATCACCCTGATGCAACAGCAAGGTGATGACTGGTTGATGCTCGGTACCGGATCAACGAATGAAGATGGTCGTGTGGCTGATTTTACTGGCGACGTAGGGGCGCTTCCCGGGGGAATCTATAAACTGACTTTCTACCTGGCGGACTATTACGCAGGCCTTGAGAAAAAGACGTTCTACCCGTATGTAGATGTGGTTTTTGAAATAGAAGCCGATGGTCAGCACTATCACGTACCTTTGCTGCTCAACCCTTTCGGTTATTCAACTTACCGCGGCAGTTAACGGACATCGTTAAACCGCAGGGCTTTACTGATAAATACCCTGCGGATTCACCTCAGCCCTGGTAAGGGTGGTTAGCCTGCCAGTGTCTTGCGATATCGATTCTTCGGCTTACCCAGACTCTGTCGTGTTCGGCGACATAATCGAGAAATCTCTCCAACGATGCTGCGCGACCCGGGCGGCCGATAAGTCTTGAATGAAGCCCAATGGACATCATCTTCGCCTGTCCGTTTAGGCCTTCTTTGTAAAGCATGTCGAAACTGTCCTTGAGGTACTGATAGAACTGATCCCCCGAATTAAATCCTTGTGGCGTTGCGAACCTCATATCGTTTGCATCCAGCGTATAAGGCACCATGAGTTGAGGGCCATGACTGGAGTCCCGCCAATACGGTAGTTCGTCAGCGTAGGTATCCGCGCAATATTCAAGATGGGCATGCGCTGCACAAATATCGTGTGAATGCACCGACGTTCGTCCTATGTAAGCACCGACTGGTTTATCGCCAGTCACATTTTCATGGATCTCGATGGCTTCAGCTAGGTGCGCCGCTTCCTGCTCTAGCGTGAAATCTTTGTAATCAATCCATTTAAGCCCATGTGTTGCTATCTCCCAATCGGCCTCTTTCATAGCAGCGACCGCCTCTGGTACTCGAGCCAGCGCCGTGGCAACTCCGAAAACAGTTACGGGCATCTGCCTTTGCGTGAATAGTCGGTGCAGTCTCCAGAATCCGCTACGAGCTCCGTACTCGTAAATAGATTCCATGTTCATATGGCGCTGACCGGGCCAGGCCGCAGCGCCGACGATTTCAGATAAGAATGCTTCTGAGGCAGCGTCACCGTGAAGAATATTATTCTCGCCACCTTCCTCAACATTCATGACAAATTGAACAGCTATTGCTGAATCATTAGGCCAGGCGGGGTCGGGGGTTTTTTCACCGTAACCGATGAGGTCTCTAGGGTACTGCTCGCTCATGATGTCATCCTGAAGAACAAGAGCTACAGGATAATCTGTTTTAGCGAACGATTGAGAAGCTGATTTCCGGGCGCTTGCCGACTCGTGGCGATAAATTCAGTGTGCTGAAAGAATTGAGATTAACCTGTCGGTTGGCTTCGAGGTCGTCCAGTACTGACCGGGCGTATTGGTCTGCCCACTCGGGAAGTTCGCCAAACATAATGAATTGCGAAAAAACAAGTGTTAGGTCCTTATCGTCCGCACGATCACCAAACCACGTTAGGTAGGCTTCGCTGAACAATTTGAATTCGCTGATATTCAGAATGTTGGCCGCTTTCGATATAGTGTGCATCTGGCGTGTCTCTTATATAGTTGTCATTCCATTTAAGGCTCTAATGGCTACCAAGCCAACTACATTCGCAAGCTTCGAAGTTCCTAGTAAACACAACCTCGGCGTCTGCGTCAACGTAATATATCTGCACGTTGATTATCACGAATCGTTCGATGTAGAGATCTAACGGCAGCAAGCTTCTTGTCCTTACTCTAAACCTGTAGATCTGATGGTTAATGTGTATCCCGCTAGACTAAGCCGTCACATCAATTCAGAAAACTTTGGTGCTCTGCACATTTTTTAAGCAACCAAAAATAGAAGGCTGCAACATACATCTTCTCACCCTCAAGTTTTTCCCCGAGTGTCATAGACCCGTCGTGAATGGTGCGGATATCTCGCTCAGGCTGCGGTAGACTATATCCGCCGCAAATCAAGTTTATTTGCCAATAAGAGCAAAAAAACTGTTTTGCTATTCGGGGTGGGAGTGATCCTGCGCAAGAAACGTGATTCGACTTTGACGAGTACTGCACATTGCATTGCGAACAAGCATAGCACTGTGTCAACCCTCGTTGGGTTCGGTCGATAGCACGTCAAAGCTCGGTTTACACGGGCAGATAGGGATGAGAAATGTTCAGCGCAAAAATTAGAAAAAGCGCGCTGGCTGTGGTCATGGCATGTTTGGCGATGTCGACTCCGGCCGCGTTAGCCGAAAGAGCGGATCGAGGCGGCTCAACCGTTAGATTGCTCGACAGTGGGCGCTCAGCTCTCAGCGCATGTGCAAGGCCTGACGCTAAGACCCTGCAAGCCATTCTTCCTATCGCGACAGACCACGGTAGCCAGGCTACCGGTGTGGTTTATGACGAAAACCGTGTTCTAACGGCTGCTCATGCAGTCACGGGAGGTGGTCAGTTCTTTGTAAAAGTAGGGGGCTCTTACCGCATTGCAGATCTGGTTGTGGTTGATGAAACCCGCGACCTGGCTGTGTTAGCTGTAGACACTCAGACAATTAGACCGTTACATATCGCAGGCTTTGATCCTGTTGAGTATCAACCTGTTTGGGCTGTTGGGTATCCGCGTGCTCAGGCTATGATGACCTCCGTAGGCGTTTTACAGGATTATCATGAAGGTGCATTGCACTCCAGCGCCTCTATCGATTCGGGGCAATCCGGTGGCGGTTTGTTATCGTGTAATGACGGTGCCTGGGAAATGCTCGGAATGCTTCGAGGCTTTGGCGCCTACCTCGATGGCGATCACTACGTGAAGATCAAAAATCACTCGGTGTCCGTTGCAGCCTCGTCTATTCATCAGTTTCTGCGTAACTCTTACTAAGCGTTATTTTGCGTCCGTCATCACCCAATTGGGTGCATCGGTCCACACTCCTACGCTAAATGTCGTTCTTGGGCAGGCCCCGAGCCGCTCTGAGAGCATCTTCATAGCATCAAGCCCGTTACAGTGGCGCCGGCAGGATTCGCTCCGGGGCTCAAAGTCGTTTCTGTTTAGGGGATTGATGCATGGCTATTAGTGTTTTCGACTTGTTCAAAAGCGGGATAGGTCCCTCCAGTTCCCATACCGTTGGACCAATGGTGGCGGCGCGTCGCTTTGTGTTAGCTTTGCAGGAGAGCAGCGAACTGCTTACTGTCACACGATGCAAAGTCGAACTTTATGGCTCTTTAGGCGCCACCGGTAAAGGGCATGGAAGCGATAAAGCTGTTTTGTTGGGACTCGAAGGAGAACACCCAACTTCGGTAGACGTTGATCAAATTCCTGACAGGCTGGAAGCTATTCGTCAAAGCAAAAGTGTTTTGCTACCCACAGGGCTGCGAATTCGATTCGACGAGGCTAAAGACCTCGTCATGCATAAGCGGCGATCTTTGCCTTTTCATCCCAATGCCATTTTATTTTCTGCGATGAATGCCAGCGGGGAAAACATTTTTCAGAAGACCTACTACTCGGTCGGTGGCGGGTTTGTCCTTGACGACTCTGCGGCCAATGATGAACCGGTCGTGAAAGCTGACGATACTGAAGTGCCGTACCCCTTCACCACAGGCGATGGTTTGCTGGTTCTGTGCGCCGAGCACAAATTAAGTATCAGTGAAATCATGCTGCGTAATGAGCTGACCTGGCGCTCAGAAGCACAGATTCGGGAAGAGCTTCTGGCGCTGTGGCAAGTGATGCAGGAATGCGTAAAAAGAGGCTGCTCGGAATCCGGTATTCTGCCAGGAGGGATGAGGGTCAAAAGACGAGCTGCAGAGTTGTATCAAAAATTAAGTGAGCATCCCGAAGCGGCTTTGCGTGATCCGTTAACGGTAATGGATTGGGTGAACCTTTATGCCTTGGCAGTTAACGAGGAAAATGCGGCCGGTGGGCGCGTCGTGACAGCACCTACTAATGGCGCGGCAGGCATCATACCCGCCGTCCTTCACTACTATCATCGCTTTGTGTCCGGTAGTTCGGATGAAGGTATTGTTGATTTTCTATTAACCGCTGGTGCGATTGGCATTTTGTATAAAGAGAATGCGTCAATATCGGGGGCCGAAGTTGGTTGTCAGGGAGAAGTAGGCTCAGCCTGCTCGATGGCAGCTGGAGCGCTCGCGGCTGTAATGGGAGGCACCCCGGAACAGGTTGAGAACGCAGCGGAAATCGGCATGGAACATAACTTGGGTCTAACGTGTGACCCGGTCGGCGGGTTAGTTCAGGTTCCCTGTATCGAGCGAAACGCCATGGGTTCAGTGAAAGCTATAAATGCGGCTCGAATCGCGTTACGCGGTGACGGAACCCATTTCGTATCATTAGATCGAGTGATAAAAACCATGAGAGAGACGGGTGCCGATATGAAAACGAAATACAAAGAAACGGCGCGAGGCGGTTTAGCGATAAACGTGATAGAAGTACCTGTAAGTTTTCCAGATTGCTAAACTGAGTCCCTATGAACGCACTTGCGATTACTTTGCATGGATTGGCGGCAACCGTTTGGGTTGGCGGTATGTTCTTCGCCTACATCGTGCTTCGGCCCTCCATGAGTTTGCTCGAACCCCATCGGCGATTAACCCTTTGGGCTGGTGTCTTTAAGCGTTTTTTCCCTTGGGTTTGGATGGCGGTTGTCATCTTGCCCTTAACCGGATACTGGCTAGTATTTGGTGCGTTCGGTGGGTTCGCTAACAGCCCGATGTATATTCATATCATGCACGGTATCGGTTTACTGATGATTGCCTTGTTTATTTATCTGTATTACCGACCTTACGCGGCATTAAAAAATGCCGTAACTACAGAAAGCTGGTCAGAGGCTGGAAAAGCACTAAACCGAGTGCGACATATTGTTTTCGTTAATTTGGCGCTGGGTTTGTTTCTTGTGGCTGCCGTGTACGCGGGTCGCTACGGATTATTTAGCTAAATCCGTGCATGATTTTGTACTGAACAATCGTTTATCACTATCAAGAAATGACTTTTAATTGACGTTTTGGCGTGATGGCGCAAACGTTGTGACGCAAGCCGCGTAAAAATCTCCCCTTTCAGTTTCGTTTAAGCATTGTTAGGTACTGTGCTCGTGGTGAAAGAGTCTTTTGACTCATTCACCATTTGGCCGGGTTTATATCGAACCGGGCATTCGGAGCCAAACCAGTGACAAAGATGGGGTCGTTAGTAGTTATAGTAGATAAGCGAGGAGCTTGCACGCTCTTGTGCAATTTTACGTCTGCTGTTTCTAACGGTTCTGCTGATCGCGTGGCTCGACTATGAGCGTCGTGCATTTCCCGTACAAGGTACCTGCCTCGGAGCACTTCTCTGTCAGTGCAAGCCCAACTGCCCCCGATGACTCTGTGCCAGGTAAAAAGTCACTAGAGAAAGAGCTTTCCGAGTGCGTAGAACAAATTAGCGAGCTGCAGCGAAAGCTTTATGCCGACGATCGTTACGCAGTTCTCTTAGTTTTTCAGGCGATGGATGCGGCTGGAAAAGATGGAACCATCAGGGCAGTCATGAGCGGTGTGAACCCTGCTGGGTGCCATGTGTCGTCGTTTAAAGCACCCTCAAACGAAGAGCTGGAACACGATTGGTTGTGGCGTACCAGTAAGCAGTTGCCAGAGCGTGGCCGAATTTCCATTTTTAATCGCAGTTACTACGAAGAAGTCCTGGCCGTTCGTGTCCACCCCGAATACCTAGCCAATCAACGCTTACCCGAACACAATCCAGACACTATATGGGACGAGCGCTTTGAATCGATCAGAGATCATGAGAAGCATTTGGTTCGCAACGGAACCGTGGTGCTTAAGTTTTGGCTCAACGTTTCAAAAGAGGAACAGAAAAAGCGTTTTTTAAAGCGACTGACGACTCCTGAAAAATATTGGAAGTTTTCTAAAAGTGACTTGTCAACCCGCGAGCGTTGGGATGATTACATGCAGGCTTATGAGTCACTTCTGAACGAAACTTCTACTGAGGACGCGCCATGGTTCGCCATCCCGGCCGATAACAAGCGCTACATGCGACTGTGCGTTGCAAAAATTGTATTGAAAACTTTGCAAGATCTACCGTTGCGATATCCAGAGAAGAGTGATGAGGAAATCGCAAAATTTGAAGAACATATAAAACGTCTTAACAGCGAATCTAACCAGAGCCACCAGCTGACGTGAACATCGACAACAAAAAGGCTATAGCCAATCCGTGTTCTTGCAAGGTTAGTAAAGTGGTCAAGGATTTGCGTAACAGACTAATAAATCAATCTTGGGTGTGAGAACCAGGAACTGACTATGAAATATTGCAGCGTACAACGTAGTGATCATTTAACTCCGTTACCGGAGTCGTTCACGGCCTGCGCCATGATTACTGACTCGGGTGACGAGTTAGAAATTTCGGAGCTCATGATGCGGCGGGCGTGCGATCTGATCGATGCAGAGCAAGTATGGCCTTTTGCCGGGCAAACTGTATTCGGTGGCATGAGAAGCGTATCTAACAACACTAGTGCGGACATCCTGCCTTTCTGCCGTCCTGCTAACTAAATTGTAGGTAAGCCCTTCGTATCTAATTATCTGCGAGCCACAGTAACAATCAATTAACGAGCTGATTCATCTCGAAAATCGGCAGAAGAATGCCCAGTACGATAGTCAGCACGACTCCACCCATAATTAAAATAACAACGGGTTCAAATAGGCCCAAGAAAATAGCCATCAGGCCATTGAGCTCGCGCTCCTGATGAGCGGCCGCTTTCTCTAGCATGGTATCCAGTTGACCTGAAGACTCACCGCTGGCAATCAGATGCAACAACATCGGTGGAAAGTATCCCGTTCTTTCTAATGCATCGCTCAGGGTTGAACCCTCTCTAACTTGAGCCGCAGCACTGTTGACCGCCTTTCTCATCGGCCGGTTAGTAATGACTTGAGCACCGATTTCCAGAGCTTCAAGCACGGGAACGCCGCTGGCGGCCAGTATGCTTAGCGTACGGGCGAATTGCGCCGTGTTAAAGCCACGAATTAATCGTTTGAACAACGGAATTTTTAACAACAGGGAATGCACGCGGGTTTTAAACGCCTCACCACGCATCGCTCTGTTAAATATGATGATCGCTGCAACCGCTGCGATGACGATCAGCAGTCCCCATTCGCGTACGAAAGCACTGGCAGCCAGCATAGCTTGGGTGAGACCTGGGAGTTCCTGATCCATGCCTTCAAATACCTGAACCACTTGAGGTACGACATAGGCAAGTAGAAAACCAACAATAAGTATTGACGCAACGACAAGCACGCTCGGATAAATCAAGGCCTTCTTAACGGTGGCGTTTGCGGCTTGTCGCTCTTCGGTGTAGTCAGCCAGTCGCTCAAGGACAGCATCCAGGTGCCCGGATTGCTCACCGGCCGAGACCGTTGCCTGATAAATTTCAGGAAATACCTTTGGGTAATCGGACAATGCCGATGCAAAGGAGTGGCCTTCGAGTACCTTCGCCCGCACTGACAACAAAAGCGATTTAATGCGAGGCTTTTCGGTTTGTCTGCTAACGGCTGACAACGATTCTTCCAGCGGCGTACCGGCGGCACTTAAGGTTGCAATTTGTCGGGTAAGCAGCGCTAAGTCGTTGGTTTTAATACCACCGCGGAAAGTAGGAGTTGCGGCGCCTTTGTTAGCGGCACCCACAGCCTTCGATTTTCCACGCCCAGAGGTTTCGTTAACCTCTAAAGGCGTAAGGCTTTGTTGGCGGAGTAGTTGTCTGGCGAGGCGTGCAGTATCTGCCTCTAGAACTCCCTTTTTTTCCCGCCCTCGTTCATCGAGTGCGAGATATTCAAACGCCGCCATTATCCCTCTCGAGTGACGCGCAGAACTTCTTCAACAGATGTCTTGCCTTCCATGACCAGGCGCATACCGTCCTCTGAAATACCCGGGCTACGCGTTCTGGCGTAGCGTTCGATATCTTGCTCAGAAGCGCCGTCATGGATCATTGTGCGCATTTGTTCATCGACGGACACAACTTCGTAGATACCCTGTCGGCCGACATAGCCGGTATGGGCGCACCGGTCACAACCGTGAGGTGCGCACATGTCAGTAACTTCTGATGCTGCTCGCTTGAGCGTACGTAGTTCACCGTCTGTGGGTGTGTGAGGGCGTTTACAATTAGGGCATAACAAACGAACCAGTCGTTGAGCGACCAAGCCAACCAAGCTTGAGGAGAGTAAAAACGGTTCAATACCCATATCTCTTAACCGTGTCACCGCACCTACTGCAGTGTTGGTATGCAAAGTTGATAGAACAAGGTGTCCGGTTAACGATGCCTGAACGGCAATTT
This sequence comes from Granulosicoccus sp., assembly GCA_045110515.1. Lineage (GTDB taxonomy): Bacteria > Pseudomonadota > Gammaproteobacteria > Granulosicoccales > Granulosicoccaceae > Granulosicoccus. The sequence goes on along the minus strand of JBGCGD010000003.1, from coordinate 36,167 downwards.
CAGCCGTTTCCATGTCACGAATCTCACCCACCATCACGATATCCGGATCTTGTCGCAAGATGGCCCGTAAACCTCGGGCAAAATCCAATTCAACCTTGTTGTTGACCTGAGTTTGACCGATGCCATCAATGTAATACTCGATAGGATCTTCGACGGTCAATATTGAGTATCGTGACGTGTTCAGTTTGGCAAGCGCTGCATAGAGCGTTGTTGTTTTACCCGAGCCGGTTGGGCCGGTGACAAGAATAATTCCGTGAGAAAGTCCTAAGCTGGCCTGCAACGCTTCAAGAGCGTTCTCAGGCATGCCCAAATGCTCAAGATCTAAACGTCCGGCTTGTTTGTCCAAAAGTCGAAGTACCACTCGCTCACCGTGACCGGATGGCAGCGTGGAAACACGGACATCAACCGGGCGACCGGCAACTCGTAGACTGATTCGACCGTCTTGCGGTAGCCGCCGCTCGGAGATATCCAGCTTGGCCATAACTTTCAGTCTTGAGATGACCAGCGGTGCAATAGCGCGCGGAGGCTCAAGCAGTTTTTGCATAACTCCATCAACACGGTAGCGCACGGCAAGTCGCTTTTCGAAAGGCTCGATATGAATATCAGATGCTTGTTTACGCACAGCCTCTGTCAGCATAGCGTTGATTAATCTGATGACCGGCGCATCGTCGGTGGATTCGAGCAAATCTTCAGGTTCGGGTAGAGCATCAGCCAGCTGAGCGAGATCGAGGTCATCACCAAAGTCATCCATGATGTCGATAGCCTGGCCTGTTTCACCTTCATAGTGCTGTGTCAGTCGGGCATCAAAATCATCGGAAGTCACAGGCTCCAGCGTCAGAGGCTGACCTGCCTTGCGGCGAGCTTCAGATAATGCGGTTAGCTGCACGCCGGGTCTGTGCACAAGATGCAAATCCCCTGTACTTGCGCGCTCAAGCAAAACACCATGGCGTTTTGCAAACGTATAGGGTAGGTCAGTAAACGGCGGCGGCGTGCCGGTTCCTAAGGTTCCCGATGGGGGATTTTGTGCGATACCATCCTCAGGCCCAAGCATTTGTGTTGGGTCACCTACGTCGATAAAGTCGGCTGAAGAAACCACTGTGTGTTGTTGAAATCCTGCTTTGGTCAGTCGATGGATGCATCATCTGAGCCGTATAGGTCAGATTCAAGGCTAGCACTTGCAATCAAGCTTGTCGCGGGTTGTTCTAGGTTTTCAGAGGCCGCAAGCATGGCTGCACTGGTTGCTAAGCTGTCCGCCATTTTCTTACGCTCGAGCATTTCTGCATCTAGTGAAGCACTGGCTTCAAGTGTTGTAATGGGGGCTGGCACCGGTGTTACAATTGCGCTTACAGTCTGGCGCGTCTCAGTGATGACTGCGGGTGCAACTGCGGGTGCAACTGCCGATGTTGATATCGACTCGCGTTGCAACTCTGGGCTCAACACCGCGCTCTCGGAAGGATCAACAACCTGTTGTGGTTCAACGCTTTGTATAGCGTTTGAGGTTGGCAGAATGGTGTTGAACTGCCTAGTCTGATTCGTGACTCTCTGGCCTTGAAAGTACATATGCAATTCGGGCAAGGTGGGTCGAATTCTCTGGTTGAAATCTTCATCCTGATCAAACAAGCCCAATTGCGCGCCTCTTAAGTCGTCGTACTTGGCGCGGCTGTAAAAATCGGCTGTTTCAGGATCTCTGAGAATGGTCGGATGTAAAAAAACCATCAAGTTGCGCTTATTTTTGCGCGTTGTACGGTACCGGAACAGGCTGCCAAGCAAAGGTACATCACCTAAGAAGGGGACTTTCTCTCGGGTATCGTTGATTTGATCGTCTATAAGACCGCCCAACACCAACGTTTGTCCGTCTTCTACCAGAACAGTGGTCTTTATTGAACGCTTGTTTGTGGTGATGTCAGTGGCACCGCTGATGGCCGTGTTGCTCACATCTGAGACTTCCTGTTCTATTTCCATCTTGATGTTGTCGCCTTCATTGATTTGAGGCTTAACTTTCAAGCTGATACCAATATCCTGACGCTCAATGGTCTGAAAAGGGTTGTTGTTCGCCGATGAAAGCTGTGTGCCAGTGACAAACGGTACGTTCTGACCGACAACAATTTCAGCTTCCTGGTTGTCCATGGTGACGAGCGTTGGAGTAGACAGAATATTGTTGTCAGTGTCTGAGGCTATGGCTGATAACAATATGCCGAAATCGATGCCACCTGAACCAAAACGACCTAACGCTAACGACAAGCCTTGTGAAAGGGATGCGCCTTGACTAGCCACGGTACCCACTAAAGCTTGAGTAGCGCCGCCTAAGTTGGTGTAGGCAGCCGGGCGGTTGTCAGCGGTACCGTTAACGGCGAAGTTGACGCCCAATTGAGAGCTATTGTTGGTCGATAGTTCAGCGATGATGGCTTCAACCAATACTTGTGCACGGCGAATATCCAATTGCTCTACAACCGCGAGAATACTGCGCATTTCGTCGGGTGGCGCGGTGATGATCAGCGCGTTGGTGTCTTCATCAGCTTGAATATCGACGTTGGGGCGATCAGTTTCCTGGGTTGCCCTACGAATGAGGGACGCAGTGGGTACAACAACGGCAGAGGTCTGTGTGCCAGCCGCATTTGGGGTAGCCGCCGCTGTTGTTGTCGCCGTACCGCCCTCAGTGCCAGAGCCTGCAGATGTACCGATTTTAGCTTGACCTGCTGACACACCAGTCAATATGGTTAGTAGATCGGTGGCGTTCGCATATCTTAAGTAAACAACACGTGTGTTGCCGCCCGACTCAACGGGTGTATCCAGATTCATGATGATTCCGCGCATGCGAGTTCGCGCGGCAGGGTCACCACTGAGAAGAATGCTGTTTGTTCGCTCATCGGCTGCGAAGCGCACTGAGCCAGGCGTTCCGTCTATTTGACCGCCTCGGCTCTGCAGGGACTGCATGATGCGGATGATTTCGCTGGCTGAAGCGTGACTGAGGCGCACCAGTTCTACTTCGTCGTTGTCGGGTCTGTCGATACCGTTAATGATGGTTGTCAGCCGGTCAATGTTAGATGCGCGGTCGGTGACAATTAGCGTGTTAGTGGAGGCATAGGCTGCAAGATGGCCTTGCTGAGGGACTAAGGGGCGTAGTATCGGAACGAGCTGTGCCGCTGGCACGTTCGCCACCTTGATGACCTTGGTGACTAATTGATCGGAAGAGCTGGCGTCCTCGGAAAAAGCGGGTACTGGACCTTGCTTCGCATTGACATCTGGAACGATCTTAGTGAGATCGCCGCTAGGAACGGCCGCATAGCCGTGCACTTGTAAGACGGACAAGAAAGTTTCGTACAGTTCGTCGGCATTGAGCGGAGTAGACGATATTACGGTAACACGTGCCTTAACCCGCGGATCTACAACAAAATTCCTGCCTGACTGTCGGGATACAGTTTGAATCAGAGAATGAATATCTGCGTTCTTCAGATTCAGCGTGAATGTGCCTTCCTGAGCATACAGGTGCGCAGACGACATGGTCGCAATCGCGATGGACAGACTTAGAACTGTAGATTTTAAAAGCGGTTTGAACATTGTCATCTTGGGTCTTTCGGTATCCCATGGAGTGTAGCTGCTTAATACGCAATGACGAATTTACGTCATAGAAAGGCTACTGAGCCAAGGAAATACTTATGGGTACTTCTATACCATCTCTGAGTACAACGACTTCTAGGAATTCTGCCTTAACAGCGTTACGTAGCGCCCTTATGCCTTGTTTTTGGCTGTTTAGTTGGATGTTATTTACACGTGTTATTACGTCTCCGGCAATGATTCCCTGAGCTTCAAGAATTTCCGGATTTTGCTTAGGTGTAATGCGATAACCCACCAACTTGCCGTTTTCCTGGTAGGGCTCGGCTGCTACAACACGTCCCAGCATAGCTGGATTTCTGGCAAGAGTATCTCTGAGTTCTCGTGGATTTGTGGGTAATTCGATTGGCTGACTGTTGCTGTTGCTTTGAGTCGTTGTTGCGCTCTGTACTGGGCGCATCGCGATGGGCGTGACGTTCTCGGGAAGCAGAAGCTTTTCCAGTTTTCCACGGTTCTTTAGAACTACATATTCTGCGTATACGGCCTCAAGGGTGGTCTCTCCGCTGATTTTATCGCCTACTCCGTAAGCATTTTGTTCAGCCGTTCCAGAGCTGATGATGGCAAACGCGTTTTCCTGCGGCTCGAAGGCGAAAACACCGGCAAGTTGTAGATTGAGGCTGGTTTTGCGCAGCGGCTCCTGCCGTTTAGGTGCTTCGACGACAACAGTTTTTTTACTTGCATCGCCGAAAAGGTGTTTGGATACAATAATTTGAGCTAGCTGCACTGGGCCCGGGTCGCTAGCTCTGTTGGACGCTGCTGGGGCAATTTCGCCGACAGCTTGAGGAGCCGAGGTTGGCAGTAGTTTAAGCGAGGCGACGGCTAGTGCCACACCGATACCAATTACGAGCAGTGTGTTAACTGCGCGTGGCAATCGTGCTGGCTTGTCTATGGCTCCCATTGATGAAGCAGTGGCGCTCATTGAGTATTAGTCCCGGCAAAAAATAAAAGAGGTAAGGCGTTGACCTCTGCTACTACGCGGAAGTTCTACTTAAAAACAACCGGTCAGTGCAGTGTACTGCGAGAGGGCATTGCCTGCCACGTTTCAATATTGACGCCAAATGGTCACATGGAGTATGCCAAATATATGGCGCTGCAGGCCGAGAGGTTTCTTAAGTGAAATGATGGGACCGACCCGCAGTGATTTTCACCGCGAGTCGGTTGAATGGCCAGATGTAAGAGTTACACCATGTCCTTCAGGTTTTTCAAAGGAAGAACTTTAACGACTTTACGAGCAGGCTTCGCCTTAAACATGGTCTCTTCACCAGTGAAAGGGTTGATGCCTTTACGTGCTTTAGTAGCAGGCTTCTTGTTCACTCGGATTTTCATGAGACCGGGTACGCTGAAAGTTCCAGGTCCACGTGGCTTCAGGTTGTCCTGAATGAGGCCGTTCAAAGCTTCGAAAACGGACGCAACTTCTTTTCTGCTTAACTGAGTAGTTTCAGCAATAGACGTCATGATTTCTGACTTGGTAGGTGGCTTCTTTACACCCGCAGCTGCTGTTGCTTTTTTCTTGGCAGTAGACTTTTTCTTAGCTACCGCTTTTTTCTTAGCTACTGGTTTCTTCTTAGCCGCTGCTTTTTTCTTAGCCGCCATACGTGAGATCCTCGTTTGAAAAATGAAATTTGAAAATTGTAGAAAAACGCTGGAATGCTAGTGTTTTTCAATCAGTGCAGTGCCAATACCAAGGCGCGCGAAAAATACCATAGATGTTTATCTGTAGTCAGCAGTTATAGAAGAAAAACGAAAAAAAACACTATATTTTCAGTAAAAACAGGCTCAGCAAGTAAAAAACTGCTGTGTATGCAGTGTTTTTTAACCTAGGCCGAAAATTCCCTGCAGTGTACCCACTATGAATATCTGCAGAGCGAACAGTCCGATAATGGTAAAAAATACGGTTAGATCTATTCCGCCAATGGGAGGAATTAGGTTTCTAAGAGGGCGCAAAACTGGAGCACTGATAGAAGAAACTAAGCTGTACACAGGGTTTGCAGTGCTGCCGGGAATCCAGCTCATAACTGCTTGAATGATGAGGGCGTAAATAAAGACATTAAAAAACTGATGCACCATATCGAGGAAGGCGACGATAAATAAGCCTGCCATTGGAAGTTGGCTAGCGTAGAGATGTTTACCCATGCTAGGGACAGCGCCCAAACTTAAGGCTTTAAAAATGGCTAGTTTTAGTAGCAGTACGCCGAAGCAAAGTAATAAGGATGCTGTATCGTACCGCTTGATACTGGGCACAATGCGACGTAAAGGAACCAGAAGTGGATCGGTTACTTTCACGATTCCCTGGGCGAGTGGATTGTAATAGTCAGCTCTGACAACTTGCATGACAAAACGTACAGCGACGACAGTTGCGTATAAATTGAGCAGGGTGCCAAGAATAAACGCGAGTGCGTTCAGTGCTGGATTTCCCATTAAACATTCTCCGAAAGGTGGATTGTTACTGTTGTGTCAAAAAGCTTAAAAGCACAAACCGTGCTGCATTGAGTTACTTAGGTGCTAATTGATCGCCAAGTTCACTGGCCCGATCTTTTGCTGCCTGCATTGCCTTCTCAACTATGGCAGGCATCTCGCTTTCGTCAAAGACAGCTAACGCTGCCGCGGTTGTACCGCCCTTCGATGTTACGTTTTCACGCAAAACCGCAGGGGGGTGTTTTTTCGCTCGCGCCATACTCGCTGCGCCAAAGGCGGTTTCAATGGCTAAATCTCGGGCAACTGACTCATCAAGGCCGAGAGCTGCACCTGCTGAGGCCATGTGCTCGATGAGGTAAAAAAAGTAGGCTGGGCCGCTACCAGACACGGCGGTAACGGCATCGAGTTGTTGCTCGGCTTCGACCCAAATAGCCATACCTGCTGTTTTCAGTAATGACACAGCGCTCTTTTTTTGTTCGGCGCTGCAACTCGCGTTTGCGAATAACGCAGTCGCACCTAAGCCCAATAAGGCAGGCGTATTCGGCATGCACCTAACGAGTGCGGTATTTTCCGGTAGCCATGTTTCCATACTGCTTGCCCTTACGCCTGCTGCGACCGAAATCACCAGTGGTAAGGAATCATTTGTGAAAGCGCGTTTTGCAGCGCACTCTTTAATTGCTGCGCAAACCGATTCAATAATGTGCGGCTTGACGGCGAGCACAATTCCCAGCTGATCATCGGAAAAGGCGTTTAATGCGCTGGTCAAATCTTTTGCGGCGTTAATGCCGAATTGCTCAACAGCTCGTGCACAGGCTGAGTCGTCCGGATCTACGACTGCAATGCTTGTTGCAATAGCTCCACTGCCAAGCAAGCCTCCAATGAGGCTGCTTGCCATGTTTCCAGCTCCGACAAAGACCCAGTTCATCAGCTGGCTACTGTTTTGCGTTTCTTTTCCAGCACGCTCAGCAGTCGATCGAATGCTTCGACAAATGAGGTGATCCCGTCAGCTTCTAATTTATCGGTGATGTCGCCTAGGGGAATGCCTAACTCAGACAATGCAGACATGTCTTTGTGGGCCTGGGCCAGTTGCTGAGTGAGTCTGGATTCCGCAACTCCATGATCTTTGAATGCAGCCATCGTGGCGGGGGGGAGCGTATTAACGGTGTCCGGACCGATTAATTCCTCAACATAGAGGACATCTGAATAGTCTGGGTTTTTAACCCCAGTGCTAGCCCATAAAAGACGCTGCGGGCGGGCACCTTGTGCTTTAAGTTTGGCAAATTGCTCGCTACCAAACAAGTTCACGAAATGGCCGTAGGCAACTTTCGCATTCGCAATGGCAATTTTCCCTTTCAGCTCCGATGCGGCATCGCTGCCATTTTGGCTCAGCGCATCATCGACACTGACGTCTACCCGGCTAACGAAAAAACTGGCAACTGAGGCGATTCGCGCAACTGAATGTCCGTCTGCATGGCGACGTTCCAGTCCACGGATATAGGCTTGCGCAATTTCACGATAGCGAGAAACACTGAAAAGTAACGTCACGTTAACGTTAATACCCAGTGCCGTCAGAGCTTCAAACGCTTTAACACCTTCTGATGTTCCGGGTACTTTGATCATGAGGTTAGGGCGGTTGACGCGCTTGTGAAGCTCAACACCCATCGCGATTGTGCCTGCGGCATCGTGCGCTAGATCGGGTGTGACTTCGAAGCTCACCATGCCGTCCACACCGTCAGTGGCTTCGTACGTAGACGCGAAGGCATCAGCTGCAGCCTGAATATCGGGAATGGCAAGCTGGTTGAATAACTCTAGTGATGAAACGGAACTATCTGCGGCGACAATTGTGTTTATCGCATCATCGTATTCATTCGTTTTGGCAATAGCCTGTTCGAAAATTGCCGGGTTAGACGTCAGCCCCATGACCTTGTCTTCCTTGATCATGGTCTGAAGTTCGCCGGTGAAGAGGCTTTTTTGAATGTAGTCCAGCCACATGCTTTGACCTAGACCGTACGCTTCGGCAAGAGGATTGTTCTGACTCATGATGATTTACCTGTTTAGATGTAACTAGTTTAACAAGAATGCGTCGGTGTCATTTGTCGCGAGCACCGAATATCGCAGTTCCCACTCTGACGATGGTTGCACCTTCGGCAACAGCGGCTTCCATATCTGCACTCATGCCCATTGATAGTGTATCCAGCTCCGGTAATTCGTTTTTAAGTGAGTGCAGTGCATTACGTAGACGTGCGAAGACCTCACGCTGATCAGTGAAGTTGTCGCGTGGGGCCGGGATTGCCATAAGGCCGCGAACTCTAACCCCCGGCAGCACCGTGCATGCCAAGGCAAGTTCTTTTATCTCACTCTCTGGTATGCCGGCCTTGCTTGCCTCGCCATCGAGGTTAACTTGCAGGCAAATATTGAGTGGTGGTGCACCTTCGGGCCGCGCGTTAGACAAGCGGGTGGCAACCTTTAAACGATCGATCCCGTGAACCCAGCTGAAATGTTGCGCTATTTGCCCACATTTTCTGGACTGTATGGCACCGATAAAATGCCACTCGATGGAGCTGTCATTGATTGCCTGTATTTTCTCTACGCCCTCATCGACGTAATTTTCACCGAACGAGCGCTGTCCGGCGCTCATTGCCTCCTGTATCGCGCTGATGGGTTTTCGTTTACTGACAGCGAGCAAATTTACACTGCCACTTGCCCGGGCATGTTTTTTTTCAAATTCACGTAGCTCTTGCGTTACTCGCTCTAGCGACATTGCCGTGGAAGATGTGGTGTCGGTCACGAAAAGGGGCCTCTGTAAGGTTAGTTAAGCCAGTGGGACAGGGTAGTCGGGTTAGGGGTTAACTAAGAAAAAGCGTTGCGATGCCGACACTAGACAGGGACGTATACCTGTTGTGTCGCGTTCGAGTTTCTTCTCACATTGGCTGGCCATAAAGGTCTGCCCCGAATCAGAAAAGGTAAGTTCCATGGATATCGCTCAGCTTCTGACATTTGGTGTAAAGCATGGCGCGTCAGATTTGCATCTGTCTGCCGGCTTGCCGCCTATGATACGCGTGGACGGGGATATGCGGCGCGTAAACGTGCCTTCACTTGATCACGCCTCCGTGCAAGCCATGGTGTACGACATCATGAATGACAAGCAAAGAAAAGAATTTGAAGAAAAGTTGGAAACTGACTTCTCTTTTGAAATTCCTGAAACAGCTCGATTCCGTGTTAACGCCTTTAATCAGAATCGCGGCTGTGGCGCTGTGTTCAGAACGATTCCGACAGAGATTCTTTCCTTGGAGAGCCTGGGTGCACCTAAAATCTTCAAGGAAATTGCTTCACTGCCACGTGGCATCGTGCTTGTAACGGGGCCGACAGGTTCAGGTAAGTCAACGACGTTAGCCGCTATGATGGACTATAAGAACGAGTCGGAGTTAGGTCACATCCTGACGATTGAAGATCCCATAGAATTTGTTCATGAAAGTAAAAAGTGTCTGATTAACCAGCGCGAAGTTCATCGCGATACGCTCGGATTCGGTGTGGCGCTCCGCTCCGCACTGCGTGAAGATCCTGATGTCATTCTCGTTGGTGAGATGCGCGACCAGGAAACCATATCACTGGCATTGTCTGCGGCAGAAACCGGGCATTTAGTGTTTGGAACGCTACACACCAGTTCAGCTGCCAAGACAGTGGATCGAATTGTCGATGTTTTTCCAGCAGGCGAGAAGCCAATGGTTCGCTCTATGTTGTCAGAGTCATTGCGAGCGGTTGTCTCACAGACACTAATGAAGAAGGTGGGTGGCGGACGTGTCGCTGCCCACGAAATTATGATGGGCACGCCAGCGATCCGAAATCTTATCCGAGAGGACAAGGTTGCGCAAATGTACTCGGCTATTCAGACCGGTCAGTCGCATGGTATGCAGACTCTGGATCAAAATTTGAAAGAGCTTGTTAACCGCGGTCAGGTAGAGCTGGCTGAAGCGAAACTAAAAGCGGCAAATCCTGATAGCTTGATGTAATCAAAAGTTTCACGGAAACAGGCGAAATTTGTAATGGTGGAGAATGATTGATGGATCTTAAGGTTGCGAAGCGTTTTATGGACGAGCTGCTTGTCAGCTTGTGTAAAAAAGGTGGATCAGATCTATTTATCATTGCAGGTGCAGCGCCATCCATGAGAATCCATGGAAAAGTTAGCCCGGTTATGAATAAAATCCTCACCCCGGAGCACACGCTGGCTCTAACTCAGTGTTTGATGACTGATTTTGAGAAAGACTATTTCAAAAAAAACAAAGAATGTAATTTTGCGATTGCACTGCCTAAGATATCCCGCTTTCGAGTGAATGCGTTGGTGCAGCGCGGAAGTGCAGGGTTGGTCGTTAGGATCATCCCCAACGACATCCCTTCTTTTGCTGATTTGCATCTGCCAGATATCCTGAGCCAGATAGCGATGACTAAACGTGGTTTGGTGATATTTGTAGGTGGTACCGGCTCAGGTAAATCTACCAGTCTCGCCTCCTTAATCGACTACCGAAATGCAAATTCCAACGGGCATATTATCACCGTAGAAGACCCTGTTGAATTTGTACATCAACACAAGGGTTGCATTGTCACCCAACGGGAAGTCGGGACAGACACAGAATCTTTTGAAATTGCGCTGAAAAATACCTTGCGTCAAGCCCCTGATGTCATTCTAATTGGTGAGATTCGAGATCAAAAGACCATGGAGCATGCTATTGCGTTTGCTGAAACAGGGCATCTTTGCCTGGCAACTTTGCATGCTAACAATACTAACCAGGCGCTTGACCGTATCATCAATTTCTTCCCCGAAGCCCGTCATAAACAATTGCTGTTGGACCTTTCATTAAACATCAAAGCGTTTATCTCGCAGCGCCTTCTACCAACACCGAGTGGAAAAGGCAGGCGTGCAGCGGTTGAGGTGTTACTCAACACCCCGCTTATGGCCGATTTGATCATGCGTGGTGAGGTTAATGAAATGAAAGATCTCATGAAACGGAGTGAGGAGCAGGGGATGTGTACGTTTGACAACTCCTTATTTGAATTGCTTAAAGAGAACGCAATCACCATTGAGGAGGCGATGCGCAATGCAGACTCAGTGAATGACTTGCGGCTCAGGATAAAACTCGACTCTACAAGTAACATGGGAGTGCTCGATGAAATTAAGCCTGGGGAAATGTTTTTAGAAGACACTAATCTGAACGAGCGGAAATTCGGCTAATATCCCCACCGCGTGAAAGTGGTGAGTCGTTCAGTGGGTTAGTTTGCGCAAATAGCACCGAGTGTTGCAAACTAAGATGCTTCTGACTCGGGATATGAGTAGCTGTTATGACAAGCAGTCTGAATGCGCAGTCGATCAGGGAGTTGATCGATGACTGTGTGCATCAAGCGCGCCGACTAACCGGTAGGCAAAGCCAGCCTAAGGTTGTTGTTTCTCCCTACCGGTTCAATCCTCTAGGTGCGCACATTGACCACCAGGGCGGTGAAGTACTTGCGCGTTGTTTAAACCAATATACGGTGTTGTGTTTCTGGCCGGCAAGCGGGCTATCCTCAATAGTTTATGCGCGAATCAACAATGACGATTGGCAACATACACGCTTCCTGCCGGTTGAAACGGAAGACGAATTTGGCTGGGACTCTATGGCACGAGCATCAAGCGCCGCTCTATATGATTTTTCACCACTCGAGAAAGGTTTTGAAGCGGTAGTTTTCGGCACTATGGTCAGTTGCGGGCTGAGCTCATCTGCATCGGTTATTCTCGCTTACCTCTCTGCGCTAGCCGACGTCAATAGTATCCATTTATCTAGTGAGGAGTTGGTGGAGTTGTCACGACGTGTCGAGAATGATTACCGAGGGTTGAACAATGGTATTCAAGATCAGATGTCCATTGTTTTTGGCCAGCAAGAGCATATCGTAAAGCTCGATGTAAAGAATGTCGCCGCGTTGCCCATAAAAGATCCGCCTTTGTCGGATCAATACCGATTTCTTTTGTGCTACTCCGGAGTATCCAGAGACTTGGGTGGGTCTTCATTCAATACTCGCGTTGCTGAATGTCAACAAGCAGCCGAAATACTCCACTCGGGTGCGAAGCACTTAGGTGAGGTGCCTGTTCGATGCCGGCAACCGGCGATGCTAGATGGTTTACCCGAGCCTATCGCCGGTAGGGCTAAACATGTGTTTAGTGAAATGGTAAGGGTGCAAGAGGGAGCGAAGGCATGGCGGGAAGGAAATATCAGCCGGTTCGGTGAGCTTATGAATGAATCCTGTCAGAGTTCTATTTATCACTATGAGAGTGGGAGTGAATGGCTAATTGCGTTACATGACATTGCTAGGGACATCCCTGGCGTCCATGGAAATCGGTTTAGTGGTGGAGGATATGGCGGCTGTTTGTTTATGCTTGTAGACGCAGACAAGGTCGAAATGATCGCCGACACGCTGCTTGCAAAATACCTAGAGCGCTATCCTGAGTTACAAGGAATTGCAAAGGTGCTAATTGCCGAATCTGAAAGCACTGTGCGAGTACTTCAACTGTGAGCGCTAAACCCATAGTAAGGCGGGCAGTCCTCCTCGCAGCGGGTCGTGGTAAACGGTTAAGGCCGTACACCGACAATACACCTAAACCGCTGTTGAAGCATTTGGGAAAACCGACATTGGACTACGTCATGGACTCTTTGCAAATGGCGGGGGTCGATGAGGTTGTACTAGTCACTCATCATTTGCATGAGCAAGTAGAAGAGTATGCAAAGTGTCGAGCGCAGTCTTCAGAACAGCTGGTAAGCTGTGTTAGACAACCTGCATTAAAGGGTACGGCTAACGCCATGCAATGCGCCATTGAAACGTACCCAGATATCATGCAACAGCCGTACATTTTAAGCGCCACTGATTATCTCGTACCCGAAAGTTTCTTTGGTGATCTACTAAAGTATCATGCGGATCATACGGCTGAAATTACAGTGAGTTTAAAAGCATTGCCAGAGAGTGAATTGGCTGAGCGTTCAAGCGTACGATTTGGTGACGACAAGACCATTGAAGAAATTGTTGAAAAGCCTGCACCTGGGACTGCGCCGAGTTCGATAGGTGCAAACCTAACGTTTGTCTTACCATCAACTATTGCACCGTATATCGCTGCTGTTCCGCTTTCTCAAAGAGGCGAGACAGAGATTCAATACGCGATCAATGAGTGGTTGGCAAATGGTGGTTCAGCAAGGGGTTTAATACAATGCGCACCGAATGAATGGCAGCCGCCGCAACGTAGTTAGTTTGAACACCTTATCTGGTAAACAGCGTTCGCCGATATACCTCAGCAACCGCGCAATCGCTGCGCCGCACTTCGAGTGAAAAGTCCGCCGGTTGTAATCCACTTTTGCAAGTTTGCACCCTGTGAGCTTTTGTGTCGATAGGCCTTGCCTTCCACTAATACGCTTAACGATTCACAGACCGTGTTGAACAGAGTCTGTGGAGCATAACTCGCCTCCCATGCTTGCCTAGCAGCATATCCGCGCTCTTCCGATTCACCTTGCAGACTTTTCAAAATGCCGGGGATAGAAGCGATTCGACGCTCCTCTACTTTTAGAGCAAAGCTCCAATCTGTTTCAGCAGGTGGTACCCAGTCGTCGGAAACAATGACTGGAACTCTGCCGGCTTCTAACGTTTCGTACAAACGAATTGATGAGCATCCGATACCTCTAGGGCACAAGATAAATTGACTTGCCGCTAAATTATTGGCATAGGATTTACCACGTGCTTCCATTTGCGTACGATTGCTGCGCCACACGTTGAAGTCTGAAGTGTCTTGCACATGACCATCTGGATGATCCAATTTCATGATGGTGCGGCGGCAAGAGTGACTCATGCTGCCCATGAATGAGTAGAGCCATTGCTTGTCGATTTCTTTTGCGTGAATATCTTTGATGTAGGGATTTGGGGTGTACAAGTATGCGAAGGCGGCATGCCTGTCACTATTGATATGTTTGCGGGTCATGCAACAATACAGCCCCGGTAATACATCCCAAGGACGATCCATTTCGTTGTACATGAAGACCTTTTCAGGGAACTTCTTTATGAGTTCGTGGTTTAGTAGCGCTCTGAATAAAATGTCGTCAAACTGTGTGTTTTCAACAAATAAGATGGCATCGGCTGCTTCAGGGTTATCGCTAATGCAATGATTTCCCACTGAGTCTAAGGCAGCATATTGACGAAGGACATCTAAGCCCGTGTGTGTGCTGTATGCAGATGTCAGAAATAGTTTCATGATAATTAGTTATCGACGCATTCGGTGACAAGTTGATTAAATAATGTTCACATGGGGCGGTAAAAGCAGACTGGGTCTGCTGGAAAATCGCTGGTGTGAAATCTGTCAAAAATAATAAAATTAAGCACGCTTTAATGTGATGGTTCTCGTGTGTTCTACCGGATGTCGACTCAAGCAGATTTAAGCTTGTTCACGTTGGCTTTTATGGTCGTCGTTAGTAAAGATTGCGCAATGAGTGATGCTTTGCATGTTGAGGTGCCCATCACACCGTAATCAACAACCTTGTTACCGACATCACATCGGAATTTTAGGAACTTGCCGTTAACAGGGCATGAAACTAATTAGCCGAACTCTTAATTTTTCCATGCTTGCGACCTGTCTGGCGATGTCAGCATTTGCCAGTGCTGCGCTGACCGTGGACAGTCAATGGCAGCTTGAGACCAGTAGCGACGGCTCGCTGTTGAGTCCTCGCCACGAAGCTACCGGAATCGTTGTGGGTGATTCCCTGTATTTGCTGGGGGGGCGCGGAACCCGCTCTGTGGAGCGCTATTCAACGGATACCCGGCAATGGGACGATTTAGGTGCTGCGCCGCTGGAACTCCATCACATGCAGGCGGTTGCGATTGGTAGTGACATTTACATTATGGGTGCGTTTACGTGTTGCTATCCGAATGAGCAACTAGTGCCTGAAATACATGTCTTCGACACCACGACAAATACTTGGTCGGTCGAGGGTACTCAACCGTTGGCCAGGCTTCGAGGTAGTGCCGCCGCCGTGGTCAGAGATGAAAAAATATATCTTATCGGTGGAAATACCCAAGGGCATGACGGTGGAGCTGTAGCTTGGTTTGATGAATATGACCCTGCTACCGGAGAGTGGGTAATACTGGCAGACGCACCCAATGCTAGAGATCATTTCTCGGCAGTTATGGTGGAAGATCGATTAGTAGCGGCTGGCGGTCGTCAAACACGATTGCCTAGCCCATCCGCCAACCCGGTGCTAGCAACCGATGTTTATGATTTTACGTCCGGGCAGTGGTCCTCTGGTGCTGACATACCCACAGGGCGGGGTGGTGTCATGACCATCACGTACGATGGCCATGTAATCGTAGCTGGCGGTGAAATCAATACCAGTATTGATGCTTTGCGAGTCGTAGAGGCCTACGATGTTGATACTGATTCGTGGCAGACCCTGCCTCCTATGACGGTTGGTCGACATGGGGGCGGAGGCGGATTAGTTGATTCGCGTTTTTATGCCATGTCTGGTTCAACTACCATTGGTGGCAGTCCCACTTCGGAAAGTAACACGATTGAAAATCTGAGCTTGCCGGAGTTACGAGTCCCGGATGAAGTGCCAGGTGAAGTGCCAGGTGAAGTGCCAGGCGTCGACACGCCAAGATCAAAATCGGGTGCCGTCACGTTATTGTTATTGCCACTTTTAGCGGTGGTAGGGTTGCTTCGTCGTCAAGGTCGCAAGCGACACCGGTAGTTCGCTTGCGCTCTTAAGTCAGTCGGTTTAGTGTGGTGACCTCTTAGCCAAATTAAAGAGGTGGCCAAAGCCGTGTTAAAAAATATTAACCCACTGCTTAATCCCAATGTGTTGCAAGTGCTGGCGGCCATGGGGCACGGGGATACACTGGTTCTGGCCGATGCGAACTTTCCGTCAGAAAGTGTGGCGAAAAAAACCACTCATGGCAAAGTGCTTCGCATGGACGGCGCAAATGTTGTGGACGCGGCCGATGCTGTTCTGTCGTTATTGCCCTTAGATACCTTTATCGATAACGCTGCCCAGTGTATGGAGGTGGTGGGCGACCCGGATGCGCAACCTCACGTTCAACAAGAAGTTCAGGCGAAAATCAATCAGCATGAAGGAGAAGGGTTTAAACTCTCACCGCTAGAGCGCTTCGCGTTTTATGATAAAGCCAGTACAAGTTATGCCGTACTGGCAACGACGGAGCGACGTTTCTATGGTTGCTTCATTTTGACTAAAGGCGTCGTCCCACCTGAGGTTTGATCGTTGGCACAACTCTATTTTTACTACTCTGCAATGAATGCGGGTAAGTCCACCTCCTTGCTGCAGTCAGCGCATAACTACCGCGAACAAGGCATGCAAGTGGCACTGTACACTGCTGCTATTGATGATCGATTTGGGCGGGGCGTCATCCGCTCTCGCATTGGACTGCAAGAATCTGCTGCACTCTTTGACGATCAAACTAAATTCTATCAACCGTTAAAGCAACAGCATGAGCAAACACCATTAGCTTGCGTTTTGGTTGATGAGGCGCAGTTTCTGGCACGAGAGCAAGTCGATGAGCTGGCTCAAGTTGTTGACGAGCTTAATGTGCCGGTATTGTGCTTTGGTATCCGCACCGACTTTCAAGGGGAGTTGTTTCCCGGCTCAACCAGGCTTCTTGCCATCGCCGATAAGTTATCCGAACTTAAAACGGTTTGCACCTGTGGCCGAAAAGCTACCATGACTGTGCGAGTCAATGAGGCGGGAGAAGCTATAGCCTCAGGTGCGCAGGTGGAGATTGGCGGTAACGATCGCTACGAATCCAAGTGCAGACGACATCATCGTCAGGTTATGGCAAGCGCTAAGTAAGATTACTTAGCCTAAGGTATTTGCGGCACATCGGCATCGTTGAAAAGCGCAGTCACGTCTAGTGATTCTTCCAAACCATCCGCGAGGGTGTCCAGTTCGTTTTCTACGGTTGTTTCGTAGTTAAGACCACTCGCAGTGTCCCGCTTAAGCCGATTTAACCAGCTCGCTCTAAACTCGTCACTGCTGAACAGGCCGTGCACGTAGGTACCTTCAACGTTGCCTTGCGCGTTCATCGCACCATCGGGAGTGTTATCGAGTATGGTCATGGGGGTTTGCGTGTCGCGTCCGGTACTTGTACCCGCGTGTATCTCATAACCTGATAGTGGCGTACCACTGCGGCCGCAACTACCGTGAACTTGACGAGTCTGCTTGTTTGCCAGCATAGTCGTCTCTATATCTAATAACCCAAGTCCCTTAACACTGCCAGCATCACCGTCTACACCTTCAGGGTCATGAATGTGTTTTCCAAGTAGCTGATAGCCGCCGCATACTCCAGTCACATGTCCACCTTGTCGAGCGAAGGCAATAATGTCGTGATGCCATCCTTGCGCTTTTAAAAAGGCTAAATCACCCACCGTGGATTTAGTGCCAGGAATGATGATGGCATCTATGTCTTTGGGGATAGGGGTGCCGGGTCTTACAAAACCCAGCTCAACGTTCGGCTCTAGTCGTAAGGGGTCCATGTCATCAAAGTTGGCAATCCGCGAGAGCATAGGGACCGCTATTCGGATCTTACCGCCTTGCCTGCCGTGAGACTCATGATGTTGTTCTAATACGACAGCATCTTCCTGAGGAAGCTTTAATGCTGATGGTAACCATGGGACTACACCTCTGCAGGGCCATCCGCTCATGGTTTCAATGTCAACCACCCCGTCGTCGAACAATCTAGGATCACCGCGAAACCGGTTAATCACAAAGCTTTTAATCAACGCAGCATCGCTGGCATCAATGACCGTTTTAGTACCTACTATAGAGGCGATAACTCCGCCTCTATCAATATCGCCAATCAAACAGACAGGTGATTTAACGCGCTGTGCAAAACCCATATTCGCTATGTCGCGTGAGCGTAAGTTCGTCTCAGCGGTGCTTCCCGCGCCTTCCACTAACACCAAATCATAGCTATTGCTCAGACGCGTAAAACTATCGACAACGGAATCCATAAGATGCTGTCGCTGCTTATTCATATAATCTGAGGCAGAAATGGTATCCAGTACTTTGCCGTGAACAACAATCTGAGCTGTACGGTCACTTTGCGGCTTGAGTAATACTGGGTTGAAGTCAACGTGTAGTTCAAGGCCTGCAGCCCGTGCTTGTAAAGCCTGAGCGCGGCCTATTTCACCTCCGTCAATACAGGCGGCTGCATTGTTAGACATGTTTTGCGGCTTGAAAGGGGCGACGGATATCCCTTGTCGTTTAGCTATTCGACACAGCCCCGCAACTAATGTGGATTTTCCAACATCAGAGCCTGTGCCCTGGAACATCAGTACGCGCGCAGTCATGGCCGCTCATTTATTAACAAAGTAGGCAGGAACTAAAAACTAGAAATCAATTCCTTGTTTTGCCTTTATACCAGCCTGGAAAGGGTGTTTGATTTCTTTCATTTCGCTAACAAGATCAGCCATGTCCATCAGCGCAGGTTTGGCATCCCGTCCTGTCAGGATGACACTGGTCCGAGCATCGCGTGATTGCACGCCAGCGATGACTTTTTCCACGTCTAAATAGTCATAGCGCAATGCAATATTGATTTCGTCAAGAATGACAAGATCGTAGTCACCACTTTGCATGATTGTTACGGCTTTTTCAAAGGCGGCAGTTGCAGCAGCAATATCTCTATCGAGGTCTTGTGTATTCCAGGTAAAGCCTTCACCCATAGTATGCCAATGCAACTGTTCGGGGAATTTGTTGAAAAATTCACGTTCTCCCGTTTTCCAAGTGCCTTTAATAAATTGTATGACGGCAACTTGGTTACCCCAGCCTAACGCTCTAGCCGCCACACCAAATGCAGAGCTGGATTTGCCTTTGCCATTGCCGGTGTGAACCAGTACTAAACCGCGATCAGCGTGTTCAGCCTCCTTAACTTTTTTCTTTTGCTCTTCCTGCAGAGACTGCATAGCTTTTTTATGTTCTTCTGCGTCTCTCATGGAGTTATATACCTGGTTTTAAAACGAGTGGTGTCGTGATTGCAGAAACGCATGTGAAACTCGTCCAAGCATGGGGCTCAGGCCGAGCGATTGTGCACTGTGAATATTCAGTGGGTGATTAGTGCCAACAGATGCAAGCGACACTTTCATCGGGTCAACGGCTGCATCTTTGTTCAATAAGAAAAAGTCCGCCTGCTCACCTTCAGTCATACCGGTGTGCTCTGCGCCATCAATAATTCTGCGAGGCGCAGCGCTGAGTTTTTCGAATACCTGATTTAATGGCAGGTCTACCAATTCGGGCAACTGTAAGATTAAGGGCAGTGCCCAGTGATAGGCAGACAATCCCGGCTCCGTGGCAGGGAAAGGGGCGAGGCTGGCATCTCTGTCATGCGGCGCATGATCGGTACAGATCGCATCGATGATCCCTGTACGTAAACCCTCGCGCAAAGCGTCACGATCGGCAAGGCTGCGAAATGGCACCTCACTGTGGAAGGTTGAATCGTATCCGGCTAACTGCTCGTCCGTGAAGAACAGATGATGAAGCGCGACATCGCAAGTAACCGGCAAGGCGGCTTGCTTCGCGGCATCGATCATCTGAAGGGAACGCGCCGAGCTTATGCGTGAAATATGCAGACGACACTCGGTTTCACGACACAACTCTAACAAGCGTGCCAGTGCCACCGTTTCTGCAGCGACAGGAATACTGGGTAGCCCAAGTTTTGTTGCCATAGCTCCGGCGTGTGCGCAACCACCGGCACCTAGCTGAGAGTCTCGGGCCGTCATGAACAAAGGCATGGAAAAGGAGGCTGCATACTCCATGGCGCTGTACAAAACATTCGTGTTGCCCACGGGGACATCGGCCTGACTTGCAGCAGGACAACCCGCTGCTTGTAGGGTTGCCAGTTCGCTAAGTTGCTCGCCAGCTAAACCGACCGTTAAGGCTGCAATGGGAAGTATCTCTGCGCCTTGAGCAGCTTCTGCGCGTTGTCGTATAAGCTGAACGGTTGCGATGCTATCGATGGTGGGCTGAGTATCCGGTGAGCAAAGCACCTTGGTAAAGCCTGATGCGAGGGCCGCTTGCGATTCAGTGGCAATAGACCCTTTGCGTGTGAGCCCGGGTTCGCGAAGACGCGAGTATAAATCGCAGAGTCCACGTACCGCGGTTTGTCCCTGCCCATCAATGACTAGAACATTAGCTCCAGTTTCTTTGGACGCATCCGAGCTGGCGACGATAGATTCAACGTGACCATCACGAATAGTAATCCGGTGCTCGGTATCGTTATCGAGTAGTTGAACCCGGTCGATGATGACAACTTGTTCAGTAGTTATGCTCACGACTGTGCCCGCCGCAGGTTAGTGGCATTGCCCATGACAATGGACATCACCGCCATTCGCACCGCAATACCGTAGGTCACTTGCTCAAGGATTACTGATTGTTTCCCATCGGCTACACTGCCCGCTATTTCTACCCCTCTATTGGTGGGGCCGGGATGCATGATCAGAGCATCAGGTTTTGCCAGCGCCAGCCTCTCGGGGGACAAGCCATAGGTTCGGTAAAATTCACCAGAGCTTGGTACCGTTGCTGTACGCATGCGTTCTTTTTGAAGTCGCAGTCCCATGATGACATCGGCACCGACCAAGGCTTTTTCCAAGGTTGGAAAAATAGTGACCCCTAAGGATTCAACATCGGATGGGACAAGTGTTCTGGGGCCAACTACGCGCACTTCTCCAGTGCCGAGTTTAACCAACGCTGATATATCAGAGCGAGCAACCCGCGAATGCCGAATGTCGCCAATCAATACAACACACAAATTACTGAAGTCTCCCTTATGCCTTCTGATGGTGAACATGTCCAGCATGCCCTGAGTCGGGTGGGAGTGTTGTCCGTCACCACCATTAATGACATTAATGGAAGGTGAGACGTGCCTGGCGATAAAGTGGGCAGCCCCGGACTCTCCATGTCGCACAACGAACATGTCGCATTGCAATGCTTCAAGTACGTGCAAGGTGTCGAGTAAAGACTCACCCTTGTTCGTTGAAGAGGTCACTAAGTCAACGTTGAGTACATCGGCGCTCAGTCGTTTGGCGGCAAGTTCAAACGCAGTGCGAGTTCGTGTGCTGTTCTCGAAAAACAAATTTGCAACCGTTTTACCGCGTAGTAACGGCACGTTTTTTATCGTGCGATCGTTCACCCCTGCAAAGCCTTCTGCCGTGTCTAGAATTTGCGTTAAGAGACTTTTATCCAACCCATCAATATCGATGAAATGATGGAGCTCACCCAGCGCGTTAAACTGCGGATCTGCAAGACTCATGATTTTTTGCCCACGCTAACTTGCATTGTCGATGCGTCCAGATCGATGTATTCATTCTTGCCGACATCTAGAGAATGTCCGACAACATCAGCGCGAATAGGAAGCTCGTGTCCTTGCCGTTCAACTAACACAGCAAGCGTAATTTTTGCCGGGCGGCCATAGTCAAATATCTCATTCATGGCAGCGCGCACGGTACGCCCTGTGCCCAACACGTCATCGACGAGAACAATGTGTTTGTCTTCAATATCAAATGGAACCTGCGATGGACCGACAACCGGATGCAGGCCAACGGAGCTGAAGTCGTCTCTGTAGAACGCGATGTTGAGTTCTCCCAACTCTTCTTCTACCGAGACACCTTGCGCTTTCAATTCTGCAAGTAAATGGGTTCCTATATCGATGCCGCCTCGCCGTATGCCGATGAGGGCAATTGGCGTTTGCTCATCAAATAATTGCATTAAAGGGGCTAGCATGCCGTCGAGCCAACTGTTGACGGTTTGAGTATCAAAAACTGTTGTACCGGTCTCGTTCACTGTTGAGATTCCATGGCAAACCAAGATTCGAGTATAAGGGCGGCCGCGAGTGTATCGACATCTGCATGTGTTGTCTTGCGTTTGCGCTGCCCACTGCTTCGCATATTTTTAATTTCGGCTTGAGCGGCCATCGAGCTGAATCGTTCGTCGGCTTTGTGAACTGGAAGGCCGTAACGTTTGGTCAGGCGTTTAATAAAGCCTTTTACGTGATAAGTAATGGTTTGTTCTTGTAGATTTTCTGTCAATGGCCAACCGACGACAAGATCGCTTGGTTTCCATTGTTCAATGTAATCGTCAATGGCTGGCCAATCTGGCGTGCCGTTAGTATTTTTGACAACGCCAATAGGTGAGGCTGTTTGGAGGCGGAATTCACCTACAGCAAGACCTATTCTGCGGGTTCCGAAATCGAAAGCGACACAGGTGCCTTTGGCACGCTCAGGCATTTCCGGAGTGTCCTACCAGTGAGCTCAAATCCACTCCAATAAGGTTTCCCACAGCCTGACGTCTGTCTGCAATGGGGGTGTCGAATAAGATGTTGGTGGATGCCTCAACAGTGAGCCAGGCGTTTTCGGCAACTTCCATTTCCAGTTGACCGGCGGCCCAGCCGGCGTGACCCAGTATTACGAGGTAATCGGAGTGGGTTTCGCGCTTTGCTATTGACTCAAGGATATCCCGCGAGCTGGACACTGAAACGCCGCCATTGAAGTCTTGGGTGATTTCAAATTTTTGTCCAGGCTTGTGCAATACCAGACCATGGCTTTCATCCACCGGGCCGCCGTTGAGGACAGCACTCTCACCGAGTGTGTTGTCGGCGGTGGAAATGGAGAGCTGTGTGAAGATCTCGCCTAGGTTCATCTCCATTTCCTGGTTAACGATGACACCGAAAGCACCGTTCTCACTGTGGTCGATAATGTATACCAGCGAGTCCTTAAAACAACCATCTTGCAGCTGGGGCATCGAAACAAGGAAATGATGAGTCAGATTCATGGTTTGCGGTTATGAATCGGCTTACGCTGTTTAGCAAGTTTCGGCAAATTCTAGTAGCTGATGACGGAGTTGGAGCTTTGGAATTCCCAGGTCCGTATGATGTATAAAATGTCGGT
Organism: Granulosicoccus sp.; assembly: GCA_045110515.1. GTDB lineage: Bacteria > Pseudomonadota > Gammaproteobacteria > Granulosicoccales > Granulosicoccaceae > Granulosicoccus. Next base: position 13,195 of record JBGCGD010000003.1, on the reverse strand, counting down.
TTCCCCAGCAAGCTTACCAGTCATGGGCTCAAAAGGCGCGGCTAGCTCGACGATTCGGACTGCTGAATCATCCAGCAACTTGTGCCCGGAAGACTCGTCCACAGTGATGCTCTCAATTTCTCCGTTTTTATAAATGCCGACAATCAGAATAAGTGCACCTGTTAGCTTGTTCCGTCTGGCGGCATCCGGGTAGTTCAAATTTCCTACGCGTTCTACCTGCTCGACCCATTGGTGCATGTATTCGGCAGAGGCCGCTTCCTTGGTGCGTGCATTGATATGCTTTTTCTTCGGTCGCTTGGCAAATTCTTCTTGTTGGCGATCGATCTCGGCTGTGAGGTTGGCTATGGCTAAGCTTTGCTCCACGAGGAATTTGCTGCTGGGGGCGTCTATCTCGTCCGTGGCTTCACTGCTCAGTTGTGTCTCCACAAGCGTGTTGGCAAAAACTGCCGTGACAATTTCTTCGGCAGCATCTTCTGAGGGCGCTGGGGCGCTGGCTTCAACCGGTGTAGCGGCGATGCCATCTATCTCGGTTTCAAACTCGCTCGCAAACGGCGAAGAGGGTCGGGTGTTTTGATCGGTTTCACCGCCTCCATCCTGAGATGCTTGCGCCAGATAATCAGCCTCCTCCGGTTCCTCTGCATCCGAGGCTTTTTGAACCAGTACAACCTCCAGAGAGGGAGGTGTACGCAGTTCTTCCAGAAATGGTTTGAAGCTGATTCCCAGCAACACGATCGCGTGCAGGGCGGCTGCTGCAAAAAGTGCTATTGACAGTACATCGGGTTGTCGATCGGATTTGGTGAGGACGGCTGCGATCATGTATCTTTTATAGTTGCTTCCAGAGCATCTAGGTAAATATCTGCGATACCCGGAGTGTAGCCATCAGATCGGTTGCTGGCGTCTGTATTTTCGTTATGCATATGTGCATCTAGTTCGCGCACGCATGTGGGGCTGGTGACATTGATTTCTGTTAGATAGCTGCCTATGACATCCAGGCCAACAAAGAGCAGACCACGCTCTAGAAGATAGGGCGATACGGCGTCAACAATACGTCGCTCTTTGTCAGTGATCGCGACAGGAACGCCTCTGCCACCGGCTGCCAGATTGCCACGGGTCTCGCCCTGTGCTGGAACTCTGGCCAAGGCATACGGTACTGCTTGGCCGTTAACCACTAGGACACGTTTGTCGCCATCTTTAATTTCCGGGACGTAACGCTGAGCCATGATCTGGCGTGAGTCGTTGAGGGTCGCCTGTTCCAAAATAATATTTAGGTTCGGGTCGGTTGGGGTGAGACGGAAAATGCCGGCACCACCCATCCCGTCCAGAGGTTTAATGATGGCATCTTGATGGTGAGCAATGAACTCTTTTAGTCGAGCTGAGCTTGTTGTGACTAACGTGGGTGGGCAGAATTCGCTGAACCAGGCGGTGTAGAGCTTTTCGTTCACATCGCGCAAAGAGTTGGGTCGGTTACTGACGTAGACACCTTCTGTGGCGGCCCGTTCGAGAATGTACGTGGTGTAAATAAAATCCATGTCGAAAGGGGGGTCCTTTCTCATCAGGATGATGTCATGTTCGCTTAGCGGGGCATCTTTGTGCGCCTCTGCTTCGAACCAATGTGCATTGTCGTCAAACACCTTAACTTTTCGGCGACTGGCAAAAGCGCGTCCCTGATCAAGGTACATATCTTTTTGATCTATACAGTGAACGGTCCAACCGCGTGCTTGTGCGGCCAGCATCATGGCCAGAGTAGTGTCCTTATAAGGTGTGATGGTCTCAATCGGATCCATCACGATTCCAATCGTGATACTCATCGTTGTTCAAAGCCTGATGTTGTAGCTGCCCAGTATCGCATGTAGCGTTAAAATTGCGTGTTATTCGTGTATTTCTCGTGACGTCTAGTGCACTAATCGGATACCCTTGTCCGGCCGGTGAGTAGGCTTCACACACGAGAGCTTTACATGAAAGGTTCAGACAACCTGATCAATGTCGTTTCCCCGACAAATTCGCTCGGCGATATTACGGTCCTGTTAGTTGACGATAGTAAGACCATACGTCGCTCGGCCAGCAATTTTTTGAGCACAGCAGGCTACAACGTGGTAACCGCAGTTGATGGTTTTGAAGCTCTGGCCAAAGTTGTGGAGTACAAGCCAGCCATAATTTTCGCGGATATCATGATGCCTCGCCTCGATGGCTACCAAACATGTGCGCTTATAAAAAATAATGCCGACTACCGGGACATACCCGTTGTCATGCTCTCGAGTAAAGACGGATTGTTCGACAAGGCGAGAGCACGTGTTGTGGGTAGTGATGCTCACGTGTCTAAACCGTTTACAGCAGAGACCCTGACAGCAGCCGTGACGCATCACTTGGGACAAACTGCTAAGGGTTCCGTTAAAAGTTCCACAGTTGCGGTAGTACACGAAACATCTGACGCTTAATAAACCGATAGGCATTTGCTAATGACTCAGTACTTGTTGTTTGATGCAGGAGGTTTAGACCTAGCAGCGCCATCGAGTCTCGTAAAAGCGATCCACGAAGACCTAAACATTCAAGCAGTCGCTGGAACCAACCACTGGTTTAAGGGACTGGCTGTCGCGCACGGCAAGTTGCTGCCGGTTACAGATATGGGAGCATTTGCAGGAAGACGCTCTTCCTCAGGTCGAACACTCGAACTCGATCCTTCAGCCAGTATTGCCGGTTTGCAGGTGGATTCCATTGTTGGTTTGAGTGACAAGGAAGCGGGTAGCGTTCCCTTGTCTGACAACGAAAACGACGCCTTGGGCGCCGGAAGTTTGACGTTTTCTGAAAGAGCCATTGTCAGCAAGGGGCGTAATCACCGTGTGCTGGACATCAGTGCGTTAGTTCAGTCACCCGAATTCTTGAATATCACGGAGCAACCCTAGACAGGTGCCAGATATAAACAACAATTCGAATAGTCGTTCACTCGGGATAGCCATAGTGTGTATGGCGATCGTGTTGTGTGCGTTGAGTGTTTCGATCTTCGGCATCGTTACCTCCAACACCGTTGCGCAGCAGCGAGCCCTGGATATGCACACGGCCTGGCAGACACTGCAAAGCGATTCCTTGTCGGGTAGTGATGCTGCAAGTGCTACTAACGTTCTATCGGCGAACATTATCGAAGTGCCAATACTCCAGAGCGCCAACCTCTGGGCTGCTGCGCTGGCTGCGCTCAGTTTTTTGCTGCTTGGCTGGATGGCAATTGCTGCGCGAAAATTATTCACGCAAAAGACTGAATTGCAGTTAGGTATTCATCGCTCTGAAGACTCTGCCTTGAGCCGCTTAGACAGCGAAACGTCTCCGTTGCTAAACGGTGATTTGCGTTCAAGTGCAACAGAGAATTCTGCCAGCACAGGTGCTGTCGCCAAAACATTCAACCACGCGGTCGGTGAACTTCGTTGGCTGGTTGGGACCCTGAATTCGTCAGCCGTACAGTTGGCTGAGTCGCTCGCTAAGTCGCGTGAATCGGCCGATAAAGTATCGTCTGCGTGTTCGGAGCAGTCCAGGCGCATACATTTGTCGTCGAATGATTTGTTCTCGATGAGCGCCACAATGTCGGGCCTTTCTGCCGATGCGGCGGAATCGTCCTATGCAGCCAAAACGGCCGTCGAAAAAGCTGAGGCAGGTGGTGTCGCTCTGAGTGCTAGCTTGCATCGATTATCAGCAATTAGAGATGAGGCGGATAGCACGACTCGAGTGATGCATCGATTGGCCGAAAACGTATCAGCCATTGATGAATGCGTCACTGTAATACAAGATGTCGCCAAACAAACCGATCTTTTGGCGTTGAACACGACTATACGTGCATCCGCTGGTTCAAGAGCTGCGACAGTCAACGATGCAGCGGCCGATCTGGGACGTTTATCCGATGAGGTCGCGCAGCTTGCTGAAGTTCTTGGGCAGGCAACGCGCGATATTAGCGCCATTACTCGCACCATCACCCAGGATGCTTCAGGAACCGTTCAGTCTATGGAGCACATTGCTTCAGAGCTTGCCTCCGGGGTGGAACAAACACAACAGGCCAGTGATGCGCTGGATGTCATTCAAGTTAGCTCACACACCTTGCACGAAAGTGTGGTGCAAATGACCGAACGCTGTGTTGAGCAAACTGGATTCGCCCGCAAAATTACACAGAGCATGGATGAAATTAATCAGATCTCTGATCAGACAATAGATGGCCTAGCTCTAAACGCCGTGTCATTAGACGAATTGCAAAAGTTAACGGTCGAGATGCAAAATGCGTTAGTCGGTTACCAAATGCCAGAGGTGCACAGGCGCACGGGTTCTAAAAACTCCACACTAAGCGTAGCGCGACGCGCGGCAGATCGAGCTGTCAACGCATGAGTAGATTGGGCGGTCAAGGAGGTGACGAACAGGCGACCGTTGTCCCAGACTTCAGTCATGAAGCATTAGCCCATTTGCAAGTACAAAGCGACACATTTGCGTTGCACGTAAGAACTTACCTTGATTCTGAAAGCGCTAGCAGCAGAGACGTATTAAAAGAAGATTTACAGCGCTTCCGGAACACGCTTGTGCTTTTAGATAAGGCTGCGGCTGTTTATGTTGCCGAGGAGCTTCTTCAACTTCTTGACGCCGATGCAAACGGGGCGATTGAAAACCGCACTGAGTTGGCAAGAGTGCTCCTAAATGCTGCGGATGAGCTTAGCGGGCATGTTGCCAAGCTTCAACAAGACAGCTCGTTAGACAATGCGTTGTCCATGTTGCCATTAGTAAACGATAGTCGGGCCTGTCGGGAAGAAGATCTGCTTTCAGATAAACTGGTATTGGCTGCTGGTATAAAGCTACCAGAGCCACTTTATGCCAGTGTTTCGGATGAGCATTGGCAAGAACAAAGAGTTGAGTGGGTCGAGTTTGCATCCGAACAGCACTCCAAGTTTGCCAAAAAATTGCTTGATTGGTGGAAAACCAACAACCTTGAAAAAGCCTTGGAAGTTCCGCCGCAATTGCATTTGTTTGTGGAGTTTTGTAAGTCGCGCGAGTACTTAGGTGTTCTTGTGCCGTTATTCCAATCTGCCTCGATAGTGGCTGACGCCATTGCAAAGCAAGAGGTTGTAGACGGGCCCGCATTACGGCAATTATTTGCCCAGCTTGAACGTCATGTACACCGATGTATTTTGGTCGCCTCCCCAGATGATCTTTTGCCCGGTGATTTGTTGCGCAATTTTTTGTACTACGTAGGGCAAGTCGATTCTACAGTGCAGTCGGCCGTAGAGCTAAGACGGCGGTTTCGGCTAGATCGCGTCCGACAAGCGGGTACATTTGCTGACAACAAGTCAACTCCGACGATAGGTGTTGGCTACCATTTAGCCAGCGCTATCAGGAACAGTATTTCGACGGAGACTCAAGCGCTTAAAGAATGGTTAGAGCAAGCACCGACTCGTGCCGATCACCCTAAAGTCGTTCGCCTTCGAGTCCGACTGGGACAGTTAGAGCCCGTTTTAACCTTAATGGGTGCGACAGATGCGCTGGAGTGTTTGAAATCAATTAACAATGGGTTGGCGGAGCTTGACGGGGAATCAACACCTGATATCGAAGCCCGATTGTCATTGGCTGAATCCTTATTGTTGCTCGATGCTTTACTGGATAAAGCGGCTCGTCAAAGCATTACCCGACAGCCTGTTACGTCCGCATCAAGCGTTACGGCCGAAGAAGTCTTTGTCGATATCGCAACCGATGCATGCTTAAGGGAAGCTCGCCAAGGATTACAAAAAATTGCGGAATCGCTTGAATCCATTATGCGAAGGGGCTCCTTAGCACCAGGGCAGAGCCATCTTATTACGCAGCAATTACAGCTTATCGACAATGCGTTGCAAATTCTGCCACTTCCCGAGGTGAGCCCCTTGTTGCTCGGTCTAGGAGATGTTCTAACGCGATTGCAACTAAGCGCACGACAGGGTAACAACACTGTCGAGGTACACGATTCTGTGCAAGAGGATATTGCCACGTTGTTGGTGTCGGTTGACTACTACCTTGGGTGTGTTCTGCAGCCTCAGGCAGCCGCCAGTCAACTCTTGCTGGACGCCGAAGATGCGTTGGTTAAAGCCTTAGCCGAGCTCAATGGCGAGGCAGCTAATATGCCGGTGAATTTAACCGAAGCCGAATGGGAGAAACGCATCAGTGTGTTGCTTCCGCATATGGATCAACTAGGCGCTGGAATCGTTGACTTTAGAAATAATAAATCTGAGGTGTCCTTTGCCCACATCACTCATGCTCTAACGTTACTCGCCGATTCCAGTCGGGATCAGTCTGGGTCACCTATTAATGAACTCGCTACTGCAGCTGTGTCGTGGTGTAAAAATAAAACCGGACAGGTCGGTAGCATCGAAACACACGAACTGCAATTACTCGATGAGATTCACGCTGTAGTGCCTCAGTTATTCGATCAGATGCTTAGCGGTTCGGATAGCGTACGAGACTTTGGAGATTTGCTGGAGCGTCTGGTTAGTATCGAAGACAGTGTTAGCACTCTTTCCCATGAAGAAGCACGAGAGCTTACGCTTAATGTTGATGAGAAATTATTGTCTTCAACGCTTGATGATTCTGAAGTCACTGGATTCGATCAAACGTTGCAACATGTTTTTTATCATGAATGTTTGAGTCATCTTGAGTCTCTGGACGAATCAGTTAGAACAGCTCTAGAGTCTGATTCGGAAAGCTTGCAAAAGCTTCCGTCTGAGCAAATGCTCAGAGCGCTACATACTTTAACGGGAAGTGCTCAAACCGTAGATGCACCACATATTGTCGCGATAGTTCAGCCACTGCAAAGAGCTGCTCTGGCGAGGCAGCGACTCGGAAAGTTTTTTGATGCTGATGAAACTCGATTCATTGGTGATTTAGTTGTTGCCCTGCGAGCTCGCCTTGAATCACTCAACAATGGGGAGCCTGTTGGTCACAGTGTTTTGGCCATTGAGCAGAAGCTCGGTAGCTTTTTGTCCGCATCCATCCCGGGTGCCGATTCAGCAGACAGCGGTCTTGGCATCGCTGCAAATGTCCGCTCACTTGATGATGTCTTTGGTGAAGAAGCAGGTGAACTACTCGATCGATTACGCACAACGGTAGATTCAGCTCAGTACGATGTGGGGGACACTCAGAACGCTTTAGCATTGCTGCATACCTTAAAAGGTAGTGCACGAATGGCAGGACGCACAGCAATAGCTGAGTGCGCCCACGCACTTGAAAGCCAGTTGCAAAGTCTTGACAGTGTGCAAGGGCAATCTGAAGCGCTGCGTGAAGGTTTTGGATCCTTGCGTGACTTGATTACACAGTCCAATGTAAAGCAGTTTGTTGAGCAAGCACAATCTAGTGGCGTAGTAGCCGATACAACTAACACCTCCACTGATTCGCTATCTGTCAGCGATACTGCATTTGATGCACTCCTAGATTTAGCCACCGACGTCACTGTAAACCAGGCGCGTCTGAGTGACGAATTGGCGCGAATGCGAGAGGTTTATCAGGACATAGAAACCACGGTAATCCGGTTTAAGGCCTTACCGTCATCTGTGTCGTTAAGAAGCAACCCCGAGGTTAATGAGATTCTTGCTGACCTGGAAGCGGCAAGGGGAGTGATGCGCGGAGCATTGCGACAGGCCGAGCGTGAGCAGCAACAATCTTCTCGTGCTAGTGCAAGTTTACAACAGAGCCTTATTCGAACACGCCTGGTCAGAGTCGATGAGTTATTTGATCGCTTATCGCAAACTGTTGAAGATTCCGCCCAGAGCACCAGTCGGCTTGCCAGGCTTCGCATGGAAGGCGGCGAAATCACACTTGATAGGTCACTGTTTCGGCAACTGCTGGCACCACTGCAGCACCTGGCCCGAAATGCGGTTTTCCACGGCATTGAAACCGCCGAAGAACGAGCTTCGTTGGGCAAGGCAGCCTGCGGCGATATCCTGTTGTCCGCCTCGGTGGACGGTACTGATTTGGTGCTTCGTTTCTCTGATGATGGTAGAGGTATCAGGCGAGAGGACATGAGTGAAGTGTTGCGTCAGCAGGGCGAGTCTTCATTGGACAGTCATGTGGATCTTCAAAGTTTGCTTTTTCAATCAGGTTTTTCAACGGTTGAAACACCAACAGAGTTGGCTGGCCATGGTTTAGGTTTAGCCGCTGTTAAATCAGCCATCGAATACTTAGGTGGCAGAATTCAGTTAGCCACTGAACCTGGAGCCGGAACCCGCTTAACTATGCGTATTCCGCAGAGGATTGTTGTTAATCAGGTTGTCCTCGTAGAAAACGAAGGCGTGTTGTTTGCCTTGCCGGTTAGCTTTGTCGATGCCGTACGAGTCGCGGCCGGCGCATCCAGCAGTCTTCCTGAGCGGTACAAGCGTTCGTCACTTTCAGCCTTGATGTCACAACGAGCCATCACGACAAGGAGAGACGCAAAGCAGCAACGGTCTGCTGTCTTGGTGACCGCCGCAGGCGTGTCTATGGCATTGGAGGTCGACCAGGTTATTGGTTATCGCGAACTGGTTACGCAAGCTCTAGGGCCGCAGTTGGCTTCTTTAAAGCGTTATGCTGGTGGTAGTGTCTTATCAGACGGTCGTCAGGTGCTGATTCTCGATTTGCACCAAATATTGGAAAATCAAGATTCTATTCCGGCGGTTGGAATGAAGCCTGCGCGCGAATCGCTAAGGCCTGTTGCGTTGATTGTTGACGACTCTTTAACCATGCGAGTCGCTGCTGAGGGAGTATTGCAACAATGCGGTATTGCGGCGCGTCTTACGCGCGATGGTGTTGAAGCCTTGGAAAGTATGGAGACTGCGCTGCCCAATTTAATCCTCTTGGATCTCGAGATGCCGAGACTGGATGGCAAAGCTTTCTTGAAAAGAATCACAGAAGAGTACGGTGATGCCTGTCCGCCGGTCATTATTATCAGCAGTCGCGATAATCGTGAGAATCGTCAACAGTTAAAGTCAATGGGCGCTGTGAGATTCCTCGCCAAGCCTTATACACAGAGCCAGTTGCAAGAAGCCGTTGAAGCTGCCGGGCTCAGATTGCCAGACATTACTATTGCTTAGTTCCGCGCTGTGAGCGCTTCGACACAGGCAGAAAATTACCTTTTTAAAGGCATGGTCTCCTTAATGTGGCTTGCTATTTGACGCTAAAAGTATATTATTGGGAAAAATAGCCCAAATAAATTGAGTTTTAGCCTATGAATTTTCTGAGAATTTGCCTGATTAGTTCTGTGGCAGCGCTATCGGTCTCCGCCTGTGGATCAGACCCCGTTTCGGTGCCCGGTACTAATCCGACCATTGATCCTAGCCCTCGAACCTTAAAACCTGTGGGGTCAGATACCGAGTTTTACACAGCTTTGAGTCAGGCCTTGAAGAGCCAAACGACAGGTTATGGTTCTGTCGCATCTGTTAGAGAGGAGTTAGATTCTGTAGCAGCACCTGTCACTGGTAATTCAACAACAGATGGTGGAAGTTCGGGCAATGAAACAACCAGTACCAATGTACAAGAGCTTGGTGTTGATGAGCAGGATTGGGTAAAGCAGAACGCGGCAGGGGATCAGTTGTTTGTGCTGAAAAGTGAGTACAACTCAAACTACACCCCTGAGCCTGTTATAGACGGACCAGCGTTAAGGGCGCGGTCATCCATAGCGCTTCCCCAGTCCTATACCAGTCAGTTAAGAATTCTTAGTCTGGACGATGAGACGCCGGATTCTACAAGTGTTACTGATTTCGATCTAAATATGGAAGGCCGGTATGCGCAGGGCTTTTACTTGTATGAAAACGCGGGCAATGCGTCGGTCTACGTCACTGCATCGGGAACAAACTATTGGTCTTTTTGGAATGATTCAGCGGCGTTTACCGGTGTAGATAGTCTTATTACACGGGTGAACGTCAGTAACTCTGCGACCCCAGCTATAGATGCTTCGTTCGCATTAGACGGTCAGATGGTTTCTAGCCGACGCATAGGCAAGCATCTGTTTTTTGTATCGCGATACTATCCGACATTGCCAGGTAATCAACCCTGGGCTCAGAGCGCCGCGGATTGGGCAGCACAAGTTGACAGTACGGATTTATCAACGGTGCTGCCAAAGTATTATTTGAATGGATCAGACATCGGTGCACAATTAATAACGCCCTCGCAGTGTTTTGTAGCTGATAATAGTGCTTCGGATAGCTATTACTCCCCAGATATCATTACTTTAGGAGTTATTGATTTAGAAACAATGCAACTTAGCGATAGCGAATGTTTTCTGGGTGCAACTGAAACGCTTTATGCATCTGCTAACGCTATCTTTTTAGCGACAACACGCTATGACTATTCCTCTGGACCAGTAGATGACAGCGGTACGGCAATAGATACAGATAACGTAGATCTTCCTGTCGATATCATCTGGCGTGACCCAAGGGTGGATACGGACATTCATCAGTTTGATATTCACTCAGGGCAGCTGAGCTATGAAGGTTCAGGCAAGGTTGATGGTCACTTGGGTTGGAACGCATTGAGAAAGCCGTTTCGTATGAGCGAGCAAAATGGCTACCTAAGAGTGGCGACAATGAATGACGAGCAGGGACCCGGTCACAGTCCTATTCTGATGACTGTATTGAAGTCCAATGGGCAAGGTGCCTTGGAGGCAGTTTCTTCACTTCCCAATACGCAAAAAACAGCTCACATTGGCAAACCCGGTGAGCAACTTTACGCATCACGATTTGTTGGTAACAGGGCTTATCTTGTGACCTTTCGGCAAACAGATCCACTGTACGTTATCGATCTAACAGAGCCTGCGAATCCGGGCATAGCTGGAGAGTTGGAAATCGAAGGCTATAGCGATTACCTGCACCCTGTTAGTGAGAATTATCTACTGGGTATCGGACGGGATGCGTATGCCGCTGGAGATCGCGGCGCGTTGGTACAAGGCATGAAGTTATCGTTGTTCGATGTCAGCGATCCAGTCGCACCGACAGAGATCCAATCCATGTTGATCGGTCAGCGTGGAACCCATAGCGCTAGTCTCAATGATCATCGTGCCATCGGTATACAAGCGGCAACCGATGCGCATCCCCTGAGGGTAAGTTTTGGTATCGATGTTTACGGCGATATTGGCGGCGCGCGACCCACAGATATTGAATCGGCTACTAGATACTACGACTACAACTATTCAGGTCTACATGGTTTTGATGTACGAGTTGGTGCAGATGCCGAGATAATTTCCCGGGGAGTGCTTCGAGTAGATGCATCCAACCCATTTGGCAGTGGCTATGGTCAGGACAGATCGGTTATGTTGAACGATGCGGTGTATTACATACGCGATTCGAAAGTGTACGCGGCACATTGGGACGACCTGTCCAATTCATCGCTTGCTCGTTAACGGTCATCGTTCACAGGCCTCATGAATGCGATGCTGTTAAATGTTCCGCATTCGCCAGCTATGCAATAATCCAGGCTCCATCAGGCTCATTTGGGGCCTGAATTCAATAATTAAGGAGTCGCAGCAAACCAATGAGAATCGGAATTATCGGAGGTTCAGGGTATACCGGTGTTGAATTGCTGCGTCTGTTGAGCTCGCGACGCGATATTGAAATTGTGTTTATCAGTTCTCGTGCGCAAGCTGGAAACCGTGTTGATTCATTGTTCCCTAGTCTGAGAGGCCACGTGGATCTATCCTTTTCAGATCCCGACGATGTTAAAGATGCCCAATGCGACTTGGTGTTTTTCGCAACCCCTAATGGCACTGCGATGTATCAAGCGCCGGCTTTACTTGAAAAAGGCACCAAAGTTGTCGATTTGTCAGCCGATTTTCGATTACAAGATGTGTCTGTTTGGGAGCAATGGTATGGCATGAAACACCACTGTCCGTCGCTTGTTGCCGATGCCGCCTACGGGCTACCTGAAATACACCGCGAGACAATTCGCAATGCACAACTGGTGGCAAATCCCGGGTGCTATCCAACCACGGTTCAGCTTGGTTTTCTGCCCTTGCTCGAAGCAGGCATCGTTAATACAGATTCCCTGATTGCTGACGCCAAGTCCGGTATTACCGGAGCAGGAAGAGGTGCATCAGTTGCGAATCTCCTGGCCGAGGCTGGCGATAGTTTTAAGGCATACGGGGTTGCCGGTCATCGACATCTTCCTGAAATCGAGCAAGGGCTCAACGGAATGACCCAGGCCGATGTCAAATTAACCTTCACACCGCACCTGCTGCCAATTATTCGGGGCATTCACTCAACGCTGTATGCCCACTTAATCGAAGATCTAGATTTGCAGGCGCTTTTTGAAGAGCGGTTCAAAGACGAGCCTTTTGTTGATGTTTTGCCCGCCGGATCCCATCCGGAGACCCGCTCAGTGCGGGGCACAAATGTTTGCCGCTTAGCAGTTCATCGGCCCCAGGGCCGCAACACCGCGGTCGTATTGGCAGTTGAGGACAATTTAGTTAAAGGTGCTGCCGGACAGGCCGTTCAGAATATGAATCTGATGTTGGGAATGCCGGAAACCGAGGGGCTATTGCAACCTGCACTTATGCCCTAATGATAAGTCTTTAAGGGCATGATCCTGAGCTGATTCCCCTGACGTAATTGGGGGCTTAACGGTGAATGTGGTAATACTTGACTAAATTGCTAGGTCAAGTAAACTAGCGATATGCGAATGAGAGGAATTCCCAAATGAGTGCAGAAGTCAGTATTGACGACTTCGAAATGCCTGATGCTCTGGTCTTTACAGAAGCTGCGGCACTAAAGGTCAAAGAATTGATCGATGAAGAGGGAAATCCTGATCTTATGCTGCGAGTGTTTGTCTCGGGCGGCGGATGCAGTGGTTTTCAGTACGGATTCACGTTCGACGAAGTCATAAACGACGGCGATACAGAAGTAAAGAAAGAGGGCGTGAAATTGTTGATTGATCCCATGAGCTTTCAATACCTGACCGGTGCAGAAATCGACTACACCGAAGGTTTGGAAGGGTCACAATTCGTGATCAGAAACCCGAATGCAACAACAACTTGCGGCTGCGGTTCATCGTTCTCAGTCTAGTTAGATATTCGAGTCCCGAGCTGCTTTAGGTTCGGGGCTGAACCAACGACACCATCCCGTCGCAACGTTGGTCAGCTAGAAAAATCCTTAACGTAAATGGTTGGTGAGGCTCTGTGTAGAGCCTAGCGCACTGTGCTCGTCGTAGCAGCGGCAACCTTATCTATCTCAGCTAGCACACTTTGCAT
>JBGCGD010000002.1:0-72920 GCA_045110515.1 Granulosicoccus sp. | reverse complement strand
GCGCCTGCTAGCACAGCGCCACTGCCCATAGTGGCTGACGGTGAGCGTGTTGAAAAACGTGTGCCGATGACACGCTTACGGGCGCGCATCGCTGAGCGCTTGTTATCTGCAACCCAAAACACCGCCATGCTCACCACTTTTAATGAAGTGGATATGAGTCAGTTCATTGCGCTGCGTAGTCAGTACAAAGATAAGTTTGAAAAATCCCATGGCGTGAAGCTTGGCTTTATGTCGATCTTCCTAAAAGCTGCGACAGAAGCGTTGAAGCGTTATCCGGATATCAATGCATCGATTGACGGTGATGATGTTGTCTACCACGGGTATTGCGATATTGGTGTGGCTGTCTCCTCAGACAGAGGTCTGGTGGTTCCGGTATTGCGAAACACGGAATTTATGTCACTGGCAGATGTTGAAAAGACCATTGGTCATTACGCTGAAAAAGCGCGTGACGGTAAGTTATCGTTAGAAGAGATGACTGGCGGTACGTTCACTGTGTCAAACGGTGGCGTGTTCGGTTCGCTCTTATCAACGCCTATTTTGAATCCTCCACAAAGTGCAATTCTAGGAATGCACGCCACGCAGGATCGCCCTGTGGCGGTCAATGGTGAAGTTGTTATTCGTCCAATGATGTACATTGCGCTGAGCTATGACCACCGCATTGTCGATGGTAAAGGTGCCGTTGGATTCTTGAAGACGATTAAGGAAATGGTTGAAGATCCTGCGCGTATCGTGTTCGATATCTGATGATTTGATCGCGGTAAGATTGCGATAAAAAAACGCCGCTAAATGCGGCGTTTTTTATGCCTGTTGCTAACTTACGTTCTCGATGCCCAGCAGTTGGCGCATACGGGCCAGTACATCCAGCCCCTGCATCGCTAACCAGTGTGGTAGATCAATAATGACCCAGTTTTCAGCCAGCTTGTCGCCATCGCGCCGATAGACATCGACCACACGCATGTCAGCAGGTGTGCCACTGCCGGTCATACCTAAAAACCCGCCGGTGGACGTATTGGTCAAATTCGGCCAACCGAAAAAACACCCGTAGTTGCCTTCAGCGAAACGCGCTATGTGACCATTAAACGTCTTGCCGGCCAAGTTGTAGCGAAACGGATATTGATGTTGATGCTGATATCGTTCAATGGTGTAAGTGGCACCGATACCTTCAGGGCCGTACCAGATCATATCGTCATGCCAACTCTTGGCAAGCACTGATGGAGGTACTCTGTTGTCGTTGGTTTTCAGCGCATGCGCGTTCGCCTGACTTAAATCATCAATCATGCGATTGATCAGATCGAGTGTGGCGGTGCCGGCGTCTGCGGGTTGTGAGTCAAAGAGCAAACCGTCATGTGTTTTAGGACCTGGATAAATAAATGAGCTGCCGGTTTGCGGAGGCAAAGGGTTTTGGCCGGCTTGTCGCATCACCCCGATCAAATCGATGAACAAAGCGGACTCTGCGATTTTTCCATCTTCGACACGATGGAATTCAGCGAAGCGGATAAAAGTCATCCGATGCGTACTGGGGATGTCGAGCCAGGGCTGGTCGAATAGCCCCATAAAATGACCCATTTGGCAGACCCATATATCGGAAGCTTTTGTGTCATTGGTTTCCTTGTGGACGATATTGTCCCCGGCTAAAAATATGTCGACTCGGCGCTGCAAGGACGTAAACGCCTTTCTTAAGGGCTGCCAGAATGTTGTACAAACTGCCTCGGCTCCGACTATTTCATGAAAAGGGTGAAGCCCGCGCCAATGGTAATTCTCATGAGTATGAGCGGTGAGAACGTCCGCTAGTTGAGCGCTTTGCGCTTGGTCGAAGGCATTTGTGTATTCCAGAACAACGTGCTTGGCAGCTTGCAAAGGGCTCATGGATGATCTAGTTAAACGGTGTAGGTGAGATAGTAGCAATACGAAGATGGGAAGCCCATGAGATTCGGGCTAAAGCGCAACGTTGGCAAGCAGGAAGCTGGAATAGTCCATGAAAAAGTCAGGATTGGTATTGGGTAAACATCTTCTCGCTATTAAAAGCGTTTGCTGCCTGTTGATGGCTTTGCTGTTTTTTAGCGAGCTGGCGCGGGCAGATAGAGTTCCGCCAACGGCTCCCGGCAGCTTACAAGGAGTCCGGTATTCATCAACAGCTGGCGAGATTTTTTGGTCGTCTGCAACCGATGACTCCCTGATTGTCGGATACCGGGTGATTCGCGACGGCCTTGATTTGGGAATTCGCGACGCAAAGAGTGTCTTCGAGCCAACGCTGCAACCACAAAAGGCTTATCGCTACCGTGTCAGCGCTGTTGATAGATTCGGTAATGAAGGCGCTGCCCTGACGGTTGAAATATCAGCAATTAACGGCCAGCAGAATGTGGCGCAGGCAGATGACATCAGCGCACCTGACATTCCAGCTAGCCCACAGGTATTACCCGACTCCACAGCAATGACGCTCTCTAGTCGTGCGGGTCGCGTGACGCTAACCGAAGGAGACACTGAGGGAGTTTCAATTGCCTTGTCGCTTCAACGAGAGGGTTCTAGCAATCGTTCTGTGCAATTGTCTCTAGAGGCCGACAACGCCCGCGACTTATACAACCTGCGCTATGTCTTTTCACCGTCAACGTTGGGAGAGGGTGAGTCCGGGTCAGTTGTCACGCTGCATTTGGATGTGGGTGTTGCGCCATTGTTGCTTCATGAGCGACATTTTCGCCTGGTTGCTGATGATGGGGTGTCGCGAACGTCACGCGCTTTAACGATTGATGTTTCTCCAACCAGCGCGCCTGATGTTTATTTGCTAATTGGTCAGAGCAATATGGAAGGCTACAGTGAGCTTGGGAGTCGCGAGAGCTTTGCCGGTGGTTTGGATGAGCGTCACCCCCGAATCCACCAGTTGAATGTACAGCCCAATAGCCGATCTGTTTTCTATAGCGATGGCATGTTCTCAGATGAACAGAGCAATATATCGTCACCGAGTTTTGTCCCCGCAGAAGATCCTTTGCATGAGCCACGATTCATGGGTATCGATGGAAAAGAGGCGACATTTGTCGGTCTGGGCCTAACCTTCGCGAAATCTGCCTTGACCAGCACAACCTCGGAGATATATCTCGTGCCGGCAGCTTGGGGCGCAACAGGTTTTTGTGCCAACGCCAATGGCGATCTAGCATGGAATGCATGGCCAACACCGGCTCAAGCGCACTTAGGTGGAACGCTCTTGGCCGATCGTGCGCTGACTCGTCTGAACATGACCCTTCGTGAGACGGGTGGAGTGTTGCGCGGAATTCTATGGCACCAAGGTGGCGCTGATTCTAATAATCCGGATTGCGCTAGAGATTATGCGAATAACCTATCTCAGCTGGTTTCCCGATTACGCAGTGAAGCTCGACAAGACGGGCGTGGTGCCGCAGCTCGGGGTGCCGCTGCAATCATCCCGTTTGTTGTAGCAACGCAAAGCCGTGGTGATGATGAGCGAGGGCAGTTCTCTGTATTCAACCCGTCAAAAGTGATTGTTGATGCAGCTCACCGCTCGGTTAACCAGTTCATTGCTCATTCGGACTTTGTGAATAACGATGATTTAGTGCCTTCACCGTATCCTTGCGGGCAAACCTCCTGTGTTCACTTCGGGGCTACAGCCTTACGGGAGCAGGGACGAAGGTTTTTTGCAGCGTTCAAGCGACTCTGGTCTAACGCTGGCACCTATCACTACTAGTGTTCCTGTGTAACTAACCTTGATATGTGGATTCTCAGCCATCACAGTTGAGGGTGGCTATAATGTTGCAAAACCCCTAATTCAACAGCAACTCACCAGGAATCCTCATGGCTGACGTTTACGATGTGATTGTGATTGGCGGTGGCCCCGCTGGTTACGTGGCTGCCATACGTGCAGCTCAACTCGGGCTCAAGACTGCCTGCGTCGAAAAATGGATTGATAAGCAGGAAAAGCCTGCGTTGGGTGGCACCTGCCTTAATGTGGGCTGCATACCGTCGAAAGCACTGTTGGAAAGCACAGAGCTATACGAAACAGCCAAGCACAGCTTTCCAGATTTAGGCATAAACGTGGGCGAGGTCACTCTCGATGTGCCAAAGATGATCTCGCGCAAAGATAAGGTCGTTCAGGAACTCACGGGCGGTATTCAAATGCTGTTTAAGCAAAACGGCATAGACTGGCTGCAGGGCAGCGGACAACTGTTGGCCGATAAGCAAGTCAAAGTGACTGCTCACGACGGCACCGATACGGTTTATGACTCGGAAAATGTCATTATTGCGACCGGTTCCGTGCCTATTAATCTGTCTGCTACACCGTTGGAAGGCAACATCGTGGTCGATTCCGCGGGTGCGCTTGACTGGCAAGCGGTGCCTGACAGTGTGTGTGTCATTGGCGCGGGTGTCATCGGACTGGAGCTTGGCAGTGTTTGGCGTCGTTTAGGGTCAACGGTTGTACTACTGGAAGCTCAGGACACATTCTTGCCCATGGTCGATAAGGCCGTGGCTCGTGAGGCTGATCGCGCCTTTAAAAAGCAGGGGCTCGATATCCGCTTAAGTACGCGTGTTATGGGAAGCACGGTTAAAGGTGATCAAGTCGTCGTGACATATCAGGATGCTGATGGCACGCATGAGCAGGTTTTCGATAAACTGATTGTCGCGGTAGGGCGACGCGCCTTTACCGATGACGTGTGTGCATCTGAAGCCGGTGTTGAGCAAGACGAGCGTGGTTTGTTCCACGTGAATGATCACTGCGAAACAAACGTACCCGGTGTTTATGCTATTGGCGATGTGGTCAGAGGACCGATGCTTGCGCACAAGGGTTCTGAAGAGGGCGTCATGGTCGCTGAACGAATTGCCGGTGAAAATGCATCGCTGAATTACGACGTTATGCCTAACGTCATTTACACGCATCCTGAAGTAGCTTGGGTCGGTAAAACGGAAGAACAACTCAAGAGCGAAGGTATTGACTATCAAGTCGGAAGTTTTCCGTTTGCAGCCAGCGGGCGTGCAAAAGCAAAAGGCGATACTACGGGGTTGGTCAAAATCATTCGGGACAAATCCAATGACCGTGTCGTCGGTGCTCATCTAATCGGTCCGAGTGCTTCTGAGCTATTAGCTCAATCGGTTTTGGCCATGGAATTTGATGCAACCGTTGAAGATATTGCCCAAACTATTCACGCGCATCCAACCCTGTCAGAGGCGATGCATGAAGCTGCCTTAAGCGCAGACGGGCGAGCTATCCATATAGGAAATCGTAAGCGCAAATAGTTGTGCTAATCCTGGTTGTGCGGGTGATATTGCCCGCACGACTTTGCACCCTAGTCTTTCTCCCGGCTTTCCTTATCCGGAACTAACAGCCTATTCTTATCTTAAGAACCCTAGTAAACAGGGTTATGTCGTCGCATACAGGCTGCGCTCAATGTTTTCCCCCTCAACACTAAGTGTATGAAAGCCAGATCTATCACTTTGCTGGTGTTGGCCAAAGTTGCGGCTATGACCTTATAGTTCGTATCCTGCGCCACGCTTGCAGACTTGCGCAACGAGATCGAACTCAGTTCTCTTACGTCTGCCTTGCTAGTCTCGACGGTACCGGCAGGGTTTGTTGTGGGCGCGCTTCTCGATGCCGTGTCATTTGGTGGTCCCATACCACTGGTTGCTTTTGTGTTTTGGGGCGTGTCGGTTATTCCCGACTTTGCACAGTTTTCGTGCCATGGTTGCCGATTTATCGCCCGCTGAAATGGCGGGAAGCTTAATGTCATTGCAAACAGCGTTAGGTTTTGCGCTGACGATTTTTACCGTTCAGCTAACGCCCTTCGTCGCAGAATTACTCGGCTGGCCTGCGCTGTTTTGCATTCTGGCAATTGGACCGATAGTTGGTGTCGCCTCTATGTTGGGGTTGCCCCGTCAACGGTTGCTAAAGGATTAAACTGCAAATCAAATGGGTTTTTGATTAGCGTGATGAGAATTTGTATATCATCGCGCCATGACATCAACGCTAACGTTCGATTACATCATTGTGGGTGCAGGCTCTGCTGGTGCTGTACTTGCCAACCGACTAACGGAGTCCGGCAAACACAGTGTGTTGGTTTTGGAAGCCGGTGGCTCAGACTTAACGCCGTATGTGCAGTTGCCCTTGGGATACGGCAAGGTTTACTACGATGACAAGGTCAATTGGAAATATTTAACTGAGCCTGTCGCGCAACTTAATAACCGCCCCAGTTATTGGCCGCGTGGAAAAGTATTCGGCGGTTCCAGCTCCATTAACGCGATGGTGTATGTACGTGGCCATCAACGGGATTACGCTGAGTGGGAGTCGGTTGCTCCCGGCTGGTCTTGGGAAAATGTAGAGCCAGTTTTTAGGAAAATGGAAAGCTGGCGAGGAGCTTCAGATGAGCGCCGTGGTCAGAGTGGCCCTTTGTCTGTAACAGATATTCGCGATATGGCTCATCCATTATGTAACAACTACTTTGAGGCAGCGACGCAAATTCAGATCCCTCGCAATGACGATTACAACGCGGGTGATATGGACGGGGCAGCGCTCTATCAAATCACCACGGATAAGGGGCTTCGCGCGTCCACAGCGCGAGCCTATTTACGTCCGGCGCTAAAACGAAAAAACTTAACAGTCCATAAAAAAGCACTGGCCCACCGGATACTGTTAGAAGGCGATAAGGCTATCGGTATTGAGTATGCTCATCAGGGAACAACGAAAACTGCGCATGCACGGGCGGAAGTTATCGTAAGTGCTGGTGCGGTGAACTCTCCGCAGCTAATGCAACTGAGCGGATTGGGTCCGCAGGCGATGCTTGCCAACGCCGGAATACAGCCTAGAGTGGATTTGCCTGCTGTTGGACAGCACATGAGTGATCATTTGGGCGCTGACATGGTGTGCAGAACGAATGTTCCAACACTGAACCAAGCCCTTGGCCCGTGGCACGGAAAACTTCGCGCCGCATTGCAGTTTGTGTTTGGGCGCAAAGGACCCTTAACACTGAGTCTCAATCAGGCGGGTGGCTTTATTCGTACTGACGCCAATCAGGAAGGGCCCGATTTACAATTGTATTTTTCTCCCGTGAGTTATACACGTGCACCTCCGGGTACCCGGCCGTTAATCAGTCCGGATCCATTCCCAGGGTTTCTCATCGGCTACAACCCCTGCAAACCTACCAGTCAGGGATCGGTATCGGTGCGTTCATCTGATCCGAACGATGCACCGATCATACAACCCAATTATCTGGACACCGAACACGATCGTGACTTGATGCTTAAGGGTATGCGCTTGATGCGACAGTTTACGTCGGCTTCAGCATTTCAACGTGTCGTAGAAGAAGAGGTATATCCCGGGCCCTCTGTAGAGACCGATGAGCAGCTTTACGAATTTATCTGTGATAATGCCTGGACGGTTTTTCACCCGTGTTGCACGTGCCGCATGGGGCAGGATGAAAAAACATCTGTGGTTAATGAGAAGTTACAGGTACATGGGGTGCGAAATCTACGTATCGCGGATGCCTCTGTATTCGCGACGATCCCTACCGGCAATACCAATGCACCGGCCATAATGGTGGGTGAGAAAGCATCAGAGTTGATTTTGCATGAAGCTATTTCCTAACAAACTGATTGTTCCCTTCGCTGGTCTGGTTTTTATGTTGTCCGGTTGCAGTGTGCTACCCGTAAAGACGACATCTGCGAGTGTCGCTGTGCCCGTTGAGTCGTCCAGTGCTGCATTGGGTTCAACAAGTATTCAGCCAGAACCGATGGCTAGTCAGGAATCTGAACCGCAAGCCGAAGAGGGCGTCCTAACTGAGCGTGTCAGGAAGGAGCGGGCTGACGCCTTTAACCCTTATGTACTCACTGCTCATAAACATAATTTCATTTTACCCGTCAGTTACAGCACGGGCATTAACCAAGGTGTCTACGCTGAAAATGAAGTGCCGTTAGGGGAGGGTTTACAGCCAGCAGAGGTGAAGTTTCAGATTAGTTTGAAAACACGTCTCAATGAAACCGATCTCTTCTTTAAAAACGATGCACTGTCAGTTGGTATCACCTTGGAAGCCTGGTGGCAGCTATATTCAGACGCATTGTCCAGCCCGTTTCGTGAAACCAACTATCAGCCAGAAGTTTTCTATTTGATTCCGTTGTTATGGGGGCCGTATGGTGGAAGTACGGCAGTGGTTCTTGGGTTGGAGCACCAATCAAACGGGCAAGTGCAAGGCTTGTCACGCAGTTGGAATCGCTTGTACACCATGTTGATTTATGAAAAAGGGGCCTTTGTCGGATTTGTCAGACCTTGGTATCGAATTCCTGAGTCGGCCAAGGAATCACCGGATGATCCGGATGGCGATGATAACCCGGATATTCTTGACTTTATGGGTCACGGAGAATTGGGTGCTTCATGGCGAAAAAGCAACAAGGAGTACGCCGTTAGACTGCGAGGAAACCCCTCAACGGGAAAGGGCGCTATATCAATCGGTATGACGTTTCCTTTGTTTGCTAAGTTTCGAGGCTTTGTGCAGTACTTTAACGGCTATGGAGATTCGCTGATTGACTACGATCATCTACAGCAACGCTTGGGTATTGGTGTTGCATTAAACAGTTTGTTTTAGTGGGATGTTAAGCGCCAAAAATATACTCTTTCCCTTGTGTCCAACCATTGCTATCAAAGTACTGTCTTAGCGCTTCTCGTGCTTTGGGCTCGCTTAGCGCTGTTACCACAAGACTTGCACCACGTTGAACAGTTAGTTGTTCGTAGCTAATAACGGGTTTGTCCTGTTTTGTTCTTGCAACATCAGTGTTGCCGATATCCACAAAGCCGTTGATTGGAACTCCCAACTCCTTTAGCGAGTGATGCCATTGACGAGCACTTTTTCCTGTGCCGCAAATCCACACAGACCTGTCTGCGTTAAGCCCAAGCCCACTACCAGGCTGTCTAGCGGCCCAGGCGCGACAGTGTGTAAATGCTTCTCGCCGGTAGCGTGAATCCCGATACGTTAGTCGTTCAGTATGTTCTCGCCAGTTTTGCAGTATCGGCGTTGGTTTTCCCATACCGACACCGGCAAGCATTGCGCGCAACACCAAGTCGTAGTCTTCCGGGCCGTCGAAATCTCGATAACCGCCCAGTGTTTTCCAGACATCTTTGTGTGCCATTAATGTCGGATGTGGCATGGGACACTCAGTGAAACACGCATTAACGATATCGCTGTTTGTCTGTAAGTTATTCAACCATTGTTCATAACGTTTGTTGCCAGCCTTTACGCCAGCGGTTCCGCCGTGTTCATCGATAAACCGAACACGCGTGGCGCACAGCTGAACGTCGGGGTGTGTCTTCAAATACGCAAGCTGTTTTTCTAAACGATCGGGGTAGGCGATATCATCATCGTCCATGCGTGCAATGAATGGCGCGCGAGCTTCTTTAAGGCCTGTATTTAGCGCTGCGACGATACCGCGACCTTCTCTAGCTATGCCTTTGATTCTCGGATCGGAAGGGAGCCGCTTTACGATGAGATTAATATCGTCATGACCGATAAGCAGTATTTCTGTCTGGCGTAGACTCTGGTTGAGCAGGCTGTTGACAGCCTCAGCAGTGGTGCTTCGCCATGTTCGAACAGGAAGAAGGACTGAGACTAGCGGGGTGGTTAGCTCTTCCACTTGATACTGCAGCCCACGCTGGGGTGAGTATTGTCAGGTGCAGGTTCGCCAGCTAATAGCGCTAAGCCCGCTGCCCTTAAATCACCGCCATGCGCCAAGCCTGCGCCTGGACGTGTATCGTCGAACTGTCCGCGATAGTACAGACCGTGATTCGCATCGAACAGGAATATGTCTGGTGTGCAGACAGCATCGTAGGCTTTAGCAACCTCTTGAGTCTCATCAAAGCAGTAAGGAAAGCGAAAGCCTTTTTGTTGGGCTAAGGAGGCCATTCTATCCGGCCCGTCTTGTGGATAGCTTGCGCTGTTGTTAGAGCTGATGGTTACAGTTGCAATGCCTGATTCGGCGAATTCGTGCGCAAGGTTTGCAAGTGCGTCCACTAAATGGACGACATAGGGGCAATGGTTGCACATGAACACGATAAGAACCGGCTTGCCTGCGTAGTCAGATAAGGCCACCGATTGTCCGTCGCGAGTGTCAGCTAATGCGAAATTCGGGGCAGCTGAACCAATTGCCATTTGGGTAGATTGTGTTAAAACCATTGAAAAAGGTGACCTAGAAGTGGGTTTCTGTAACTATATTAACGTGTGTGTAGTTTTTAATGAGTCATCCGATACAGGTTATATGCAGAACAATCACGCTCAGATGTTTATCGTTTCAGCGCCATCCGGAGCCGGTAAGACCAGTCTGGTTCGCAGAAGCATCAAGGAATTGAAAGATTTGACGGTGGCTGTGTCTCATACAACACGCCCGCAGCGACCAGCTGAACAAGATGGTGCTGATTACCATTTCGTGTCGCGGGAGAGCTTTGAGTCGATGATCGACTCCGATCAGTTTCTTGAGTATGCGCAAGTGTTTGGAAATTATTACGGCACCAGCATGGGTGCGGTGAATGAATCACTGGGTGACGGTAAGGATGTCATCTTGGAAATCGATTGGCAGGGCGCAGCGCAAGTTAGGCAGAAGCTTTCAGATGTTGTCTCGATTTTTATCTTGCCACCTTCGCGTGCGACGCTTATCGAACGCCTTCGCGGACGGGGGCAGGATTCTGATGAGGTCATAGACGCCCGTACTGCAGAGGCTGTTCAGGAAATGCAGCAGTATCATCAGGCCGATTATCTGATCATTAACGATGATTTTGATGAAGCACTGAGCGAACTCAAGGCCGTTGTGCTCAGTCATCGGGTGCAAAAGTCGAGGCAGGCTTTGACGCACGCGGGGCTCATCACCAGCCTTACACACGACTAATTAGCAAAATTCACAAGAATTACACAGTTAGTAAGGCAATAAAGTCATCTATGGTCTGGCATTCGCGTATAGAACACACTAGAGTATAGGGTTCAGTGAATCGCAGGAATATGCCCGTTCATGGCTAGAGTGACAGTAGAAGATAGTTTGGCGCAGGTTAACAACCGTTTCGATCTCGTATTGATCGCGGCCAAGCGTGCAAGAAATATTTCCATGGGCGCAGAGCCTATGCTCCCTGACGACAACGATAAACCCACGGTTATCGCATTACGGGAAATTGCCGACGGGCTGATAGGCGAAGATATTCTCCAAGAAGCGCCTCCACCTCCGGCACCTGTAGAACCGGTTATTTATGAAAATAAAGAACAGCTACGCGAAGACTTCTAGGGTACCTCGGTTGTGCTCAGTACCTGCCCGGTTCTTCCCGTCGATGGGTGAACCGGTCAGTTTCCGTATAATTGTCGTTAACACAGTTAATACGAAGTGATTAGTAAATCCCAGGATCAGGGTGTTATACATCACGCGGCTGTTAATCAGCCAACCCCAGCTAATTCTGAGATCGTCGATCCTTTAGATCCAGAAACTAACCCGACAGGCTCGAGTAAGGCGAACCGCCCGGAATGGCTTGCGTATTCCAATCTGGTTGAGCAACTCAATTCCCGGTTTACAACTGAGCAAATAGCGGAAGTATCGCGCGCCTACACCATGGCCCGTGATGCGCACGCGACACAGACTCGAAGCTCGGGCGAACCCTACATTACGCACCCGATAGCGGTCGCCTCTATTGTGTTTTCCATGAAGCTTGACCATTACAGCATCATGGCTGCGCTGCTTCACGATGTACTCGAGGATACGCCAGTGAGTCGTGAGGATATGGTTGAGGCATTCGGTGAGGGTGTGACTCACATTGTTGATGGTGTCAGTAAACTTAACCACTTAAAGTTTCGTTCCAAACAAGAAGCGCAGGCAGAGAGCTTCCGAAAAATGTTGCTTGCCATGGTGACTGATATTCGCGTCATCATGATCAAATTGGCTGATCGGCTCCACAACATGCGAACCATTGGCTCGCTCCGCCCTGACAAACGACGGCGCATTGGCAAAGAGACATTGGAAGTTTATTCGCCTATCGCGGCCAGACTGGGTATGTTTGCGGTTAAAACCGAGCTAGAAGATCTCGGCTTTCGGGCTTGTTACCCGATGCGTAGTCGCATTTTAGAGGCGACTGTGCAGCAGTCTCACAGAAATCGAGACCACATCATCGAAAAGGTGGCCGCACGGATAGAGACCGCACTTAGCGAGAAGGGCATACAGGCGACAATCACGCATAGGGAAAAACACCTCTACAGCCTGTACAACAAAATGTTGAAAAAGCAGCTGCCGTTTCAGCGCGTTTTTGACATGCTGGCCTTACGGGTCGTCGTTGACTCCGTTGAAGATTGCTATCAGGTTCTTGGATTGGTTCACCACCTGTACACACCCATATTTTCTCGGTTTAAGGACTACATTGCCGTTCCTAAACAAAACGGTTACCAGTCGCTACACACCGTGCTCAACCACGGTACCGATGGCATGCCCATAGAGGTGCAGATTCGCACACAGTCGATGGACGAGTTGGCCGAGTCGGGTATCGCGGCGCACTGGGCATACAAAGAAGACAGCGACACCCCTGCTCATAGCCGCACTCCAGGATGGTTGTCTAATCTGGCTGATATTCAGCAGTCCGCCCCCGACTCATTGGAATTTGTTGAGAATGTAAAAATCGATTTATTCCCGGGCGAGATATACGTGTTCACGCCAAAGGGGAAAATAATTCAGTTGCCGCGAAAGGCTACGCCGGTTGATTTCGCCTATGCCGTGCATTCGGAAGTGGGTAACAAATGTGTTGCCGCTAAAGTAGATCGGCGCATCTCATCGCTCAACGAGCCGCTCGAAAGCGGTCAGATAGTCGAAATTATTACCGGCGATCAGGAGGCTCCAAGCCCGATGTGGCTGAATTCTGTTGTAACGGCTAAAGCACGTACCGCGATTCGTCAGCACTTGCGGGCATTAGATAAATCTCAGGCCATTCAGTTTGGTGAGCGCTTGCTGCGCAGGGCTTTAGGGCGGCACGATCGATCTCTAGATAAGATCCCTGAAAAGGTCATTCACGATGTGCTGGCTGAGCGTCGATTCAGCGATGTCGAGGAGCTTTACGAAGATATTGGTCTGGGGTTGAATCTGCCGAGTCAGATAGCTGAAAGACTTATCGCCGTGGAATCTGGTGATGCTGTCGGCCCCGGTGAATTACCCATGAGGGAGACTGCTCCGGTTCTCATAGAATCGGCTGAAAGCCCCACGTTGTACATGTCTCAATGTTGTCACCCAATACCGGGAGACAACGTCCAAGGGTTTTTTACACCGGGCAAAGGTGTTGCCGTTCACCGTGCAGGGTGCCGTAACGTTCGTCGGTTCCGTCGACGTCCCAAAGAGTGGGTAGCGGTTGATTGGGCACCGGAGATCGCTGAACAGTTTGAAGTTGTCATTCTGTGCCATCTGGTTCATCAGCCAGGTGCGCTTGCCCGGGTGACCTCAACCATGTCACTCATGAATGTCAATATTGAAAACATGGATTTCAATAATCGTAGTGATGACATCAGCATCCGGTTTGTCTTGTCAGTCGAGAGCCGCTTGCAACTGGCCCGAATCGTTCGACGGCTCAGAAATCTGACTGTCGTGCGCAGTGTGCGCCGTGAAAGCTAATACGGCTTTTTACTTCTCCATAAGCCTTGCGCCCCTGCGCGTTAGGTAACACGATGGTTCTGATTTGATCTGCGAATCTATATACTCGCTGTCTCTACCTAAACGATTGTGAGAATCCCGCGATGTCGCGTAAAGTATTCAGTACTGACAAGGCTCCCAGCGCTATCGGCGCATACTCGCAAGCTGTAAAAGCTGGCGATACGGTCTACCTATCGGGTGCTATTCCGCTAGTTCCTGAAACCATGGAGCTGGTCAGTGATGATGTAAAAACACAGATTATTCAAGTCTTCGATAACCTTGAGGCCGTTTGCCAAGCGAGCGGCGGCTCTTTTGACAAGGTGGTGAAGCTAACGGTCTTTTTAACTGATCTTGCTGATTTTCCGTTGGTGAATGAGATCATGGAAGAGCGTTTCTCAACGCCTTATCCTGCGCGTGCGGCAATCGGTGTTGCCTCATTGCCAAAGAATGTTGCGGTTGAAGTGGAAGGCGTAATGTACTTGGGTGACTAAAACGCCCCAAAACCTTGATGCCACATCAGTAGAAACACTCAAAGGGGTGGGTGCTGCCATGGCTGCCAAATTGGCAGCCATTGGTGTGTATACCTTGCAAGATGTGTTATTTCACTTGCCGTTTAGGTATCAAGACAGAACCCGTCTGTCACAGATAGGTCGATTGGTACCCGGGCAGGAAGCCGTGATCTTTGCTGAAGTGCTTATCTCCAATGTCGTGATCCGGCAGCGTCGTTCTTTGTTGGTTAGGGTGAACGATGGCACCGGTTCCTTAACGTTACGCTTCTTTCATTTCAATCAACAGCAGGTTCAACAGTTTGAACGCGGACGTCAGGTGCGCTGTTTTGGCGAAGTTCGTCGCGGCCCGGGCATGCTGGAAATGGTCCATCCCGAATATCGTGTGCTCTCAGACGGTACTGATCCGGCCCAGGGCCTGGACAACACATTAACGCCGTTTTATCCGACAACCGAAGGGGTGCAGCAGACCACCCTGCGGCGTTTGAGTGATCAGGCTCTGGCGGCGCTTGATGCATCAGCACTGGTTGATCTACTTCCACCTGAGGCAACACGTCAAACACAGCTTCCTGACTTGGAAACGGCGCTGCGCATTGTTCATAGACCGCCACCGAATGCCGATGTACTAGCTCTGATGGAGGGGATTCATCCGGCACATAGACGACTTGCGTTAGAGGAATTGGTCGCGCACCGGCTAGGGTTGCGATTGTTACGAGTGAATGCGCAGCAACAACATGCTCCCCTGATTCGCCCTGCTGGTGAGCTGATGCGCTCATTGCGGGCATCTTTACAATTCTCCTTAACCGGGGCACAGGATCGAGTGCTCCTGGATATCGTCAATGACATGGGTACTCCTGAACCGATGCTCAGGCTTGTGCAAGGAGATGTGGGCTCAGGCAAGACCGTTGTGGCGGCATTGGCTGCCGCTCAAGCGGTGGAAAGCGGGTATCAGGTTGCGATGATGGCACCCACTGAAATTTTAGCCGAGCAGCACATGCTTAATTTTTCAGAATGGTTTGAACCGCTGGGTATTAACGTTGGGTGGTTGACCGGCAAACTTCGAACGGCCCAACGACGATCGGCTATTGAGGCTGTCGCTATGGGACGCGAGCGGATCGTGGTGGGAACCCATGCGTTGTTTCAAAAGGATGTGGAGTTTGAGAACCTGGGGCTGGCCATAATCGATGAGCAGCATCGTTTTGGGGTTCATCAGCGTATGGCCTTGAGAAACAAAGGTGCGGATAAAAATACTTTGCCTCATCAGTTAATCATGACCGCCACACCTATTCCCAGAACCTTGGCGATGACCGCGTATGCAGATCTGGACGTCTCTATTATCGATGAGCTACCTCCGGGCAGAAAGCCTGTGACAACGGTGGCTATCGATAACTCAAGGAGGGGGGAGATCATAGAGCGAGTAGGTACGGCTATTGAAGAAGGTCGGCAAGTGTATTGGGTATGCACGTTGATTGAGGAGTCAGAGTCGTTACAGGCTGAAGCTGCTGAGGACGCTTATGCAACACTTCAGGAAATGCTGCCAAGACATAAAGTGGGACTGGTACACGGGCGTCTTAAGCCGCGTGATAAGGAAGCGATCATGCAATCGTTTAAGGCCAAAGAGATAGACTTACTAATTGCAACTACGGTGATAGAGGTCGGTGTTGATGTGCCTAATGCCTCGTTGATGATCATTGAGAACGCCGAACGTTTAGGGCTCTCGCAACTACATCAGTTGCGAGGGCGAGTCGGCCGAGGTAGTGCGCAAAGTAGCTGCATATTAATGTTTCAAGCGCCGTTGTCTAATAACGGTAAAGAACGCTTAGGGATTATGCGAGAAACCAATGACGGCTTTGCCATCGCTGAAAAAGACTTATCTCTTCGGGGTGCCGGTGAGGTTCTAGGCACACGGCAAACCGGTTTGGCTGAATTTAAAATAGCCCAGTTGGGTCGCGATGATGATCTACTTGATGATGTCAGTGACATAGCAGATCGTTTGCTTGAAGAAAATTCGCCGAAAGTACAAGCTTTGGTTAGGCGATGGATAGGTGAGGATAAAAAAGATTACGGTGGTGTATAGGTTTAATTTTGCCCATCGACTACACGCGTTTAGTGCTTAATACACGTTGATTTGCGTTCATGATCGGTAATTTTGTATCGTAACTCAAACTGTTGTTGTACCTGAAATTCTATGGTCTATGCTTTGATGATAACGCGCAATAAGGGATGCGTGGATCAATGGAATGCATAGGTTTTATAGAGACGTGGAAAGCGGTAAAACAACAGCAGTTCAGCTGTCGGCCAATGAGAAACACCATGCCGAAGAAGTTGAGGCTAACGCAAAGCTAGAGCGACGCCAGCTCGACATGTTAATGATGCATGCGTTGAAAATATCAGGTGGCGACTTATCAATGTTATTAAGTCCCGGAGCAATAGGCGATTATCCAGAGCAATTTGTTACCTTAGAAGCCGCTGCGTTGTGTGTTCACGAAAAGGGTTATCGTTCTACTAAAAATCCGCTGAAAAGTCGCCATGCAAATTCAGTCGCGCAACAAGTTATGCGATTAGGCGTTATCAAACAAGGTAGCGTTAACGAATTCGGATTGCCAGTGCGCATTAAAGACAACTGTTCTTTAGTCAGTCACTTTGTGATGATCCCAGTTGATGTAGGCATGCTTCCGTGTCCCATGTTATTGGTTATTAATCCCAAGGTATCATTGTCGGGCAAGCTAACTGATGAACGCTTAAGTCGATTGCATCAGCTTGCGAGCGTTGTTGCCAAGCGCCGACTAGAGCGAGTTAATATGCAACGAGCAGTGAGCCCACTAAACGATAACGGGTTAAGTGATGTCGCGTTAAAGCAGCTTGCTTTCGAATCCAGGCATGCCATCGTGACGGTGAACATCGATGGGCAAATTCAGTCGTTGAATCCGGCTGCCGCCACCTTGCTTTCATGTAAGTCTAGGCAGGCTGTTGGCGAAGAGCTCAGTCGTTACTTATCGCCTAAGTATTTTATGCCTACGCTTGAGCGACTAAGCCAGTCTCAGTATCTGCGCAACAAGACCGAAAAACTTAGATTGAATCATCGATCGGTTACAGTCTTGGATGAATCCGGTGATGTGAAATCGGTGGCCACTAGTGCGTATTACTCTGTCGTGGATGGTCAGATATCAGTAACATTTGTCTTCAGTCACCCCAGTGCAATCCGGCGTAGCCTTCTAGGGCAAACAAGCATTGCCAATGTAGTGAACACAGGTTCAATAGGTGTTGTTGAATTGGATGCCAACTGGCAGTGCGAAAACGCTAACACGGCGTGGTCTCAGTTAAGTGGCTTGAGTCCTAAGGCGTCAGAGGGTATGGGGTGGACGCAGGCTATCTACGAAGAAGATTTAATGGATGTCTGGTTGTCGTTAGGGTCGATGCAAGCGAAGGGTGAACCTTACTCAAGTGTTTGGCGGATAAAGAAACCGCGCGCAGCCATCACCTGGTTAGCCGTTCATGCCTCCGCTGTTGTGAATGAGCTCAATCACACCACGGGTTATTTGTTTGTTTGCCAGGATGTATCTAGCGTGTATGAATCCAGAGAGCGTCTAAAGAAAGCGTCCACGCTTGATGCCTTAACCGGGCTGATGAATCGCGCCGAGTTTTTAGGTCAGATACAACTTAATTTGAATCGTCGGAATCAGCGTTCAAAGCTGTCGTTGCTTGTGGCGAACATCGACGGGCTTAAAGAAGTAAACGACACACTAGGCCAGGGTGTTGGCGACGAAGCCCTCCGGCAGGTGTCTAAAAAACTACGGTCCAGCCTGGGTAATGATACGATCTGCGGTAGATTGAACGGCAAGCAGTTTGCCGTTGGCTTGCTAAATTCTCAATCGCCTGCTGTGGTGGCCAACACTATTAAGTCCATTCTCGACAGCACGGGTAAGAACTTCGATATCTACGGTCATTCCGTATTGTTGAACCTATCAGTGGGTTTTGCTTGCGCTGATAAGAGCACTGATTCATGTGATGAATTGCTAAAGCAAGCTCAAAAGGCTTTGCATCAAGCGCAAAATGCCAGCGTGCCAAAACGGCTTAAACCCGCCGCAAAAATGTGCGATCGTGATTTTTCTAAAACTGAATATCTGTCACCAATCGAGCCGCATGCTGATGATTTCTCGATAGCCTGTTTGCTGCGCAATCCTGCACAACGTGAGAATAAAGGCAGATCCAACTTCGATGTCTCGTTGATACGAAAGCTATGTAAACAGGACGATGTGTTGGAGCTAAGCTAGTCACTTAGTCACTTAGTCACTAATGAGGTGCGTCTCTGTTAGGCAGGAAAATGCCATTGTGTATGCTCTTCGCACCACTGCCATAAGGCATTACGCCTTTGAGGCGTATCCGCGTTACGTGTTTTGCTACCCATGTTTATTCTCCGGATAGCCCTGTCATGCCAAAAACCACCGTTAGAGTGGCCGGGGGTTGTGTCAGCACTGAGCCAAACCAACGTGTCGGCGCCCTGTTGCGGAGTTCGTAACAAACCAAACTTGTCCAACCAGCCTGTAAAGCCTGGCAGGGCGTCTTTGATGCCCGGCGTTTCCACCCACCCAGGGTGAAGAGAATGAAAGATGATTTCGTTAGTGGGAAACCTTTCGGCCCACATTTCATTGAGTACGACTTGAGCGCGCTTGGCCCGAGCGTACTGTTTTGCTCCTTGGTATTCAGCATCGCTCATTTCTAGTTTGTCTACCGTTAGAGCCTCTGTATACATACCCCCTGAACTCATGGTGAGAACCCGAGCCGGTTCATTTTTTTGTGAAGCTGCTTTGAGTTGTGGCAGCAACATGCCTGTTAGTAGGAAAGGCGTAGCGACCATGAGTTCAACTGATAAATCGCATCCATTACTGGCAAGTTTTCGAGCATTGAACAACGCCCCGGCGTTGTGAATGAGCACGTCGATAACTGGAAACCGAGACGCTAAGCTATCAGCTATATGTTGAACGTCTTCGCGCTCACCTAAATCCCCGATGACAGCGTGAATGGTTTGATTCCCGGAAGCATTAATCAGTTCTTGAACGAGTAGGCGCGTCTTTTCCGGGTTTCGACCGACAATGACAAGTGTTGCGCCCATGGCGGCGAACACGTTAGCGGCTTCCCTGCCAATACCGGACGTGCCACCTGTGAGAACCACGACTTTGGAATTAAGCTGGTAGGTGCTTAGCTCTGGCCAGTTAAAAAGGCGCCTGCGAAGCTTGTATCCTAGGTTTGAGAAACTTGGAATGACTGTCCGTTCAATCATTGAGTCCAATACGCGTGTGATCATATTGAGGGTTTCATTCGCAAGCGATTCTATTCATAAGTTCAGTACGAAGCTGACCAAATTTTGGACTCCCTAGACATCCCCTCACCGAAAAATCCATCGGATCGATCGATAGGTCACTCGGAAGCTGATTTCGCCCCGGTGCTAGTTGTCGTGAAACCCCCGTCGATTCGCGACCGTAAATTCGAGTTGCAAAGGATATTTTTGCCGACTTTGTGTCAATAATTCGCATTGACTAAGATCTGGCAACTGAGCTGACGGATATCCACGTCGGCCAGAACCATTGTTGGGTTGTCATTTCTGGATCAATGATGTGCGACGGGCTTTGGTGCTCATTGGCTTCAGCGGACCTAAACGACGGCTTTAAGTGTAAATTAAGGCTGGACCCTAAACAGCCACCTCCCTCCTTGTTTGGAATGCGCTATGAGTGATGTAAAACGTTTGAGCTTGGAAGAGATCCAAGCACTTGCCACGTCGATACTCGTCGATAAAAGCTTTTCACTCGATCAAGCAAATGCTATCGCTGATACCGTCACCATCGCCGAGCGTGATGGCTGCCAGTCGCATGGTCTTTTTCGCATACCGTTTTATGTCAAAGCCCTTTTGAATGAACATGCCAATCCGCAGGCGGTTCCTACTTTGCGAGTGACAGAATCCTCAGTTGTACATGTGGATTCTCACGGCGGCTTCTGCCCATTGTCGCTACGTGTAGGAGAGCCAGCATTGGCCTCCAAAGCAAAAAAGCACGGTATCGCCGCGTTGGCTATTCACGATACTTACAATATCGCCGCACTGTGGCCAGAGGTCGAACGCCTGGCGGAACAGGGTCTGGTTGTGTTCGCGTTTACAGCGGCCAACTCTTATGTGGCGCCGGCAGGGGGAACACTGCCTTTGTACGGAACAAACCCCATGGCTTTTGCCTATCCACGAAAGAATCACCCACCGTTGGTTTTTGATCAGGCTTCGAGCGCAAGTGCCCGGGGAGAAATTCAGCTGCATCTTCGCGAAGGTAAACCGATCCCTGAAGGCTGGGCTATCAATGCCGATGGACAACCGACAACAGACCCTGCCGAAGCCCTAGCGGGAGCACAGCTACCGTTTGGCGGTCACAAAGGATCAAGCATTGCACTTATGGTTGAACTGCTGGCAGGTGCACTCATTGGAGAGCTATCAAGCAGTCAGTCAACCGCGGCTGATTCTCAAGGTGTCGGTGCCCCATTGGGTGGAGAATTTATCATGGCTATAGATCCGTCCCACTGTAACCCGGCGGCCGATCACTTGAACCGAGCTGAACAACTGTTTGCTCAAGTGCTTGAGCAACCGGGTACGCGTTTACCGTCTCAGCGCCGCTACACAACACGTGTAGAGCATCTGGCCAATGGCGTTGATGTGTCCCAGAAAATGTTGGATGAGCTGGCCGCGCTATAAGGTGCAGAAAAATCTAAGTGACGATGACGTCGGACCTTCCTTGGGCGTTGACTACGCGTGGTTAATTGCGCTGTCGATTTTGTTTGGCTTAAGTTTTACTCTGACTAGTATCGCGGTGCGGGACATCCCACCAATTAGTCTGGCCGCGGGGCGGCTGTTGCTTGCGTTTTTGATGCTCTACCCACTCATGCGGCTCAACGGTCAGCGTATGCCTGCCATGGGGCCAATCTGGATAGCGTTGCTCGGTTCCGGCTTGTTCGGCAATGCCTTGCCTTTTGCGTTAATCAGCTGGGGTCAAGTGACGGTTCAAGCAGGGCTAACCGCAATATTCATGGCCGTAATGCCGCTTGCCACGATATTGCTAGCGCACGCGTTTACCGATGACGAAAAACTGGACCGGTGGAAGGTCCTGGGTGTTTTGTTTGGCTTGCTCGGTGTGATTGTCTTGATGGGTTTTTCTGCTCTGAACTCTTTGGGTGATGACTTACTTCGGCAGTCCGCTATTCTGGCGGCAGCGGTGTGCTACGCCATCAACGCCGTCATTACTCGTAAACTTACTAAACTGCCCCGCTGGTCTGCTATGACAGCGCTAATGGTGGCAGGTTGTTTGTGGCTGGTACCGGTGAGTATGTGGGTGGACAGTCCTTGGCAGGTCGCTCCATCCATGCAATCGGTAGGGTCTATGATTGCTTTGGCCATCGGTCCTACAGCCATTGCCACCGTGATGATTCTGCGTATCATCGACCGTCAGGGTGCCTCTTTTCTCAGCCAGATAAACTTTCTCGTGCCCGTTGTTGGAATGGTGTTTGGTGTGCTGATGTTAGGCGAACGGTTTCCGGCCAATGCCTATGTGGCCTTAGTCATCATTCTGCTCGGAATTGCTCTGTCACGAATGGGGGGAAGACGCCTCTAAACATCGGCGCATGTCGATATGGGGAATTCCGTCTTCTAAGTAGACATCAGACTCAGCAACGAAACCAAGGTCCCTGTAAAAATCGATGATCGGCTCTTGGGCTGAAAGTACCTGCTCGCTTTGTGGGAAGTCTGACTCAAGCTTTGACATCATCTGCTGCATGAGTAAATTTGCAAGCCCGGTGCCCCGATGGGGTTTTGCGACCACTACGCGTCCTATTCTTACCACGCTTTTGGCTCCTGCATCGGTGGTTTCGCTTGAGGGCATGGCGCGCGCATAAGCCACTAGCTCATGCGTACTGCCCAACAGATGAATGGTATCTGGGTGATTGTCGTGGGAGTCCAGTTCGGGATAGGCGCATTGCTGCTCAACGACAAAGACATCTGTGCGCAATCGCATCACCTGAAACAACTGATCGGTATTCAGCGTTTGAAAACGGTGGAATTCCCAATTCACAGGGTCGTTAGTCATCTGTTTTTCGCACACGAAAGAACACGGGGAGAAGGAGTGCGCTGCCGATAATGGCACCGCCGATTGCCCCGTACAGGTGAGAGTCCACCACCACGGAGCCACCGGCCGTTGATTCACTGCCCGGTAATGGGCCGGAGAGCTGTTCCCATGTCAATTTTGCAACGACTAGCGCTAGTAGAGTAGCGGCAGATTTCGGGTATGAACGTAAGTCTGCAAGGCAACCGGCTATGATGAGCCCGTGCAAAGTGCCGGAAAACCCTACATAGGCGCCTACTTCCGGGTTGAAACGCCAGAGACCCAGCCCCACTACTAGGCTTGCGAAGAGGATGATCAACAGCCAAATTCTTGCTGAGAAGTGTGACCAGACCAAGGCCACCACCAAAGCGAAGCCTGCCATATTCATCCACAGATGGCTTTGTCCCAGGTGTACAAAATTACCGGTGAGTAACAGCCACCAGTGTCCCTGGTCAATCTCGTTTCGCTCGAAGCGCAAAACATCGTCGAGGCCCGCGTATTGCAACGTAATACACAGTAAGACCACGCAGAAAGAGAGCACGTAGGCAGGCGAACGTAACAGCTTCTTAATGTATTGAATCATTCAGTTGGCGTCGAGTCATACGGGTGGTGCTATCCTCTTGGCATAGAGATTAACCCTTTGAGAATACGGGAGATAAGACCCTAATGGGCAAACTGGTACAAGAAGTTCGCGCAGCAGCATTTTGTGGTGCGAAAAAACGTTCTGAAAAACAGCGTAACTCGCAAAGTGGTTTCACTCTTATTGAAATCATGGTCGTCGTGGCAATCATAGCGATACTGGGCGCAACCGTTGTGCCATTAATCATGGATCGCCCGAATGAAGCTCGTGTAGTGAGAGCAAAAAATGACATCTCGTCTTATGCCTCGGCTCTAGAACTATACCGATTGGACAACTTCAACTATCCATCCACAGAGCAAGGTCTGGAAGCGCTCGTCACCAAGCCCAGTGGCGACCCTGAGCCGGTGAACTGGAACCGCAGCGGGTATGTCAAAAAGCTCTCTAAGGATCCTTGGGGTCGAGACTACATTTACGAAAGTGAAGATGGGAATTTTGAAATCATCTCGCTAGGCAGCGACGGTACTGAAGGTGGCGAAGATTTTGATGCCGATATCAGCAATTTAGAAACTAATTAGTGCCCCGATTATGCCAGCCTGTTTCTCAGCGCTCGAAAGGCTTTACGCTAATCGAGCTGCTGGTCACCGTGACCATAATTTCAATATTGGTTGGCGCTGTCGTCATCAATATAGATTTTCGCAACGTCGGTAAAATTGTCCGAGACAATGCGTTAAGACTTGGTCTGCAAATGGATCTGGCCGCCGACCAAGCAGTTTACTCGCGGCAACAGTTTGGCATCAGATTTCATCCCGAGTCCTACGAGTTTTACATTCTGTCAGTCAATGAGAAAGGCCAACCGGTTTGGGAGATCTTTGAAGACAAGCAACTGCGCTTCAAAGATAGCGACATCCCGACTGAGTATGAAGTGGATATTTCTGGCTTGCCCATCATTCTTGAAGAACTGGAAAACGAAGTGGCTGAGGCCACCGAGGAAGACCCCGTCAAACCACACATCATTTTCCTGTCAAATGGGGAGATCATGCCCGATTTTAGCGTGCGTATAAGCGACAGAGATGGTGAAGCACGCTATGAAGTGGCCACTGGCGATTTACAGCCTGTTGTTGTGGAAAAGTTGGAAGGCTCATGAAAAGGGCCCGCGGATTCACATTGATAGAAGTGCTAGTGGCAATGACCATCATCGCGGTGGGGGTTTCTGCGCTTGTCGGATCTGCAGGTTCCAGTGCATGGCGCGCAGATTATTTGCGAGAACGAGAATTTGGTCGCTGGGTGGCCAGCAACGTGTTGACGGAGCTGCAGGTGCTACCTGCTTGGCCAAGTGTTGGCACTAAGAACACTGAAGTGGAGATGGGGACATTCACTTGGTATGTCCGTACCCGAACACAAGCTGTATCCGATCCTGATCTGCGTCGCTTGGATGTAGAAGTGCGACGTGAGAAAGATGCGGATAACTACGTGTATGTCGTCACAGGATTCGTTGGGAATCCTGTGAATCGCCAATGACTATCGGGGTAGAAGCATTGACTTCTAGGCAGGCGAAAAAGGCGCTACGATTGGATCGTGGGTTTACCTTGATCGAGTTGTTGGTTGCCATGTTTTTGCTGGCTATTCTGGGTACAGCGGGTTTTCAGATGTTATTCCAGATAACAGCCACCCGCGATCGAATAGATCAACAGTCCCAGCGTTTGAGCGAATTACAAAGAACGTTTTACTGGTTGGCAGAGGATGTCACCCAGATAGCAGATCGTACCGTCCGTTCGGCAATCGATTCTGAGCTCCCACCGTTGCAGTTCAATATTCAAGGTGAAAATTTATTTGAATTCACACGCGCCGGATGGACCAATCCGGCAGCCGATGTATCCCCGGTACGTTCCAATCTGCAACGAGTGGCGTATGCACTGGATGATGACAAGCTGATTCGCGCCTACTGGTATCACCTCGACCCCATAGACGAAATACCAACACGTCGTCGTCAACTGCTCTCCGGAGTTGAGTCATTAACGTTTCGTTTTTTAGATTGTGAAGGTGAATGGGGGGAGAGTTGGCCGCCAGCAGATACCGAGGATCCGTGTTTACCTGCGGCGATCGAGTTTAATTTTGAACTGAGCGACTACGGCGAAGTTGCCCGTGTATTTGCGCTACCCCGATGAATAAACGAATCGACAAGTACTCTGGCGCGCAGCGGCAGCATGGAGTCGCAATCATCACTGCAATTCTGCTCATCGCGATGGGTACGATCACCATGGTCGCTATAAGCAGCCGACAACAGCTGGATATGCATCGGGAGCGAAATGAAGGGCTCATTCAGCAAGCTCGTGCGTTGGGCGTGAGTGGTGAACGGTTTGCGGCAGCGTTGCTCTACCGCGATTACCAGGCCGGACTACGTGAAAACACAGATTCTTTCGATGACGACTGGGCACAAACTATTCCACCGGTACCCATCGACAACGCATCCATCCAAGGCTGCATTGTCGATATGCAGGGCCGCTTTAATCTGAATAATTTGGTGAATTCGGATGGTGCCAAAGCAGAATTTTATTTTGAACAGTTTAAGCGCCTGCTCAGCGAGATCAATATTGATCAGGCAAAAGCCGATGCCGTGCTTGATTGGTTAGACACCGATGTCAATGCCACGATTCCCGAGGGCGCTGAAGACGATTACTACAGCGGATTGACGCCAGGTTACCGAACGTCCAATGCACCGTTTGTCAGTGTGTCAGAATTACAGCTTGTTAAAGGGTTCAGCAGTGCCATCAAAGAAGAATCCGAAGACTACGAGTTGTTGCTGCCGCATATTTCAGCTTTGCCAACCAGTGAAGGAGCGACTGCCATTAACGTCAATACGGCAACGCCTGAAGTGCTGGCATCATTGTCTGATGAGATCAAACCGCTGGCTGCTGATTTATCGCGTTGGGACACGGGCGCCTATGAAGACTATCCTGAGTGTGAGGATATTTTCGATTTAACCGCAGATGACGGTCCGGATACCCTTGGCGGAGATGCACGCGACTTGGCACCTTACGAGAGTACGCTACTATTTGATCAGCAAGTTGATTCTGGAGATTCGGGCGCTGAAACTGCACCGGCCGGTACCTACGACGTTCGTTCGAGGTATTTTCAAGTGCGGATTGACGTAGAAGCCGAAGGAATCAGTTTGTCGCAATACACGTTGTTCGAGCGCAATAACGAAGGCAAGACGCGTGTTCTTTATCGTTCACGCGATACGCTTTAGAGAAACAGGAAATAATCGTGTCTAAACACGTCATTATCTATATGCCCCTGGCGGGTGAAGACGCCGTCCAATGGGCTGTGTCTGATGACAACGGAAGACTAACGTCCAACGTTAAGTATTCAACGCTGGGTGAGGTGGCTGCCGGCGTCGAGGGGCGACGGGTAACGCTTGTTCTACCCGCTGACGATGTTTTGCTATCAGAGGCCGTGGTGCCGGGTGGTTCTGCAGCGCGGGCTGCACAAGCGGTGCCTTATGCTTTGGAAGAACAGGTTGCCGATGATGTTGAATCCCTGCATTTTGCCTTAGGCAGTAAAGGGGCAGGCGATGTCTACCCGGTTGCTGTGATAAGCCGAGATGTGATGGATCAGGTGACGCAGCAATGCGCAGACGCCGGTTTACGACCCACGCAGGTGGTGCCTGAATCGCTCAGTATTCCTCAGTTAGATAACCATGGCGATGGTTCACAGGTATGGACAGCGCTACTCGATCAGGATCAGGTGGTTGTTCGACTCGGTGGCAACCAGGGGTTTGCAACCGATCCAGGTATGGCGGGCATTATGCTCGATGGTGCAAGGCAGGCTTTGCCGGACGAGGAAGATCCGACGCTGGTTATATTCAGCACGCACACGGCAGCTCAGCTTCCCTTGCCTACTGCAATTGATGTTGAAACGCGATCCTGTGAGAGTCGCTTAGCGCTGTTTGCCAGTGGCCTGGCAACCTCTTCGCATATCAATCTGTTACAGGGTGTTTACAACCCACGCAAAAATTTCGATAAAACCTGGAAGCCGTGGCGAGCGACAGCGGCATTGGCTGCTTGTTTGTGTGCTGTTTTGTTTGTCGGTAAATGGTTGGATGTTCGCAAGCTTAATCAGCAGGAAGCCTATCTGGATGAGCAAATCGCCGCGGCATTTAATCAGGCCCTGCCGGGTGCCCGCATGCAGAGGCCGAGGCGTCAGATTCAATCTGCATTAAATAAATTAGGAGGGGGCAACACAGATGGGTTCACTAATAGGCTCTCGCAAATAGCTTCAAGCCTTGCGACCCAACCTCAAACTTCACTCAAAACCATTGGCTATAGAAACGGTCGATTCGATCTAGACCTAAACACCGATGCCGTGCCAACGTTAGATGCGTTGAAATCTGAATTGGCCAGGCGCGGGTCACTGGCTATGAGTGTTCAATCGGCCAACCGCGAGAACGATACCGTGCGCGGTCGCGTTCGCATCGAGTGACGGAGCTATAGCGAAATGAAAGAATGGTACTTAAGGCAGTCACCACGCGATCGCATGATCGTTGTCGTTGTGTCTGCGTTGACAATCCTAGGGCTTATCTACGCGCTCATCTGGCATCCTATGATCACGAGTCAGGCCAGGGCCGAGCAAGCGCTTGTGGCCAAATCAGAGACATTAGAATTCGTGCGCCGTGGTGCGGCACAGCTCAAGGCTGCTAACGCAGGCTCTTCGCAGCTAAAAACTTCTGATAAAGCACCCTACCTGCTGATCGATCAGGTCATCCGTCAGGCCAGTATGGATCCGCCAGAGCGTGTTGAACCCAGCGGCGCGAACGGCGCCCGTGTCCAATATGCCGAAGTTGAATTCGATAAACTCGTTCGAGTTCTGGCTGAGCTGGAATTGTATGGTTTGCAAGTTTCCACCTTGACCATTAGTCGTAAGAATCAAGGAACCGTGAGTGCGCGTTTCAATATGGAGCGCAGTTAATGCGCTTTATTGGTCTATTTATTATCGGATGTGTTGCATACCTCGTGGCAATGGTCGTCCTCTTTCCGGCGGCGCCAGTTGTCGATCGAGTTCGTCCGCAGTTGGGTCCTGTTGCCTTGGAAGGAGTGTCGGGCAAGTTGTACAAAGGACAGATCGCCACGGTGCGATCCACTGACGATCTTCTTCCGTTGGAGTTCCAGAATGTTGGTTGGGCACTGGCTCCACAAACCTTGCTAAAAGGCGGTGCGGGGGCATCCTTCAGTTTCGATGGGTACGGTGGTTCGGGACAGGGCCTCGCCACACGTGGGTGGAATGGCAACGTTTCAGTCAGCGACTTTGACTTCAATGCACAGGCCAAAGCCCTTGAGCCACTCTTGCCGGTTCCGATAGCCAGCTTTGGCGGCGAGCTCGTCGGAAATATCGAGCAAATAACGCTCGTTAACAACTTATTAACCGAGGCCGAAGGCACGTTAACCTGGAACAACGCAGCGCTAGAGAGCCCGATACCGACCTCTCTTGGCACAGTAAACGTTGATATCAAGCCACAAGGCGAGCAGGCGCACGTGATTACACTTAAAGCCTCAGGCGGTGACATTGCGATGGATGGTAGCGTCACCCTGAGTCTTAACGGAGATTTCACGGCGAACGTACTGTTTACTCCGTCGCCGTCAGCACCGCAGGCGGTAGTGAATGGTTTGCGCCAGATGGGCCCGGCAGATGGGAATGGACGGGTTCGTTTTCAGAGAAAAGGCAACGTTAACCGCTTGATGTGAAACGGATAGCCAACACTAATGTCGTATTCAAACGATGGCTATGACGTGAGGGGGAGCATGTGTTTCCAAAAAGCGCAGTAGTTCCGTCAATAGTCTGCATAATCTGCCGCTAGCAAACTAGGACTTGACGACACTCTAGCTATGGGTTTCGAATTACACATTGCAGAACGACTAACGCGAGAGGCTCTCGCCATCGCGCGTGATGCTGGCAGGCGAATTGTCGAAGTGTATGCGGGTCACGAGTACGACGTTTGTTATAAGGCCGATGAAACGCCAGTTACGACTGCGGATATGGCGGCCCACGACATCATTGTCGAAAAGCTGCGTGCCCTTGCTCCAACACTGCCTGTGTTATCTGAAGAGTCAGACTCTGTGACATTTGAAGAACGTCATGAGTGGGGAGCTTATTGGTTGGTGGATCCGTTGGATGGAACCCGCGAGTTTCTCCGGCGCAACGGTGAATTCTCAGTCAACATCGCGTTAATCTCCGAAAATAAGCCCGTTGCGGGTGTCGTGTTTGCACCGGTACTCGATGTTGCTTACTTTGCCACGCAAGGCTGTGGCTCGTACAAGCAGATAGGCGAGTCTTTTCCAGAATCTATTCATGTCAGGGCAGCGCCTAACCCTGTGACGGTCGCTCGAAGCCGTAGCCCGATCACCGGTCCGAAAATGCAGCAGTTTCTCGATGCTATCGGTGAACATGATGAAATCCCCATGGGATCAGCCTTGAAATCCTGCTTGGTGGCTGAAGGCGTGGCGGATATTTACGCCCGTCTCGGGCCAACAGGTGAGTGGGACACTGCAGCGTCACAATGCATTGTGGTAGAGGCCGGCGGGCACGTTACCGATACACGCAGCCGCGACCTGACTTACAATATGCGCGAGACATTGATCAACCCAAACTTTCTGGTTTTTGGAGACGATCAAGTCGATTGGTTACAACATCTCCCGCCCGAAGCGCTTTAGCTTTAGACTGACGGGGTGAACAAAGACCCTGGTACTGCGTGAGTAAACTATTTAAGACACCCGAGGAGGCGGAAGCCGCTTTCTACGAATCCATTGAGCGAGCCGATATTCAGTCGCTGGATGCTGTGTGGTCGACAGAAGACAACATCGTATGTGTACACCCGGGGGCATCTCGCATAGAGGGGCGCAAAGCGGTGATGGATAGTTTTGTTGATCTGTTCGCCGACTCACCTGCACTTAGTTTCACCATAGTCGACACCCTTTATACGGGTAACGATGAAATGGCTATCCATTTAGTGAGAGAAGAAATCGAGCTGGACGGACAGGTTGTGAGCATTATGGTGTCTACCAATATTTATCATGTTGAAGAAGGTGGGTGGCGTATGTTGTTGCATCATGCTTCCCCGGAGCCCGATTCAGCGTTTCAGGATGAATTCGAGGATTACCACCGGTTCGATCAAATGGGTTTTGATGATATGGATGACGAATTTGATGAGCTGGAGGAGCCTGCTCGCCCACCGGTGCTACATTGATAGTAACGCCGTCAAGAGCGACCGAATCTGCGGCTAGCGACGCGTCGAATGTTCTCTTTAGTGACGACCGTTTTAGTGTGAGCCCTTCCTGGTTAGCGTTTGACAATTCTCGCTATGCCATTCGAACAGTTGTCAGGTTGGATGTTAAATCGATCAAGCCGCAACTGGCTATACCCTATACATTTATAGTCGTTGGGGTGTTGTTGATGATTTACAGCCTGTACCATTTTAGTAATGACAGTCTGTCAACGGTGGTTCCATGGTTTATGCTTATTGCAAGTCTGGCTCTATGCGTACTGTTTGGTTTTGTCGTTTTTAATGCTCGAATCACTCATCACTTGGTAGTCACGTTTATTGATGGCAGTAAGTTGCCCATTACGGCTCAAAATATCGA
This sequence comes from Granulosicoccus sp., assembly GCA_045110515.1. GTDB lineage: Bacteria > Pseudomonadota > Gammaproteobacteria > Granulosicoccales > Granulosicoccaceae > Granulosicoccus. Next base: position 42,460 of record JBGCGD010000002.1, on the reverse strand, counting down.
TCAGGCTAATAACTTGCTGAATAGCTTAACTAAAGCAATGGACTGGCATAGAAGTACTGATGTTGTGTTAGATGCACAGCGAAAGAGCCATGTGCGTAAAGGCTATGCTGCCTCGAGTTGGGCTGATGAAGAAGAGGAAGAGGAGGAATCAGAAGAGACTTACTCAGCTTACGACCAAGCAGCTCGAAACGCTGAAAATCATCCGACAAAGGTCAACAGGCGCAGTGCGCAAATGATGGCGGCTTTCCTGATTGCCATGCGCAAAAAATGGCGTAAATGAGACAGGCTTAGTACGGCACTGCGTGCAACCTAGTGCTCAGCGTTGAATGTCGAAGTCGTAGTCAATAATGAGTGGCGCGTGGTCTGAGAAAAACTGATCACGATACACGCGGGTCTTTTTGACTTTCGGTGCAAGGTCGTCACTGATAATTTGATAGTCGATTCGCCAGCCGACGTTTTTCTCGCGAGCCTGTCCCCGCTGGGACCACCAGGTGTACTCGTGTTCTTTTTGCGGCAATTGTCTGAATGCATCAGAAAAGCGGTGTTTTTCGAAAAGCTCGCCGAGCCAGGCGCGTTCCTCAGGAAGAAATCCAGAGTTCTTCTTATTGCCTTTCCAATTGCGGATATCTGCTTCCGTGTGCGCTATGTTCCAGTCGCCGCAAACAATCACCGAGCGCTTGCTTGCTCTAAGTTTTTTTAAATGCGGTAACAGCGTATCCATCATCTTATATTTATAGGCTTGCCGGATTTCACCACTGGTGCCCGAGGGTAAGTACAAGGAGACTACCGACAAGTTGCCGAAGCGTGCTTCCAGATACCGACCTTCACAATCAATCCAGTTAACCCCCATTCCGTGAATGACTTTTGTTGGTTCTAACTTAGAAAACAAAGCGGTACCGCTGTAGCCCTTTTTTTCGGCATCGTGGTAGTAACAGTGTAGGCTCCTAGGGTGAAACTGCGGGTCTTCAAGTTGCCATTCCTGAGCCTTGGTTTCCTGAATACAAACGACATCGGCTCGTTGCCGCATAAGCCATTTGAAAAAGCCTTTGGAGGCGGCTGAGCGTACGCCGTTGAGGTTTGCGGTAATAATTCTCATATTCCCGATTGTACATGGCGTTAAGTCTTCGCTGGAAATTCGGGGGTATGGTCCACAGAACATGGTAGTAAGGCTTAGAAGTATTTTGCTCCAGTCGCTACTTGGACTATGGAACCCACACCTCTATCTCGAGTCATTTCTTTCGGCGCAGTTGCGCTGTTGTTGCCTCTGTCTACTGCACAAGCAGAGGTGTACCGGTATGTAAAAGACGGGCAGGTGTTCTATGGTGATCGCATGCCTGAACCTACCCATCAAAACGGTCATAGTGTTCTGAACAAGCAAGGTGTCGTTTTTCGGGAAGTTCTCAGCCGGGATGAGCGACGCCAGAAGCTTCGCGCTCTGGAGGAAAGGGAGCAATTAGATTCTCGGGATCGTGCGTTGTTGGACACTTTTCGCACCGAAGACGAACTGGTCTTAGCTCACGACAGGCGACTGGCTTTGCTCGATACCCAGATGGAGCATATTGCTAGTCAAGCCGAGTCCTTTCGTGTACGTGCTGTCGATATAAAACAGCGAATTAAAGTGCAAGAGGGAGACGCTAGCTATGAAAACAACTCTTCAGGCTTATACAGGGATTTATCTCAGGCACATACGAGACTTAGCAGCTCGCTTGCAATTCTTAACGCCAAAGTGATTGAGCGTAATAAAATGGCTGCGCGGTTTTTGGCTGAGAGAGAGCGTTATCGTGAATTAAAAGCTCGGCGCTAGTATTCCCCGAAGAAGCCCATCTAGACCTTAAAGTTCATCCTTTAGCGAAAGAAAGCGACCTTCTTTTCGTTACAGTGGCACTTTTACCTATTTACTCGCCACCACCTTAGTCTACTATCCCTCCGTAACCTTTCGTATTTTTAATCCGGGCCATGTCATATGGCTTAGCTGCGAAAAGCGATTCGGGAAATAGACTAGGGATATTTGATGAAGCGATCAAAGCAGTTTGAATTAGGCACTATTGTGCCTTTTAAAAAAATCATTCCGTTTGCATTGCTAGCAATGGCAGGCAATGTAGTTTTTGCACAAGACCTTGCTAGCCCGGAATCGTTAACCTACAAAATATATTCCCGCACGACTGCAGAACTTTTCTGGCAACGTTCTGACACACCAGGCTTAAGGTATGAAATCCTGCGCGACGGACAGTTTGTCGTTACAACCGACGGTGTGAGCTTTGTTGATAAGTCTCTAAGCCGGGGGCCATCCTACACGTATGACATTATTGCTGTGGATACAGCAGGTGTTCGCTCGGCTCCTTCATCGGTCAGTTTCTCCTTGGGTGAGCGTGCTTCTGGTGGCGTGGGCTCGGCGCCTGAAGAACCTACCGAATTAGGTGCACCTGCCGGTTTACGGGCTGATATTTATTCTTCTCGTTCGGCTGAAATTTTCTGGGATCGTTCGCCCCAATTTGGTTTGATGTACGAAGTATCTAAAGATGGCTTCTTACTCGAGACAACGAACGGGGTTAGCTACTATGCTCGCAATTTAGCTTCTGGACAAGATCATACGTATCAAGTTGTCGCGGTTGATCTTATGGGAAACCAATCAGCCCCTTCAGTTGTGAAGGTCGCGATGCCGGAGTCTTCAACACCCAGAGAGTCCGGTCTTGTCGATGACGACCCGCTGGCGGGTAGCGTACCGGCTCCAACCGGCGTGCGCGCCTCAGTGTATTCATCGCGCGCGGCAGAGATCTTCTGGGATAGAGTAGATACACCGGGTTTGAGCTATGAGCTATCCAGAGACAACGTTCCATTGGGTACCACCGATGGCGTCAGCTTTTATGATGATGAATTGTCTCCCGGCAGTACGTATGTGTTTAAGCTTGTCGCTATCAGTTCCGCGGGGATTCGTTCTGCGCCTGTGGCCATTAGTCTAAGCACTACAGGAGGTTCGCTTACTGAAGGTCCTTCTAACAATTCAACAGCTGTGGCGATTCAGGAGCCGGACGGTTACTTTGATCAACACGGCTATGGAACCGTTGATGTTGTGCGACTCGATGTGCGTACAGTCACAACGCCGGGCGTCTGTACTGCTGATGATGAGTCAGGCTGTACGTTGAATGATGTGAAGTCCGATACTGACGGTAACGATGATTTTACGGTTGATATTGCTATTCATTTCCAAGGCGATGATTTACCCGACGATGGTTCGATCAACAATGCAGAGCTGAGACAGCGTGGTGGCTTTACCCGTTTAGCGCCGCAAAAATCGTTTCGCATAAAGCTTGATAGTAAGAAAGAGCTATGGCGTGGTGAGCGACGTCTCCAGCTTAACAAGATGCCCTACGATCAATCGCGTATAAGAAACAAATTAGCATTTGATTTAATGCAAGACATTCCACATTTGCCGAGTTTGAAAACACAATTCGTTAACTTATGGATTGACGATGGGGCGGGCCCTGAAGACTACGGACTATTCACGCACGCAGAATACGTCGGCAAAGAGTACCTGGTTAATCGTGGATGGGATACAGATGACAACATCTACAAAATAGAAGAATTTGTATTCGCGTTGAGTGATCTTGAATATCTTGCGGTTGATAGCGATGGCGAACCTCTAGATGATGATCGTTTTGAAACCCGGCTCGATCCAAAATCAGGAGACAATCACAGTAAGGTGATTGAGATGATTAAGGCGGTGAACGATAACGAACGATCGTTTGATTCCATCCTTGAGCAATATTTTGATAAAGACAACGTGCTCGCATGGGTCACGGTCAATTTTCTTTTGCATCAAATGGATGCAGTGACACATAACTTTTACCTCTATAACCCAGTGGGTACAGATAAATTCTATTTTCTACCCTGGGACTACGACGGAACATTTGCCGTTGAACAGAAGCCGGTAAACACTCTTGAGACCAGTGAATTGTTTCGCCGTCTTTACTATGGCTTCTCAAAGGGGCGTGCCAGTAACTTTCTTAATCGATACTACCGTCAACCAGGGATCTACCAGCAAATTGTGGCGAGGGCTAATGAGCTTAGAAACAACTATCTGAGCGATAGCACGATTTCTGATCTTGCAAGACAGTATTCTGAGGTGGTCAGTGAATACGCAGGCCGTATGCCGGACATTGAGCATAACTTTGCTTATGATAAGAGCAACAGTCGTGACTTTGCCAGCCATGTTGCCCAGAATCATGCCGTATTACAGAATTACGGTATACCGTTTCCACCTAAATTAAGAGACGTGGAGCGATCGGGTGATTCGCTGAGATTCCGCTGGCGGGCTGCTCACGATATGGCAGGCAATAGCATAAGCTATGAACTTGAAATTTCCTCCTCTCCGGAATTTGGTGACGATGATCAGCTATTGAGCTTAACCGGTTTGTCTGAAAGTGACGGTAATGGTTACTACATCGACGCAAGCCAGATAGGTTCTGGTACTCGCTATGCCAGGCTCATTGCAAGATCATCGGCAAATCCTGATGAGTTTTGGCAGGTCGCCAGTAACCGACCGGTCATCGATGGCGAGATGAGAGTGGGTGTTATGAAATTCACATCACCCTAACGACACTGAGGTTTTTCAAAGACTACAAGCAGGGGTTTGGAATGGAATCGAACCCAGGCGCTTCTCTCATTAGCTCGAACCAATCCCCCGAGGCTTTGGGTCCACCTAGAAGTTCAGAGCATTCTTGATTAATCCAAATGCTGCCCCACCGTCCTTCGTTGTCCCGCGCAATCCATCGAAGCTCTTCTTTGTCGGTGCGCGAAAAAACATAGCCGATATCGTTAAATCTTCCGGGAGACGAATGCTCTGAGGATCCTGTCAGGACAGGGCAAGGATTTTCGATGGCATCGAAGGCAGGTGCTTGTGCAGAGAGTATTTCCCAGTTGCCGAATTGGACAGCACCGCCCATGTAGTTCGCGCAGTTCTCATCTATCCAAATACTTCCCCATCGACCGTCTGTCGTTTTGTCTATCCAGCGGTATTCAGAAGTATCCGTACGTGAGAAAACATAGCCTGTGTCTCGGGTGTCTGTGAATGTAGGCTCTGCATCATCCGCGCTTGAAGACGGAACATCGCAAGGGGTTTCAATGCTTTTGGTGGAAGGTGCTAGGGTAATCAGTGTGTCCCAATCACCAGAAGCAGTCGGCCCGCCTAGTGCTTCTGCACAGCTGCTATCAATCCATGTGCTGGAAAGTTGTCCCTCGGCATCGATGTCTATCCAACGAAACTCATCTACATCGGTACGGGAGAATACGAATTCACGGTTAGGTTCTGTCGGTGATAGTTGGCTTAAGTCTGGAAGAGAGGCTGCGCCTAGTGTTAACGTAAACGAGTCCGGGATGGCGCCGTCAATGGCTTTGAAGTAGCAATCTGCTGTTGTAATTTCGAAGGTGCAGAAAAGGGCTCCATGCGTGGCTCCTTGCGATGCAGTATAAATTGAGGCAAACCAATCGCCACCGTGCTCTTGCGGAACAACGTCGCGACCACCGAGACCTGATACAAAGGCAAATGATTGTCCGGGTTTAAGTGTCATGTTGCTGCTGGTACTGATAACCGTTTTTTCAGCGAAGTCGCTCAAGAGGTGCGTGCGCGAATACGCATGAGCATGGGCCATTGCGATGATTGCTCCAGCATCAAGACAGGCATCATAAATTTCCCAGCCGGTACTGTTACCTTTACTTGCAGGTTGCATATCTCTCTGGTTTTTATGCCAGCTGCATATGCGCCATCGAAGGTTGGAGGTGAGCGACGAATAGGACGTACTAATGAAGTCGGCATAGTTGTCGTCAGGGTTCACACCCGCGACTTCTGTAATACCAGAGGCAACTTGCACGACGTCGATGTTGGCAAACTGACAAAGTGCTTTAACGCCTGTGTCGCCGATACAATCCAGCGCAGGATTTCTATCGATACGTTCCTGAATCAGGCGCTTGTAGGTGGGCCATTCAAAATTTTCGTGGTTACCTACGACTGTCAGAACAGGGAAGTCTTTACCTAGAGCGTTGGTGATGTTTGCATCCCAGGTTTTGGCAGCATTTGCGGCATACCCAAGATCACCCTGAATCAACAGGAGGTCAGTGTCTTCGTTAGCAACCAGTGTCAGCACTGCGCGGCTGTTGCTGTTGTTACCTTGATCTCCGATAAACGCAACTTTGACGCCGGCGTGAACGTTGGAAATTACTCCAATTGAGGTTGCTGCAAGCAGTAAGGCTGTGGCCAGTACGTTTCTGTATTTCAAGAAAACCTCCTCGTTCTCAGGGTGTCAAGCTGTGCAATATATCACCGGCCCTAAAGAGTGAAAGGTTACAAACCGGAATCGTTAGAGCGTTACCTAAAACAGAGCGAAGGTTGTGCCAACGACTATGAGCAAACGCTATGCGTCAATTGTTGAGCGCAAGCGTTTGCCTAAAATCAGTACTTGTCGTGTATGAGTGTGCCAACACCCTGGTTGGTAAATAATTCGAGTAGCACAGCATGCTCGACGCGGCCATCGATAATGACAACGCTACGAACACCTGCAGCAACTGCATCTAGTGCGCATTGCACTTTAGGAAGCATACCGCCGTGCAAGGTGCCTACTTGTATTAGCTGAGCAATGTCTGTCGGTGTTAAGCCTGTGAGTAATTCGCCTTGGTCGTCAAGGATGCCCGGAGTATTCGTCAGCAACAGTAACCGTGAAGCGTTAAGTGCAATGGCAATACTGCTGGCAACAAGATCAGCGTTGATGTTGTAACTGGCACCGGTGCTGTCTGTGCCAATGGGCGCGATGACCGGAATGATGTCATCGGACACAAGCTTGTTAAGAACTTCTGTGTTTACGGTTTCTACTTCTCCGACATAACCTAGAGCGTCGGTGTCACGACCAGGCAGTTGCAATGGCCTGGCCTGAATAAGGTTGGCGTCTTTGCCGGTCAAGCCTATGGCCCGACCACCGACCTGATTCAGCAGCGAGACGATATCTTTGTTTACCGAGCCGCCGAGAACCATTTCAACCACATTCATAGTGGCTTCATCGGTGACTCGCATGCCATCGAGAAATTCACTCTCAATAGCCAGCTTGTTCAACATGTTGCCTATTTGCGGGCCGCCGCCATGGACCACAACCGGGTTAATGCCGACCTGCTTCATCATGACAACGTTTTGCGCAAAAGAGCGCTTCAGTGTTTCATCAGTCATGGCATTGCCACCATACTTAATGACGACCGTCTGACCGCTATAGCGTTGCAAATAGGGCAGAGCTTCATTTAGTACGGTGGCTGTCTGAGCAGCGGAATAGCTGCTCGTCGGCATGTCTGGGTCGTGAGTCATTGAATAACAAGTACTAAGGGTTGTTAGAAAGGGATGCTAACCGAACTGTCCGTATCTTGCATATGTTGGCGGAACTCACTCTGAATTCTTGCCATCGCCTCATCAGTGTCGGCCTCAAAACGTATGACCAGTGACGGGGTCGTGTTGGATGCACGGAGCAGGCCCCATCCGTCCGGGTAGTCGGCTCGGACACCATCAATCGTAGTGAGCGTCGCACCTTCAAAGTTTGCGCCGCTGACAAATTTCTTAACGAATTCGTGTTGAGCACCGTCTCTGTCGAGTGTGACGTTAAGTTCCGGCGTGTTAATACTGTTAGGAATTTCCCCGAAAATCTCGCTGGCGGGCCGATCAGTCTTGGATAAAATTTCCAACAGTCTTGCTGCGGCATACAGAGCGTCATCGAATCCGTACCAACGTTCTTTGAAAAACATATGGCCGCTCATTTCACCACCGAGCAACGCGCCTGTTTCTTTAATTCGAGCTTTGATAAATGAATGCCCTGTTTTCCACATATCCGGTTCACCGCCGGCTTCTTTGATGGCAGCAGGCAGTACTTTTGAGCACTTAACATCATAGATAATTCTGGCACCAGGATTACGCTCCAGAACATCACGAGCAAACATCACCATTTGACGATCCGGCCAAATGACATTGCCTTGATCATCAACAACACCCACTCGGTCTCCATCGCCATCGAATGCTAAGCCCACTTCGTGTTTGTTTTCTTTAACGACGGCAATGAGGTCTTCTAGATTTTCAAGCTTGGCAGGGTCAGGATGATGGTTTGGGAAATTCCCGTCTACTTCAGTAAACAGCGACGAGCTGTTGCAACCTAAAGCGTCGAACATTTGCGGGGCTGCAGCACCCGCCACTCCATTGCCGCAATCGTAGGCGATGCTCATGGGGCGAGCGAGTTTAACGTCGCCCAGAATTCTATCTAAGTAATCTTGCAGAATATCTTGAGATTCCAAAGACCCTGCAGTGTCAGCAGTATGTAGATTGTCTTCTACAAGGCGCGTATGCAACGCAGTAATACCATCACCGAATAAAGCGTCGCCACCGACAACCATTTTCAAACCGTTGTATTCAGGTGGGTTGTGACTGCCAGTCACCATGATGCCCGTGCCCGTATTGAGATGGTACGTTGCAAAATACAAGACTGGTGTGGGTACCATGCCAATGTCAATGACGTTTACGCCGGTGCTTTGAATTCCGGTGCTTAAGGCCTTGATTAAATCGGGCCCTGATAGACGACCATCACGAGCGACAACTACGGTAGGAATATCACGCTCTTTACATTCCGTGCCGAACGCGCGGCCAATCTGTTCGACCGCCGCTGGTGTCAGAGTTTCCGTGACAACACCACGGATGTCATAGGCTCGAAAAATCGCTGGAGAGATACTCATGTCTGTTGGTCATCCTCATTAGTCGTGTAAATTCTATTTACACGGTGTACATGTGTGTTTGATGGTGCGTCAGTCAGGCTGCGTCTAAGGGTTAGTCTTTGCCAGTAGAGCCGAATCCGCCTTCACCCCTTGAGGACTCGTCGAAGTTCTCTACACGGTTAAACGAGACCTGGGCTACGGGAATAACCACTAGTTGTGCAATACGTGCGCCGACTTCGATGGAATAGGCGGTTGAGCCTCGATTCCAACAGGATACGAACAGCTGGCCTTGATAGTCCGAATCAATTAACCCCACCAAATTACCCAGTACAATGCCGTGTTTGTGACCCAGGCCGGATCGCGGCAGAATGATGCCAGCGTAGCCCGAATCGGCAATGTGAATGCAGATGCCGGTGGGGATGAGTTCTGTTTTACCGGGTTCTAGGGTTAAGTCTTCGTCTAGACAGGCTCGTAAATCCAATCCGGCGGAACCAGGGCTTGCGTATTCGGGAAGTTCGATACTGACGCCGATGCGAGGATCGACGATGGTGTAATCAATAGACTTCATTCAGTGTTTTCTAGCCTTTGGGTCAGTAACTCAAGCAGCGCCTTGGCAACATCGTGTTTGCTGCCAGAGAGTATTTTACTATGCCCATCCTCCGGCCAGTAAACATCCAGCGAATTTGTATCACTGCCAAAGACAGGATTATCTTTGTTGCCTACGTTGTTCGCGGCAATCATGTCCAGATTTTTGTTTTTCAGTTTGCCGCGAGCATGCTTTTCGACGTTCTCAGTCTCGGCTGCAAACCCTAGGCAGAATGGTCGGCTGGGTAGCGCCGAAACACTTTTTAGAATGTCGGGATTTCGGACGAGTGTCAGTTGCATGGTGTCATCGCTTTTCTTAATTTTTTGCTCTTTCACCTCTTCTAAGCGATAGTCGGCAACAGCTGCGACAGAAATGAAAACATCGCTGTCGTTAACTTGCTGCATAACGGCGTCCAGCATGTCATTAGCCGAGCTGACGTCAATACGTTCAACGTTCGGGCTGGCTTGTAACGATACTGGGCCTGCAATCAAGGTGACTGACGCGCCCATTTTTGCGGCGGCATCGGCTATGGCAAATCCCATTTTCCCTGAGCTATGGTTACTTAAGTAGCGCACCGGATCGATGGCCTCCCGGGTAGGGCCTGCAGTTATTAAGAGCTTTTTCCCGCTTAGGGAGAGTGCGCCAGATGATTCGTTGGTATTGAAGGCTGAAATGAGCGCATCGCGAATATCTTCCGGTTCCATCATGCGACCAGAGCCGACTTCACCGCAGGCTTGAAAACCTTCTCCGGGCCCGAAGAAATGAACACCTCGGGAGGTGAGCGTCTCACAGTTAGCAACGGTGGCAGCATTAGCCCACATCAAGCGATTCATAGCAGGCGCCATGTATAACGGTGCATCTGTCGCCAAGCAAAGTGTGCTGAGTAAATCGTCGCTCAGGCCATTGGCTATTCGAGCCAGTGTATTTGCAGTGGCGGGTGCAATTAGAATGCAATCTGCCCACCGCGCGAGTTCTATATGCCCCATGGCCGCTTCTGCAGCAGGGTCCAATAAATCCGTATGGACAGGATTACCTGTCAGTGCTTGGAAAGTCAGCGGCTGTATAAAAGCCTGAGCACCAGAGGTCATAACCACTTTGACGGTGGCGCCTTCCTCAATCAGTCTCCTGGCAAGGATAGCGCTTTTGTAGGCCGCAATTCCGCCGGAGATACCGAGGAGAATCTTCTTGTTTTTCAAGGCTTGCATGGGGTAATGGTAGCAGTTTGTCCGTTCGTTCTGATGCCTTAGAGCTATGAAGGTTTCAGTAAAGCTACGGAATATTCATGCCGAATAGCCTTGCGTGTGAGCGGGTGAGTGTTGCCCTTGTGATGAGGTCCTAATTTAATGCCGGAGTTTGCTAGGGCGTATGTACAGCTTGGGTAAAGTCGGTTAACGCTCCGGGCTTTCATCGGTCGTCGGTATATGGTTTACTGACCATCCCCACTCACGATCACAAGGATGTCGATCATGACGATTAAAAGCTGGCCGCAATCAGAGCGGCCTAGAGAAAAACTCCTGCACCAAGGCGTCAGTGCCCTCAGCGATGCCGAGCTTCTGGCCATATTTATTCAAACCGGGACGCAAGGCGCAACGGCTGTCGATGTAGCGCGTAACCTGCTTCAACAATTCGGTGGGCTTGCCTCGCTACTGAGTGCTGACAAACAGTCCTTTTGTTCAGCAAGAGGTCTGGGTGAGGCACGGTTTAGCTTGTTGCAGGCGGCGTTGGAAATTAGCCGCCGACAAGTCTATGAAACCTTAGGTCGTGAAGATGTGCTCAGTAGCCCTGAGCATGTGCGTCATTATTTGTCGTTGCACTTAACCGGACTGCAGCATGAGGTATTCGCAGCCTTGTTTTTAGACAACCGGCATCGCGTTATTGAATACCAGGAACTTTTTAGCGGGACGATTGATTCAGCAGCGGTGTACCCGCGAGAGGTGGTCAAGTACTGTTTACGGTGTAACGCCGCTGCGGTGATTTTTGCGCATAACCACCCTAGTGGTGTTGCGGAACCTTCAGATACCGATGTTCGATTAACTCGAAAGCTCAGTGATGCTCTGGCTTTAGTGGATGTGCGCGTGCTCGATCATCTTGTTATCGGGCAGGGTGTGCAAACATCGTTGGCAGAGCGTGGATTGATGTAACAGATGCATACGCGCCAGTCTCTTTGAGGCGTCCCTACAAAAATTCTAGAGTGTTGCTAGAGCTTGTTGTATCTGAGTTGCATTGATAGTGTAACAAACGAAAAATCAATGAAACTTTAAGCGTTACCCTGGTTGTAGAAACGGGTAACGGCGCTATGCTTAATTCCAACTGTATACAGCCCGTAAGTTAATAGGCGATTTTGGATGCCAAGGGAGTACTAAATAGTGCCTAGTTTTGATGTCATCTTAAACGCGTTTATCACGATGTTTGTGACTATCGATCCTATCGGTAACGCACCTCTGTTTTTGGGTTTAACAGCGGGGATGTCAACATTGGACCGGCGGGCTACGGCCTTGCGTGGTGTGCTCGTCTCTTTTGTCATCCTAGGATTGTTTGCGGTGACTGGCATGGCTGTGCTCGACGGCATGGGAATCACTATCGATGCTTTCCGCGTCGCGGGCGGTTTGTTGTTGTTCTATACCGCCTTTGAAATGATTTATGCCCAGAGGCAAGAACGAAAAGCCCAAACATCCGAGATGGCTGTGAAAGATGAAATTGCCAATCTGGCAGTATTTCCACTAGCTATTCCCTTGCTAGCTGGGCCAGGTGCTATATCGGCCACTATTCTTCTGTCGTCTGAGTTGTCACAGCAAACACCCGATCATCCGTTTATGGGGATTGCGGTCCTCATGGGTGTATTGATCGTGCTCTTGACGTTCACTTATATCACCCTGCGAAGTGCTGAGTATTTCGACAAATACTTAGGGGATACAGGGCGTCTGGTACTGACACGGCTGCTGGGGGTGCTTCTTGCTGCATTGTCTGTGCAATATGTCGCCGACGGGGCGGTTGCACTATTTGGCAGCTAAGGTGCCGCAGTTGCATTCATATCGCGCATAAGGCGTCAACTAAATGACCGATATAGGTGGCTAGTATTACAAATCGGTTAGTAATTCGCAACCCTCTTCATTGAGTATCAATGCGACGTCGATTTGGCGCGCCTAAAAGGATAAGGTCGGTGTCATAAAAGCGTTACGAGCAGCACAGGTGTCCGTTTGCGCTTGCAACCTATCACTACATATAAACCGAAAAGGGAATCTGGAATTGTCATGGGTAGCTTAAAAACCTCCACCTTATCGAGCCTAAAGTGCGCAGGGCGCTTATTGTTCGTATCGATTGCGCTGGTCACACTCACCGCGTGCAGCGCTTTGGATTTAAAAGCGCCAAATTTTAAAAACATAAGTTTAGGCAGCATCAAAACACCTTGGGGTAATAGCGACCCGGCGTATCATCTGATAGCGGCGAATTTGGTGAACACTATGGTCCAGATTCCATTACTGAACCCTTTGATTACTCCGGTTCAGATGGCAGAGCCTACGTCTGAGTTTGAAGCTCAGTTGCAGAGCGCTATGACCAATCGTGGTTTTCAGATCGAACCGTTGAGTGACGAATCTGAAGCTTTTCTCGTCAACGCAGAAATAGACAGAGCGCTATCCAATGCGGGGAAACACAAAAGCTACAGCTTGAGCATTGGCCCTATCACTGTTGCTCGCGGGTATCGGGTTGTCAGTGGCAACACGGTTCCAGTCACCTCACAGCGCATTAGCGGTACCAACGAGCGTGCTATAGCCATCAACGATAATATCTTTAAAGACGCGAATACCACCGTCGCAGCTGTCCAGTTTGAGCCGTTGGTGAACCCTGAAACAGTGACCATCATTGCAGTGCCCATTGAAAAAGCCGAACCTAAATTGCTAGCGGCTAACGCCAATACAGGCCCTACTAAAAACTTGTTTGAAACGGGTCAATCCAACTACGTAGAAGTGTTCGATGGGTACGAGGATGTAGAGCAAAGCGTTCTTATATTCCCTAACGATTCATTGCGCCTAGGCGACAATAACAAACAGATCATTGAGCAGTATGTGTCTAAGATGGACCCCGATACAGACGTGTTGTCGGTCATTGGTTGCAGCATTGGACAAACGGATATTAAAAACGGCAATAGCCTGCTCGCTTTGGGTCGCGCAAACCGTGTAAAAGAAGCTTTTTTGTTTTCTGGACTAGAACACGAGCAAATTCTTGAGGAAGGGTGCTGGGCACCGGACTCCTTTAGCGAAGCGTTGCCTAGGCGAGGCGTTGTCGTCACACTAAAGCGTCAGAAAAAATCTTAAAGTGATCAACCTTCTACTGGGAACCACGATGATGCCGTGGAGGCATTCGGTGCGACGGTGGTCGAGTACCGTTGCGCTTGTCTTGTGTTTAGCATCGTTAGTGGGCGCGTCAAGCAATCTAAGAGCTAGTGATTTAAACAAAACCATCGATTTGTGGATGAATGAGGCTCCATTGACTCACGTCATTCACCAACTTGCTGAGCTGAGCGGTGGTGATGCCAATATCACGGGACCTGTTGAGGGCCAGGTCAGCGGTCGTTTCTCCGGAACGGTTGCAGACACGCTGGAAACTTTGTCAGAAGATTACAACGTCCTGTTTGATAGGCAAGGTGATACGCTAAACGCCACGAGTAAACGTGCCTTGAGCGAGGTCTCCATTGTAATGACTGGTGCAGAGCTCAATAACACGCTCAAAAATTCTATGCAAAACGGGCTTATGCCCGGTAACGCAATAGACATTCAGGATGAGCTGGTCAAATTGTCGGGTCATCCTGATTTTGTTAAACGCATAGCCAGGCAACTAGCGGCAGAATTGGCCATCACTCCTGCAGTGGAGTTGGAAATATCTGTGCAAGCCGAGCTGGAAGGTGAAGATACGTCGCCCAAGACACCAAGCACGGCATCGGTGTTAGCTAAGCCAGCGGTCATTGAAAAAACAGAGCCAGTGCTTGAACAGCCGATAATGCCTGCAAAGGAATTGCTCGTGTTGGAAGGTGCAGAACTCCTGCCGGAAAAGCCGTTTGTTGTTGATGCTGAGGCTCCTACGATTGATCTTGAAGCCGCCGTTGAAACGGTCAAAGCCGACGTTGTCGATGCAGGAACAGACGCCTTGCGGATTGATATTGCCGAAGAGGATGCTGTGGAGTCAGGTGAGGTCAGTAACAACGATTCCATTCGCTGGGTGACTGATATTCCTGGTTTCTCTACGTTTTAAAATTGATTTTCTCGATGATTAAATCACTGTTGACTATCCATGCAATCTGACGACGATCAACCAGCCTCGTTTGCTGATAACTGGCCAAGTGTTCTTAACCGCATGCTGATCGGTATCGGAGTGATTGCACTGGGTTTCCTGGTAGTCGATAAGGCGCTTGATATGTTTAATTCGCACGATGAATCTCTAACTGCCGAGAGAACTACGGTGGACACACTCATTGAAAAATCTCAGCGCAGCGATTCTGTGCCAAGTATCGTGAAAGAAGATAGTGCGAATGTCGTCCAGTTCGAGCCAGCGCCCGCACCTATTAACGCGGAGCGACCAAAAGTAGCAGAGCTTGTAGTAGTGGATCAGCAAGCACCTTCGGCCGAAGTTGAAGAGCTAGTGCCCGAGCAAAACAGTTTTGTTGTGACAACGATCTCCGCTGAAACCGATTCGCAAGAGTCTGTCTTGGAGCAGCTTGAGCAGGTGTTTGGCAGTGCCGTCGTGATAGTGTCGGCCAATGAGCCTGCTTATGTGGAAACAGAAAACGAGCGTCGTTTTCTTATCGGTAGTATTTTGAAAAACGATCGTATTCTGTCGAGCATATCTACCGGTCAGCTAGTGGTCAGTCGGGTCGGTGAGCAGCAAGTGTTCGAATTACCAGACATGTCTGTTCAGTGATTTGCTCAGCTCTCAACCCTGAGTGAAACGAGTGTGAATAAGCTAAGTTAACTGGTCGAGAACGATCTGTGATGTAGGTATCAATACACGGTCAGTTCACTCAGCATAAAGACCCATTGCGTCGATGTTTCTAGCTTATGACTACAAACTATCGATCAACATTAAGTCTCTTCGGAGTTTTGGTTCTCACAGCTTGCGGTGGTGGTTCCAACACCGCTCCTGTCGAGCAGCCACTCAGCGGAACCAAACAAGGGTTTATTACCATTGAGGAGCGGGCGAATAAGCGCGTGTTCGATGGCTGGTTTTCCCAAGGCACCGTGCCTGTGCAAACGCAACACAGTCTTTGGGAGTCGGGGAATGAGCGATGTGTTCAATTGCTTGCGGATCAGCCGGGGGTGGCGAGCACATCTATTGGAAGTCGTTGGCAAGACACACTATATGCAGGGAACGCTATTACAGTTCAGTCCCGTGGTGAAGAAGTCGTTCGTATGAACGCTCAGCAATATGGTGATGCGACTGTCTATGCAACGACAGAGCGATGGCTAGCGACTCCCTTGCCTGATGACGCTATGTTGATGATAAACGGATCGGATCAGTTTCCATCCTTTGAGTCGATAGAGTTGGCTCCGCTGACCAAGCTCGTTATGAACGCGCCTGAAGGCGGAGTGATGACGCTGTACTCAGATCCAATTGTGTGGGACACGTCTGCGGACGACTCCGACGGAATTGAAGTTCTGATATCAAGCAGTGATGCAACAGTGGGCAGCGCCGAAACGGTAAAATGCTGGCTAAACGACGATGGCGCGTTCGCTTTGCCCGCTGAAGCGAGAGCGTTGTTTTCGCCAAATAGGCAGTTAGTCGTCCGACTAAGCCGAGCAAGATATGCGAGCTATGAGTCGGATGGGGCAACGCTTCTGATCACTCAAACCAGCTACCCCTAGCTGTTTTCTCAAGCGCTGCCTAGTGGTTTATTGACACTGAAGAACTCAAGTTTCTCAGTCTGGGTGGTCTAGCCGAGTCAATCGAGTTGTTGTCAAACACTAGCCCATCTAGCATAGAAGATGCCTCAGCACCCAGCCCGCCTGTTGAAATTTCAAACGGTACGCATTCTTCCCGAGCGAGGACGGTGTTGTTGCTGATGGTGTTGGGTCCGTCTTTGACAATGATCGCCGTGCCTTCAGAGCACACAAAGGTGTTGTCGCTCACCACATTATCCTGAGACGTGTCCGTAAACTGCCCTGGCAATCCGTTTAGCGTCGCACACCATCCCAGGGAATGATTTCGTCCTTGACGAGAGGCGACATGAACCCCGGAGACGCCGGTGTTTACGAAGGTATTGCCAATGATCCGATTGTTATTGGAGGGTGTCGAGCGAATGACTGGACAAACTATGCCTTTGAGTTCGCCGCAGTTTTGGTAGAGATTGATGCCGCCTTCGCGGTTATTTAAAAATACCGTGTTTGATACTTCGCTATCGTAAGTTGAATCGATAGCGATTGCTTCACGGGTGTTGTTGTTGCTTATAATCGAATTTGTAATTCGAACGTTATGACTGCCGGCTTCAGAGTAAATGGCAATGCGGCTGGAGTTGTCGACATGCACTCTGTTGATGTTTATGTTGTCGCTGAATGTCCCCAGATAGATCCCCAGTCCGGTATCTTGAATTAATAAATCTTCAAAGGTGATGTTGTTATGGCCGACAGGCAGTTCCTCGCCTTCGTCAAGCACACCATTTCCACCTAGCTGGCCTCCGTAGAACCGAGTCGCTTGAATACCTATGTGATTGGTGCCTCTAATGGTGCAATTTTGCACGGTTATGTCCGACAGGGAGCGATCGTCGTAGAAGCGTACCGCAGGAATGCGTGTCTCTTGTGTGGTCGCTGTGCCTCCAGGGAGCGCGCTCCGTCCCCAGCCATGATCGATGGTGCCACCGGCACAATTGAGTGTTTTCTCTGATCGATCGAATACGGCGGTAATCGGCATCGAGGGTTGATCGGCGCAAAATTCAAGGTCCGTATCCATGACGATGCAGGTGTGCGCGTCGATATCGCTGGCAGATAAGCAGGTAGGGAACTCACTTGCAGAACGCACAATGCTGCATTCTGATATCCGTGTGTCAGTGTGAGGAAGCGCGCAGTTAATCGGCTGCTCCGCGGCAAGTGCGCACCCTGATAAGGAGAATACTGTCACCAGAGCGATAAACCCAGGGTTGAATTTAATCCTTGAGAAATCGACGCACAACGTGTTTTTTGACCTAATCATGCCCATGATTGGGTGCAATTCACGGGCCTGAGCTGGTAGGCAACTTAGTTTTGAAGCCTCAAAACGAAAAACGGCCAGCTAAGGCTGACCGTTTTTCTTTAACATGTTAGCAGGCAAGTGCCTGCCTAAGTCTGAAACTTAGTTGAAGATCATGCGAGTAGCAGTGATTTCTACTTCTACACGACGATTCAACTGGCGACCTTCAGCTGTGTCGTTTGAAGCAACAGGAGCGCTTTCACCCATGCCTGCAACGCTGATGCGTGCATCCGGATAACGTCCAGAGATTTGAGCTGCAACAGTTTGAGCGCGCTGCTCAGACAGTGCTTGGTTGTAGGCGTCAGAACCGCGGCTGTCAGTGTGACCTGTTACAGAGATACCTGTGATTCCTTTGTACTCAGCCAAAGCCGCGAACAAGCCGTTCATGACAGACATGCCAGCAGAGTTCAGCTGAGCTGAGTCTGTGTCGAATAGAGTTTGTTCGCTGAACTCAGCTGTATCGATTTTGCTGGTTTGAGTGGGTGCAGCTTCTGGAGCTTTTGGCGCTTCAGCAACAACTTCTTCTTCGGCTTCGTCAGCAATGCCTTCACAAGCGTTGATGATGTTGTCAGAAGAGTACGTGCCGGATTGCAAGCAACCACCTGAGCCAGTCTTCAAGACTGAGCCACCAGCCGCGATGTAGCTGCCACCAGAAGCTTCGACGTCACCGTCTACTGCTGAATGAGCTGAAACTCCGAGTGATACCAGTGACAGGCAAGCACCCAGCGCAAGAGTTGTACGAGTGTTCATAAAAAAGTCTCCGTAATGGAATTATTGTGCGAAGTGGCAGGAAAGTAGAGTGTCGCAGCTGTATTGTGTAGAGCAATGATCACTCGAGGTCAATAGGAGGGAGCCATAAAGGCCCCCTCGGGTAAGTTTTTTTACTCAGTTATGCTCTTTGCAGTGACCTGAACTTCGACGCGGCGATTTTGCGCTCGGCCATCCGCAGTAGAGTTCGTCGCTACCGGATTCTCTTCGCCCATGCCGCTGCTTGTGATGGCAGCTTCTGGGAATGCCGCTGCTAAGTAGGCCTGCACAGAAGCTGCACGAGCTTCAGACAAAGCTTGGTTCATTGCATCGTCGCCTGTTGCATCTGTATGGCCAACAACGTCAATGGCTGAAATTTCCTGAAATTTCTCTAGTTGTGATACCAAGTTTGCTAATGACTGCTCACTGGCTTCAGTTAATTCAGAAGAACCGGTTGCGAAGAGAGCTTCACCACCCAGTGTTGCTGTAGTAACGATGGGCTCTTTTTTGACAGGCTCTGGTGCCGGGGCTGCTTCTGGCTCTGGCTCAGCTTCCGTCTCAGGCTCTGCAGAGTCGTCGATGCCCGCACACGCATTTACCACGTTGGCGTCGCTGAAAGAACCAGAGGTCAGGCAATCGCCTTCGCCAGTGCGTACCGCTGTGCCACCAGCATTGAGATAGCCGCTGGAACCTGCAGGAATTTCGATAGTGCCATCGAGTGCTGTCTGGTGAGCCAGAGCTAGGCTGCTGCCTAGTAGTAGGGCCGCAATGGAACTGAAGGTTGTAATATTTTTATTCATAGCTAGCTCCCACTAGTTAACATTTAAAACGTCAAAATTGTACTGACTAAGCCAACGCGGCGTCGCACGATTTTATGTGGTTATCGTGTAGCTCCGCATGCACAGCGTCATTCAAAACAGCATCAACAAGACGACTCCAGGCACAGCCGTGTTTTGCTACCCCGGGCTAGCTTGTTGTATTTTCGTCTTGTATAGCGTCAATTGAGTTGATTGTAAACTTATTCGGCCGTCATTATGTGTGAAAAAAACAACAAGCGCCGATAAACTTATTTTAAAGACGCCCACTCAGTGTAGGCTAAAGACAACAATCCAGAAGCAAAAGGACCCTTGCTTATGCATTTTTATGTGCCAGGAACGGCTGAATCAGCGATATTGCGCCTGTGGCGACTAATAATTGGCTCTTGCTGCGTATTTTGTAACCGTAAAGGTCACCGAGATCGCGATATTTGTTGCTCATGTGAACAATTATTAGTACCCCGCATTGCTAGGAAATCACGAAATCGAGTGAACTACCTGTGCGGGTTGTGCGGCGATGAGCAGACTGTGAATTTCTCACCGAAAGAGTTTCATGCCATTTCAAATGAGCAAGCTTTGTTGGCTGAGGGCTTTTATTGCCGCAAGTGTCAAATATCCAACACGCTTTTTGTGCGGCTGCTTGCCCCGTATCGATACGAATTTCCCTTAGACAGCGTAATTAAGAAACTTAAGTACGGTCAGCAACGCTTGTTGGGAAGAGTCTTGGGAAGCCTCTTAGCGTCTTTTGCGAAAGCACAGGCTGATTTTGATTTACCCCAGTTGATTGTTCCGGTGCCGATGCACCCGACCCGTCAGCTTCGTCGTGGTTACAATCAAGCCGACGATATTGCCCGATGGTGCGCCAAGGATTTAGGCATTCCCTACCGATCAGGGGCGGCTACCCGGATATTTGACACTGGTTCAATGGCGGGTTTGAGCAAATCGGCCCGACAGCTTCGAATATTGGGGGCTTTTTGCGCGGCTGAAGAAGTCTATGGGAAGCGTGTGGCTATCGTCGACGATGTGCTGACCACCGGCGCGACGGCGCGTGAATTAGCGAGAGAACTCTACGATACGGGGGCTTTGTCCGTTGAGTTGTGGGTGTTGGCTCGTACATCCAGTGCTCGGTGAACCGAGCCGCTGACCTCATCTGCGAGCATGCGACGCACGGGGTCGGGCAGATTGTCCGAATTCGCCCCAGCAATGTTTTGCCATAGCTCGCTGTACTCAGCAGACAGTTGGCGTGACTGCTGTGCTAGCTCGGTGAGCGCTTGCGTGTTTGCGCTTTTGATCTGTAACAAGGCTGCATCCAGCCCCAGGTTTAGTCCCCGCACGGCCGCCGTTACCCTAGATGGGCGCGTTTTTGACTGCAAAAATGTGGGCAGTCCCCACGCTAACGCTAATAGAAGGCCAGCGTTTATCGTAAAGCTGCTACCAAGATATGCCCCTGGGTTGCTACCTCCTTCGACAAAAGCATTGACTACCCGGTATCCAATCCAGGCCAGTGATGCTAGCGGCAAAGCGATCGTTAAAAAGCCGAGGAGTTTGTGCGCCGAGCGATGAAAAGTATTGCTTGGAAGGGCGAGTGATTTTTCAACATGTGTTCTTAGTGTTGTTGGAATATCTCGTCGAGCCAGAGCATACGGTTCAGCAACGCGTTGTTTGATCGCGGCAGATGGCAGGTTCAGCGTATGTGCCTGCCGATGAATAAAATCGGCGACCCCGTTGTCCAGCCGGGCAAGCAGAGCATCATCTACCAATGCATCGGCAGAGGGGGGTTCATTTGTTTGAGCCATTTCGCCGCGCAGGCGTTTAAACCAAAAACCTCTGGGTTCGGAGAATTTTTCTGCATACTGATTGAACCTAAAAGCTAGTGACTCTTTTATTTGGCTGCCGTGAGATTCCCAGTGGGAATCCCACTGTGTTGCCAGAGTCTTGAATGTGCCTTCGGATCCAAGCCGTTTGAGCCAAGGCTCGCTTATGTCTCTGAGCGATTTCAAGCGTGCCACAACGCCCAGCTCCTCCAAGCTATTAATTATGGAATGGTCGGCTGCGTTCTGTATGAACGTGTGTAGTGCATTGAACTGGTCTGCGTCTTGATTCGGTTGTGATGAGGAGTCGGTGTGAAATAACACCGGATCGTGCAATCCAGCAGCACCCAGTTGAGCGCGAAAATCCTCGAGCTGCCGAGCGTCGCCTCGGTCCCAATGATTCATCACAAAGAGCCAGGCATGCTGCGTTACATGCTCAAGGAGTAAACGCCATCCCTGGTCGTCACGGTATCGGTCGGGGCTCACAACGTATAAAACGACATCCAGATGGGGTAACCAGGTGTCAACCAATTCCCTGTTCGCAGTTTCTACGCTGTCGAAATCGGGCATATCGATAAACATGACATGCTTGAGTGCAGCGTTACTGTGCAGCGCTGTGCGCATTTTGTGCATCGGAAAGTTATCAGGTAACTTGTCGACCGAAATGGAGCGGTGAACGTATACGGTTATGTCCCGAGAAGTAGGGCGTTCGGCACTCGCTCGAGCAATCGCCTCGCCAGCAAACCTATTCAGCAGGGTGCTCTTGCCGACACCTGTGCCGCCAAACAAGCCAACAACTAAGGGGCGATTTGACGTTTGAAAAAGATGCGCAGGTGAGGCAACAATGGCGTCTTGAAGTGATTCGGTTGCGTCGTCGGGTAACCAGCCAGCCTTGATTGCATTGCCGGCCCAGTTTTCTAAGGCGAGTTGTTGGGCCGCTGGAAGCTCGGACATGATGAAAGCAATTGGGTATCAGGTAATAAGATTTTAAATACAGGCCAGAGATAATGGCTACGAGTCAATAAACAAGGATACACGCAGTTTGGTGCAAGGTAAGTCTCAACAAGCAAGCTTTAAAAAAGTACAGCCCAATGCTCAATCTATCGATCAGAGTAGTGTTCAGGCGTGCGCGAGGAGTCTTGCGGCTGACACGGCCCTTGAGTTGCCAGCTTTGGACTCTTTGACGCATTTCTCTCGATCGGTCGCTCGAGGCCAATATGATTCGCTTGCGTTGAAGAAAGCCCACCATGACGACATCATTCAACGGCGCTTTTCGCTAGCAGATTCGCTGAGTCAACATTTGTTTTTCGTGTTGGAAAAGGCACGCTATGAAGCTTTGGGGGCGAATCAGTTTGAGGGGGTTGGACGCAACCTCGATGCAAATTGTAAAGCCAAATACAGCTCGCTACGTGCCTATGATTCGTCTGAAGCTTTATCCAGAGATCAGTTGGAGCACAAAACGGTCATGCTCTGTCGTGACGCTTTTAGCCGTGTAGGCGGAGTTGATTCCAACTTCTTGAATTCGGCAAACCCATCGGACAACATCGCACGCTTCTGCCAGCCTTGGTTGTCAAAATTGTCTGCCGTGCTAGATGACCAAATGGCTTTCGCGCAACTCTCATCAGAGTTTAGTGACAAGTTGTCTCGCTATTATGCTGGCGATCAGTCGTTGGGTATCGATGTAGATAATGGTGAAGAGCAGCCAGATGACCTTGTCGTTCAGGAGAAAGATACTGACGAAGAGCCTGACTCCATGGAATTGGGCGACTCTGCGGCTGTTGAGGATCAAGAAGAAACAGAAGAGGTAACCGCTGAAGGAGATAGCGACACCGATGATACCGATGCTTTGCCGGAACAGGCGTTAGACGAGGCTCCGATTGCAGGTCCGGATCCGACCATTCATGTGAGTGGTGATACAGAGGTTTATCGAGTTTTCAGTAAAGACTTTGATGAAACCGCTCACGCTTCTCAGTTGGCCACTAACGAGCAATTGAATCAGTGGCGAGTTGAGCTCGACGAGCATATTGCTGTGCACGGACGTTTGGTGCGGCGACTCGCGGGGCGCTTGCAGCGGGTATTGCTTGCTCAGCAAAAGCGGCAATGGCAATTCGATCTTGAAGAGGGGCAGTTGGATTCCGCACGACTAGCGCGCATCGTAACCGACCCTTTGGTGCCGCTGAGCTTTAAGGCTGAAAGTGAAACACCGTTTAGAAACACCACAATAACGTTATTAATTGATAATTCGCGCTCTATGCTTGGGCGTCCCATTATGATTGCTGCGGCATGTGCTGATATTCTTGCCCGCACGATGGAACGTTGCGGGGTCACCGTTGAGATCCTTGGCTTTACCACCTGCCATTTACACGGTGGGTGTTCAACGGAGGCCTGGGAGCAATTAGGTAGCCCGGAGAATCCCGGACGTTTAAATGATTTGCGTCACATCATCTATAAGTCAGCAGATACATCGTATCGATCCTCCAGACGCAACCTTGGGCTCATGCTCGATCGAGATATTCTTAAGCAGAACATCGATGGTGAGGCTTTGACTTGGGCCTATCAACGTTTGAATAAGCGTCCTGAACAGCGACGTATTCTAATGATCCTATCCGATGGAGCGCCGGTTGATACCAGCACCCTGGGAGCCAATGCGGGTGACTACTTGGCAAGACATCTTCAGAGTGTTGTTGATGACATTGAACGATCGAGGAACGTGGAGCTTATGGCGATAGGCATTGGTCACGATGTCGGCCGCTTCTATTCACAGGCGGTGAGTGTGTTCGATGCCCGTCAGCTCGGTCCGGTTATGTTGGGGCAATTGGAAACACTGTTTCGTCAAGCGGCGTAAGGGCAGGGTATAGTCTTGCGTGTTACGATTCATCGTTATTAAACCCACCATTAAAGGATACCAGCATGATCAAAGAAGGCGATACTATTCCTGACGTAACCCTCAAGCAAATGACAGCGGCTGGCCCGACAGAGGTAGCATTAAAAGACTACTGTGCCGGTCGTAAAGTCGTTATCTTTGCGCTGCCGGGGGCTTTCACACCTACGTGTTCTGAAACGCATGTGCCAAGCTACATTGATAAAGCTTCTGCTTTGCGTGATAAAGGTGTTGCGGCTGTTGCTTGCATCTCAACGGCAGACTTTTTCGTCATGAATGCCTGGGGTAAAAGCTTAGGTGCTGGCGATTCAGTCGATATGATCGCCGATGGTAATCATGAATTTACACGCGCAGCCGGTATGACTCTCGATCTGAGTGCACACGGTCTTGGTGAGCGATCACAGCGTTACGTTATGATTTTGGATGACGGCGTTGTTACTCATTTGGCTATGGAGTCCAATCCGGGTGAGGCTACTGTCAGCGCTGCAGACGCCGTACTGGAAAAACTGTAAATCCAGTTTTCGTGTGTATGGTGTTTATTTGAAACGCCATGCGTTAAAAAATGCCCCCCGTCGCCAGCGACGCGGGGCATGCCATCGACCAGCGTTCACGGTTGCAAATGGTTAGTAAATTAAACCGGATTCTTGAGGGTCGGTATCGCTCCCTTCTCTTTACTTTGCTGCTAGGTATAGTCGGCTCGCTTATCGCTTTGGCGTTACGTCTGCCGATTCCATGGATGCTGGGTAGTCTTCTTTTTTGTGCGGCTGGAAAGCTTGTCGGTCTGCCTGTTCAAACCTTACATCCGGCTGCGGAACGTTGGATGCGTGTGGCTATTGGTGTATTTCTCGGTCCCCCAGTCGCGAGCAGCATTCAATCAGCAGGATCGGATTTGCCATTCGCTATGGTGGCTGCCATTTTAATAACCACTATCACTGTGGCGATAGGAACGCCGTGGTTTTTACACCGCACGGAGTTACCTCGTCGCAGTGCATTCATGTCAGCTTTCCCGGGTGGCTTGTCCATGCTGTTAGCCTTGGCTGGCGATATAGGACACAGGGCAGAGGTGCTGTTAATCCATGCCGTACGCGTTGTGATCGTAGTGGTTTCGATATCGTTGCTGGCAAGGGTATTAGGTGTGCCTGCGGAGCCCGACCCGTTAGTGGCCAGTTTGCGCTGGTCTACGCAAACCTCGATTCTTCTACTAGGTGGTCTGATTGTTTTTTGTTTTCTGATCGCGGAGAAGCTTCGGTGGGCCGGCGGACATGTCATGATTCCTATGATTATCACCGCGTTGTTGACGTTCTTCACCGGTATCAATATAGAACCTCCCGCACTGTTGAAGACGTGCGCTTTGTTAGTGTTCGGTATTGTTATCGGCTGTGAGGTGGCCAACGGCCCACGTGAGCTGTACCTGCGACTATTTAGAACGTCAACGATTTTCACAGTAGCTGTTATGGGATTGGCGGCAGCGCTGGCGCTGGCAATGACAGGCTTTATCGATCAGGGGTTTATGGTGTTGTTCCTTGCGCTTGCTCCAGGTGGCATTGCGGAGGTGAGTTTAGTGGCGTTTGCCTTGGGCTTGGATGCCGGTTTAGTTGCGCTGGTTCATAGCTGCCGTTTTATCTTTATAATCAGTGCTGGTCCGTTGTGCATGAAGTTTTTTAAGGATTAGCGGTTACAATCCCACTGTCATCTTTTATGGATATCACCACTATGTCGCGCTTACTCTCTCGCAGTGTTGTACTTTTGACATCTCTGTTTGCAGCATCTGTCAATGCAGGCACCTTAGGCCTACTAGAGGGGCGATCTGCACAGCCAGATCAAACGGGTCAGACAAGTGTGGAGGTTGGCTATCTGAGCGAAGGTGATTTTTCAACGATTGCAGGTCGTGTTAGTTATCAGCTTTCACCGCCAGTGACGCTCTACGGTGACTTCGGTCTCATTGATTTAGGCGATGCAGACGGAAGTGCTTTTGGCTTAGGGGTTCGCTACCATCTGGCTAAACAACGTTTGCTTCCGATGTTAGATGCCTCTGTTAGAGCCAGTTATCACACTGGTTCTGCTGATTTCAATGCCTTTGGTGGAAACACCGATACCGATTTAGCTGAACTTAGTTTTGCTGTGCATGTGGGAAGTAAAGAGGCATTCTTGGATAACGGTATGAAATGGTACGGCGTGTTGAGTTACAACCGAACCACCTCAGAGGTGTCTACAGCTGTCGTGTCTATTGATAGTACTGACGCAGACTTGGGGTTGGGTGGAGGCGTTTATATGCCGTTTGGTCCGGGCGAAGTCTATGTCGGTGTTGAAAACATCAACGAATTGTTTTTTGGTCTAGGTTATAGACACTTCATCGGCCGAAACCGTTAAATCGCGGTGGGTGTTTACGCTGTTCGTGCCTTAAACGCCTGAATGGCTGTTTGTAATTCTGGTTCTAGGTTCTGTGCTAGCAGTTGATTGTCATCCAATTCCCCAGCCAGCGCTGCTAGTTGTGAGCCCAGCACGCCATTAACGACGCGCTGGTTTATATGTTCTCGTTGGCGCCGTTTAAGATCCTGTTTAATGGTTTCTAGGTAACGACCTAATGCACTTTCAGTAAGTAGTGTCGTGACAGAGAGCATCGCAGGCGCCAAAATCAAGTCGGCAGGCGCTAAGCCACCAGATTTCAGTGCCAACGCGACACCCGCGGCATCTGCCGTCACTCTGGCAGCCCTCAAAGAATTGAGCAGTGCCGGTTGTGATTGCAGTTGCTCGAAAAGCTTTTTCGCTGCTTCCTCTATCTCTGGTTCAAAGTCTTTCTGAGCCAGCGCAGCTTGTTCACGATAAGCGGTGCTGATGGCTTGTTCATTGTGTCGAAACTGGCGGTTCAAGTGTGTCCAGAATGCATTTTGAGGTTGCTCTAGCAGAGACCCTTGTAGTGATACCAAGGTGGTATTGAGAACAAGCTCTAGAGCCTCTGATTCTAAATCGGTAGGTTCTGATTCTGTCGAGTTTCTGGAGCTGTCTTTGGCATTCCACATAGATTTCCCAACGCCAAGGAATTTCCTCGCAGGCCAGGTGATCAATTGACGCGTTTTGGCAAGCGTTGGTGCAATGCCTGGAAGTTCGAGCAGGGTCAGTAATTCGGCCAGGGCGCGATTAAAAGTATCGTACTTATCGTCATTGTCCAGGTATTCGGTAGCGTAGGTTTCGTCTGCTTTTATAACAGCATCGTCAATTAGGTTTTGCCATTCGGTTCGCGCGCTTTGCTCCTCTATAATCGGAGCAAACCATTGCGCCTGATGATCTTCAATAAACTGATCGCTGAGACGGCAGTATTGGGTTCTTTCAATGGACTGGGTTGCGCCTTCTAAGCTAGACGTTAAGTCCGATAATACTGATGGTTCAAACGAGGGTGGAGCATCAGTGGTGGTTTTTTTTGCAAAGGGTAGTAGTACCAAATTAGGTATTTTTTTTCCCGGAAACTGACTATCGTATCGATTTGAAAACGCCTGCTTGACGGTCTGCTCGTCATGTTCATCAAGCTTGTTAATGCAGACGATTAATGGCTTACCGAGAGGTTCTATTAGTGCGAGCATATCCCAGACGCTTTTGTCACCATACTTATCTTTGCTGACCATCAATATTAGAACGTCGGCTAAAGCCACGGTATTTAAAACAGACAACGTGTAAGTGCTGGCTTCAATCGAATCGAAATCGGGCGTGTCCCAAACCACTGCAGGTGAGAGGTTTGATTGCTCGCCAGCTTGGATGCTCTCAAGCACATAGCTATCGAGTTTTGTCGCATCGAGTTCTACAGCCAGGGTGCGTTGCAGTGGATGCATCACTGCATCTATGTTGGCTAAAGCCTCTTCCGAGCATTGGCTTGCATAGCCCTGAGCGTGAACCGTAAAACCGGCCAAAGCGCTGATGCCTGCAACTTGAGCGTTAAGTAGCACATTAACCAGTGTGCTTTTGCCTGATTGGGTAGGGCCAATAACGGCGATTTGTAAAGGTTGATTTGGAAAGGAGCCAAGCAGTTTTGAATTGTCCAGAACGGCATCAGCCAGCTGAAGGGTATTCAATGATGACTGAATGCCTGCTGATGGCGAGTCGCTATTGGCTACAACGTTCGAATAGCGGTGAAGTAGTTGAGTAACCCATTGGTTTGATTCGTTCATTTAAGGGTTGATGATGTAATCAATCACGAGTCCGGCAAAGACGCTCATGCCCAGCCAGCTGTTGTTTAGGAAGGCCTGCACACATTTTTCCAATTCGCGATCTCTGGCAATCCATAGTTGATAAATGACAAATACTGATGCAGCAATAAGGCCAGTGAAATAGACAATGCCGCGATCGTATTGCTGGCCGATCAGCGCGAGCGATATGAGCACCACGCATTGCATAGTACCGACGACAATAAGGTCGTATTGGCCAAATAAAATAGCTGATGATTTCACCCCTATTTTCAGGTCATCTGGTCTGTCGGCAATGGCATAGAGGGTGTCATAGGCAACTGACCAAAGAACTGCAGTTCCAAACAGCCACCAAGCAGTCAGTGGAACCGAGTTGGTTTGAGCGGCGAAGGCCATGGGGATGGCGAAGCCGAAAGCGGCCCCTAATACGACCTGTGGCAAATAGGTGAATCGCTTTGCAAACGGATAGACGAAAGCCAACAACAGGGCCGCAAACGACAGGGTGATAGTCAATGTGTTGGTAAACAATACCAGAATAAAAGCAATCAACATCAGAGCACCTGCGGCAAGCAAAGCCTCTGAGGGTTTTAGCGCGCCAGTTGCCAGCGGCCGATCTTGCGTTCGCTGAACATGCCCGTCAAAGTCTCGATCAGCGTAGTCGTTGATTGCGCAACCCGCTGAACGTGTGAGTACCGTCCCGAGCACGAAGATAAACAGAATATCCAGATCTGGGAGGCCCTTGGCGGCGAACCACAGCGCCCATAGCATGGGCCACAGTAGAAGGTAGATGCCGATGGGGCGATCTAAGCGAGTCAATGCAACGAAGTGCGGAGTTTTTTGTCGTAACTCAGAGATTTTCACTGTCGGGAAGTCCGATCTGTGCATGGCCTCGGTATAGTATCCCGAATAACGTGCCAGTGAGTCAGGGTTGAACAATCCGGGTCTCGTCATCAACAGCTAACACAACAACAGGAATAGTCTATGTCCGGCAACTATGATTACGACCTCATCGCGGTAGGTGGTGGTAGCGGTGGTATCGCAACGTGTAATCGCGCGGGCAGCTATGGTGCGCGTTGCCTCGTTATTGAGAGTGACCCGGTTCTGGGTGGAACCTGTGTCAATCGAGGATGTGTACCTAAAAAAGTCATGTGGTATGCCGGAGCGACGGCTCATGCTCTACGTGACGCTGTAGGCTACGGATTCGACGTCACCGTTAACGGTTTTGACTGGACATCTCTGGTTGAGAAGCGTCAGCAGTATATTAGTAATATCAATAACGCCTATGCCAACTATTTGGGGAAGAATAATGTCACAACCTTGAGTGGCTACGCGACCCTAGTTGATAAAAACACCGTAGAGGTTGACGGTAAACGCTATAGCGCTGCGCGTATTGTGCTTGCCCCGGGTGGTTATGCCCGTGTGCCCGATATTCCCGGTAAAGAGTTAGGCATGACCTCTGATGGATTCTTTGAACTGACCGAGCAGCCAACGTCGGTGTTAGTCCTGGGAGCAGGCTATATCGCGGTTGAGATTGCCGGCATGATGCAAGCCATGGGCAGTCAGGTTACCTTGGCTATTCGTCACCAGTCGTTCTTGCGAGAGTTTGATCATCTATTGCAGGAAAAGCTCATGGATGAAATGTTGAGCGAAGGTTTGCATGTTGAGAAGGGCTTTACAGCTGCAAAGCTTGAGAAAACCGCGTCGGGTATTAGCGCAAGCGGAGAGAACGGCGTAACGCTTGAGGGTTTTGATGCTGTTATTTTCGCGGTCGGCCGTGCCCCCGCCACTGACGGGCTTGGACTTGAAAACGCCGGTGTTGAAAAAGATAAGCGCGGATACATTCCGGTCGATAAATATCAGGAGACAAACGTTCCAGGTATTTTTGCTATCGGTGATGTGACGGGGCAGGCGGAGTTAACGCCAGTCGCCATCGCTGCTGGGCGACGACTAGCCGATCGAATTTACGATAATCAGGAAGGCCGGCATATGGATTACTCACTAATCCCGACGGTTGTGTTCAGCCACCCTCCGATGGGGACAGTTGGGCTAACTGAAGAGCAGGCTCGTGCCGAATATGGCGACACCGTTAAGGTCTATGAGTCCACGTTTACCGCGATGTACAACTCGTTTACGCCTCATAAATCGAAAACAGCGATGAAGCTGATCGTAACCGGTAGTGAAGAGAAGGTTGTGGGTATACACATGATCGGTTTGGCTGCAGATGAAATGATGCAAGGGTTTGCCGTCGCTATGCGTATGGGGGCAACCAAGCGGGATTTAGATGATACGGTTGCCATTCACCCAACCAGTGGTGAAGAGCTAGTCACTATGCGATAGTAGCCGGCTCGTAACGACAGCTTAGGTTTGGTTCAACCGGCCTAAGCTGTTATTACCGTCAGGTTTTTTTAGTCGGTTATACCTTGGCTTTCTAAATATTCTTCATAGGTGCCGCGGTAGTCAGTGTGGGTGTTGTCGCCAAGCTCGATAATACGGTTGGCCAGTGAACTGACAAACTCACGGTCGTGGCTAACGAAAATCACAGTCCCCGGGTATAAATCTACTGCCAAGTTCAATGATTCTATCGACTCCATATCAAGATGGTTTGTCGGCTCATCCATGATCATAACGTTGGGCGATTGCAGCATTAGTTTGCCGAACAATAAGCGTCCTTTCTCGCCACCTGAGACGACATTGACTGGTTTTTTAATGTCATCTTTTCCAAACAGCAGTCTACCTAGAATTCCACGAATTTCCTGCTCATCGTGATTTTCGTTACCCCATTGAGACATCCAGTCAAGAATGGTTGTGGGAAGCTCGAAGTCTTCTTCGTGATCTTGCGCAAAGTAGCCGATCTTTGCATTCTCGGCCCATTTTATCTCGCCTGCGGTCGCCGCTAATTCGCCCGCTAGCATTTTAACGAATGTACTTTTGCCGATGCCGTTAGGACCGATAACTGCAACCTTGTCACCTGCCTCTATCATGACGCTTAATTTGCTGATGACTGGGTTGTCTTCATAGCCGCCACTGACGTTTTCAAGTTCGGCAGCATTGCGGAACAGTTTTTTGTCCAGCTCGAATCGAATGTAGGGGTTAACGCGGCTGGAAGGCTTCATTTTCTCGATAGACAGTTTATCGATTTGTTTCTGTCTGGAGGTGGCCTGCCGAGCTTTGGATTTGTTAGCTTTAAAACGTTGCACAAAAGCCTGTAGGTCAGCGATCTGAGATTTTTTCTTGGCGTTGTCTGCATACTGACGTTCGCGAGCCTGGGTGGATGCGAGCATAAAGTCGTCGTAGTTGCCCGGGTAGATTTTAATCTCCCCGTAGTCCAGATCGGCCATGTGTGTGCAAACACTATTCAAGAAGTGACGATCGTGAGAGATAATGATCATAGTGCTGTTGCGTTCATTAAGAACACTTTCCAACCAACGAATGGTGTTGATATCCAGGTTGTTGGTTGGCTCGTCCAGTAGCAGCAAATCGGGATCTGCGAATAGGGCTTGCGCCAGCAGAACACGAAGCTTGTCGCCGGGTGCTACTTCGCTCATGGGGACCATGTGCTGCTCGATAGGAATGGCTGCACCCAAGAGCAGTTCACCGGCGCGGGCCTCGGCTGAGTAGCCATCTAATTCAGCGAACTGGACTTCCAGCTCAGCCACACGCATACCATCGTCCTCACTCATTTCTGGCATTGAGTAAATGCGATCTCGCTCTTCTTTGATGTCCCATAGTTCCTGATGGCCCATGATGACAGTGTCAAGAACAGTAAACGATTCGAAGCCAAATTGATTTTGCTGAAGCGTGGCCATGCGAACACCTGGTAGGAGCGTCACATTGCCTGAGCTTGGTTCCAGATCTCCACCCAGAATTTTCATGAAAGTGGACTTGCCGCTTCCGTTGGCTCCTATCAAGCCATATCGGTTGCCTTCACCAAATTTGATGGAGACATTTTCAAACAGCGGTTTTGCACCGAATTGAATGGTTAGATTTGCAGTCGAGATCACGGGATATCTTACGGTCTGGGCAAGCCGCGTATTGTATCGGTTTTCAGGTGAAAAATTGAGCAATGGCAACGTGTTGTGCCCTATTTCATGACCTTCAATTGGCATACACTAGGTTTAGTCTCTCTAACCATCGAATTTGCCTGTCCGGAACTTCGGGTTCGCCATCCCTGCGTCTATTTTTTTGGAACGAAGCCATGCAAGGTGCCGTTTTTTATCTTCTAACCGTCCTTATATGGGGGTCGACATGGTTCGCTATCCGCTTTCAGCTGGGTGTAGTGGATCCGTCAGTGTCATTGGTCTATCGCTTTGGTCTGGCTGCGCTGTTGCTATTACTCTGGTGTGCCGTTCGTCGCGTGCCGCTAAGATTTTCTCCAAAGGAGCACCTAGCAATGGCTGCACAAGGTGCCTGTCTGTTTAGCATCAACTACCTATTATTTTACTGGTGTACGGGACTAATCACATCCGGGCTGGTCGCGATTATTTTTTCCACGGTCATTGTTATGAATATCGTGAACGGTGCGATATTCCTGAAAAAGCGTGTGCAGGGAATTGTTCTTCTAGGAGCCATGGTAGGGCTTCTGGGTATTACCCTTGTTTTCTGGCATGAAATCGCCGCCTCACGAGCTGTATCCGAGCATGCCTCCCAGAATGTGCTTAAAGGATTGGGCATCGGGCTTGTGGCTACGTTCTTTGCATCATTGGGCAATATTCTATCTGCCAGGAATCAGGCTAAGGAACTGCCCGTGCTTCAGACTAACGCCATTGGAATGGCGTATGGAACTCTCGTTATGCTGCTTTATGCGCTAATGCAGGGTGTCCCGTTTGCGTTTGATCTGTCAGTGGAATATGTCGGCTCATTGCTCTACCTGAGCATTTTCGGTTCTATTGTTGCGTTCGGGGCTTACCTGACATTGGTGGGGCGTATCGGCGCCGATAGAGCTGCTTATGCGACGGTTTTGTTTCCGCTAGTGGCTTTGGTTATTAGCAGTATTTTTGAGGATTTCCAATGGACACCTCTCGCGTTATCCGGTGTCGCGTTGGTGTTGGTTGGAAACGTGATGGTCGTTGGTAAGGGTATGGGGGCAAGGTGGCGTAAACGTGTGGCGGTTGCCTGATTAGAGAAGCTGTTGCACACTGCTAATAGGTAAAAGCACTAAATTAGAAACCCAATGACTGACTTTGACACTGTCACTTCTCGTAAAAATACGGCAAGCCTTAAGTGGGACAAATATCGTGACCAAGATATATTGCCCTTCTGGGTTGCTGATATGGACTTTAAGCTGGCCGAGCCTATTCAAAAGGCCGTCGAGGAGCGAGTG
This sequence comes from Granulosicoccus sp., assembly GCA_045110515.1. Lineage (GTDB taxonomy): Bacteria > Pseudomonadota > Gammaproteobacteria > Granulosicoccales > Granulosicoccaceae > Granulosicoccus. Next base: position 9,187 of record JBGCGD010000002.1, on the reverse strand, counting down.
TCCCACGGTGTATTTGGCTATACCGTTGCACCGGATGGTCTCAGCGATGCAGTCATTGCGCATTTGCAAAATGAATATCAGTGGCAGGTCGATCCTAGTTGGATCGTCTGGCTTCCCGGTGTGGTTACCGGTTTAGCGGTCAGTTGTCGCGCCTTTTGCAACGATGGAGACGAAATACTGGTTAACCCGCCCATCTATCATCATTTCTATGATTCACATGAAGTTGATAGACACCAGGTGGTGCGTGTGCCGCTTTGTCGCAAAGAAGGTCGTTGGACATATGATTTTGCCGCTATGGAGGCAGCCTTCACCAACAAGACCAAATTGATGATGATGTGCTCTCCGCACAACCCCACGGGTACCGTGTTTACATCGGATGAGCTTCAGTCACTGGCGGCTTTGTGCAATAAACATAATGTGATCATGATTTCAGACGAAATTCATTGTGATCTGGTGATCGATAAAACGGCCAAACACTATCCAACAGCGGCTGCCTGTCCGGATATGGCAGAGAATATAGTCACGCTCATGAGTGGCAGTAAAACGTGGAACATCGCAGGATTAAATTGCTCCTTTGCCATCATTAAAAACGAGACATTGCGTCATCAGTTTCGTGCTGCCAGCCAGTCTATTGTGCCTATGGTGCCGCCGCTTGCCTACGTTGCCACGCACGCAGCCTATCAAGAGGCAGGGCAGTGGAGAGCAGAATTAATTGAATACCTGGCAGCGAATTATGCGTATCTGCAGACCGAGCTTGGGGCCGTGCCCGGTTTGAAAGTTGAGTCTATTCAGGCCACCTACCTTGCTTGGATTGATGCTACTGGGCTAGGGTTGGATGACACTCAGGGTTTCTTCGAAGAGCACGGGGTGGGGTTATCCAGTGGCGAGCAATTTGGCCAACCCAATTACATCCGACTGAATTTTGCCTGCCCTCGCGAGACGCTAATGAAAGGTGTTGAGCGAATGAAGGCCGCTGTATCTACCCTTGTCTGATGTGTGCTAGCGATGAGGGATTTTGATATTCCCATCGCTGACCGCTTTGAGAAAATTTAAAGTCATGCGCGCTGTCGCTCCCCACAGCGTTTCTCCGTCGTATTCATTAAACACAATGATGGGATGGCGGCGTGCACTTTGAGGGTCCATTTCCTGTCTAGCGCGGTACGTGAAGTTAGAGTTGTTTTTCAGCCATTCCAGCGGCAATAGAAATGCCCGAGCTACCTCTGATTTCTGAAGAACCAGTGCGGTTGGCCAATCCACGACACCAACGACCGGGGTGACCGAGTAATCACTGACTGTGACATACGGTGTGATTTTCCCTAGTAGCTTTATTTTGCTAGCTGGAATGCCTATTTCTTCGTGCGTTTCGCGCAGTGCTGCCTCTTCGTGGCTGGCATCAAACTCTTCCAGTCTTCCGCCAGGAAAGGCAACTTGACCACTATGGCGATCCTGCTCGTTACTTGCCCGACGAATAAACAGTACATGCCATTGATCTTCATGAAATGCCAAAGGTACTAGAACGGCCGCGTCCTTTAATGCACGGGGAAAAGGCGCATCGGAGTTCAAATGCATGGCATCGTCGCTTAAGGGTTCTATTTTCGGCAGCTTGTCTAACATTACCCAAGTATAGTGTGCAATTTACGGGTATCGTTCCGTAAAGTGCGGATAAGCGATGTTCCGAAATGCGCAGGTTGGACAGGTGGCGTTACGGATGCGTGGACCACGTCTGATTTTCCTCGGCTGAATTTACTTAGGGGCCTAGTTTCCATGCACATCGACTTATCTACGCTGTCGCCGGTGCAAACCTACGCGACTGTGACGCAGACCATTGTGCCAAGACCCATTGCCTGGATTCTTACACAGAATCAATCAGGCTCCTACAACCTCGCTCCATTTTCGTACTTCAATGCCCTATCTAGTGATCCGGCCATGTGCGTTGTGTCGGTGGGCATCAGGGACGATGGTTCATTGAAAGACACGCGTATAAATCTGGAGCAACGTGAATTTGGTGTCATTCATATTGCTCACCGTGAATTGGCTAAAGAGATGACACTCAGTGCGGCGGCTTTAGGGCGCGATGTCTCAGAGGTTTCAGAAATTGGGCTTCAGACTTGCGACTTGCCCGGCAGCCCGTTGCCTCGCCTCAGGGATTGTCGAGTCGCCTATGCCAGCAAGCTGGTGGATACTAAGATGATAAAAAATCAGTGGATCGCGTTTCTGGAGTTGACTCATCTGTATTTGGCCGATGAGGTCGTCGGTGAGGATCAGAAGGGTCGGTTGAAAGTTCTGGCCGATAAGCTGGACCCCATCGGACGACTTGGTGGAGGTGAGTACGTCATGGCGGGGGATATTACAACCATTGCACGCCCTAGTTAAACTCGACACTCTAGCTTTGATATTTTCAAAGTTTGTGAGAATGACTCGCTCAAACGTTAAGCACCTTAGTCAGCCATGAAAAAACGTACGAAATTTGCGCTGATGTTTTTTTCAGTGGCGGCACTAGTTGTGATTTGGTCCTGGCTACCGCTATCTGAGTGGGTCGATCATATTAGGGCGTGGGTGTTGAGCCTCGGTGCGTTAGGCATTGTCCTTTTTATTGTTGCTTATATCTTGCTCACGGCAGTGCTTGCTCCCGTAAGTTTGCTGTCAATCACCGCGGGGTTGGCCTACGGGCTATTGGGCGTGCCTCTTGTCGTTTTATCTGCAACGCTTGCCGCTGTTGTGGCGTTTTTATTGGGCCGGTACCTGGCGCATGAAAAGGTCAGTCGGTGGGTTGAACGCGACCCTCGCTTGAGTTCTTTAAACACCGCCGTGAGTGAGCAAGGTTGGAAAGTGGTTTTTCTGGTTCGGTTAAGCCCGTTAATCCCGTTTGGTCTACAGAACTATTTGTTTTCTTTGACCGGTGTCAAAGTCGTTCCTTACGCTATAGCTACTGCGGTGGGCATCCTGCCCGGGTCTGCCCTGTACGTGTATATTGGTGTCATGGGACAAGCCATGGATGGGGCTGGAACAATACAGTGGGTCTTGTTATCAATTGGCCTCATCAGTACTGTGTTGGTCGCATGGTTTGTCGGGCGGCGTGCCAGTCAAGTGCTCGCTGCAAGTCAACTATAGGAATACGGGTTTATTACACCTCGTCGTTACTGGTATATGAATAACGCATGACAGATGTAAATACATTGCGCAGAATATTAGACGCCAGCAAATCTATTGCTGTTGTCGGAATGTCCAATAAGGTGCACCGCCCCAGCTATTTTGTGGGTAAATACCTTCTCGATCATGGGTACACGGTTTACCCTGTCAATCCCATGTTTGATGAAGTACTCGGTATTCGCTCGTATCCAACGCTTGAAGACATTCCCGGGACGGTCGACATGGTCGATTGTTTTCGCCGCTCAGATCAAATGATTGAGCTTGCACAGTCGGCTATAGCGATTGAAGCAAAAGTGTTATGGATGCAACTGGGTGTGATCAACGATGATGCAAGAGTGCTGGCAGAAGACGCCGGTCTTGAAGTTGTCATGAATCGTTGTACGAAGATAGAGCACGCCAGATTGTTTGGCGGACTCAATTGGGCTGGTGTCAACACGGGTCTTATCAGTTCTCGTCGCCCTAAAAAAATTAACCTCTGACAGGGTTTGATTAACACAGCAATTCGCCAGAGATCTCATAACCATGGCCGATAAAGTCTACGCACCGGAAACCTTGTGCTTACACGCAGGACAAATTCCCGATCCGCTGACCGGCTCGCGTGCGCCGCCCATTTATCAAACCAGCTCCTATGTGTTTGACAGCCCTGATCATGCGGCCAGCCTGTTTAACTTAGAAACATTCGGAAATGTCTACTCGCGTTTGTCAAACCCGACAAACGCTATGTTGGAAGAGCGTGTTGCCGCGCTTGAAGGAGGGCGGGCTGCATTGGCTGTTGCATCAGGAATGTCTGCGCAAACTATAGCAACGCTGACGCTTTGCCAGGCGGGTGATGAGATCGTTGCGGCGAGTACACTTTATGGAGGCAGCTATTCGTTGTTAGATGTGAACCTTCGCAAGTTGGGAATCAATACCCACTTTGTTGATCCCGATGACCCGGAAAACTTTCGTCGTGCGATAACCCCTAAAACCAAACTGGTGTACGCGGAAAGTTTGGGTAACCCAGGTCTCAATGTCTTAGACATTGAGGCAGTTGCTGATATCGCACACGAATTTGGTTTGCCGTTGATGGTAGATAACACCGTACCTTCTCCGTTCTTGTGCCAACCTATTAAGCACGGCGCAGATATCGTTATCCATTCAGCGACTAAGTACATTGGTGGTCATGGAACTTCCATTGGTGGGCTTATTATTGAGTCTGGGAAATTCCCTTACGACAACGGAAATTTCCCCGATATGGTGGATGCTTCTAAGGGCTATCACGGGGTGCGCTTCTACGAAACATTCGGTGATTTTGCTTATACGATGAAAGCGCGCATGGAGTACTTGCGTACGATGGGTCCCTCACTGAGTCCTTTCAATGCATTTAATTTTTTGCAGGGGCTTGAGACACTTCATGTGCGTATGGAGCGTCATGTGGAAAACGCGATGGCGGTTTCTCGTTATCTGGAGCAACATCCACAGGTGTCTTGGGTTAACTACCCCGGACTATCTGACAACAAATATTTTAGTTTAGGTCAGAAGTATCTGCCTAAAGGCTGTAGTTCATTGATGAGTTTTGGAGTGAAAGGTGGAATGCAGGCGGGAATTTCATTTATTGAGAAAGTGGAAATGCTTAGCCATCTGGCCAATATCGGTGACGCTAAAACATTGGTAATTCACCCTGCCTCAACCACGCATCGTCAGTTATCTGAAGACCAACAAATTGCAGCGGGTGTAGGACCGGATTTAATTCGCTTGTCGGTAGGCATCGAACATGCCGATGACATTATCGCCGACATTGATCAAGCCCTGAGCGATTAATTATTTTCATCAAATATATCACCAGCAATATTTGCCGTTCAAATGTCTAAGGTAAGTGCCTAGATTATGAGAAGTTGTAAAACCATACATACGGTAAGTTGCCATGCTGAAGGTGAAGTGGGCGACGTCATTGTCGGGGGCGTGAGTCCTCCTCCGGGTGAAACTCTTTGGGAGCAATCGCGTTGGATTGCAAAAGATGAGACGCTTCGAAACTTCATGCTGAATGAACCCAGAGGGGGAGTTTTCAGGCACGTAAATTTATTAGTGCCGCCAAAGCATCCCGATGCCGATGCGGCTTGGATCATTATGGAGCCTGCGCATACACCACCTATGTCTGGTTCCAATTCAATCTGTGTCGCTACGGTTCTATTGGAAACTGGCATACTGCCAATGCGGGAACCCATCACTCGAATAAAAATTGAAGCACCCGGTGGACTTGTGGATGTTGAAGCACGCTGCAACAACGGACGGGTAGAGAGTGTGCGGGTTCTCAATGTGCCAAGCTTTGCTGCGTTGCTTGATGCGACAATTGAAGTTGAAGGTATGGGCACTCTTACAGTTGATACCGCCTACGGGGGTGATAGCTTCGTTATTGTTGATGCGCAAGCATTGGGTTTCTCACTAACAACAGATGAAGCACTAGACCTCTCTCAATTGGGTGTTAAGCTGACTAAGGCTGCAACTGAGCAGCTGGGTTTTTCTCATCCGGGTAACCCTGATTGGTCACATATTTCTTTTTGCCAATTTGCTGCGCCCATTGAAATAAAGGACGGTGTTTACTTTGGTAAGAATGCCGTTGCCATAGAGCCTGGGAAAATTGATCGTTCTCCGACAGGAACCGGATGCTCTGCTCGTCTAGCTGTGTTGCATGCAAGACATCAAATAAAGAAGGGTGATAAGTTCGTGGGTGTCTCAATACTCGACTCTGAATTTCATTGCGGCATTGAAGAGGAGACTTGCATTGGCGATGTAGCCGCTATTCGCCCTTTCATATCAGGACGGGGGTTTATAACTGGAACCCATCAACACATGCTTGATCCGTATGACCCTTGGCCGGAAGGCTATCGTTTAAGTGATACATGGCCTAATGCCTGACTTAGCGGATGCCTAAGAACATCTATAGAACGATGAGCGTTTGTAAGCCGTATCGTATTGTCTGAGCTAACTCATGAAGAAAGTATTGATTGTCGTCACGCTGATCGTGCTGTTGATACCTGTTGCTGTTCTAATCGGCATTAGGCTTCCCGTGTTTGGTGCTCACCCCGATGAAGTGGATAGAGCATCTTATCAGCGCTCTTCAGCATTCAATGTTGAGAAAGGAATTTTCCAAAATCGCCGGGCAGAGTTGTTTCAGCAAATGCGAGAGGGTAGTTCCACAATAGAGATGTTGAAGGAATGGTTTACGGAGCGTGCTGATGGAACACCAGCATCTGCTTTGCCAGAAGTTAAACCTGATATGCAGGAATTCGTAAATTACGATGGGTCGGCCAAGATAATTTGGTTGGGGCATTCATCTTTTTTACTGAACCTTTCAGGTTCCATTGTTTTGATAGATCCCGTTTTTTCTGCCTACGCTGCTCCGGTAAGTTTTACAGCGCAACGGTTTCAACCACCTGTCATTGCGCTGTCAGAATTGCCACCTATAGACATCGTTCTAATTTCTCATGATCACTATGATCATCTGGATATGGCAACTATCGAATTCTTTCAAAATTACGATACAGAGTTCGTCGTGCCATTGGGTGTCGGTTTGCATCTAAAGCGTTGGGGCATAGAAGAACTAAGAATTACCGAGCGAGATTGGTGGGAGAGCACATCCAGTCATGACATTGAGTTTACAGCAGCCCCCGCTCAGCATTTCTCGGGTCGCGATGGAATAAACAACAATGAAACTCTGTGGGCATCGTGGTCTATCGTGAGTAACGATGCGCGCTTGTTCTTTAGTGGTGACTCAGGTTACGACACGCACTTTAAAGAAATAGGGCGAAGGTTAGGGCCCTTCGATATTGCGTTTATGGAGAATGGTCAATACAACGAAGCGTGGAAAGCGGTGCATTTGATGCCGGATGAAACCTTGCTGGCCTTTAATGAAGTTAATGCATCGCGTTTATTACCCATTCATTGGGGCATGTTCGAGTTGGCATTCCACACATGGTATGACCCAATCGTTCAATTGCAAAAGTTGGCAGATGACGCATCGATCGACTTGCTAACACCCAGAATTGGTGAGGTTTTTAGTCTTGACGGTAAGAACACCGAGAGCCGTTGGTGGGAGTTAGAAATACAATAATTCGTGTAGCAGAAGACTCATGAAATTATCTTGGGCTTATCTACTTTATATTGTGACCCCTGTCTCGTTGCAACTTTCGACAAGCGTATCCCTCCAAACAGGGGCTGGTTATACTGGGCCAGGAGTCTTTTGCATGAGTTAAAGCATGTTCAGAGCGTTAGGGAAAGTTTGGCTGGCAGTATTTTGCATTCTGGTGGCTGGTCCGGCGCTTGCGAATCCACTTGAGGTCTTGATTGAGCCCGGTGAAAAACCGGGTGTTGTTCAAGTGGGTTTGACCAATACAAGTACCAACCCGGTTTCAGTATTGCGATGGGATACGCCGTTTGAAGACACCTTATCTCACCCGGTCTTCATAGTTCAAAGCTCTACAAAGGGGGGGGCTTATAGCACAAGCGCGACATATACAGGCCGCGTTGTTAAGCGATCAGCTGCTTCTGAAGACAGCTATATTCGGATTGAATCTGGCGAGACTCTCTCTGTAAGAGTCACTCTAAATGAGTATTACGATATAGAGCAGTTTGGTTTATACGAAGTACAGTTTTTTGGGGATATTCGTTACAAGGAATTGGACGGTAGCAGCGGTCGCAGTCAAGTCAGTCCTCAAGATGTTGATGCACTTGAATACACTCACTTGCATTCAAACACTATGACTATGGCTTTGCAGCCTAACTTGACTCCCCGATTGAGAGCTCCGGCGTACTTAAGCTGTTCGGCGCAGGAACAAGCTGACATTGTAGAGGCTGTCAATATCGCGGAGACACTGACACAAACCGCGTTAACAGATCTTAGAAGCCTCACTGCAGCGGAACGAGCTAGCTCGCCGCGGTACAATACTTGGTTTGGTGCTTATGATGAAACTCGCTATATCCGTGTTGTATCGAATTTCGAATCGATACAAAACGCTTTGGCTGGTGAAACACTACAATTTGACTGCAACTGCAATGACGCCGGTACATTCGCTTATGTTTATCCCACCTTACCCTTCAGCATTACTTTGTGTCCGGAATTTCGGAATGCACAGCCCAATGGAACAAACTCACGGGCTGGCACCATCATTCATGAAATCTCTCATTTCACCGTAGTTGCTGATACAGATGATCACGCCTATTCTCACCAAGATACGCAGGCGCTCGCTGTTTCATCTCCAAATCTCGCTGTGGCCAATGCCGATAGTCATGAGTATTTTGCAGAGAATGATCCTGCCTTACCGATCCGTCGTGCAAATGATGATCCTAACCCGCCTCAGTTTTCTCAGCTGCAGATAGGCACTCCTGTTCAGAGCAGTGTGGCAGCGGGTGAGTGGAATGCCTATCGGGTAACCAATGCAACGCGAATTGCATTGGAATCATTAAGTGGTGATGCAGATTTATACGTATACAGTGACGATCAACTCAGCGATGAGATTTGCCGTTCGGTACAAACAACAGAGGATGCATTCAGTTCGGACTCAACGGTCGATCAATGCGCTGTACCTAATACTGCCGATCACTACGTTTTAGTGCGTGGATACACAAATGCGACTTACAGTATTGTTGCTAACGGCAATGTGCCCAGTAATGACGACCCGACAACCTCGACATCATCCGGAGAGGGTGGTGGTGCGTTAGGTCTCTTTGCACTGTTGAGTTTAATGTTGTCACTCACCAAGCGTGCCCGGGTGAGAGGGTAGTCTTTATGAATCTTACAACGCTATTTAAGGCCGCGACGATTGCGTTAACCATTGTGTGTGCATCATGTTCGTCAGCAGGTCAATCTGGTCAGAAATCGGTAGAGCTGGAGCCTTCAATACCAATGACGTTGCTCAATGTTGGACTACGTAAACCGGATGCGACAGAGTCGGTAAGTTCTTCAGTCGTTCAGTTCTTTGTTGTTAACAATACGGCAAAGGACGCTGACTTGCTCATTTGGGGAACCCCTTTCGAGAAGAGGTTATCGGCTGATATTTTT
>JBGCGD010000001.1:0-5255 GCA_045110515.1 Granulosicoccus sp. | reverse complement strand
CCGATCCCATCTCGAACTCGGAAGTGAAACCTTTCTGCGCCAATGATAGTGTGGGGCTTCCCCATGTGAAAGTAGGTCATCGCCGGGTTTTATTTAGTACGCCATTAGGCCATCCCTCACAGGATGGCCTTTTGTCGTTTTGGGGGTGTGAATGCTTCAGATGAGGCAACGTGAATATTAAACGTCTTTCGTGCTTTTAATCTTTAAAGGCAGCCCTGCCACCATTAGTGTTACCTCATGACAAAGAGCTGCCAGCTCCTGATGCAAAATTCCAATTTGATCGCAATACTGACGGCTGAGTTTATCCATCGGAACGATACCCATATTCGTTTCATTGGAAATTAAAATGACGTGACATTGTGCGTTTTTGAATGATTCCAGAAATTTATGTTTTTGTACTTTTAAACTCGCTAAGTCGTCGTCAATGACCAGTAAGTTTGTGATCCATAGCGTCAGGCAATCAATTAATACACAGTCCGTTTCTGAAAATGTGCAGAGTGCGTCTGCTAGGTTGATTGGTTCTTCTATTGTTGACACACCAGGTGTTCGATCGTCTTTGTGACGTTGTATGCGTTTAGCCATCTCTTCATCGAGTGCGGTGGCCGTGGCAATCAATGTGCACTTTTTATTTGTTGCCACTCCAAGCGATTCGGCATAGCGTGATTTACCTGATTTCATTCCACCGAGGATGAGTGTTTTCATAGTAGGCGAACGAGGCCGAGGCTAGTTGTGGGAAAGGGAATCACTGAATGTCGGAGTTTTGAGCTAATGGGTTACCATTAGGGTATCGACAATACGGAAAAAGAATAATGGCACAGGTAGCTTTTTTGGGTCTTGGCGTTATGGGCTATCCCATGGCTGGTCATTTACAGAAAGCAGGGCATTCCGTAACCGTGTACAACCGCACGGCAGAAAAAGCGGATCGTTGGGCGAAAGAGTATGGCGGTACTGCTGCAGCTACGCCAGCCGAGGCTGCTGCCGGGGCAGAATTTGTCATGTGCTGCGTCGGGAACGACGACGATTTGCGTTCGGTCGTACTAGGCGATACCGGTGCTTTAGCTGGTATGTCTAACGAAAGCATTTTCGTCGACCATACTACTGCCTCAGCGCAAGTCGCAAGAGAGCTGGCTGCAGTGGCAGCAAAAAATGGTATTGGTTTCGTCGATGCGCCGGTATCGGGTGGACAGGCAGGAGCCGAGAACGGGCAACTGGCGATTATGTGCGGTGGCGAGCAGGCTCACTTTGATAAAGCCAACCCCATTATGGATGTTTACGCCAAAGCCACCGAACGATTTGGTGACGTTGGATCGGGTCAGATCACTAAAATGTGTAATCAAATATGTATTGCCGGGTTGGTGCAAGGCATGTCAGAAGCTATCAACTTTGCCGAGAAATCTGGCCTTGATGCAAAGCAGATGGCTTCATTGGTATCTCAAGGGGCCGGTGGTTCCTGGCAGCTGACCAATCGCGCAGATACCATGGTCGATAACAAATTTGATTATGGCTTCGCTGTCGATTGGATGAGAAAAGATTTAGGTATCGCACTGGATGCTGCCAAAGAGGTTGGTGTGTCACTTCCAGTAACCGCACTAGTCGATCAATTCTATGCGGATGTTCAGCAAATGGGTGGTGGCCGTTGGGATACATCCAGCCTTATTCAGCGGTTGCGTCATTTCCAAAAAGACTAGCAACTCCCGCCTGTAAACTTCTCTACAGCCAACGCTATATCTTAAGTACCGGCTATATAGCGTTGCAGTTTTAGCGTTAAAGCGAATGCCCCTATCGTTGCAGCAGTTAGCATCAACGATAGGGTAAGAGAGTACGCCGCGCTGGCGGCGACGGCAATGAGTACGCCATCTACGAGTGATATTCCTGCAATGAGACTGACTACTGCGCGAGGGATATCCCCGGCTTGCCTTCTGAAAATCAGTTTCAGGCAGTAACCGATCCACGCCAAAAGCAGTGCGCTTATCGCAGCGGTTATCAGTGAAGCGGTGCTGTTAATGACACCGAACACAAGAGGTGCTGCCAGAAACAACAGCGGCCATAAAGTTGAAACGTGCCCAAGCTGTTCTTGCTTAGCCGTGTAAGTAAGACCTATCAAGTACGCAAGTGTAATCATCGCTCCGATGAACACGGCCTTATCAGGCTCTGCGGTGATGGCTAGTGCGCAAGTGACATAAACCAGAAGTCGACAAAGCCCCATAAGTAGCGGACTGGCAGGGTTTCCTTTGTGCCAGACGTTGTATCCCACAATAGCGATATTCAGCGCTACAGCACTTAATAGGGCAAGGCCTGTTGTGTTTGCACTTGATGCCACAAGTCCGACAAGCATCGTGGAAATTCCCAACATAGAAAAGCCTGCGACAAACACATCGGTTGCTGAAACTTGCTTAGACGGTATGGGTCTTTCCGGGCGTTCCGCGGTATCGATCTTTCTATCGAAAGCATCGTTTAGATACATGCCGCCGATATAGGCAAAGCTCATCGCCGCAAGCAAGAGTGTCAGGTTAAGTGCTGACGTGCTAGCACCACTGAGAACGATTGCAGCCAGCGTATTTGTCCAAACGGTGGGTAGGTTTGAGACGCGTCCCAGTTGTAACGCGACCGATAAATTCCATCCGCGAAATGTGAATTCAGAGTTGGCGGTGCCTGCAGTCATGAGTGAGTACGAAAAGTGCATAGCGTAGGTTACTTGCTTACGTGCAGTTTCCATGCTCATCCTATGAAACAGACTCTAGTAATTTTGGTTGTAGGTTTAAGCCCTGCGCTTGTCGGGGAGCACACACCTCATTTGGCTAAATTGGCCAAGCGTGGAGGGCTGCGTGCAATGCGGGCGGTCACCCCCGCTGTAACCTGTACGGCTCAATCGACACTGGTCACCGGATTAACACCTAAAGAGCATGGCATTGTCGGAAATGGCTGGTTTTTCCGCGATTTATCGGAAGTGTGGTTGTGGCGACAATCGAACAAACTGGTTGGCGGGGAGAAAATCTGGGAGGCTGCGAAAGCGCGAAATCCTGAATTTACCTGCGCCAAAATGTTCTGGTGGTACAACATGTACTCCACAGCTGATTGGAGCGCAACGCCTCGCCCCATGTATCCGGCCGATGGACGGAAAATCCCTGATCACTACAGCCATCCTCCCGAGTTACACGATGAGTTAGATGAAAAACTGGGACAGTTCCCCTTGTTTAAATTCTGGGGCCCGATGGCAGACATTACCTCTAGTAAATGGATAGCCGATGCAACTTGTCACATGATGGAGACTCGGAATCCAACATTGACCTTAACGTACTTACCGCATCTGGATTACAACCTTCAGCGTTTGGGTCCTGATCTGGATCATCCCGATATTCAATCCGATTTGACGGCAGTTGATGCATTGTGTGGCGAGCTCATTGCCAAAGCCGATGAGCAGGGTCAAAACGTTATTATCGTCTCAGAGTACGGTATTACTCCTGTGACTGATGCCGTTCATATCAATAGAGCGCTTCGCCAGGCGGGTCTGCTTCGCGTAAGAAACGAGCAAGGTTGCGAACAATTGGATGCAGGCGCTTCAGATGCCTTTGCTGTTGTTGATCATCAGCTTGCCCATGTCTATGTCAACAACCATGACAAGCTTGAAGAAGTTCGGGGAATACTCGAATCGCTTGATGGTGTTGAAAAAGTATTGGGAGAGGAGGGTAAAGCGCAGTGTGGACTTGATCATGATCGCTCTGGCGAACTGGTGGCTATCTCAAAAGCGGATAGATGGTTCAGTTATTACTACTGGCTGGATGATAATGCTGCTCCGGATTATTCACGGACGGTAGACATACACAGGAAGCCCGGCTATGACCCGGTTGAGTTGTTTATAGATCCTGAGATCAAAGTGCCAATGCTCGCAGTTGCTTCGCGTCTGATTCGAAAAAAATTAGGTTTTCGCACTTTGCTTGATGTGATTTCCAACAAGCAAACGACACTGGTGAAAGGTTCACACGGTAGGCCCACAGATACGCCTGAGCACGGTCCCTTGGTAATCAGTAGCGACGCCGCCTTGTTACCTAACAGTGATATTGATTCAACTGACTTTAAGCAGCTCGTGCTCGATCATGTATTTGCTGATGAAACAGCCGGCACTGAGTTCAAGCAGGCTAGCTAGTATTTATTTGATGACTAAATTGTTGGTGCTGCGAGAGGGTGCGGAATCTTCAACAACAGGCTCACGGCCTCCGCGTAGGATACTGTTGCCTTCGTAAACAGTGCGTTGATCGATAGGTGCCGGGTCAAGCCAATCGCTTTCTTTCATTTGGCCGCTCTGGCTATAGGCATCTAGTGCATTTTGATAGCAGGCGAGGCGAACGGTCTCTTTAGGGATACCTCGCTCCAAGGCGAGGCTCGCAGTTTTGGCAACGCCGAGAGGCTCGGAAATTCCCCAATCGCAAGCTGAATCCACAATAATTCTTTCAGGCCCATAATCGGCGAGTATGTCTACCATTCTCTCGTTACCCATTTTGGTAGATGGGTAGATTGAAAAAGCAGCCCAAAAGCCTCGGTCGAGCACCTCTCTCACTGTCTCTTCGTTGTTGTGATCCACAACGACCATGGAGGGGTCGATTCCATGCTCGATGCAAACATCCATAGAGCGAGATGTACCGCGCTTTTTATCTCTATGAGGAGTATGAACCATGACGGGAAGGTTCAGCTCTTTGGCTAAATCAAGCTGCAAGCGGAAATACCGATCCTCCAGTTCAGTTTGTTCGTCGTAGCCAATTTCGCCAATCGCGACCACGCCTTCTTTGAGCGCGAAGCGAGGCAATATTTCCATAACCGCTTCAGCCAATTCTTCGTTGTTAGCTTCTTTGGAATTTAGGCCGATGGTGCAGTAGTGCCGCATACCGAATTGCCCGGCCCTGAAGCGCTCGAAACCGAGAATGGAAGACAGATAGTCTATGTATGTGCCTACATGGGTTCGGGGTTGCCCTAACCAGAATGCTGGCTCAATGACCGCAACGACTCCTGATGCCGCCATGGCCTGGTAGTCTTCTGTGGTACGCGAAATCATATGCGCGTGCGGATCGATGAACATCATTAGCGTGTCTTGCCTTTTCGGGTTACTCGATTATAGTAACGCCTCGCCTGACTTGCTGAATCTCTTGTGCTTACTGTTTTGTAAGTCCGAATTGCTGGCCGATTGAATCCCAGTTCAAAGAACCGCTTTCGATTTCTTTACACCACATTGGGTACGTGGCCTGTAGCGCGCTGTGGTTTGC